>NZ_JBXAKS010000003.1:0-649028 GCF_058798675.1 Janthinobacterium sp. GW822-FHT07H10
GCTTCGGCTGGCGCGGGCGCCGTGATGGCCGGCGCGCCTGCCGCCGCGGGAGCGGGAGCGGCGGGGACTTCCGGCACGTCGCTGGGCGGCGCCGTCAGCTGGGCCGTCTCGCTCGACGGCAACTCGGTCGGCGGCGGCGGCGGTGGCGGCCGCGGCTTGGGCACGGGCTTGGGTGTCGGCGGTGGCGGCGGCGTCACCGGCAAGGGCTTGGGCGCTTCGGCAATCAATGCCATGCTGACCACATGCGCCTTGTCCTGTCCCGCAGGCACCGTGCCGGCATGCGACGTGAGCCACTCCAGCGCCACGTAATGCAGTGCGCCGATGATCGCGACAAAGACGACGGTGCGGCGGCGCGGCGGTGAGAAGAAGGAAGCTGGCATCATAAGCCGTAGTGTAACGCTTTCGCCCCGCCACTGCCCCTTGCCTGTGCTCAACTCCTGATGTTTTATGTAAGAAAATGTTGGCGACTTTGCGTCAGTTGCAAGCTGATATCTGCTACGCTAGGACTATCCATCCAACAGGAGATTTCGCATGGCAAACCCGCAAATGCCCCAGATTCCGGGCGCAGCAGTTGTGACCGATACGCTCGACTTCGTCAAAAACCTGTGGGGCAGCATGAGCGTGCCTGGCATGGGCGTGCCTGGCATCACGGCACCGACCATGTCGGTGGAAGAGCTGGACAAGAAAATCAACGACTTGAAAGCCGTCGAAGCCTGGCTAAACCTGAACACCAGCATGCTGCGCGGCAGTATTCAGGCGCTGGAAGTGCAGCGCGGCACCATCGCCACCCTGAAGTCGATGGGCGCCTCGCTGGCCGCCGCCATCACCCAGCCTGGCGCCAGCGACACCTCGCTGTTCGAATCCGTGCCGTACGCGTCCGCATTTTTCCAGCAGCCGACGCCCGCAGCGGCGGCGCCGAAAGCGCCCGCACCGGCCCCCGCACCAGCGCCTGAGCCGGCGCCCGCACCAGCGGCCAGCGCGCCCAGCGAGGCGAATGCCCATGCGGCAGCCCAGCTGGCCAATCCGAGTGCTTGGTGGAATTTGTTACAAGATCAGTTCAAACAGGCGGTATCGACGGCAATGTCGCCCGATACGGCCAGTGCGGCGGCCAGTGCAGGCAGCGCGGCCAAGGCCAGGCCGGCAGCGGGCAAGCCGGCCAAGCCTGCCGAGACCGGCGCGGTAGCCAAGGCCAAGGCGGCGCCACGCAAGGCGCCGGCGAAACGCGCGGCGCCCAAGGCCAAAGCGCCAGGCAAGTCCTAGCGCTTCAAGACCTCAAGCAGCGATATGATCAGGCGATACGATGAATGCGGATCGCCTCGATCATATTGTCGGCCTGGCGTTTTACGTCACCGATCGTGATCAGGCCTTCGTCCGCCAGCGCCTTGGCGTGCTCGTACGAAGACTGGAATGTTTCCAGCGTGTCTCCCTTGGCGGCGACCGGGCGTACCCAGGCAATGCTGCCGACTTTCATTTTTTTGTACACTTCATTGACCACATCACGCATAGTTTCTTCCTTATTGTTGTAAAGCAACTCAAGCACGGGCAAGCCCACGCTGGCCCCTAGTTTATCATCCGGCGCGCTCGCGCACGGATTTTCCGGGATTTTCGGCTGCCGGCGGCGCTTTTTCCAGGGCCACGAGTTCCGCTTCCGGCGCGGGCGGCGGCGTCAGCTGCACCAGTTGCTCCATCAATTGCGCGAAACGCTGCTGCCCTGGTGCAATTTTGTCTACATACAACAACACCTCCATGGCCTCGGCCGCCAGCTCCGCCTGGTAGCCGCGCTGCTGCAGGAAAGAAACGATGATTTGCGCCGAATTGAACAGGATGCGCAGATTGTTCGGCAGTTTTTCGCGCGCCGCGCGCATCCAGCTGACCGCTTCGTTGAGCTTGTCCGTCTTCCACAGCAACACGCCCTTGTTCATCAGGTCCGACGCTTCCTTGCGCGACGCGATGATCATGCTCGTGCCTTCGTCGCCCATCTTCGCCTTGTCGAAGATTTTCTGCACCTCGTCCTGCACCACCTGATTGTCGTGGTTGTTTTTCACCACGTAGCACAGCAGGCCGGCCGGCGCATCCTTGACGCCGACGGCGAACAGCAGGGTCGCCAGCTCCATGCAGATGCTTTTCTCGGGCCGCGCCGGATCCTCGGCCAGCATGGCTTCCAGCTCGTCGCCGCACTTGCGCGCGCGCCGGTAATCGCCCGTTTCGTGGTGCACCATGCCTTCCGTGATCTTGGCGCGCAAGCCGATCTGCTCGGGAGAAAATTCGCGCTGCGCCAGCAGCAGCCACTGCAGCGCCTCCTTGGCATCCTTTTTGAGGCCGCATACGCGCGCCAGGCCCAGGTAGGCATCCGGCGTCTTCATGACGGAAAACTCGCCGATGGAAATGCACTTGCGGAAGGCCTTTTCCGCCATGCCGACATTGCCGATTTTTAGCGCCGCCAGTCCCAGGTTGCGCTGGCGCGGCACGGAGTTGGGCGACAGGCGCGCCGCTTTTTCCAGCACGCCGCACGCTTCCTCGTGCTGGCCCATCAGCTGGTAGGCGACGGCCATCTGGTCGTAGGCGTCGATGTAGTACTTGTTTTCAACGATCACGCCCTGGAAGATCTGCCGCGCCGCCTCGTGTTCGCCGTTATTCATGCGAATCTTGCCCAGTCCCGCCCTGGCCCAGCTGTAATCGCGGTCGGCCAGCACTTTTTCATACACGGCGCGGGCTTTTTCCGGTTCGCCGCTTTTCAGCAGCAGGGAGGCCTTCATGCGCAGCAGTTCCAGCTCGTGCAGCTTGTTGACCTCGATCTGCGCATCGCACAATTTGGCCGCGCGCAGATAATCCTTTTCCATGCACGCCTGGTCGATTTCGCGGAATACCTGCTTCTTGTGCCAGACGCGGTTCAGGCGCGTCAGCAGCACGCCTTCCGTGATGGGCTTGATCAGGTAGGCGTCGGGCTGGTGCTCGGCCGCGCCCATCACCGATTCCACGCTTTTCTCGGCCGACACCATCAGCCACACGCTCGATGGCGCCGTCAGGTTGCGCACGCGCGTCTCTTCCAGCACCTGCTGGCCGTTCTTGCCTTCGCCGAGGTTGTAATCGCACAGCACCACGTCGTAGCGCGTCTTGGCCAGCAGTTTCATGGCTTCGCCGCCGCTGGCCGCCTGGTCGATATGGCGCGCGCCCAGGTTGCGCAGCGATTCGCGCAGCAGGATGCGGATGCCGATGAAGTCGTCGACCAGCAGGTAATGCTTGTCGGCCCAGTCGGTGCTGCCCGCTTCGGCGGCGGTGGCGTGGCTGTCTGTCGTCATGGCGTCCTCGTTCAGGGCAGGCGCAGGATGAAGCAGCCGCCGCCCAGGGCGCCGCCATTTTCCAGCGCGATGCTGCCGCTGCTGCCCCGGTGCTTGTGCATCTTCGCCACTTCGCTGGAAAAATACAGGCCCAGGCCCGTGCTGTTGGTGGAGAAATTCACGCCGGCCGCCATGCCGTCCATGGCCGCGCTGCCCGCCTCGAGCAGCGCCTGCGAATAGCCGTCGCCATTGTCTTCCACGCGCAATTCCAGCAAATCGCCGTGCTCCCGCACGGACAGGCGGATCGTGTCCCGCGTGTAGCGGATGGCGTTGTTGATCGCATGCGCGAGCACGCCGATGACGAGGTCTTCATCGAGTGTCCAGATCAGCTCCGGCGGGCATTGCGTCTCCAGGCGGATGCCCTTCGACAGCAGCAGGATCTTTTCCTGGTCCACCACCTGGTCGATGACCTGGCTGACCAGCTGCGGCTGCACGTCGAACGGGTAGCCGGGCTTGCCCACTTCCTTGTACAGGGCCAGCAGCTGGATCAGGTTATCGTTCAGGCGCTTGGTCTGGTACAGCATCTGCGCCATCTGCAGGTAGGCGGGGTCGGCCTGCGGGACGTCTTTCGCCTGCTCGGCCGCCAGCAGCGATTCCAGGGTGCCGCTGACCACGCTGATCGAGTTTTTCATGTCGTGCACGGTCGACGCCAGGAACAGGAAAAGCTCGGGCGAGCTGTGTTGATCTTCCACCGGATATCTCCTTGGGCGCCAGCGGCACCGCGCCGCGGCTCAAATGTTGCCACAAGCAAATTATACCGTTCGTGCCGGGCAGCGCTCCAGCATAGCGCAGAAGTCTGTGATCTGACGCAACAAAGCCGCCCCGCGTGGCGCACGGGGCGGCTTTCAGCCAGCAGCAGGGCTGTCTCAGCGGCGCGCGCCCGCCAGGCGGCGCACCACCGCAACCATGCGGTCGATCTCCTCGTACGTGTTGTAGAACGCGAACGAAGGCCGCACGGTCGCTTCCACGCCGAAGCGGCGCAGGATCGGCTGGGCGCAATGGTGGCCCGAACGCACGGCGATGCCCTCGTCGTTCAGGGCGCGCCCCACTTCGGCCGGCTCGTAGCCGGCCAGCACGAACGAGGCCACGCTGGCCTTGTCCAGCGCCGTGCCGATCAGGCGCACGCCGGCGATCGCCTGCAAGCGATGCGTCGCGTAGTCGAGCAGCGCGTGCTCGTAGGCGGCGATGTTTTCCAGGCCGATGCGCTGCACGTAATCGATGGCCGCGCCCAGGCCCACGGCGTCGGCGATGTTGCCCGTGCCCGCCTCGAAACGGTTCGGCACGCCCTGGTAGACGGTGCGCTCGAACGTGACGTCGGCGATCATGTTGCCGCCGCCCTGCCATGGCGGCAGCTGCTCGAGCAAATCGGCCTTGCCATACACGGCGCCGATGCCCGTCGGAGCAAACACCTTGTGCCCCGAAAACACATAGAAATCGGCGCCCAGCGCCTGCACGTCCACGCGCAGGTGCGACACGGCCTGCGCGCCGTCGACCAGCACGCGCACGCCGGCCGCATGCGCCAGCGCGATGATCTGCGCCACGGGCGTCACCGTCCCCAGCGCATTCGACACCTGCGTCACGGACACCAGTTTGGTCCGCCCGTTGAGCAGTTTGCGGAATTCATCGAGGATGATCTGCCCGCTGTCGTCGACGGGAATCACGCGCAATGTCGCGCCCTTCTCCGCCGCCAGCTGCTGCCACGGCACGATGTTGGCGTGGTGTTCGAGCTGCGAAACGATGATCTCGTCGCCGCTGCCGATGTACTTGCGGCCAAAGGTATTGGCGACCAGGTTGATGCCTTCCGTGGCGCCGCGCACGAAGATGATTTCATTGGCCGAGGCGGCGCCGAGGAAACCGGCGACCTTGGCGCGCGCCGCCTCGTACGCATCGCTGGCGCGCGCCGCCAGCGCGTGCGCGGCGCGGTGGATGTTCGAGTTCTCGTGCGCATAGAAGTACGCGATGCGGTCGATCACCGACTGCGGCTTGTGCGTGGTGGCCGCATTGTCGAACCAGGCCAGCGGCTTGCCGTTGACCCGTTCGGCCAGCACGGGAAAGTCGCGCCGCACGGCATGCACGTCGAACGGCGCCGGCGCCTGGTGTTCACCCGGTGTCGCCCCCGCCGGCTGCGCGGGCAGCACGGTCTGGAAATAGAACTCGGGCTGGCTGTTTGACGGCGGGACAGGCAGCTGGCGCGCAGGTGCACGCTGCGGCGTGGCAAACAGGCCACGCAAGTCGTCCGCATCGTGCTGTCCCCGTCCCTGCCGCGCCAGGCCGTCGAGACCATGGCCCGACGCGGGATAGCCGTGCGCGCCACCGATGAAATAATACGGCGATGGCGCACCGGGCGCGTTGATCGCCGACAGGCGCGGCGTCGGCACGGAGGCCGGCGCCGGCGCAATCGGCGACTCCAGCGGAGGCGTCACGGGCGGCACCTGCGCCGTCGCCACGCCGGGCGCGATGGCGGCGAACGCAGGACCGGGTTGCGGCGGCGGACGGTTCGCATAGCGGGGCGCCGCATCGAGCACGCTGCCGGAACCGCCGAGACTGGGCGATTTATCCACTGCAGGCGCGAGCCCCGGCAGGCGTGCGAAAAACTCGCCCGCCAGGCGATTCAGCGTCGCTTCGTCGGGCAACAGCGATGCAGGCGGCGAAGACGGCGCCAGGGCCGCCGCACCATCACTTGTAGGTGTCTGGGTAGTCATGGTATTTACCGATCTCCACGTCTTCCAGCACGGCCAGCGCATCGTCCGTCAATACGGCCAGCGAGCAATACAGCGAAATCAGGTAAGACGAAATCGCATGGCGGTTGATGCCCATGAAGCGCACGGACAGGCCCGGGCTTTGCTCGCCCGCCAGGCCGGGCTGGAACAGGCCGATCACGCCCTGGCGCTGCTCGCCCGCGCGCAGCAAGATAATCTTGGTCTTGCCGTCTTCGATCGGCAGTTTGTCGGACGGCACCAGCGGCACGCCGCGCCACGTGAGGAACTGCGAGCCGAACAGGCTGACGGTCGGCGGCGGCACGCCGCGGCGCGTGCATTCGCGGCCGAAGGCGGCAATCGCCAGCGGATGGGCGAGGAAGAAGCCGGGCTCCTTCCACACTTTCGTCAGCAGTTCATCGAGGTCGTCCGGCGTGGGCGCGCCCGTCAGGGTAAAGATGCGCTGGTCATCGTGCACGCTGGCCAGCAGGCCGTAATCGGGATTGTTGATCAATTCGCTTTCCTGGCGCTCCTTGATCGTTTCGATGGTCAGGCGCAGCTGCTCCTTGATCTGGTCGTGCGGGCTGCTGTACAGGTCCGACACGCGCGTGTGCACGTCGAGCACCGTGCTGACGGCATTGAGGAAATACTCGCGCGGCTGGTCATCGTAGTCGACGAAGGTTTGCGGCAGTTCCGACTCGTCGCGCTGCGAACACGCCACGCGCACGTCCTTCGGATTTTTCACGCGGTTCAGGCGGTAGATACCCGCTTCCACGGGCAGCCATTGCAGCAGGTGCACGAGCCAGCGCGGCGTGATGGTGGACAGCTGGGGGACGCTCTTGCTGGCATTGGCCAGCTGGCGCGCGGCGTTGTCGCCCAGCGCAAACTGGCTATCGGGGGTTGCTTCGGCCATCAACTACTCCTAATGAGAAAAGTGAATATGCTTATCTGAAAAACAAATAAAGTATCGGACGCCCCTCTCGTTTACTCAACATGCTATCGCCACCAATGCAGCGCTTAATCGACCCGCCTTAATCGACCAATTCCGGTTCGCAGCGCGCCATCAAGCCCGCCAGGCCGATGCCCAGCGCGCCGGCCAGCTTTTCCACCGTCAGCAGCGACGGCGTGGCCGCGCCCCGTTCGATTTCGCCGATGAAGGAACGGTTCAAGTCGGCCGCTTCGGCCAGCCGCTCCTGCGACCAGCCATGCCCTTCGCGCAACTGGCGCACGGCCAGTCCAAACTGTTTGATCAACATGCTGTCCTCATGGGTGGTGGGCAAAGGCGGAGTGCGGTGCAAGTGCGGCGGCGGGCAGCGATACCTCGCCCGCTTCCTGCTGGTTGTGGGCTTGCGTGACGTTGCTGCCGGGCGCCACGTTACGGGTCAGCCAGACATTGCCGCCGATGACAGAACCCTGGCCGATGGTCACCCGCCCGAGTATCGTGGCGCCGGCGTAAATGACCACGTCGTCCTGCACGATGGGGTGGCGCGCCAGTCCCTTTTTCAGCACGCCGTCGGCGCCGGCGGGAAAGCGCTTGGCGCCCAGGGTGACGGCCTGGTAGATGCGCACGCGTTCGCCGATGATGGCCGTCTCGCCGATCACCACGCCCGTGCCATGGTCGATGAAAAAGCTGCTGCCGATGACGGCGCCCGGATGGATGTCGATGCCCGTCTGCGAATGGGCCACCTCGGCGATGATGCGCGCCACCAGCGGCGCGCCCAGCGCATACAGGGTGTGCGCCAGCCGGTAATGGATGATGGCCAGGATGCCCGGATAGCACAGCAGCACTTCATCGACGCTGTGCGCGGCCGGGTCGCCATGGAAGGCGGCGGCCACGTCCGTGTCGAGCTGGGCGCGGATGCGCGGCAGCGCGCGGGCGAAGCGCTGCACGATGGCCAGCGCCTGCTGTTCGATGGGTACCGTCTGCTGCAAGCCATGCTGGCGCGCGTGGTAACTGAGTTCGCGCCGCACCTGTTCGTGCAGGCCGGTCAGGGTCGTGTCGAGCGTGTGGCCGACAAAGAAATCCTCGCTCTCCTGCTGCAGGTCGAGTGGCCCCAGGCGCATGGGGAACAGCGCCGCGCACAGGGCATCGACGATGTCGCGCAAATGCTGGCGCGACGGGAATTCGCGCGCGCCGCACTCCTGGTGGCGCAACAGCCCTTCGCGCCACTGCTCGCGCACGGCGCGCAATTCATCGACGATCTGGCGCAGCTCCCATTGCGGCTGCGCGGCGAGGGGAACGGGAGGCAAGGCACGCTGGTTCATGGTGGTCCTGAGAGGTGAATTAGTCCTGGATCCAGGGCAGGGAGTGCCAGCGCCAGCCGCCACTGTGGCCGCGCTGCTGTTGTCCGTCGAGGTCTCCCTCGAAGCCTTGCGCGATATTGAACACGTGCGTGAAACCGGCCTTCGCGGCCGCTTCGGCGGCAAGGGCCGAACGCTTGCCGCTGCGGCACAGCAGCACCACCACGGCGTCCTTGCCGCCCGCCTTCGCTTCCAGTTCGCGCGTGAAGCGGGGGTTGCGGTTCATGGCCGTGCCGGTGGCCCATGCCACGTGCAGCGAGTCGGGCACGTAGCCGACGAAGGTGCGCTCTTCATTCGTGCGCACGTCGACCAGCACGGCCTTGCCGGCCTGCACCAGCTGCCACGCATCCTGCGCGCTGACGATGCCCGCATACGGCAAGCCTTGCGCCTGCGCCTGGGTGCGCGCGAGATTGAGCACTTCGTCGAACGCCGCCTCGCCGTGCGCGGCGCGCGGGTCGAATACCAGTTCTGTCGCTGCCATCTGTCCACCTCTTTATTCCGTCGTCAAAAAACAAGCACGAGTCCACTGTAGCGAACTTATGTTGTTCGGAAAACAAATTAAAAAGAGTTTGGAAAGATGAAAAACGTATATGGGGGCAGCCCCTCACACGCGTTGGCGCCATCTCTTGACGGCGTATCCAAGAGCAGGCACCGGGGTCGGACCCTGAGGTTCCGCCCCCGGAACTTGCTTCCGGGGGGCAATCAGGAAGCCCGGCGACGCTCGCGCAGCAGGAAACGGGCGGGATCGAGCGCCTCGGCCAGCTGGCGCTCCAGCGGCAGCGGCTCGCCCTCCAGCTGGCAGGCCAGCAGTTCGGCCGCCAGCGGCGCCCAGATCAGGCCGCGCGAGGCATAGCCGAGCAAGCCAAACAGGCCGGGCCAGCGCGGCACGTCGCGCAGGCGCTCGCAGCGGCCCGGCACGCCGGGGTCGGGCACGGCGCCCGCCAGCGGCAGGCGGTCCGGCGCCACGCAGCGAAAACCCGTGCGTCCGGCCAGCGGCGCGTCGAACGGAGGCACGCCGAGGATATCGGCGCTCTTGTGGATGTTCTCGTGCTGGCTCGATGCGCGCACGCTGGCGTCGGCATCCGCGTCGTAGCTGGCGCCCACGCAGACGATGCCGCCATGCGCCGGCGTCATGTAGGCTTCGCGGCAGACGACGAATGGCGGCACGGGCAAGCTGCCTTCGGCCAGGTGCGTGACCTGGCCGCGCACGGCGTCGAGCGGCAGGCCGGCCGCCTGCTCGAACTGCAGCGCGCCCGTGCCGGCGGCCAGGATGACGGTGGACGCCGCCGCGATCAAGCCGCCCTGCGCATCGCGCACCAGCCACTCGCCGTCCTGGCGTTCCAGGCGCAGCACACTGCTGGCAAAGCGCCGCGTCAGCAAAGTGCCGCAGGCGTCGAGCATGGCCGCGCAGACGGAGGCTGGGCGCGCCCAGCCGCCTTGCGCGAACCACCAGGCGCCATCGGGCGCGGGGCAGCCCAGCATGGCTGTCGCCTCGGGCGCTTCCAGCCAGCGGGCAAAATCGGGCGGATACAGGCCGCTGGCGGCGATCTGCCGCTGCACCTGCGCATGCGCGCCGTCGCGCGCCAGCTGCAGCACGCCGCACTGCGCGCCATCGAAGGCGGCGCCGATGCCGCCCAGGCGCTGCCAATGGCGCAGCGAATACAGATACGCGGCGCGCACCAGGCGCGTGGCGATATTGTCGTCCTTCGACAGTTGCGGCATGAAGATGCCGGCCAGGTTGCCGGATGCCTCGCTGGCCGGCTGCGCGTGGCGTTCAACCAGCGTCACCTTCCAGCCGCGCGCGGCCAGCCGTTCGCAGGCCGCGGCGCCCGCCACGCCCGCGCCGATGACGATGGCGCGCCGTTCGGGCGCCACGCGCGCCTCGCTGTCGCCGCGCCGGGCATAGAACACGGCGCGCAAGCGGCTCTCGTCGAAGACAAAGCCATTTTTTTGCAGCGCCGCGCGCTGCGCCTCGTCGAGGTGCACGGCGTGCAGGCGGGCGCCGTCGACCATCAGGCGCGCCAGCATGGCGGTCGCCGGCGGCACCCACGCCAGATGCACTTCATCGACGCGCGCCGACAGCTGCGCCAGGCAAGCGTCAAGCTCGCCGATCAGCACATCGAGCGTGACCAGGCCATCGCGCGACACCATGCGGTGCAGGCCGGGCACGCAGGGCGGCCATTGCGCGCGCCACTCCTGCGGCAAATGGCTGGCATCGATGGGACGGGGCGCCAGCGCGATGTAATGCAGGCGACGTCCGCCATGCCGGGTACAGGCGGCGCGCAGGCGCGCGCCGTCGAAATCCGTGTCGAGCAGGACCAGCGCGTGGCGCATCAGCGCCCCGCGCGGCAAAAGCAGGCGGGCGCATGGTCGTTGACCATGCCGATGCCCTGCATGTAGGCGTAGATGATGGTCGAGCCGACGAACTTGAAGCCCCGTTTGAGCAAGTCTTTCGACAACCTGTCCGACAGGGCCGTCTTGGCGGGAAACTCGCCCGGCTGCCAGCTATTGACGATGGGCTGGCCATCGACATACGCCCACAGGAAGCTGTCGAGCGTCTGCCCCTCGTCGCGCAGGCGCAGGTAGGCTTGCGCATTCGTGATGGCGGCCGCCACCTTCAGGCGGTTGCGCACGATGCCGGGGTCCAGCAGCAGCTGCGCCACCTTGTCCGGGCCATACGCGGCGATCTTTTCCGCGTCCCAGCCGTCGAAGGCGGCACGGTAGGTTTCCCGCTTGTTCAGGATGGTTTCCCAGCTCAGGCCCGCCTGCGCCCCTTCCAGGTTCAGCATCTCGAACAGGCGGCGCTCATCGTGGCAGGGCACGCCCCATTCCGTGTCGTGGTACGCGACGTAGCGGGGGTTGGCCGGATTGGCCCAGGAACAGCGGATGAGATTCATGGTCGTATTCTTCGTGTGCGGGTAACTGCCAGTATAGATTATCGGCCGCGCAGGATGCGCCCCAGTTCAAGCAGGCCGTGCTGAATTTCGGCCGGCGGAATGGCGGCAAAGCCCAGCAGCAGCCCGGGCGGCACGGCGCAGGCAGGACTGGCGTCAGGGTCCGCATAATGGCCCAGCGGGCGCAGTTCGATGCCCCGCTCGACGCCCGCGCGCGATACGGCCTCTTCATCGTGCGCGGGCGCCTGGCGAAAGTAGGCGCACAGTTCCAGGCCGCTGTCGGCCGGGCCGCACGCGAGCTGGTCGTCGAGTTCGCGCGCGATGCCGCGCAACAGCAGGTCGCGCCGCTCGGCATTGCTGTCGCGCGTGCGGCGGATATGCCGGCCGAAATGCCCCTCGGCGATGAAGTCGGCCAGCGCCATCTGCGGCACGATGGCCGTGTGGCGGTCCATCACGGCCTTGGCCTGCACCAGCGCCTCGGCCAGCGCCGGCGGCGCCACCATGTAGCCCAGGCGCAGCCCGGGGAACAGCACTTTCGACAGGGTGCCCACGTACACCACGCAGCCGGCCCGGTCCAGGCTTTGCAGCGACGCCAGCGGCGCGCCCGTGTAGCGGTACTCGCTGTCGTAATCGTCCTCCACCAGCCACGCCTTGTGCTGCGCGGCCCAGGCCAGCAAGGCCAGGCGGCGGGGCAAACTCATGCTCACGCCCAGCGGCATCTGGTGCGACGGCGTCACGTACGCCAGCTTCGCCTGCGGACAGTGCGCCACGCCGTACGCCACGTCCAGCCCCTGCGCATCGACGGGAACGGGAAACACGCGCGCACCGGCCGCGCGCAGCGGGCCGCTGGCGCCGCGGTAGCCGGGCGACTCCATCCAGGCAGCATCGCCCGGCGCCAGCAGGATGGTCGACAGCAAGAACAGCGCCTGCTGCGAGCCCGAGGTGATGACGATCTGCTGCGGCGTGCAGTGGACGCCGCGCGCCGCCTTCAGGTACACGCACAGCAGCTCGCGCAACGGCAGGAAGCCGGCCGGATCGCTGTAGCCGAACTGGTGGTCGGGACGGCGCCAGCGCCGCGCTTCCAGGCGGTTCCACACGTCGAACGGAAAGTGGTCGATGCGCGGCATGCCGACGCGAAAGGCGCGCAGCGGCCCCCGGTGTATCGCCACCTGGCGCATGGCCGCCACCACGCCCTGGCCGCGCGCGGACAGCGGCCGCAGCAGGCCGGGCGCCTCGGCCTTGCCGGCCGGCGCGGCCATGGGTAGCGGCACGTCGCCGCTGACAAAGGTGCCGCGCCCCACGGCGCCATCGAGGTAGCCTTCGGCCGTCAGCAGCGCATACGCATTGAGCACGGTCTGGCGCGACACGGCCAGCAGCCGGCAAAACTCGCGCGTGGGCGGCAGCTGCATGCCGGGACTCATGCCGCCATCGAGGATGGCCGCCTTGATGGCCGCATACAGCTGGCGGAACAGCGGCTCCGGCGCGCCGCGCCGCAGCGGCAAGGCCGCGATGATCTGGTTCAGGTGGGAGGCTGGCATGCTGGGTTGGCGGTTGAATTGGTAGCTTCAAGATAGCACTTATTGGCTGTTTTAAATAGCCAAAACTGGCGCTAAGATGACGGCATTCCCTTTCACTCTCGCGGAGCATCCATGCATCAGTTTTTCGCCACCGTGGCCTGGCAGCGCGATGGCCAGGATTTCGCCGGCCAGTGCTACAGCCGTGGCCATGAATGGCAATTCGACGGCGGCCTGACCGTGCCCGCCTCGTCGTCGCCCCTGTCCGTGCCGCTGCCCATGTCGGTGGCGGCGAATGTCGATCCGGAAGAGGCGCTGGTGGCCGCCACGTCGAGCTGCCACATGCTGTTCTTCCTGTCGCTGGCGGCGCAGCGCGGTTTCACCGTCGACGCCTACCGCGACGATGCCGTCGGCGAGCTGGGCAAGAATGCCGCCGGGAGGCTGGCCATGACGCGCATCGTGCTGCGCCCGCGCATCGCCTTCGCGGGCGCAGCGCCTTCGCCCGAGGCGCTGGCCGCCCTGCACCACGACGCGCACGAGCGCTGCTACATCGCCAATTCCCTGACGGCCGACGTCGTCGTCGAAGGCGGTGCCTAGATGTACACGCCATCCAGTTTTCGCGAAGAGCGCCTCGAAGTGCTGCACGGCCTGATCCAGGCGCATCCGCTGGGCGCGCTGGTGCGCCACGGCGCCGATGGCCTGAGCGCCGACCACCTGCCGTTCGAGATCGGCGCGCCGACGCCTGACGCGCCATTCGGCATCCTGCGCGCCCACGTGGCGCGCGCCAACCCGCTGTGGCGCGCGGCCGGCGGAGGTGCTGCATGCATGGCGATCTTCCAGGGGCCGCACGCCTACATCACGCCCGCCTGGTATGCGGAAAAGCAGCGCAGCGGCAAGGAAGTGCCCACCTTCAATTATGCGGTCGTGCATGCGCACGGCCCCCTGCGCGCCATCGACGACGCGGCGTGGCTGCTGGGATTGGTGGAGCGGCTGACGGCACGCCACGAGACAGGTCAAGCCACGCCGTGGCGGGTGAGCGATGCGCCGGCCGCCTACATCGACAAGCTGTTGAAAGCCATCGTCGGCATCGAAATTCCCCTCACGCGCCTGACGGGCAAATGGAAGCTGGGCCAGAACCGCAGCATGCAGGACCAGGCCAGCATGGCGCACGGCCTGGCGGCCGACAACCAGCCCGGCGCGGCCCGGGCGCTCGGTGCGCTGATCGCCGCCAACGTCACGCCAGCCAGCTGACGGCCGCCGAAAACGTCAGGAACGACAGCGCCGTCGACACCAGGATGATGCGGGCGATGCGCGCCGTGTTTGCGCCGAAACGCTCCGACAGCAGGGTGACGTTGCTGGCGCTGGGCAGGCAGGCCACGAGCACCATGCAGGTCAGCGAAAAAGGATCGAGCGGCGCACCGAGCGCCATGGCCGCGTGGCCGATGCCCCATACCAGCAGCGGATGCAGCAGCAGCTTTTTCAGCGCCACCGGCACGTACTCTTTCATCGGCGCCGGATCGCTGGTGCTCATCTGCGAACGGGCCAGCACGGCGCCGATGGTAAACAGGGCCACGGGCGAGGCGGCGTCGGCCAGCAAGCCCACCGTCTGCGTCAAAGGCTTGGGCAAGGCCAGTTCCAGCCACGACGACAGGGCCCCCAGCACGATCGCCCACGGCATCGGGTTGCCGGCCATGCCCTTCATGGCATTGGCGATGGCCGCGCGGCTGCCGTGCGCGCCGCCGCTGCCGATGCGCGACAGGGCGATGCACAGCGAGCTGGTAATGAGCATGTCGACGACGATGGTGACGATGACGGGCCCCGACGAACGGGGGCCCAGCAAGGTCAGCAGCAAGGGCACGCCCATGAAGCCCGTATTCGGGAAGGCCGCCACCAGCGCGCCGAAGGCGGCGTTGTTCCAGTCGATGCGGTGGCTCAGGGTCATGGCCATGGTGACGCCGACCATGATCAGCGCGCACAGCAGGTACACGCCGAACACGCTGCCATCGAGCAGCTGTGCGATGGGCGTGGCGGCGCCGAAGCGGTACAGCATGCAGGGCAGCGCGAAGTACAGGACAAAACTGTTCAAGCCGCCGATGGCGGCCAGCGGCAGCAGGGTGCGCCGCACGGCCAGGTAGCCGCACAGCACCAGGGCGAAGAAGGGGAAGGTGATGGCGAGGATGGTCAGCATGGAGAGCCATTGTAACGGCGCCCTCGTCCGCCGTCAGCGCGGCGCAAAAAAAGGGCCGCTCGCGCGGCCCCAAGGAGGTTCTGGGGAGAAACCGGATTGGGTGCAGGCCAGGGCCTTACTTCGGCTTGAGCTGGGCGCGGATCTCGCCGCCCGGGTAGCTGGCGCTGTGCACATTCACATACAGGTTGCCGGCCTGGTAGCTCGCGTACTGAGGCGGCGTCAGCGTGGTATTCGGCGGCACGGCAAACATGCCTTCGGCGGTCTTCACCAGCGGGACGATGACGGGGCCATTCGCGCCCACGGGCGCTTCGTGGATATACGCCACAGTGGCCACCATGCCCGTATAGCGCACGCCGCCGCTGACGCCGCGGTCGGTGGCCACGCGGATATCGCTGCTGCCGCTGGCCGTGCTGGTATTGGCCGGCACTTCCTGCGCGCCCGACAGGGTGACGCCATGGCCGCCAGGGTGGTGCGGTCCATGGGAACAGGCGCCCAGCAGGGCCGCCAGCGCCAGCGCCGCGGCGGCGCGGCCGGCGTGTTGATGCAATGTGCTCATCGCAATACTCCTAGAACGGACATCGGATCGCGGATGGCGCCCCGCCCCCGATCGCCGGGCGCACGCCGCACTGGTGCTGCACGTATGTCGCGCAAAAAAATCTTGCCGTAGTGCGACAGTAACCCCATGCGGCATTGCCCGTTTTGCTTTTTGCCAAACTTAGGCTGGTTTTCCGTGCCACGGCGACACGTCAGGCCAGATGCCCTTCCGCCACCCAGCCGCGGTTGGCCGCCGGCGCCTTCGGTTTCGGCGCGATGCCGCTGCTTTTTTCCGCGTCGAGGATGATGCTGCGCATGCTGTCGCTGGCGGCCGGCCCTGGCGCGAACGCGTAGTACTCGTCATTGATGGGCAAGCCCGTCATGGCGTCGACCAGCACCGGATCGGCGGCCAGGCCCGTGTCGCGGCTGGCGATCACCAGGCTGGCGCCTTCCGGCGCGAAATTCTCGTTACCCCAGGCAATAAAGGCCAGCAGGACGGGCTTGAACGCGCGTCCCGACTTGGTCAGCACATAGTCATAGCGGGGCGGCTTGGCGCAATACAGGCGGCGCGTCATCAGGCCGCCCTCCACCAGGTCGGCCAGACGGCGCGTCAGGATGGTGGGGGCGATCTTCAGGCTCTTTTCAAATTCGTCGAAGCGCGTCTTGCCGTAAAACGCTTCGCGCAGGATGAGGATGCTCCACCATTCGCCCACCTTGCCCAGGCTGCGGGCGATCGGGCAAGGCAAATTATTAAAGTTGGTATGTTTCATGACCATCTCCTCACAGAAATTCCAGCACAACAATCGAAAAAAATCACGGTTACGTCAATTTGCACGCTACAGACTTCAGTTACTATCCATGTGATAGCCACTCGCACCCCATGGCGGTGGCTTGAAAATACGCAAAAACTCACTTTTTTCTTGCTCTAGTACAATAATGTCTTGTTCAAACACCCTAAACCCGGTGCGGAAAACGTTGCCAGTCAGGCCAGCACGCGCGACTGCCAACAGGCGTTTTTCACTCGATGCGTACACGATGACTCCTTTGAAGTTTGCAGTCCTGCCAGCCCTGCTCGCCCTTTCCCTCTGCCAGACCACCACCGCCGGTACCGTCTCTTCCGCGTCGCTCCAGGCCAGCTTCGTCATCCGTGAGGCTTGCACCATCCATGCGCACCGCGCGCAGGCGCAGGTGCAATGCAGCCACGACACGCCCTACCTGATGCAGCGCCAGGTCACGCCATCTGGCGCCAGCCTCGTCACCGTCAGCTTCTAGAAGTAAATCGTCGCCGTCACCGTATCCTTGTAGTCGCCGGGACGCGGCGACACCTGCGCCGGTACCCGGCCATACACCGTCACCGGCACGCTCACGCCCGTGCCCGTCCCCGTAAACATGCTGGTGCCAGCCGTGCCATCGCCCCATAGCGGACCATCGAGGGTCGACGAGAGGCGATAGCTGACCTTGTCCGTCGTCAGCGTATTTTTCATTTGCCGGTTGGCCACATTGGCCGCCACGCTGCCGCCGTTGAAGGCGATCTGGTAAGCATTGTTGTTCACGCAGCGCACCGACAGGGTGCTGGTGCTGCGCAGGTTGCCCGTCAAAATCGACGCGTTGGCGAAAGCCATCGGACTGGCCGTGATCGTGCAATCGTTGACGGCCGTCGCATTCACCGTAAAGCCGAAGCTGCCGCTGTTGACGGTGCAGCCGAACAGGTTGACGAGGCCATACGTGGTGTAGGTGTACGTGCCCTGGCCGGCAAAGCTCGACGTGTAGACGGTATTCGCGTTGGCCACCGTCGGCACGGCCGCCAGGCTGGCGCCGGCCGGTATCTTCGCGTACACGGTAAACGTCGTGGAATACGTGCCGGCCGGGGCCAGCAAGCCGGCCGACAGGAATATCGTGAAGGTCGACGGCGCGCCCGGCACGCCGGCGCCGCCCCAGATCTTCGCCGTCGCGTACGAACTGTCCACGTAGACGTTGTATTCCATTCGTTGCGTGCCGTTGCCCAGCTTGCGCGGCAGGGCCGAGGTGGAATTCGTGCCCAGCCCCAGCGAGATGCACGCCTGCGCATTTGGCGTGAGCAACTGCCCCAGGTTCAGCGAGAAAAACTGGCAGCTGAGGGTACCTGTTGCCTGTGCCACATAATCGGTGCCGGAAATCGGGCTGACGTTGCCGAAATCGATATTCGTCATGCTGACCGTGCACGTGTCGGCCGCCTGCGCCGCGCCGCCCCAGGCGCAGCCCAGCAGCAGGATCAGGCATGGCAGCAGGCGGCGCATCAGCGGCCTCCCCCGGCGCCGCAGCGCAGCGGGCCGATCGCGGGCAAGCCGCCGGTTGCCGGGCGCACATAGGCAAAGCGCACCGTGCACAGGCTGTCGCCCTCGCCAATCTGCAATTGATTTTCCTCAAGCAAGTCATCGACGAAGGCGATGCCGTCGAACCCCACCACCGTGCGCTTGCCGCTCTGCACGTGCAATACGGGCAGCCCGGGCGCCAGCGGCTTGCCGTCCGCATCGTGGATGATGATGGTGGCCGCGCTATAGCGTTCGATCGGGAAGGCGGCCAGCACGCCCGCCAGGTGCTGCGGCACCACGTTCAGATTGGTCACGGGCACGCGCGCATCGACGTCGAGTTCATCCGTGGCGATGCTGATCTGGTTATTGCCATAGGGATTCAAATTCGGCACCAGCAAATAGCCGCTGCTGCCCGTCACGCCGATCTGGCGGTTTTCATGCAAGACGGGAATATTCGCCACGCCGGCCGTCGATACCAGCGCGAAACCGTTGCCCACCTGGCGCGCCGCCGCCACGTGGCCATCCATCAGCACCAGCGCGCCGGTAGCCCCGAGCGAGGAGGCATTGCCCGTGTCGCCGTGCTGCGTGCGCGCGGACACGCGGCCGTAATTGCCCAGGTATTCCAGCTGCGCCTGACGATAGGCATTGCTGCCGACGGTGCCCGCCTGCACACCCCAGCCGAAGCCGCCGCCAAAGTCGGCCGTGCGCTGCACGCTGAGGCTGCGGCCATTCTCGCCATTCTGCCGGTTGCCGTTCACGCTGACGGCCAGGTTGTTGTCGAACGCCATGCTCAGGCCAAAGTAGAAGCCCCGCTTCGCGCGCTGCCGCAGATCCTGGAACAGGCTGGCATTGAAGAACAGCCCGTGGAACAGCGTGGCCGAGTAGCCGACGGTGGCCAGCTTCGATGGCGGCGCGCCGGGCGTGCGGTAACTGATATAGCTGGTGCTGACGCTACTGCCTGCCGGCAATGGCAAGCTCACGGTAAGGCGGTCCGCCGCGCGCACCACGGGGCTGCCGTCGCGCGAGGCCAGGTCGCCGAAGCCGGCGCTGGCGCGCACGCTTTGCGCATCGACGCTGAAGCGCGGGCCCAGGTATTGATAGCCGGCGCTCAGCTGCGCGCCGCGGCTGCTGCCCGTGCTGGCCGACAGCGCGCCGTTGAGGACACCAGCCTGGCCCAGCCGCCACAGCACGCCCGCGCCCGCCTGGTACAGGCCGGCGGCCAGCTCCGCATGGCCTTCGACGGTGAGGCTGTCGCTGACGCCATAGCGGCCCGACGCGCTGGCGACGAGCTGCCGCTCATAGCCGAACAGGCGGGTGCCGTAGTCGCGCCGCACGGCGCCGGCCTCGAACGAGTAATCGCTCAGGCCGCCGGCCAGCATGCGCGTGTCGACATACAGGGGCAGGACGGTCGTCACGCTGCGCCCCAGCGCATCGTGCGTGATGATGGTCGCTTGCCCGGCGCCATTGATGCCGGCCACCTGGTTCAATACGAATGGGCCGCTGGGCACGCTGGCTGCATATTGCTGCACGCCATTGACGTACAGGCTCAGCGACGAAGGCACGAGCGCCGTGCCGTCGACGGAGGCGACGGGAAACGTCAGCAGGTCGGGACGCAGCTGGAAATTCTTGCGCCACTGCACGCCACCGACGCGCACGGCGCGGCTCCAGCTCAGCGAGGAGGTAATCAGGTCGCCCACCTGCCAGGTGCGCAGGGTGTCGGGATCGGCGTGGCTCCAGAACGTGTCGAAGCGCATGTACTTGCGCTGGCCCGTTCCCAGGTTCAAGGTGCCCGTATTGCTGAACACGCCGCTGTCATTGAAGTAACGCACATCATTGAACAGGGCAACGCGCCGCGTCTGGCCCAGTTCCGCGTACGCTTCGTAATTGAGGACGGCGCCCGGCGTGACGCGCGCCGGCGGCGTCTGCGCCAGCGCGCGCGCGCTGATGCGGTAGGGCGAACGCAACTCGTCCGCCACCTGCAGCGAAATGCTCTGGCGCGCCGCGTCATAGTCATAGCCGAGTCCGGGAATGGCATCGAGCGCCACCTCGGTCTGGCCGGGCGCACCGAGGCGCGCCGGGTCCAGCCCAAGCTGCTGCAAGTTCGCCACACTGCTGCGCAAGCCCTTACCCACCTGGGTAAAACGCAAGATCAGCCCCGTTGATTCAGCATTCACACTCACCTCCAGATACAGTTCATTCGGCGCCGCCGGGTCGCTGGGCAGGCGGGCCGGGCCGGGATCGGCGCCCGACTCGCCGCTTGCCGCCGCGCCATCGGCCCTGGCCAGCGGCACCATGGCCAGCAGCAGCAAGGTCCAGCAGGTCCGCCATGTCAGTGCGCGTTTCATGGTTTAACCCGGTTGCGCCCGCTGCCGTGGCACGCCACCAGCGCGCCCGCCATGACGGCAGTTTTGTTAAGGTGTCGAGTTCTTGGCAACGAGCGCCTTTGCATTCACATTGACCGTTATAGTCAGCGGCCCGTCGAGTTCCGCTTCCCGCGCGACGGGCAATCGCCAGACGCGCATGCGTTGCGCCAGCACATAGCCAAACAATCCCTTGCTGATGACAAATTCCTTGCCGGCCTGGTTGCTCAGTGTCATCGCACCGATCTGGGCGTGGAAGTTGCCGCTGTTCTTGACGCGCAGCATCCATTCCCCCTCCTGGCGGAACACGTGCCAGTCGAGGATTTCCTTGCCTGGCGCGCCGCTGGGCAGCACGAACACGGGCACCGAATAGCGCAGGCGGATATCGACGCCGCTGCGGCCCGCCTCATCCTCGCGGCTGACTTCATCGATGAGCACGCGATACGTCTTTTCCTGCGCCGCCGGACCGGCCTGGGCGCGCACCAGGCGGATGGTCTGCCGGCTGTTCGCGGCCACTTCGACAATCGGCGGACTGGCCACCAGCTCCTGCGTCGGCGCCAGCACTTCCTCGCCATTGCGCTGCTCCCAGGCGAACACCCGCACCTGCCCGTACATGGGCTGGTCGCCGAGGTTTTGCAGGTTGATCCCCGCCGCACTCTGTTCGGCGCGGAAATTGATCGTCACCGGCGAAATCTGCAGGTTGGCGGCCTGCCCGCCCGCGGCGCAGCACAGCGCAGCGAGCAGCGCCAGCAGCGGCCTGAACAAGGAGGCGGAGCGGACCTTCACGCGGGCCCGCCTTAAAAGTACACGGTGGCGGTGATGGTCGACTTGTAGGTATCGGGCGCCGGTGTCGCCTGTGGCGGAATGTTGCCGTACACGGTGATGGGCTGGGAAGAACCCGTGCCCGTGCCGCCCACGGTATCGGTGCCCTGCGTGTCACCCCACAAGGTGGCCCCCGCCGTCTGGTACAGGTTGAACTGCACCTTGCCGAGGTTGCCGCCGGTGCCGCTCATGTAGCGCGTGGTGCCGGTCGACCCCGTGCCGGAACCGGCGGTCAGGCCCACGTTGTAGGGCGTGGTATTGGTGCAGGTGACATTCACGGTCGTATTGACGTTAACGGCAGTAGCCAGTACGCCCTGACTTTGGCCAAAGTCGAGATTGGCCGCCGAAATGGTGCAATTGGCGATGATTTTCAGGGTGACGTCAAAGGTCGTGTTATTGCTGCCGTTCAAATACACGGCCGCATCCGCCGAGCCAGGCAGAAATGCCGTACCGGCGATGGCGACGCTGGCGACAGCGATCAAGCGGGGGAAAGTAGCTCGCAACATAATACCTCCTGATGATGGAACATCATTAATGAGCCCTCCAATATGAAGGGCATCGAGGATAGTCACGGTATTGCCGGCGTTTTCTTGGGCACGCAAACCAGGACAACAAATTACAGGGCTGAGAGCCAGGAACGTGGGGGCATCAGCTTTTTTTGCCGCATTTGCAAAACAGATTTTTTAACAAGCGACATTGCTTAAAATCAATGCCTGAGTGAATTATTAGCGATCTGGGAAATCGCCGCTTCTGCTGGCGGCGAAACATCTTTTGAAACACGAGAAAAGCAGAAAAAAAAGAAAAAGCGAGGCATAATAAGCCACAACTTGCTTTTTGGTTAAGTCATCCATGCCATGCCATTGACCAGCGAAACCATCAAAAAAAACATCTTGATCGTGGACGATTCCGCGTTCGAGCAGCGCATGCTGATGGAGCTGCTCAGCGAGCAACCGTACCGTTTCAGCATCGCCTTCAACGGCTACCAGGGCTACCAGCTGGCGCTGGCCACGCGTCCCGACCTGATCCTGCTCGACGTGCGCATGCCGGAAATGGATGGCTACACGGCATGCCGTTTGCTCAAGGCCAATCCCGATACCGAGCAGATCCCCGTGATCTTTCTCAGCGGAGCAGATGCCGCGAAAGAACGCATCATGGGCTTGCAAGTGGGGGGGGTCGATTACATTTCGAAGCCATTTACGCCGGAAGAACTGGCCGCGCGCATCCATATCCACCTGGGATTGATGCGTAAAAGCAACAGTACGCCGCCCGCCGTCACGCCGATCGGCGAGCGCCAGCAGCATCCGGACCTGGTGTTCGTCAATGCCGTCAAACAATTAATACTCGATAACCTGGGCAGCCTGCCCAACCTGTCCGAGATCGCCCGCAGCGTGGGCACCTACCGCGAAAAGCTGACCCTGATGTTCCGCGAGCAGACGGGCATGACGGTATTTGCCTTCATCCGCGAAGCGCGCATCGCGCGCGGCGTGGAATTGCTGCAGCAGACCGACATCGACGTGCAGGATATCGCCCTGCTGATCGGCTTTCACAATGCGGGCAACTTCGCCACGGCCTTTCGCGAACGCATGGGCGTCACGCCCAGCGCCTACCGCCAGCGCCTGCAGGAGCAGACGGGCCAGCGGCAGGTATCGAACGGACACTAAGGCTGCCGCCAACTCAGAACTTGTAGTTCAGCTTGAGGGACGCGAAGCGGCCGCGCGGGTCGGCCTGGGTATAGTCGAAGCCCGACGCCGAGTAATCCCACGGCGCGCGCTTGTTGGCCAGGTTTTGCACGATGAAGGTGACGTTTGCGGCCGGCGTGACTTGCCAGCTGGTGGTCACGTCGAACGTGCTGAAGGCGGCCACCGATTCATCGAGATGCGTGTTTTGCGCATAGCTGCCCACATAGTTCCACGTCAGGGTCGACGACCATTTTCCCTGTTCCCAGGTGGCCGAGGTGACGCCGCGCCATTTCGGGATCGAGCCGAAATAATTGGTGCCGGCGCCATCCGTCAGCGGCGCGCCATCGGACAGCGGCTCGGCAAAGCGCAGCACGCGGCTCAGCTGGCCGGCCAGGGTCAGCTTGCCCCAGTCCTTGTCGACGAAGCGCTGGCGCAGGTCCAGGTCGATGCCGGACACTTCGCGCTGGCCCTGGTTGCGGTACTGGCGGTACAGCGTGGTGATGCGGCCGTCGGCGTCGCGCGTGATTTTTTGCGGCGCCGTCGCCTCGTTGGCGATGGTGGTGGTGGCGCTTTCCGTGCCGATCACGCCATCCTGCTTGATGCGGTAGTAATCGAGGCCGATGCTCGAGCTGCTGGTGGGCGAGACCACCACGCCCAGGTTCAGGTTGTTCGAACGCTCGGGCCGCAGCGCCGTATTGGCGATGGTGATGGCCGTCACGCCGCGCGTCTGCGTCGGCGTGATCGGGTCGCGCGGATCGAGCACGCTGACATAGCTGACGGCCGTGCTTTGCGTGATTTCCGGCAGCGACGGCGCGCGGAAACCGCGCGACACGGTGCCGCGCAGCAGCAGCCACGGCGCCGCCTGGTAGCGCGCGCTGGCCTTCGGCGAGAACGCATTGCCAAAGTCGCTGTAATGGTCGGCGCGGCCGGCCAGGTTGACGGAGACGTCTTTCACGACGGGGACGTTAAATTCGGCAAACAGGGCCGACACATTGCGCGAGCCATTGATGATGTTGATGGCCGGCCGCAGTTCCGTGCCCGACAGCACGGCCGTCGAGGTTTGCGAATCCATCTTTTCGCGGCGCCACTGGGCGCCGGCGGCAAAGCCCAGTGGGCCGGCCGGCAATTGCCACAGGTCTTTCGCGGCCGAAAAGTCGAGCGTGTCGAGCGTCGATTCGGCCGGACGCAGGGTCGACAGGCGCAGGCGGTTGCGCACGGCTTCGCTGTTTTGCGACTGGTCGAAGAAATTGTAGCTGCCGTCGGCCAGCACCTTCTGGAATTCATAGCGGTTGACGAAGTTCTGCACCGTCTCTTCCAGCTTGCTGCTCGAATGGCCCACGGCCGCATCCCAGTCCCAGCCCGCCAAGGTGCCCTTGACGCCGGCCAGCGCGCGGTAGAACGTGACCTTGTCCTGCTTCAGGCGCGGCCCCAGGTCGAACAGGGTGGCCGTGAACGGCAACGGCGTCGCGCCCGGATTGTTCGGATGGCCCACGGGCAGCACGACGGGAATCGTGTCGAGCGCCTGCGTGGCGTTGTTCCACACGCGCGTGGCATTGTTGACCGTCAGCGGCGCGCTGAAGGTCTGGTCGGCGCGCGAGTAGCTGTGCAGCAAGTCGACATATGCTTCCGTGTCCGCGTTCAGCTTGACGGTGGCGCGCGCGGCCGTATGCACGCGCTGGATGCCGGGAATCAGGGTCTTGTACGGCGACGGGTTGTAGGCCAGCACCTGCCCCGTCTTGCCGGGCGTGATGTCGCCATAATTGACCAGTTGCAGCGGTCCGCGCACGCCGCCCAGTGTCCGCGTCGGATCCGTGCCCGCGTAATTGGTGATGGCCCAGCCCAGGCTGCCCCGCTGCTGCTGGCGGAAATCCGCATCGCGCATCCACGCCACGTCGCTTTGCTGCAGCTTGTCGCGTTGCTGCGCATCGATCGAGAAGACCAGGCTGTAGCCATCTTCCTCGAGCTTGCCAAAGCCCGTCTGCAGCGCCGCGCTCTTTTCGTGCTGGCCCGTGCCTTCGGTCGAGCCGCCCCACTGCGCCGTGATGTCCGTGCCCGTGAATTCCTTGTACAGGATGATGTTGACCACGCCGGCCACCGCGTCGGAGCCGTAGACGGACGAGGCGCCATCCTTGAGCACCTCGATGCGCTGCACGGCCGCCATCGGCAGGCTGTTCAGGTCGACAAAGGTTTCCTGCAGGTTTTGCGCCGTCGCATAGCTGGCCACGCGCTTGCCATTGACGAGGATCAGGGTGTTTTTCTGGCCGATGCCGCGCAGCGACAGGCCCGAGGTGCCGGCCGAAAAACTGCCCGTGTACTGCTCGTTGTAGCTGTTGCCGCTGTTGGCGGAGATCGCACGCAGCACGTCCGAGACGCTGGTCTTGCCGCTGGCTTTCAATTCCTTGGCGGTGATGACCTGCACGGCGCTGGCGCCCTCCTTTTCGCTGACGCGGATATTCGACCCGGTAACGTTGACGCGCACCATCTCCTCCTCGGCGTGGGCGAAGGCGGGAAAGGCGGCAGCGATGGCAAGACTGATGGCGAGTGGTTTGAACATGGTTTCCTCTTATTGGGATTGCAGCCTATTTCAGATAAAAAAGGCCGAGCGGGGGCACGCGGACCGGGTGGGCCAGCGGACAACAACAAACGGGGGCAGGAACGAATTACGGGATGCGTGGACGCGCACGCATCGGCATCCACTGCGCCATGCATTGCATGGTCAGCTGGTGCCGGGTGGCGGAAAAAATGGCAGAAAAAGTAAAGCGCAACATAAAAGACACCGGTAAGCGGGGAAATGCCACTATATCGCGGTGCCTTTATGGCGTGAACGAATTAAAAATTGAATGTATATACGATTTGGATCTAAGGACTTGGTTTTTGGCAACGTCAGGCGTCGGCCAGCGCTGCCGGTGCGGCCGCCGCGCGGCGCGCCTGCACGCCCCACCAGTACCAGGAAATCAGCGCATTGACCCAGTAGGCGGCGTACAGCACGGCCGTCAGGTGCAGGCCGCGGCTGTAATAGAGCGGCACGGCCACGGTGTTGACGAGCAGCCAGAAGGCCCAGGTTTCGATGCGCCGGCTCATCAGCAGGAATTGCGCGATGATGCTGAACACCAGCACGGCCGAATCGATGAAGGGCGCGTACGCATTCGTGAAGCGGTGCAGCAACAGGCCGTAGATCGCCACGGAGGCGATGCCGGCCGGCACGATCCAGGCCAGGCTGCGCCAGCCCGTGCGCGTGATCGGCAACGGCTTGCCGCCCGCGCCGCGCCGCCATTGCAGCCAGCCGATGACGCAGGTGACGATGAAAAACAGTTGCAGCATCACGTCGGCGTACAGGTTGACCTGGTAAAACAGCACGGTAAACAGGACGCAGCCGACGATGCCGATCCACCAGGAATGAATGTTGTTGCGTCCGGCCAGGATGATGGAGACGGTCATCAGCGCGTTGGCGGCGATCTCGAGCGGGGGAGTCAAGCGGTGGTCCTTTGCGGGGCAGTGGGTGGGTGCACCGCGCCACTATAGCCGATTTACAACGCCCGGTGTCCCGTACGCCGGGCGGCCATGCCAGCGTGCCTGGCAGCGGAAAACGCGCAAAAACCTACGAAAAGCAAACAATGCCGGCCATCAGGGGCTGCGCCCCTTGACTTCCGTGGCCATTCTGGCAAATTGAATATCAAGTTGAAACTCTATGGAAGCACCCGTATGCGCCTGCGCCATTTCCTGTTTGCGGCAGCGCTTGGCATCTCCGCCCTGCCCGCCCTGGCTTGCCGCATGACGATGGCGCTGGAGCAGTGGCCGCCATATGTGTATCGCGATGCGCAGGGCCGCTATACGGGCCTGGACCTGGAATTGCTGCAGGCCATCTTCAGGGAAGCGCGCTGCACGCTCGTCACCTTGCCGGAACTGCCGACGGCGCGGCGCCAGCTGCTGTTCCAGCAAGGCGGGCTGGACCTGATGCTGGCCGCGTCGGAAACACCGGAGCGCCAGTCGTATGCGCGCTTTTCCATTTCCTACCGCGACGAAACGGTGGGCATCTTCAGCAAGCCAGGCAACCAGCATCCGATCGACAGCTTCGCGCAGCTCGCGCGCGGCAAGTCGACCCTGCTGGCGCCGAAAGTGGGCTGGTATGGCCCGCAGTACGCGGCGGCCAGGCCGGTGCTGGAAAAAGAGGGCCGCCTGAATGCGTTCGGCAGCTTCCAGCAAGGCATACGCATGCTCGACGCGGGCCGCGCCGAGCTGCTGATGGGCGACGTGCTGGCCGTGCGCCACGAGGCGCGCCTGCAGGGCGTCGCCCTGAACGCCCTGCCCTTCCTCGCCCTGCGCGCGCCCGTGCACCTGATGCTCAATACGCACAGCACCAGCAGCGCCGACCTGGCGCGCCTGAACGCCGCCATCACGCGCCTGGAACAGCGCGGCACGCTGGCGGCGATACGCGCCCGCTACGAGGCGCCGTAATCGTGCATCAGCCCTGGCTTGCCGCTTCCAGTATCTCCAGCTTCGTCTCGCGGCCATTTTTTTGCACGCCCTGCGCCTTGTCGTAGCTTTCGATCAGCGCGCGGTATGGCGGCACGATATGGTCGGTCATGATGGCGGCGAACTCCATCGCATCGGCGCGGTTCCAGGTGCTCATCACTTCAGCCAGCACGGCATACGTGTCGATCGGCACGGCGCCGGCCTGCGTCACGCGCGCCATGGTGATGTCGGTGGCCATTTTCGACCAGTTGCCCGAGGCGTCGATGATGGCAAACACCTTGTAGCCGGCCGCCAGCGCGCTGATGGTGGGGAAGGCCATGCACACGCTGGTGAGCGTGCCGGCGATGAGCAGGGTCTTGCGGCCCGTCTTTTCGATGGCGTCGACCCAGGCCGGATTGTCCCAGGCATTGATCTGGCCCGTGCGCGGGATGTAGACGGCTTCCGGGTTGAAATGGTGGATTTCCGGGATCAGCGGGCCATTCGGGCCATCGGGCACGGAAGCCGTGGTGAAGGTCGGCATGTTGGCCAGGCGCGACAGCTTGGCCAGCGCCGTGACGTGACCGCGCAGCACGTGCTGCTCGATGTCGCGCACCAGCTGGAACAGGCCGCTCTGGTGGTCGATCAGCAGCATGACGGCGTCGTCGGGATCGATCATCGGTGGCAAGCCTTGGAAGTTGGCGGGGGTGCTCATGGTAGTCTCCTTGAGGTGGCGCCGCCTGGCGGCGCCGCGTGAATTCCCATGCCGCGGGATGCGGCATGGGTTACTGCATAGAACGGCTTACTGCCCGATGCGGGCAAAGCGGCCGCTGTTGAAATCCTCGAACGCCTGCACGATTTCCGCCTCGGTATTCATCACGAACGGGCCATGGCCGACGATGGGTTCGTCGATGGGCTCGCCGCTCAGCAGCAGTACCACGGCGTCGTTGTTCGCCTCGATGGCGATGCTGTCGCCATCGCGCTCGAACAGCGCCATCTGCGCTTCGCGCAGCACGCTCTCGCCGTTGACCAGCACCGTGCCGTGCAGGACGATCAGCGCCGTGCTCCAGCCTGGCGTGACGGGCAGTTCCGTCAGCTTGCCCTGGGCCAGGCGCATGTCCCACACCTGCATCGGCGAGAACGTGCGGGCCGGGCCATGCTGGCCGTCGAACTCGCCGGCGATCACGCGCACCGAACCTGCGCCGCCGGACAGCGCCACCGTCGGAATCGTGTCGCTGGTGATGGCCTGGTAGCCGGGCGCCGTCATCTTGTTGCTGGCCGGCAGGTTCACCCACAGCTGCACCATTTCCAGGGTGCCGCCCGACTGCGTGAAGGCGGGCGAGTGAAACTCTTCATGCAGGATGCCGGCGCCGGCCGTCATCCATTGCACGTCGCCGGGACCGATCACGCCGCCCTGGCCCGTCGAATCGCGGTGCGCCACTTCGCCCTTGTAGACGATGGTGACCGTTTCAAAGCCGCGGTGCGGATGCGAGCCGACGCCGGGCGGACGGGTGCCGGGGGCAAATTCGGCGGGACCGGCATAGTCGAGCAGCAGGAAGGGGCTCAGCTGCTTGCCATGGCCGCTGTACGAAAACATCGAGCGCACGGGAAAACCGTCGCCGACCCAGTGCTGGCGGGGTGCGCTGTAGATACCTGTGATTTTGTTCATCTCGATCTCCTGTTGGGGTTTGCATTACGATGGAGACAGAATACGCTTGCAACGATGAGGGCGGTAGACGGTAAAATCCGCCATCAGCGTTCCAAAAATAGAACGATCAAGGAGGCGGCATGCAGGATCTGAATGACTTGTATTACTTTGTGCAGGTGGTCGACCATGGCGGCTTCGCCCCGGCCGGGCGCGCGCTGGGCATGCCGAAATCCAGGCTGAGCCGGCGCATCGCGCTGCTGGAAGAGCGCCTTGGCGTGCGCCTGCTGCAGCGCACGACGCGGCATTTTTCCGTCACCGACGTGGGCCAGTCGTTTTACGAGCATTGCAAGGCGATGCTGGTGGAAGCGGAAGCGGCGCAGGAGGCGATCGAACTGACGCGGGCCGCGCCGCGCGGCACGGTGCGCCTGTCCTGCCCCATCGCCCTGCTGCATACCCTCGTGGGCCCGATGCTGGCCAGCTTCATGCGCGACCATCCGCAAGTGACCTTGCTGCTCGAAGCGAGCAACCGCCGCGTCGACCTGGTGGCCGAAGGCATCGACGTGGCCATCCGCGTGCGCCCGCCGCCGCTGCCCGACAGCGACCTGGTGCTGCGCGTGCTGGCCGAGCGCAGCCAGTGCATGGTCGGCAGCCCGCTGCTGTTCTCCGGCGCCCCCATGCCGACGGCGCCGGCCGACCTGGCCGACTGGCCCAGCCTGGCCATGGGCACGCCGCAGCAGCATTACCAGTGGGACCTGCATGGACCGCATGGCGCGCGCGCCCAGCTGCGCCACATGCCGCGCTTCGTCACGGGCGACATGCTGACCCTGCGCGACGCGGCCGTGGCCGGCGTGGGCGTGGTGCAGCTGCCGACCATGATGATAGGCGCACAGATCGCCAATGGCAGCCTGCTGCCGCTGATGGAGCAATGGCGGCCGCAGCGCGAAATCATCCATGCGGTTTTCCCGTCGCGGCGCGGCCTGCTGCCGGCCGTGCGCACGCTGATCGACTACCTGGCGCACAGCTTCGCCGCCCTCGGGGAAGAGTGAAGCATTTCGGGTAGGATGGGGGCCTCTGCAACGGCCTGAAAACAGCATGCGTTTATTGATACTGTCGGACCTGCATCACGAATTGTGGCGCGACGAAGCGCCACAGCCAGACCTTGCGCTCAGCCGCCCCGACGTCGTGATCCTGGCCGGCGATATCGACACGGGCAGCCGCGCCATCGCCTGGGCAGCCACCACGTTTGCCGGCCTGCCCGTGCTGTACGTGCATGGCAACCATGAAGGCTATGGCCACCACCTCGACAAGGTGCGCCAGGAACTGCGCGCGGCCGCGGCCGCCACCGGCAACGTGCACTTCCTCGACTGCGGCACGCACGTCGTCGAAGACCAGGCCGGCAACAAGGTGCGCTTCCTCGGAGCGACCCTGTGGACGGATTTCCGCCTGCTGGGCGACGACACGCGCCAGGCCGCCATGCGCGACGCGGAAGCGGCCATGAACGACTACCGGCGCATCCGCCTGGCGAACATGGGTTTTCGCAAGCTGCGCGCGGCCGACACGGCCATGTTCCACGCGCAGCAAAAGGCGTGGCTGGCGCGCGAGCTGGCGCTGCCGTTCGATGGCCGCACGGTCGTCATCAGCCACATGGCGCCGTCGCTGCTCTCGGTCGATGACGCGTATGGCAGCGAAGCATACTCGCCCGCGTATGCGTCGCGCCTGGACGCGCTGGCCGCACAGGCCGACCTGTGGGTGCATGGCCATATCCACGTCTCGCGCGACTACCGTATCGGCAACTGCCGCGTCGTCTGCAACCCGTGCGGCTACAAGACGCGCAGCGGCACGCCGCAAAATCCCCGCTTCGACGCGAATTTCATCGTCGAGCTGGCCGCACGCTAATCGTCGGGTTTCAAGCGTCCTGCCAGCAATTGCTGCAGGCGGTGCTTGCCGGCCCGGCGCGCCGCGCGCGGCGCGGCTTCCGACTGGTGCGCGCCGGCGCCGCCGCGCAATCTGGCGGCTGCCACCAGCGGATTGCGCGGCTTGGGCGTGGCTTTCACTTTAATTTTCATGGTTGCTCCGTTCAAGCGCTGATGCAGACAAGCTGCGATGCATGGTCATCAGCGTCATTCCTGTCGGTATGCCGGGGTCGCCTGAAACAAAAAACCCCGGCGAGTTTCCTCACCGGGGTTTTAAAGGACACCGGCTCGGGATCGGCGCTATGCCGATGGCCCCGAGCGCCATGCGCGGGGCTAGTGGTCGTACAACTTGCTGCCAGCCTGCTCGAACATGGGTTTCCTTTCTATGTCATGGTTAATCTGCACTGCGGACGCTGATTCTGCACCGGATGCTGCAGTGCGTCAACCGCTTTGCATGGCGAACGCGCCAACGTTGTTATTTTGGCGCGGACTCGCTGGCCTTTGCTTTTTCCTTTGCGATGCGCGCATCGAGCTTGGCCTCGTTGCTGGCCGCATACTTGCTGCACGCTTGCGTATCGATGAAGGGGTTCGGCGTGACGCCTACCAGCAAGCGCCTGAGTTTTTCATCGGCGCCGGAGTGGTCGGGATGGGCCGAAATCAGGATGTCGCACGGCAGTTTGGCGAAGTCCTGCATGACGCGGCGAAAGGCCGGCGTCAGGTCCGCATGGCGCGCGTCAGCCAGATAGTGAAAATCGTCAGCGGCCACCGGCGTGAGGCTGGCGCCGAACACCACGCTCAGGCATTCCTCGCGCTCCGCATCCTCGCAGGAAACCCACGTCCAGCTGGTGCTGCCCGGCGTATGCCCAGGCGTGTAGCGCGCCATCACGCTGACTTCACCGAGCTGCAAAATCTCGCCGTCGGCGATTTCACGCACGTTCTCCACGGCCGGCATGGGGTCGATTTCTCCCGCCTGCGGATCGCTGTCTATCACCTTCCCCGCGCGCAGCGCCTGTGCGCCGAGCGGACTGGCGACGACTTGCGCGCCGCTGTCGCGGGCCAGCGCGGCGATGCCGCCCGAATGGTCGAAATGCGCCTCCGTATTCAGGATGAACTTGATGTCCTCCACGCGGAATCCCAGCTCGAGGATATGCTCCTTGATGGCCTCCACCGACTGCGGCAGCGCGCCATCGATCAGGATCAGGCCCTCCTGCGTATGGATCAGCACCACGCTCAAGCCGCCCACGCCCACGTAATAGGTGTCGCCATGGATGCGCGCCGGCTGCTGCGGGCGGTTCCACTGCTCCGCATACGGCGAGGCGATGGGCTGCGTCAGAGGATCGAGGGCGGGCGTGGCGGCCTGCGCCGCCGGCAGCAGCGCCATGCTTGCCAGCGCGATGCCGAGTAAGGTAGTGGGAAGGGAAAAAGGCTGCATGCTGCTCCAGGAGTGAGGGTGCGGTAGTCGATGCCACAGGGTACCGTCGTCGCCCATGCGCGGTCAAGCAGGCAAGCATGGCGACTTGCGCTACGATAGAGGCCCAGCCACTTTCATGCGCCTTGCCGCGCCTCCTGCCATGCGTTTGCTGATCCTGTCCGACCTGCACCTGGAAGTATGGCGCGACGACGCGCCCGCCATCGACCTCGCCGCCAGCCGTCCCGACGCGGTGATCCTGGCCGGCGACATCGACACGGGCAGCAATGCCATCGCCTGGGCCGCGCGCACCTTCGGCGCCCTGCCCGTGCTGTACGTGCATGGCAACCACGAAGGGTATGGCCACCAGCTCGAACACATGCAGGACGCCGTGCGCGACGCCTGCGCCAGCGCCAACGCGCATGGCGCGCATATTCGCCTGCTCGACGGCGATTCCGTGGTGCTCGACGGCGTGCGCTTCCTCGGCATCACCCTGTGGACGGATTTCCTGCTGTTCGGCGCGCAGCGCCAGGCAGAGGCCCTGAGCGCGGCGCAAAACTACATGCCCGACTACAAGCGCATCAGCACGGGAGGCGATGCGCCGCGCCTGCTGTGCGCGGCCGACACGGCGCAGCTGCATGCGCGGCACAGGGCCTGGCTGGCGCAGCAACTGGCGCAGCCGTTCGCCGGAAAAACCGTCGTCATCACGCACATGGCACCGTCGATGCTGTCGGTGGAAGAGCAGTACGCCAGCAACCTGGGCTCGCCCGCCTTCGCCTCGCACCTCGATGAACTGGTGGCGCAGGCCGACCTGTGGGTGCACGGCCACATGCACGCCTCGCTCGACTATCGCATCCAGGATTGCCGCGTCGTGTGCAACCCCTGCGGCTACAAGCGGCCCGACGGCACGCCGGAAAATGCACGCTTCGATCCCGGCTTCATCGTCGAACTGGAAAGCCCGGCTTAACGCTTTCCATAGCGCAGCTGCACCACGCCGCTGGGCAACTGGTGCGTGCTTTCCAGCCGCCAGTCGCTGCGCGGCAGCGCCTCGTCGAACAGCCGCACGCCGCTCCCCAGCACCACCGGCAGCACGGACAAGGCCAGGTTGTCGATGACGCCTTCGCGCAAGCCGGCGCGGATGACGGCGCCGCCGTCGAGATACACGTGGCGGCAGCCCTCCTCGGCCAGGCCTGCCAGCACTTCCCGCACGCTGCCTTCGCGGCGCTGCTCGCCATGGCGCGGCGCGAAGTCGCGGTGACTCAGTACCACCACGCGCTTGCCCGCATACGGCCACGGCTCGAACCCCAGCACGGCGTCATACGTGCTGCGCCCGATCAGCAAGGTATCGACTTGCGTCATCAATGCCGTGTAGCCGGTGGCGTCGGGCGAATCGGGCGCCAGCTCTTCCAGCCAGGACAGGTCGCCGTTTTCTCCCGCGATGCAGCCGTCGATGCTGATGCCGAGAAAGACGCTGACGAAAGGTTTTTGCATGATGTGCTCTCCAATTAATTCTACAGTGTAGAATTATGCCCATGAAAACCAAAAAACTTCAAGCCATCGAACCTCCCGTGCGCCGCGCCGGGCGACCGCGCCGCGCCGCGCCCGCGCTGGACAGCGCCGCCATCCTGCAGGCGGCCCTGCCCCTGCTGGAAGAAAAAGGCGAAGCCTTCTCGATGCGCGCGCTGGCGCAGAGCCTGGGCGTCGATGCCATGGCCCTGTATCACTATTACGCGGGAAAACAGGAATTGCTGCTGGCCCTGATGGCGCAGCGCTTCGCCGCGCTCGACCCGCGGCAGCCGCCCTTCACACGGCGCCAGGCGCCGCAGCGGCGCTTGCTGGCGCTGTGCGCGCTGTACCTGGAGCTGGTCGGCGCCACGCCGCATTTCGTGCGCCTGATGGCGCGCGGCCTGGTGGCGCAGAGCGATGTCGCCGAGCGCTTTACGGCGCTGTTCGAGCTGGCCCTCGACGGCCTGGATCTGCCGCAAAAACTCCGCTTGCGCGGCCGCGATGCCGTCGTCGATCTTTTACACGGCTATGCGCTGGCGGGCCGGCCGGCGGGCGAGACGCAGTGGCACGCATCGGTCGCCCTGATCCTGGCGGGGATGCGGGCGCACGGTTGAAGCCTGCCCTCAGGGCGCCTGCAGCACGCGCAGCCGTTCGCTGGCATGGCTGTTGCCGGCGTTAAGCGCCAGCGACTTGCCATAGTTGGCGATCGCACCTTGCCTGTCGCCCGCCTGCTCGAGGATTTCCGCCAGGCTGTCGTAGGCATTCCAGCTGGCCGGATGCAGGCTGGCGTTCAGGCGCAGGATGGCCAGGGCCTGCGGCAGCTGCTGCTGGCTGCTCAATTTGTAGCCCCAGACATTCAACGCCTCCTCGCCCGGCAGTGCTTGCGCATCGCGCGCGCGCAGCTCGGCCCACGCCTGCGGTGCCTGCCCGAAACCGCGTTGCAACAGCAGCTTGCGCAAGGGCAGGACCGACGGCGGCAGGCCGAACCCCGTCGACGGATGCATGGCGGGCACATAGAAGCCGGCGATTTCATCGATGAACAGTTCCGGATTGACGCCCTGCAAATTGGTCAGCACCACCACCGACAGGTCGTCTTCCGGATACACGAAGAAGGCCGAACGCATGCCGCCGATGGGGCCGGCAGCGCGGTGTTCGCCGCGCACCGTCACGGGCCAGCCCAGCGCCGAACCGTTGAGCAGGTCGTTCGGCCCCTGCGTCGTGCCGTTGTTCAGCAGATACGGGCTCCACATGGCTTGCAGGCTGGCCTTGTCCTTCAGCAGTTTGCCGCCCTGCAAGGCCAGCAGCCACTGCGCGATATCGCCGGAGGTCGACAGGATGCCGGCTGCCGGGCGGAAATAGGCGGGGAAGGTGACGTAGGCGATCGCCAGCCGCGTGCCCGTCAGCCACTTGCCGCCCTCGTTGCGCGAATAGGTATAGGCACCGGCGGAGTGCGGGACCACATCGCTGGAGTCGCCGAAACGCGTGTGCGTCAGGCCCGCCGGCTTGAACTGGTGGTTTTCCACGAAGCGCACGAAGGACTCGCCGCTGAGCTTTTCGATGATCTTGCCGATGAGAACATAGCCGGTCTGGTTGTAGCTGTAGCGCTCGCCCGGCGCGAACTCGAACGGCAGGGCCTTGACCTTGCTCCAGGACAGCGCTTCATCCTCGCCGCCCAGCAGCTTCTCCTGCTCGTCGATGATGTTGGGCAAGCCGGACGTATGCGTCATCAGCTGGCGTATGGTCAGCGCGCGCCAGGATGGCGGCAGGTCGTCCAGGTACAGCGAGATGGGGTCGGTAAGCTTGAGCTTGCCCGCCTCGACCAGCTGCATGACGGCCACGCCCGTAAACGCCTTGGTGCAGGAATTGATCGAGAAAACGCTTTCGTCGGTGGCCGCCACGCCGTTTTCCACGTTGGCCGTTCCCAGGGCGGCCAGTTCGACGACCTTGCCACCCTGGATGACGGCCACTTGCAGCGCAGGAATCTGCTGCTGCGCCATCTGTTGCCGCAGGAAGGCCATGACCTCGGCCGACGTCCCTGGCGCAGCGTGCGCCCAGACGGGCAAAGCCAGGCACAGGCCGCTGATCAGCGCTACCAGTTTCATGTTGTATCCGTTCACGTGGGGGGCGCCGGCCACGCAAGGGGGAGCGTGGAGCGCCTCGGCAGCCACCTTAGCGGATTATGCAACTTTGCGAAACAGAAATATCCGTATCAATCTGGCCCCCAGGCAAAAACAGGCGCCCCGCGGGACGCCTGTTGCACCAGGCAGGACAAGGCTCAGGCGAATTGCTTGAAATCCGGCTTGCGCTTCTGGAAGAAAGCCGTAAACGCTTCCTTCGCTTCCGCGCCGCCCAGCATGGCGCTGAACAGCTTGTTTTCTTCCGCGATGGCGGCCTTCATCGGTTCCATGCGGCTTTGCTTCATCAGGCGCTTGGTGGCGCGGATCGAGGCCGCCGGCAGGGCCACCAGCTTGGCGGCCTGGCCTTGCGCGAACGTCATCAGCTCGTACAGGGGAACGACTTTCGACACGAGGCCCATTTCCAGCGCTTCCTGTGCGGGGAAGGACTCGCCCAGCATCAGTTTTTCCGCCGCGCGCGGATAGCCGGCCAGTTGCGTGAGCAGCAGGCTGGAGCCGAATTCCGGGCACAGGCCCAGCTGCGTGAACGGCATCGAGAAGCTGGCATTGTCGGCCGCGTAGACCAGGTCGCAGTGCATCAACAGCGTCGTGCCGATGCCGATGGCAGGGCCGGAGACGGCCGCCACCACGGGCTTGCTGCTGCCGTACAGGGCGCGCATGAACTGGAACACGGGACGGTCAAGGTCGAGCGAGCCGTCGGCGGGGCGCGCCGTCTTCATGAAGTCATCGAGGTCGTTGCCGGCCGTGAAAATCTCGCGCTTGCCGCAGATCAGTATGGCGCGTACGGCATCGTCGGTTTCCGCCGCCACCAGCGCGTCGGCCAGGGTCTGGTACATGGCGCCCGTGATCGCATTCTTGCGCTCCAGGCGGTTGAATTCCAGTGTGAGGATGCCCTCGCTCTTGCTGCACAAAATATCCATGTCGTCTCCAAAAAGATAAAGGGCGCCGGGGTAATCCCGCAGCGCCCTGTTTTATTGCTTTACCCGGCCAGGCTTATACGCGTTCAAAAATTCCGGCCGCGCCCATGCCGGCGCCCACGCACATCGTCACCATGCCGTACTTCTGCTTGGTGCGCTGCAGTGCATGGATCACGGTGGCCGCGCGGATGGCGCCCGTCGCGCCCAGCGGATGGCCCAGGGCGATCGCGCCGCCCATCGGGTTCACTTTCGCCGGGTCCAGGCCCAGGTCGCCGATGACGGCCAGCGCCTGTGCGGCAAACGCTTCGTTCAGCTCGATCCAGTCCAGCTGGTCCTGCGTGATGCCGGCGGCGGCACACGCTGCCGGAATGGCGAACTTCGGACCGATGCCCATGATTTCCGGCGGTACGCCGCGCACGGCGAACGACGAGAATTTCGCCAGCGGGGTCAGGTTATGCTCGCGCAGGATTTTTTCGCTGACGATCAACAGCGCGCCGGCGCCGTCGGACATCTGCGAGCTGTTGGCGGCAGTGACGCTGCCCTTGGCGGCGAAGACGGGCTTCAGCTTGGCCAGCGACTCCATCGACGAATCGGCGCGCGCGCCTTCGTCGGTGTCGACCGTGCGGCGCGTTACATCGACCTGGCCGGTGGCCAGGTTCGGCGTGCGCGTGATGATTTCCACAGGCGTCGTTTCAGCCTTGAAGAAACCGGCTTGCTGCGCGGCGATGGCGCGGCGGTGCGATTCGACGGAGAACGCGTCCTGCTGTTCGCGCGACACTTTCCATTGCTGCGCCACTTTCTCGGCCGTCAGGCCCATGCCGTAGGCCATGCCGATGTTCTCGTCGCTAAACATGTCCAGGTTCATCGATGGGTGATGGCCCATCATCGGCACCATCGACATCGATTCGATGCCGCCGGCGATCATGACGTCGGCTTCGCCCACGCGGATGCGGTCGGCCGCCATGGCGATGGCCGTGATGCCCGACGCACAGTAACGGTTGACGGTGACGCCGCCCACGGTCTTCGGCAAGCCGGCCAGCAGCACCGAGTTACGCGCGATATTGAAGCCCTGCTCCGCTTCCGGGAACGAGCAGCCGATGATGGCGTCGGTGATCAGCGCCGGATCGAGGCCAGGCGCTTGCGCCAGTGCCGATTGCAGCACGCGCACCAGCAGGTCGTCCGGGCGGGTGTTCTTGAACATGCCGCGCGGCGCCTTGCCGATCGGGGTGCGGGTTGCAGAGACGATGTAGGCGTCTTGAAGTTGTTTGCTCATTTTATTCTTTCAAAGATGTTGAACGAGGTTCGTGTTCTGTCGAATATCCGGGGTACTGGCTTATCGCTTCTGCGACAAATACCAGTCCACCGTCACCTGTGCCGCCAGCGTGCCTTCGGAGTCGAAGATATCGACTTCCACGGGAAACGCCACCTTGCCATCCTGCGCCAGCTGCGCCTTCAAGGCAGCCAGGTCGCCCGGTACCCGGCCTTCGGCGCGCGTCGCGCCCCGGGCCACCTTCTGGTACCGAATGCGCGACTCCTTGGCCACCGGGCGCAAGCCCAGTATCAGTTCGGCGAAGCCGCCCGCCATGGCCGCGCCGGAAGCCGTCTCGGCCAGGGTAAACAAGGCGCCCGCATGCTGCGTGCCCAGGTGGTTATGCAGTTTGGGATCGTCCGGCATCGACACCCTGGAGGTGCCGGCGCCGATGTCGTCGATGCTGATCCCCAGCAGCCGCACGAAGGGCAAGGTGTCCATCATCTGTTGTTTGATACGGTCATACACCATGCTTGGCCTCACGCGCAGCAATACTTTAAATACGAGGGACAGGATCGACATCGACGCTGTGCTTAGTTGCGTACCGGCTTACCGGTCTGCATCATGCCCATGATCCGTTCCTGGGTTTTCGGATGGTTCAACAGCTCCAGGAATGCCTTGCGTTCCATATCCAGCAGCCACTGTTCGCTGACGAAACTGCCCTGGTCCACATCGCCGCCGGATACGATCTCGGCGATCATCTCGCCCAGCTTGAAATCGTGCGCCGAGATGAAGCCGCCGTCGCGCATGTTGACCAGCTGCGCCTTGATTGTGCCCCAACCGTAGCGGCCCGTGACCTGGATCAGCGAAGGCAGTTGCGGACGGAAGCCGGCGTCGAACATGGCGCGCGCTTCGACCTTGGCCACGTGCAGCAGCTCGTAGGCGTTGAACACGATCACGTCGTCTTCCTTCAGGTAGCCCATCTTCTTCGCTTCCAGCGCCGATTTCGACACGTTGGCGGTGGCCGCGTTGGTGAAGCCCGTTTTCAGGAATTGCAGGATGTCGTTGCCCTTGGCTTCCTTGTAGGCGCGCTGCGCCGCTTCCTTCAGGCCGCCGCCGGCAGGAATCAGGCCCACGCCCACTTCCACCAGGCCGATGTACGACTCGATCGAGGCCACGCGCTTCGATGCGTGCAGCGCCAGCTCGCAACCGCCGCCCAGTGCCAGGCCAGCGACCGCGGCGATCACCGGCACGTTCGCGTATTTCAGCGACATGAAGGTGTTCTGCAGTTCGGCGATGATCGGATCGACGGCTTTCACGCCGCCTTGCATGAACGCCGGCAGGGCCGATTGCAGGTCGGCACCGGCCGAGAAGGCGCCGCCTTCGGCTGCGTCGGCGTGCCAGATCACCAGGCCCTTGAAGTTTTTCTCGGCTTCGGCCAGGGCCAGTTTCAGGCCATTGATCACGCCTTCGCCGATCACGTGCATCTTGGTCTTGAACGAGATGATCAGCACATCGTCGCCCGTATGCCAGACGCGCACGGATTCGTCTTCGAAGACGGTGGTGCCGGCGGTCTTGCCGTCGATGGCGCCGCTGCCCAGGACTGGCGCGCGGAATGGCTGGCGGTCATACACGGACAGGGTCGAACGCGGCACGAAGCTGTTCGACACGGCGGAGTACGAGCCTTCCGGCGTGTGCACGCCGCCTTTTTCAGCGACCGGACCTTCGAAGACCCAGGCTGGCAGCGGTGCGTTGCACAGCGCGTGGCCGGCGTCGATGTCTTCCTTGACCCAGTTGGCCACTTGCAGCCAGTTCGATGCCTGCCACGTTTCAAACGGGCCGACGTTCCAGCCGAAGCCCCAGCGCATGGCGAAGTCGATGTCACGCGCATTGTCGGCCACGGTGTCCAGGTGGATGGCGATGTAGTGGAAAGCGTCGCGGAAGATCGCCCACAGGAACTGGCCTTGCGGGTTCGTCGATTCGCGCAGCGCCTTCATCTTCTTGACCGGATCCTTTTCCTTCAGGATGCGGGCGATGATGTCGGCAGCCTTGGCGCCGCCGGCCACGTATTCACCGGTGGCGAAGTCCAGGCGTTGAATTTCCTTGCCGACCTTCTTGTAGAAGCCCGCGCCGCTCTTCTGGCCCAGCGCGCCTTTTTCCACCAGCGATGCCAGCACGGCCGGCGTCTTGTAGACGGCGGCGAACGGGTCGTTCGGCAGGTAGTCCTGCATGGTCTTGATCACATGGCCCATGGTGTCCAGGCCGACCACGTCCGCCGTGCGGAAGGTGCCCGACTTGGCGCGGCCCAGCTTGGAGCCGGTCAGGTCATCGACGACGTCCACGGACAGGCCGAATTTTTCCGCTTCATGCACGATGGCCAGGATGCCGAACACGCCAACGCGGTTGGCGATGAAGTTCGGCGTGTCCTTGGCGCGTACCACGCCCTTGCCCAGGGTGGTGGTCAGGAAGCCTTCCAGCTGGTCGGAAATTTCAGGCTTGGTGAACGCGGTCGGGATGATCTCGACCAGGTGCATATAGCGCGGCGGGTTGAAGAAGTGCACGCCGCAGTAGCGCGATTTCAGGTCGGCGTCGAAACCGTCGGCCAGCTTGGTGATCGACAGGCCCGAGGTGTTCGAGGCGAAGATCGCGTTCGGGCCGATGTGCGGAGCCACCTTCTGGTACAGGTCGTGTTTCCAGTCCATGCGCTCGGCGATGGCTTCGATGATCAGGTCGCAACCGGCCAGCAGGTCCAGGTTGTCTTCGTAGTTGGCGACCTGGATCAGCGCGGCGTCATCCTTGTTGCCCAGCGGCGCAGGCGACAGTTTTTTCAGGTTTTCGATGGCGCGCAGCACGATGCCATTCTTCGGACCTTCTTTGGCAGGCAAGTCGAACAGCACGACCGGCACTTTCGCGTTGATGCAATGGGCGGCGATCTGCGCGCCCATCACGCCGGCGCCGAGGACGGCTACTTTTTTAACGATGAAATTGGTCATATTTTCCTCAAGTCTTAGAACAGGTCTGCGTCGAGTGCCATCAGGTTGGCCGAACCGGAGCGCGCCTGACGGATCAGGGTTGCCGTTTCAGGCTGCAAGCGGGCGAAGTAGAAACGTGCGGTAGCCAGTTTGGCGGTGTAGAACTTGTCGCCGCTGGATTCTTTTTCGAGGGCGATCTTGGCCATCTGCGCGAACAGGTAGCTGTAGATCATATGGCCGACGACACGCAGGTAAGGCACGCATGCCGCACCCACTTCGTCCGGATTCTGGAATGCCTTCATGCCGATTTCCATGGTCAGCTTGGTGACTTTGTCGCCCAGGTCGCCCAATGGCGTCACGAATTCGCTCATCGCTTCATCGGTGCCGTTGTCTTCGACGAAGGCCTTGATCTTTTCGCCGAACTTGCGCAGCTTGGCGCCGTTGTCGCCGAGGATCTTGCGACCCAGCAGGTCCAGCGACTGGATCGTGTTCGTGCCTTCGTAGATCATGTTGATGCGCGCGTCGCGCACATACTGTTCCATGCCCCATTCCGAGATGTAGCCGTGGCCGCCGAACACTTGCATCGCGTCCGAGGTGGCGATCCAGGCGTTGTCGGTGATGAAGGCCTTGATGACGGGCGTCAGCAGCGCCACTTCGTCGGCAGCTTCCTTGCGCACGTCGGCGTCAGGGTGGTGCAGTTCGCGGTCGATCTGCAGCGCCACGTAGGAAGTGAAGGCGCGCGCGCCTTCCGCGTAAGCCTTGCCGGTCAGCAGCATGCGGCGCACGTCAGGGTGCACGATGATGCGGTCGGCCGGCAGTTCCGGGTTCTTGATGCCGGACAGCGAACGCATTTGCGTGCGGTCCTTGGCGTAGATCAGCGCGTTCTGGTAGGCGATTTCCGTCAGGCCCAGCGACTGCATGCCCACGCCCAAACGGGCCGCGTTCATGAAGACGAACATGGCGTTCAGGCCCTTGTTCGGCTGGCCGATGATCCAGCCCTTGGCGCCGTCCAGGTTCATCTGGCAGGTCGAGTTGCCGTGGATGCCCATCTTTTCTTCGATGGCGCCGCAGGTGATCGGGTTGCGCTCGCCGACGGAACCGTCGGCATTCGGCAGGAATTTCGGCACCAGGAACAGCGAGATGCCTTTCGAGCCTTCCGGCGCGTCCGGCACGCGGGCCAGCACCAGGTGCAGGATGTTTTCCGACATGTCGTGCTCGCCGGCGGAGATGAAGATCTTGTTGCCGGTGATGGTCCAGGAACCGTCCGCCTCGGGCAGCGCTTTCGAGCGCAGCAGGCCCAGGTCGGTGCCGCAGTGCGGTTCGGTCAGGCACATGGTGCCCGTCCATTCGCCCGACACCAGCTTCGGCAGATAGACTTCCTTCTGGTGCTCGGTGCCGTGTTCCTTCAGGCACTCGTAGGCGCCGTGCGACAGGCCAGGGTACATGGACCAGGCCTGGTTCGACGAGTTGAGCATTTCATAGAACGAGTTGTTCAATACCACTGGCAAGCCCTGGCCGCCGTATTCCGGATCGCAAGCCAATGCCGCCCAGCCGCCTTCGACATACTGCTTGTAAGCTTCTTTGAAACCTTTCGGCGTCGTCACGTTTTTCGTGACGGGGTCGTGGTGGCAGCCTTCGCGGTCGCCGGAGTGGTTCAGCGGGAACAGGACTTCGGAAGTGAATTTGCCGCCCTCTTCCAGCACCTGGTTGATGATGTCGGCGTCGACTTCCGCGTAGTGCGGCATTTGCTTCAATTCTTCTTCCACTTGCAGGAATTCATGCAGGACGAATTGCATATCCCGGATTGGCGCGACGTATTGACCCATAATTTTCTCCTGAAGGCGTTTAGCTAAAGTGTGTACTGGTGAATTGCGTGTTCGTTGCTGCGAAAACTACTGATTCCTGACGGCTTGTTCCTGACTGGCTGCAGCGGGATTCTGGTACGACGCCAGCAGGCGGACAAAGCCCGCCTGCGCCCGTTCGATGCTGCCCGGCACGCGCAGGAAGCGCGCATCGTGATGCAGGGCCAGGATCAGGCCATACATCTCGTACACGAGCTGCTGGGCGTCCGTGTCCGCTTTCAGGTCGCCCGTGGCGATCGATTGCTCGACACAGCGCAGCAGCGCGCCCTGCCAGGCCCGCACCATGGCCACCAGGGCTTCGCGGATCGGGCCCGGCCGGTCGTCATACTCGACGGCGCCGCTGATATAGATGCAGCCGGAAGCGATTTCCACGCTGACCCGCTTGACCCAGCGCGCAAACATCGATTGCAGGCGCTGGATGCCGCGTGGTTCTTTCATGCTGGGGAAAAAGACTTCTTGCTCGAAACGGTAGTGGTAGAGCTTCAGCACTTCCATCTGCAAGTCTTCGCGCGAGCCAAAGTGGGCAAACACGCCCGACTTGCTCATGTTCATTTTGTCCGCAAGCAGCCCAATGGTCAGGCCTTCCAGGCCGTCGCGGCTGGACAGGTCCAGCGCCACGTCGAGGATGGCTGCACGGGTCAGTTCGCCCTTGCGCATGAATTTGACTGAAGTATTCAAGAGGTCCGTTCTCAAAGTGATGTTGCCGATTTGGCGGACTGAAGCGCGGGTAAAAAAAAGCACGCCCCGAAAAAATCCGAACGCTCGTACTATTATCCACTACCACGTAAAAGTCAAACGGGAACTTTAGAGCCGGTGTTCTATTGGTGCAGCGCAGCATTCTCTGGCCGCGTTGTTGATAGTGCTTTCAGGGCGGCAAAGGCGGGTTTTGCCGGGGCTCGCTCCCGGTTTTTCCCGCCCGCGCCGCTGGCGGCGTGCCTCAGTCGAGGCCGCCTGCCTTGCTCAGTTGACGGCGGTCGCGCTTGGTCGGCCGCCCTTTGATGGTGCTGCCCGGTTCGCGGAACAGCTTGCGTTCTTCCGCCAGCAGTTCGCGGCGGGCGATGCTGGCCGGCGTTTCCCCATACAGCAAGCGCGCCACGGGCGCCGCGCCGCGCTTGTCGGACAGGCCCAGCACGGCCACTTCCCACGTTTCCGCGCCATTGTCGATGGCCAGCTCATCGCCCAGGCGCACGCTGCGCGCCGGTTTCACGCGCTCGCCGTCCACTTTCACCTTGCCCGTATCGACGGCCTCGCTGGCCAGCGAGCGCGTCTTGAAGAAGCGCGCCGCCCACAGCCATTTGTCCAGCCTTACCGTTGTCATTTCACTCATGCGTACTTGCCCACTGAAAAAATGCGCATCACCAGCCGGTACACGAGGAACGCGGCTTCGTAGCCGATGCGCCGGAAGCGGCCGATGTGCTTGAAATCATCCTGGTGGATGACGATGCCGTCGGCCACGCCCTGCTCGATATGCTGGCGCAGGCTTTGCGCAAACGCCACGTCCTTGATGACCACGTTCGCTTCCTGGTTCAGGAACAGGCTCAGCGCGTCAATATTGCTCGAGCCCACCGTTGCCCAGTCATCGTCGACGACGGCCACCTTGGCGTGCAGCTGCGTCTTGCGGTATTCGACGATTTTCACGCCGGCGGCCAGCAGCTTCGGATAGAACGAGTGCGCCACGGCATCCTGCATGCGGAATTCGCCCACGCCGATCAGCAGGACCACGTCGACGCCGCGCTGGGCCGCCTGCGCCAGCGCGCGGCGCAGCTTGTGCCCGGGGGCGAAATACGGGTTGGCCAGCATCACGCTTTTACGCGCCTGGCCCAGCGCCTGCAGGTAGGCGCGCTGGATGGTGCGGCGGTTGCGCAGGTTGTCGCGCACGACAAAGCCGGCCACGACGGGATTCTTCGCCAGCTCCTTGCTGACGACGCGCATCTTGCGGTACAGCTTGATGCGCCGCACCAGGTTCATCTTGCCCAGCCGCGCCCACTGCGCCTGTACTTCTTCGTGGATGGCGTCCACCAGCGGGCCCTTCACCTGCACGGCGAAGTCCCAGCGCGGCGCTTCCAGGCTGATGTTGTGGTCGTAGTCGCAAAACATGTCATCGTTGATATTGATGCCGCCCACCAGGGCGATCTCGCCATCGGCCACGCAGATCTTGCGGTGCGTGCGCGTGATGCCGCGCCGGAACCACGGATTGAAGATGCGGTGGTGCACGCCGGCCGCTTCCAGCTGCGCATGCATGGCATTGACCCTGCGGTTGCCGGTGCCGAACCAGTCCGTGATCATGCACACCAGCACGCCGCGGGCGGCCGCGCGTTTGAGCGCATCGAGCACCAGGGTGCCGGTGGCGTCGTCGGCAAAGATATACGTCTCGAAATAGACTTCGGAACGCGCGCCGTCGATGGCCGCGACCAGGGCGGGAAAGTAATCGGTGCCGCAATACAGCAGCTGGATGTCGTTGTGGGCGATGAAATTGACTGTGCGCATGCCGGCAGTCTACGCGAGTTTCAAAGCAGCAACTATCGGCGCGTGGTCCGACAATTTTGCCCACAGGGTGCCATGCATCACTTGCGCCCCTTCCACCTGGAAACCGCGGACGTAGATGCGGTCCAGGCGGAACCACGGCAAGGCGGCGGGAAAGGTGCGCGCCGGCACGGGAATCGGCGTTTTCGTCTGGCGCCGCGCCAGGGTGCGCACGAGGTCGCCCAGGGCCGAGTTCGATGCACGCTGGTCGAACACTTCCACCACGCCCAGCGCATTGCGCAGCTTGTCGCTGAGCGTATTGCGCCAGTCGTTGAAGTCGCCGGCAATGATGACGGGCTCGCCATTGGGCGCCGACTCCATGACGGCGTCGATCAGCGCCTGCGTCTGCCGGCCCCGTCCCGATTCAAACAGGCCCAGGTGGACCACGTAGCAATGCACATCGGCGTGCGGCGTGTTGAGCACGCAATGCAGGATGCCGCGTTGCTCGTAAGCATGATCTGAGACGTCGTGGTTGGTTTGCGAGGCGATGGGGAACTTGCTGAGCAAGGCATTGCCGTGGTGGCCATGGTCATACACGGCGTTCATGCCGTAGGCCGTGTGGTGCTCGGGGCCGGCAAAGAATTCATGCTGCGATGCTTCCGGCCAATGCTTGTGGCCATTGTTCTCGGCGCCGAAGCGGGCCGCGTTGCGGTCATGCTTGCCCTGCACTTCTTGCAAAAAAACAACATCTGCATGGAACAGCGCAATCGCCTGCTTCAATGCATGGACCCTGGGCAAGCCCCGCACGGAGGAAACGCCCTTGTGTATATTATAAGTTGCTACGCGAATTTTCATGCATCGATTCTACTCCCAGACAGGCCCCGCGCGGCGCCAGCGTAGGTGCGCGTGCGCACCCAAACGGGCAGAATCATCGTGCCGGACGCAATCAGGCCAGCATGCGGCCCACGCCTGCCGTCACGCTCACCAGCAAGGCCGTGATGCCGGCGGCCCAGACCACCTTGACCAGCAAGGGCGCGCCGCGCCAGGCCACCGTGCGCTTGCCCTTGGCGAACGCGCCCGGGTGCAGCAGCCAGCCGATCGCCATCAGCGGCATGCCGATCGGCGGCGTGCGGCCGGGCACGGTGGAGGTGAAGAGCGCCAGGATAAAGCACAGACACAGGATGATGCCCACGGTGCCCAGCAGTTTTTGCTGTGCGGTCAAATGAATCCAGTTCAACATGAAATACTTTCTAGAAAGGTCAGGTAAGGCGTCGTGCCAGGCCCGTCATGGCCGGCAATTGCAGGATCGCTTCCGCGTTGGAGGACGAAAAACAGCGGTCGGCCGCCGCCAGGTACGGCAGCCACGCATATTGCAAGTGTTCGCGCGGGCTCAGGGTGATGGCGATGTCGCGTGGCACTTGCACGCTGAACACGTGCTCCGTGTTGCGCGTCACGCCGGGCGCATAGCGGTGGCGCCAGATCGGGTAGATCTCGTACACATTCGACAGGTTCCAGTCGCGCAGCACGATGCCTTCGCCATCGGCAACGATGCCGGTTTCCTCGCACAGTTCGCGCGCGGCCGTCTGCAGCAGCGGCTCGTCGACGGCGTCGAGCGAACCGGTCACCGACTGCCAGAAGCCGGGCTGGCCCGCGCGCTCGATCAGCAAGACGTCCAGATCGGCCGTATGAATGACGACCAGCACGGAAACGGGAATTTTATGGGTCATATCAACAATGAAAAAGGCGCCTTGAAAGCGCCTCTTTTTGCATAGCTTATCAAACAGCGACCGCCGCAGCGGCCGCATGCCTCATTACACTACCTTGGGCTCGGCGCTGCGCAAACGGATGTGCAGTTCGCGCAGTTGCTTCTCGTCTACTTCCGACGGCGCATGGGTCAGCAAATCTTGCGCGCGCTGGGTTTTCGGGAAAGCGATCACGTCGCGGATCGATTCGGAACCGGTCATCATGGTCACGATACGATCCAGGCCGAATGCCAGGCCGCCATGCGGCGGCGCGCCGTATTGCAGGGCGTCGAGCAGGAAGCCGAACTTCAGCTGCGCTTCTTCGGCATCGATCTTCAATGCACGGAAGACCTTGCTCTGGACTTCTTCGCGGTGGATACGGATCGAACCGCCACCCAGTTCCCAGCCGTTCAAGACCATGTCGTAGGCCTTGGCGATGCAGGCGCCCGGATTGGTTTCCAGCATGTCTTCATGGCCATCTTTCGGCGCCGTGAATGGATGGTGGGTTGCCGTCCAGCGGTCCGCTTCTTCGTCGTGTTCGAACATCGGGAAGTCGACCACCCACAATGGCTTCCACACGTCGTCGAACAGGCCGGCTTTCTTGCCGAATTCGCTATGGCCGATTTTCACGCGCAGCGCGCCGATGGCGTCGTTGACGACTTTCGCCTTGTCGGCGCCGAAGAAGATCAAGTCGCCGTCTTGTGCATTCGTCAGTTCAATGATCTGTGCCAATGCCGCATCGTGCAGGTTCTTCACGATCGGCGATTGCAGGCCGTCGCGGCCCTTGGCTTTTTCATTGACCTTGATGTAGGCCAGGCCCTTGGCGCCATAAATGGCAACGAATTGCGTGTATGCATCGATTTCCGAGCGTGGCATGGCGCCGCCGCCTGGAATCAGCAAGCCCACCACGCGGCCCTTCGGCATGTTGGCAGCGCCCGAGAAGACCTTGAAGTCCACGTCTTTCATGACGTCGGTCAAGTCCGTGAAGGCCAGCTTGACGCGCATGTCCGGCTTGTCGGAACCATACAGGCCCATCGCTTCGGCGAAGTCCATCACCGGGAACGGGTTCGGCAGGTCGATATCGAGGGTGTTCTTGAAGACGACGCGTATCATGTCTTCGAACAGGTCGCGGATTTCCTGTTCCGTCAGGAACGAGGTTTCGCAGTCGATCTGCGTGAATTCCGGCTGGCGGTCAGCGCGCAAGTCTTCATCGCGGAAGCACTTGGTGATCTGGTAGTAACGGTCGAAGTTGGCGACCATCAACAGTTGCTTGAATAACTGTGGCGATTGTGGCAAGGCGAAGAAGCTGCCGGCGTTCACGCGCGACGGCACCAGGTAATCGCGCGCGCCTTCTGGCGTCGACTTGGTCAGCATCGGCGTTTCGATGTCGATGAAGCCCAGCGCGTCGAGGTACTTGCGCACTTCCATCGTGACCTTGTAGCGCAGGCGCAGGTTGTTCTGCATTTGCGGGCGGCGCAGGTCCAGCACGCGGTGCGTCAGGCGCGTCGTTTCCGACAGGTTGTCGTCGTCGAGCTGGAATGGCACGGGCACGGAAGGGTTCAGCACTTCCAGTTCCGAGCAAACCACTTCGATCTTGCCCGATTTCAGGTTGTTGTTGATGGTGCCGTCGATACGGTTCGTCACCACGCCCGTCACGCGCAGGCAGAATTCGTTGCGCACGGCTTCGGCGACCTTGAACATCTCCGCTTGTTCCGGGTTGCAAACGATTTGCACCAGGCCTTCACGGTCGCGCAAATCGATGAAAATCAGGCTGCCGTGGTCGCGGCGGCGATGTACCCAGCCGCACAGGCTGACGGTTTGTCCCAGCATGGCTTCAGTAACGAGGCCGCAATATTCAGTACGCATAGACATAAAATTCTCAGTTCAGGTTAGTGAGTGTTCAATCCGGCCACGTCCCCCGTGGGACGCCTGCCTTTATTCTTTGGCTACCGGGGCCGTTACAGCGACAACTTCCGCAGGCGCCACCACGCCCATCGAGACGATGTACTTGAGCGCCGCATCGACGCTCATGTCCAGCTCGACCACATCGCTGCGCTTCATCATCAGGAAGAAGCCCGATGTCGGGTTCGGCGTCGTCGGCACATACACGCTGACGTAATCGCCCACCAGGTGGTTCGCCGCATCGCCGCCCGGCACGCCGGTCAGGAAGGCGATGGTCCAGGAATTCTGGTGCGGATATGGCACCAGCACTGCCTTGCGGAAAGCATTGCCCGACGAGGAAAACAAGGTATCCGATACTTGCTTGACGCTCGAATACAGGGAATTAACGATGGGTATGCGCTGCAGCAACTTTTCCCACAGTTTCACCACGTAATTGCCGACCAGGTTATTCGTCAACAAGCCTGTCAGGAAGACGATGACTATCGTCAGTATCGTGCCCAGGCCGGGAATGTCAAAGCCAAACAGCGAGGTCGGGCGGAAACGCGCCGGTACCAGCAGCAGGGACTGGTCCAGGGTGCCGATCACCAAATTGAGTACCCAGACGGTAATGGCCAGCGGTACTAAGATCAGCAATCCGGTAATGAAGTATTTACGCATCGGTTTCTCGGTAATGGAATGGTTCGGCGCAACGCGCTTGTCAGTCCGCTTTTGGCGCCGCCGCGGCAGGCGCGGGCGCCGGGGCAACGGCGGCAGGCGCGCTCTCGGCAGCAGGAGCCGGCTTGGCGTTATCGGCCGGGCCCGTCGGAATGGCCGTCGTCGGTGCCGTGCCGCCGCGGAAATCGGTCGCGTACCAGCCAGTGCCCTTCAATTGGAAACCGGCGGCCGTCAATTGCTTCTTGAAACTGGGCTTGCCGCACGACAGGCACACCGTCAGTACTGGATCGGAGATCTTTTGCAAGACATCCTTGGCAAAACCACACTCGTCACAACGGTAAGCGTAAATCGGCATCTCTACTCCGAGAAAATCATCAAAAACCCTGAATTATAAAGCTTTTCCGCCAGTCTCTACGGAAATCGCCCGGTCGCTTGCCCTGCCAGGCTCAGTCCGCCCGGCGGCGCCAGCTCATCCAGCGCTCCTTGCCGGCGAAGACAGCGATGGAATCGCCGACGGCTTCATCGGCCAGGCAGTCGAAATGTGGCGCCAGCAAGGCGTTTAATTGCTCACGTGACATACCAAATGGCGGCCCCTTGGCATTATCGTCAAAGAAAAAGTAGCCGGCCAACATCGCGCCCGGCGCCAGCAACTGCGCCCAGCGGGCCGCCACCTGCGGCCACATGGCGCGTGGCATGGCGCACAGGAACGCCCGTTCATAAATCAGGTCCAGCGGCGCGTCTGGCTGCCAGGCAAAGAAATCGGCTTCCACCACCCGCCCCGCCCGTTCGCCAAGCTGGACGCGCGCGGCGGCCACGGCCGCTGGCGAAAAGTCGATGGCCGTGGCGTCCCAGCCCGCGTCGAGCATGAAGGCCAGTTCGTAGGCGGAACCGCAGCCGGGTATCAGACAGCGCAACGGCGCCGGACTGCCCAGCACGAAGCTGCGCAGGCGCGCGGGTACGCCGCCCTGGTCCCAGGGCGTGAATTGTTTCTCAAAACGCTCGTCCCAGAAGGCGGGCGACAGCGGGTCGCGGGTATGGAAGTCAGCCATCACTTACGTCCTGATCCTGTTAAAACGGCAGTTGATGCCAGCGCATATACACTTGCAAGCCCAGCGCGCCGAGCGCGAAGGCGCCGACGAAATACACGATAAAGCTCAGCAGGCGGTTCGTCTGGCGTTGTTCTGCCAACAAGGTTTTCATCAGTTCCACGTCGTTTTCGCGCGGCTCGCCATGCACCGTCAAGGCCTGGTGCAGCAAACGCGGCAGTTGCGGGAAGATGTGCGCATAGCGGGGCGCCTCGGCGCGCAGGCGCTCCATGAAGCCTTGCGGCCCCACCTGATTGCTCATCCATTTTTCCAGGTAGGGCTTGGCCGTCTGCCACAGGTCCAGTTCCGGGTCCAGCTGGCGTCCCAGGCCTTCGATATTGAGCAGGGTCTTTTGCAGCAGCACCAGCTGCGGCTGCACTTCCACATTGAAGCGGCGCGAGGTCTGGAACAGACGCAGCAGAACTTGCCCAAAGGAAATATCCTTCAGCGGGCGGTCGAAGATCGGCTCGCAGCAGGCGCGCACGGCCGCTTCCAGCTCGTCGACGCGCGTGTCTTTCGGCGCCCAGCCCGATTCGATATGCGCCTCGGCCACGCGCTTGTAGTCGCGGCGGAAGAAAGCGAGGAAGTTTTGCGACAGGTAATCCTTGTCGTAATCGTTCAAGGTGCCGACGATGCCGAAATCCAGCGCGATATAGCGGCCGAACGAGTCGGGCGCGATGGAGACGAGAATATTACCCGGATGCATGTCCGCATGGAAAAAGCCGTCGCGGAACACTTGCGTGAAGAAAATTTCCACGCCATCGCTGGACAGTTTGCGCAAGTCCACGCCGGCCGCCACCAGGCGGTCGATCTGCGACACGGGGATGCCGTACATGCGCTCCATCACGATGACGCTGCTGGAACAATAGTCCCAGTGCATTTCCGGCACCAGCAGCAAGTCCGAATTGGCGAAGTTGCGGCGCAGCTGGCTGGCGTTGGCCGCCTCGCGCATCAGGTCCAGCTCGTCATGCAGGTATTTGTCGAATTCGCCCACCACTTCGCGCGGCTTCAAACGCTTGCTGTCGGCCCACAGGCGGCTGATCCAGCCGGCTGCGATATGCATCAGCGCCACGTCTTCGTCGATCAGCTTTTTCATGCCTGGACGCAAGACCTTCACGGCCACTTCACGGCCATCCTTCAAGGTGGCGAAGTGCACCTGGGCAATCGAGGCGGACGCCACCGGTTCGCGCTCGAAGCGGGCAAACAGCTGGTCCGGATGGGCGCCCAGGGACTTGGTGATCTGCGCGATGGCCAGGTCGGAATCGAAGGGCGGCACGCGATCCTGCAAACGCGCCAGTTCCTCGGCGATGTCGGGCGGCATCAGGTCGCGCCGCGTCGACAGCACCTGGCCGAATTTCACGAAGATGGGCCCCAGTTCTTCCAGCGCCAGGCGCAGGCGCAGGCCGCGTGGCGACGACAGGTCGCGCCAGAAAATCAGGGTGTCGATCAGCTTGGCAGTGCGCGGAACTTGCAGACCAGAAATTGCTATCTCATCTAGACCGTACTTGATGGAAACACGGATGATCTTAAACAGGCGCAGGAATTTCAATATCATGTAGACACATCCGGTGAAGAGGACTGCGGCTGGAGGGCGGCGGCCGCCTTTTCCAGCCGGGCGAGGCGCTTGGCCAGGCGTTCGACGTCATCGCGCACGCGCGTCACGCCAGCCGAGTATTCCAGCAAGGTAGCGGGACGGATCAGCATGGGCTGTTCGTCCAGAAAGTATTCCGCCACGTTTTCCGCCAGCTTTTGCTGGCCCGTGCGCACGAAGGCAAGGGCATCCCTGGCGCCGGAGACCACGCGCGTGGCCAGGATGGGGCCGAACAGCTTTTCCAGGTCGTGCTCCGCTTCCCAGCGCAAGCCCTTGCTCAATTGCGAAATCGCATTGGCAAACTCGGCGTCGCCTTCGATTTTCACGTACGAAAACGCCCGTTCGCGGTTTTGCAGAATCAGCGGCACGTCGGACAGTTTGACGCGGATGGTGACATTGGCAGACACGTCCGCCGGCGCCGCTTCCAGCATGCCGGCGCTGTCGACGCGCATGCGCAGGGCCACGGCGCCCGTATCGATGCAGGCCAGCTTGCCGGCGTGCACCGCCAGTTGCTGGCGCGCCCACGGCTCCTGCGCCAGCAGGTGATTGATGCTCGCGATAACGGGAGTCATCAAGGTAAGGTCGGGAATCGGTGCCATCATATGCTTGCGCGCCGCGCGCGCCCTTAAAAAGAAAAAACCGCCCGTACAACAACGCGGGCGGCTTCGATCTTACCAGTTCAGCAGAAAATATCCCTCAAGCACCATGAATTAGCCATGGGCTTAAGCTGCTATTCAGGAAATAATTATCATTAACCCAATTGTTGAATGCCTGCCAAGACCCAGCCGCTATTGCCGCTGACGGGTTTCGACATATTCCACACTTCCGCGAACGGCTCCGCCGCGGCATCGGGCGCCGAACGGATCAGGCCCGTGAACTTCACGCTGGCCAGGTAATCGGTGACGCTCGTCTCGATGCCAAGCAATTCGGCGTCGATGCTGACGACGTCCGTGAAATCGGCTTGCGCACCGCGCTCCTGGATCTGCATGCGCAGCTCAGCGTACACTTCCGGCGACGTGAATTCGCGGATGTCGTTGACGTCCGCCTTGTCCCAGGCCGCTTGCAGGCGAATGAAATTGCTCTTCGCGTGACGCAGGAAGGCATCCTTGTCGAAATCGGCAGGCACGCCCCATGGCGCGGCCACGGGCGCGACCTTGTCCAGGCCGACGCCGGACGAGACCGGTTGCAGCGGCGGCAGCGGTGGAATGCGCGAGCCGATATCGGGCGTGTTACCCGCTGGCGCAGGCTGGTTGCCGCCAAAACCGGCGAACGGCGCATGGCCACCCGCATTGTTTTCGCGCTTGCCGCGCACCATGCGGTAGATGAAGAACGCCGCACCTGCCAACAGGGCCACCATCAGCAAGGTGCTGATCATGCTGGCCAGGGCGCCGCCCAGGCCGAAGTGCGACAGCAAGGCGCCCAGGCCCAGGCCCAGCAGTGCACCGCCCAGCAAGCCTTTCCAGCGGCTGGGTGCCTTGGCGGAAGGCGCCGGCGCGGGGGCCGGTTGCGCCTGGCGTGGCGCGGCGGCCGGTGCGGGGGCTGGTGCCGGCGCGGGAGCCTGGCGGCCCACGTTCTGCGACTGGCGGCCAAACGAACGGCCACCGCCCATCGGACGGGCCAGCGCCTCGCCCAGCATGGATACCGTGGTCGCGGCCAGCATCATGCCAACCATAAATTTCTTCAATTTCATTCCATCTCCTAAATTCACCGGCAACACGCGAGTGACCTCGTTGTCTTACATCTTGATGCCGGTATGCAAAGCGGCTATGCCCGCCGTCAAATTGTAGTACTGCACGCGCTCCAGGCCCGCCGTTTCCATCATGGTCTTCAGCGTTTCCTGGTCCGGATGCATGCGGATCGATTCAGCCAGGTAACGATAGCTTTCCGCGTCACCGGCGATTTTCTGTCCGAACCACGGCAAGACCGAGAACGAATACAGGTCATACGGCTTTTGCAGCGGTGCCGCCACCTTGGAAAACTCCAGCACCAGCAGCTTGCCGCCCGGTTTCAGCACGCGGCGCATTTCCGCCAGCGCCACATCCTTGTGCGTCATGTTGCGCAGGCCAAAGGCCACGCTGACACGGTCAAAATAGTTGTCGGGGAATGGCAGTTTTTCCGCGTCACACAACAAGGTGGGGGTGAGCAAGCCGCGATTCAAGAGGCGGTCGCGGCCCACACGCAGCATCGATTCATTGATATCGGTCAACCAGACTTCGCCCGTGGGGCCCGCCTGCTTGGCGAACGCTTTCGACAGGTCGCCCGTGCCGCCGGCGATGTCGAGCACCTTGAAACCAGGGCGCACGCCCGCGTTGGCAATCGTAAACGTCTTCCACAGACGGTGCAGCCCGCCCGACATCAAGTCGTTCATCACGTCGTATTTGGCAGCGACGGAATGGAACACCTTGGCGACTTCGCGCACTTTGTCGTCTTCTGCAACTGTTTTGTATCCGAAATGGGTCGTATTGGTCATGGTAGGCAGTCTGTTTGAACTTGCGTGCATTATACAAGCGGCAGGCGCATTTCCCCGTGACGCCGGAGAAGGTATTGCCTTTCGACCGCATTCGAGGCCAGCATTGCCGCCCGGGCATACGCCGCCAGCGCCCCCGCGCGGTCGCCCTGGCGGCGCAGCAGGTCGGCCCTGGCCGCGTGCAGGTAGTGCGACTGGGCCAGGCTGGGCACGGCTTCCAGGCGCGCCAGCCATGCCAGCCCATGTTCGGCGCCATGCGCCATGGCGCAGGCGATGACGGCATTAAGCAAGACCAACGGTTCCGGCTTGTGCCGCAGCAAGGCGCCGTACAGGGCACTGATCTGGCGCCAGTCCGTCTGCCCGGCCGTGGCGGCCTTGGCATGCAGGGCGGCAATGGCCGCGTGCAACTGGTACGCCCCCGGCGCCCGGGCCGGCAAGGCTTGCTCCAGCAGCGCAAGCCCTTCGGCGATCAAGTCAGCGTGCCACAGGCGGCGATCCTGCTCTTCCAGGGTCAGCAGATAGCCTGCGGGCGACAGCCGCGCCGCGCCGCGCGACGCCTGCAGCAGCATCAGGGCCAGCAAGCCCTGCACTTCCGGCTCGCCGGGCAGCAAGGTATCGAGCAGCCGTCCCAGCCGCAGCGCTTCCGCGCACAGGTCCGGGCGCAGCAAGGCGTCGCCGCCGCTGGCGCAATAGCCTTCGCTGAACACCAGGTAAATCACGTGCATGACTTGCGCCAGCCGCGGCGGCCAGTCCGGCGCCGGCGGCAACTCGAACGGGATGGCCGCCTCGGCGATCTTGCGCTTGGCGCGCAGCAGGCGCTGCGACAGGGCCGCTTCGGCCAGGCCAAAGGCGCGCGCGATCTCGCCCGTGGACAGGCCGCACAGGGTGCGCAGGGCCAGCGCCACCTGCGCCTCGGGCGCCAGCGCCGGATGGCAGCAGATGAACAGCAGGCGCAAACGGTCATCCTCGATGGCTTGCGCTTCCTCCGCCTGGGCTGCCGACAGGCTGGACAGCACGGCGTCGGCATCGATGACGCCCTTGCCCGCGCGGCGCACGTGATCGAGGGCCGCGTGGCGCGCCACCGACGTCAGCCAGGCCGCCGGATTATCGGGCACGCCCGCCTGCGGCCACAGTTCCAGCGCCTTGCGGCACGCTTCCTGCAACACATCTTCCGCCAGGCCCAGGTCGCCGAAGCGCCGCATCAGGCCGGCCAGCACCTTGCCCCGCTCCTGGCGAAAGACGTGTTCGACGGCCGAGGTGGCGTCGCCGCCCATGCTCACGCCGTGACGGGCCGCACTTCGATGGTACCCAGGGATGCTACCGGGCAACGCCCGGCCCAGACCAGCGCCTCGTCCAGATTGGCACAGGCCAGCAGGTAGTAGCCGCCCAGCTGCTCCTTGGTTTCCGCGAACGGCCCGTCCGTGACGACAGGTTTGCCATTGCGCACCCGCACGCTGGTGGCGCTGCCCACGGGCGCCAGCTCGCCGCCGCCGCGCAGCACGCCGGCCGCCTCCAGTGCCTGCGTGTAACTTGCGAACTCGGCCATCAGGCTGGCCATCTGCCCTTCCTCCATCGCTTCATAACGCGCCTCGTCGGCGTAGATCAGGATCATGTATTCCATAGTCTCTTCTCCAAAAGAAAAATGCCCGCAAGCGCGGGCATCCATACGACGAACGGGGCGGCGGCAATCCGACAAGATTACCGCATTATTTTTTTAGCTTAATGTTTATGCCCGCAGCTCGGTCCGTGGACATGGCCGGAAGATTGCTTGACCGTCATGTCCGCCTTGGCGTCGCGGCCGCTGTCGCCGGGGTAGCCGGCCGCCGTCAGGCGGTCCAGGTAATCCTGCCACAGCTTTGGCTGTTCCACGCCCAGCTTGTACAGGTAGGCCCAGGTGTACAGGCCGGAATTGTGGCCATCGCTGAAGGTCGGTTGCACGGCGTAGTTGCCAACCGGCTCCAGGCCGGTGATGCCGACCAGGCGTTTTCCTAACTGCAAGGTTTCCTGGCCCTTGCCATGGCCCTGCACTTCGGCCGACGGCGAATACACGCGCAGGTATTCGAACGGCAGCGCGAATTCGCTGCCATCGTCGAAAGCCACGTCGAGCACGCGCGACTGGTTGTGCACGGTCAAGCCGGTCGGTTGGGGTGTTGCTACTTTTTCAGTCATGACAATACTTTATGCGGATAAACGTTGAATGATGGCATCGCGCAAGGCCGGCAACAGGGCGCGGCGCGCGGCCAATACCTCGGGCGCCGTCTCGCGCTGCACCACGGCCCAGCTCGGGCTGGGGAAATGCGCATCGTCGCGGTAGCGGGGAATCACGTGCCAATGCACGTGCGGCGTCATGTTGCCGAAACTGGCCACATTGACCTTTTCCGGCTGCATCACTTCACGCACGGCCAGCTCGACTTGCCACACGACTTCCATGACATAGTTGCGCTCGCCCGGCGTCAAATCCGTCATTTCCTTCACATGCCTGTTCCAGATCACGCGGCAAAAGCCGGGATAGGCAGGATCGTCGACGGCCACCACGGACAGGCGTTCGCTGCGCCACAGCAGGGTCTCCAGACCCTGCTTGTTGGCGTAGCCGTCCAGCAGGCTGCACAGATCGCAGGTCACACCAGCACCCGCTCGATGCCGCCGTCATTGGCGCGTTTCACGTAATCCGGCATCCAGTTCTCTCCCAGCAAGTGTTTGGCGATCTCGACGACGATGTAGTCGGCCGTCGTGCCCGAATCATCATTGTAGCGCGACAAGCCTTGCAGGCACGACGGGCAGCTGGTGAGGATTTTCACGTCACCCGTGAAGCCATCGCCGCGCAGCTTGTCGGCGCCCTTGACCATTTCCTCTTCCTTGCGGAAACGCACTTGCGTGGAAATGTCCGGGCGCGTGACGGCCAGCGAACCCGATTCACCGCAGCAACGATCGTTCTTCTCGATCTTCACGTTGTCCACCGTGCTGATCAGGGAATTGATGGTCTTGCCCGATTCCTGCAGCTTCATCGGATTGTGGCAAGGCTCGTGGTACATATAGCGCGTGCCGTTGACGCCTTCCAGCTTGACGTTTTTCTCCAGCAAATACTCATGGATATCCATGATGCGGCAGCCGGGGAAAATCTTTTCAAACTGATACGTGGCCAGCTGGTCGTAGCAGGTGCCGCACGACACGAGCACCGTCTTGATATCCAGGTAATTGAGCGTGTTGGCCATGCGGTGGAACAGGACGCGGTTGTCCGTCATCATCTTCTCGGCCTTGTCGAACTCGCCCGCGCCACGCTGCGGATAACCGCAGCACAGGTAGCCAGGCGGCAAGACCGTCTGCACGCCCACTTCCCACAGCATCGCCTGCGTGGCCAGGCCCACTTGCGAGAACAAACGCTCCGAACCGCAACCGGGGAAGTAGAACACGGCTTCCGTATCGGCCGTGGTCGTCTTCGGATTGCGGATGATCGGGATGACTTTATCGTCTTCGATGTCGAGCAGCGCGCGCGCCGATTTCTTCGGCAGGTTGCCCGGCATCTTTTTATTGATGAAATGGATCACCTGCGCCTTGACGGGCGGCTTGCCCGTCGATGGCGGCGGTGCCTTGGTTTGCTTCTTGGCAAATTTCTTCAACAAATCGTGGCCCAGGCGCTGCGCCTTGTAGCCCCAGCCGATCATGACCTTGCGCGTGGCATTGATGGTCACGGGATCGGTGGCGTTGAGGAACATCATCGTGGCCTTGGTACCAGGATTAAAGCTCTTCTTGTCCATCTTGCGCAGCAAGTTGCGCATGTTCATCGACACGTCGCCGAAGTCGATATTGACCGGGCAAGGCGTGACGCACTTGTGGCATACCGTGCAATGGTCCGCCACGTCCTCGAATTCCTCCCAATGCTTGATGGAAATACCGCGGCGCGTCTGCTCTTCGTACAGGAACGCTTCGATCAGGGACGACGTCGCCAGGATCTTGTCGCGTGGCGAGTACAGCAAGTTGGCGCGTGGCACGTGCGTCGAGCACACGGGCTTGCACTTGCCGCAGCGCAAGCAATCCTTGACGCTGTCGGCGATGGCGCCGATATCGCTTTGCTGCATGATCAGCGATTCATGGCCCATCAGGCCGAACGATGGCGTGTAGGCATTGCGCAAGTCGGCGCCCATGCCTGGCAGGTTCAGCAATTTACCCTTGTTGAAACGGCCTTCCGGATCGATGCGCTGCTTGTAGCTGCGGAACTCGCCGATTTCCTCTTCCGTCAGGAATTCCAGCTTGGTGATGCCGATACCATGCTCACCGGAAATGACGCCGTTGAGCGAGCGGGCCAGGATCATGATGCGGCCCACGGCTTCGTGGGCGTCCTGCAGCATTTCGTAATTGTCCGAGTTGACGGGCAAGTTCGTGTGCACGTTGCCATCGCCCGCATGCATGTGCAGCGCGACAAACACGCGCGAACGCAGGATGCGCGCGTGGATGGCGGTGGCCTCGTCGAGGATCAGCTTGAACGCGGCGCCGTTGAAGATCTGGCGCAGCTGGGCGCGGATTTCCTGCTTCCAGGTAATGCGCACGGTGCGGTCCTGCACCACGTCAAACAGGGTGGCGGCCGGCTGCGTTTCCAGGCGCGCATCGAAGACGGGCAGCAAGCGCTCCATGCCCAGCTCGGCCAGTTCGCCCTTCACGTCGGCCAGCGGACGGTCCAGCTGTGCCAGCAGATAGGTCCAGCGTGCCGTGACTTGCGCCAGCAACTGCTGCGCCTGCTCAGCACGGTCGCCCAGCATTTCCGCATCGTCGACACGGTCGTCGGACGCGTCGTCGCTCTTGCCAACAGGCAAATTACCCTTGCCAAAGAATTCGCTCAAGGCCTCTGCCAGCTGCAGCTTGTTCTTGATCGACAGCTCGATATTGATGCGTTCGATGCCATCCGTGTATTCGCCCATGCGGTTGAGCGGGATCACCACGTCTTCATTGATTTTAAAGGCGTTGGTATGCTTGGCAATGGCGGCCGTGCGGGCACGATCGAGCCAGAATTTCTTGCGCGCCTCGGGGCTGACGGCCACAAAGCCTTCGCCCACGCGCGTGTTGGCGATGCGCACCACTTCCGACGCCGCCTGGGCGACGGCGTTTTCATCGTCGCCGACGATGTCGCCGAACAGGGCCATCTTCGGCAGCACACCCCGTTTCGACTTGGTGGCGTAGCCGACGGCGCGCAGGTAGCGCTCGTCCAGATGCTCGAGGCCCGCCAGGCGGATGGTCGTGTATTGCTCGCCCTTGGCCGGCAAGCCATCGAGGTAATCCTTGATTTCCACGATCGACGGGATCGCATCGCGCGCCTGGCCGAAGAATTCCAGGCAGACGGTGCGGGCGAATTTCGGCATCTTGTGCAGGATCCAGCGCGCCGACGTGATGAGGCCGTCGCAGCCTTCCTTCTGGATGCCCGGCAAGCCGGCGAGGAACTTGTCCGTCACGTCCTTGCCCAGGCCTTCCTTGCGGAACTTGCGGCCAGGAATTTCCAGGATTTCCGTCTTGAACGGTGCGTTCGGCTTGGTGGCCTCGCGCGTGCTCGGGTGGCGCCATTCCAGCTGGAAACGTGCCAGCGCGATATCGTGGATCTTGCCCAGGTTATGGTCGAGGCGCGTGACGTCGAGCCAGTCGCCGTTCGGGTCGACCATGCGCCACGACGCCAGATTGTCGAGCGCCGTGCCCCACAGCACGGCTTTCTTGCCGCCCGCATTCATGGCGACATTGCCGCCGATGCAGGAAGCGTGGGCCGAGGTCGGATCGACGGCAAACACGAAACCGGCCTTTTCCGCCGCTTCCGATACCTTGTTCGTGATCACGCCGGCGCCCGAATTGATGGTCGCGTACTCGTGCGTGAGGCCGGGCAAGACCGTCATTTCCACGGCGCCCAGGGTGATCAGCTTTTCCGTGTTGATGACGGCCGACATCGGTGTCAGGGGAATCGCGCCGCCCGTGTAGCCGGTGCCGCCGCCGCGCGGGATGATGGTCAGTCCCAGCTCGATACAGCCCTTCACCAGGCCGGCCATTTCCTCTTCCGTGTCGGGCGTGAGCACGACGAACGGGTATTCCACGCGCCAGTCGGTGGCATCGGTCACGTGCGACACGCGCGTCATGCCGTCGAAGCGCACGTTGTGCTTTTCCGTGTAGCGGCCCAGTACCTTGACCGTGCGCTTGCGCAAGTCGTAGATCTTGCGGAATTCGTCGCCAAAATCGGCCACGGCCTTGCTGGCCGCCTTCAGCAGCAGCTCCACATTGGCACTGCGCGCCTTGGCGACTTCCGGCGCTTCGCCACTGGCCGCGACGTCGCTGCCGGCCGCATCGATGCCCAGGCGGCGCTTGTCGACCTCGGCCAGGCGATGATGCAAGGCATCGATCAAGCCCTGGCGGCGCTTCGGATTGTCGAGCAAGTCATCCTGCAGGTAGGGATTGCGGCGCACGACCCAGATGTCGCCCAGCACCTCGTACAGCATGCGGGCCGAACGGCCCGTCTGGCGGGCGCCGCGCAGCTCGTCGAGCAGGCGCCAGGAATCCTCTCCCAACAGGCGGATGACGATCTCGCGATCGGAAAACGACGTGTAGTTATACGGGATTTCGCGCAGGCGGCTTGCTGCGGGACCATTGGGCGTTTCTGCCAGTAAAGCTTGGATATGTGCGGGAGCGTTCATGGAGTGTGGTGACGATGTGGACTGGACCCTAAAGACCCATTTTATCTTATTGCGCCGCACCATGCGGGAACAGCCTTATGCCGCCCAAGGTTTAAGCAGGGTCGGCACAACCATAGCAAATATGGTCAAGCCACAATTTCCATGAATAAAAAATCAGTCCCCTTGCCTTTTTCGCGCAAAAATGCCAAGAATCAGACTCGACCACAAACTATCAAACTGCCCAAAAACAGGGCAAACAGGCGTTGCAATGCACACGATACGGCATCGCCATCACGCCAGCATTTGCCCGATCCGGTGCCAGACGCCATCGGGCACGTACAGCAGCAAGCCCGTCATCGTCAGGTAACGCGCGCACTTGCCGACGGCCATGTACGCCACGCTGGGCCAGAACGGCAGCTTGAGCCAGCCTGCCAGCGTGCACAGCGGGTCGCCCACGAGGGGCAGCCAGGCCAGCAGCATGGTCTTGGCGCCATAGCGGGCCAGCCAGCGGAACCAGCGCGTGTTGCGCTCCTTGGCGAACGCCTGCTTGGCCCGGTAGCCCATCCAGTAATCGACGATACCGCCCAGCGTGTTGCCCAGGGTGGCGACGGCAATGGCGGCCCAGAACAGGGAAGGATTGGCCTTGATGACGGCAAAAACGGCCGGCTCTGAGCCGAGCGGCAACAAGGTGGCGGAAATAAAGCTGATCAGAAAGACCGAGGTCAGCCCGACTTCCGGCGCTGCAATCAGTTGCAGCAACCAGGCGATTGCGGATTCGATCATTGAACACTTCGCGATGCGGTAAGGCTCTCCATTATAATGAAGAGCAGCTTGGGCGCCGCACAAACCGCGCCTGCCGGCAAGGGCGCACCCGCCCCGCGTTCTACACAGCATGATTGTTGCCTGGTTATCCGCCGCGGCACAGCCGATATCGACCACCACGCTCCAGCAAGAGACTGTCACAGTAGAGACGCATCGACCTACTGTGGTAGGCTCATCGTCCCTGGCCCAGAATCACTCGCTTGCAGACTATGAACATCGACTACCTCAAGAAAATCCTGACCGCCCGCGTCTATGACGTTGCCTCCGAAACGCCGCTGGAACTGGCCCCTGCCCTGTCGCAGCGCCTGAACAACCAGATTTACTTCAAGCGCGAAGACATGCAAAGCGTGTTCAGCTTCAAGATTCGTGGCGCCTACAACAAGATGTCCAAGCTCAGCGAAGCGGACCGCAAGCGCGGCGTGATTTGCGCCTCGGCCGGCAACCATGCCCAGGGCGTGGCCCTGTCGGCCGCGCGCATGGGTTGCCGCGCCGTCATCGTCATGCCCACCACCACGCCGCTGGTGAAAGTCGAGGCCGTCAAAGGACGGGGCGGCGTGAACGTGGAAGTGGTGCTGCACGGCGAATCCTATACGGATGCCTACAACCACGCGCTGACCCTGGAAAAGGAGCAGAAGCTGACCTTCGTGCACCCGTTCGACGATCCGGACGTCATCGCCGGCCAGGGCACGATCGGCATGGAAATCCTGCGACAGCACGCCGGCCCCATCCATGCCATCTTCGCCCCCATCGGCGGCGGCGGCCTGATCGCCGGCATTGCCGCGTATGTAAAACAGATCCGTCCCGACATCAAGATCATCGGCGTGCAAAGCGTCGATTCGAACGCCATGGCCCGTTCGCTGAAGGCCGGCGAGCGCGTCACCCTGAACGACGTGGGCCTGTTTGCCGACGGCACGGCCGTGCGCCTGGCCGGCGAGGAAACCTTCCGCCTGGTGCAGGCCTATGTCGATGAAATCATCACGGTCGACACGGACGCCATCTGCGCCGCCATCAAGGATGTGTTTACGGATACGCGCTCGATCCTCGAACCGTCGGGCGCACTGGCCGTGGCCGGCGCCAAGGCGTACGTGGAGCGGGCCAGCCTGTCAAAGCACCCGGTCAACCATGAAACCCTGATCACCATCGCCAGCGGCGCGAACATGAATTTCGACCGCCTGCGCTTTGTCGCGGAACGGGCCGAGCTGGGCGAATTCCGCGAAGCCGTGTTTGCCGTCACCATGCGCGAACAGCGGGGCAGTTTCAAGCGATTCTGCTCGCTCATCGGCGCGCGCAACGTGACGGAATTTAACTACCGTATCAGCGACGAGAAGGAAGCGCACGTGTTTGTCGGCATCCAGATTGCCGACCGGCATGAATCGGGCGTGCTGGCGAAGAAATTCGAAGAGCACGAATTCAAGACCCTGGACCTGACGCATGACGAGCTGGCCAAGTCGCATATCCGCCACCTGGTCGGTGGCAAGAGCCGGCTGGCGCAGGATGAGCTGCTATACCGCTTCGAGTTCCCCGAGCGCCCCGGCGCACTCATGCGTTTCCTCGACAGCATGGCGCCGAACTGGAATATTTCCCTGTGTCATTACCGCAGCCAGGGCGGCGACGTGGGGCGCATCCTGATCGGCCTGCAAGTGCCGCCCGATGAAATGGGCGAATTTGCCCGTTTCCTCGATACCCTCGGCTACCGTTACTGGGATGAGAGCAGCAATCCCGTCTACAAACTGTTTTTAGGATAGATGGCGAATCGCCCCGGTATTTGCACCGGGGTGAAATAGGCTACCATGCGTGCTTGACTGAACTTCGCCACACGACCATGACCACCACCAACGACCTCGCCGAACAATCGCCCCTGGGCAAAAGCTCCGCCTACCGCACCGATTACGCGCCGGAATTGCTGTTTCCCATTCCGCGCCAGGGCAAGCGCGACGAGCTGGCATTGCACGGCACGCTGCCATTCTTCGGCCTCGACATCTGGAATGCCTACGAACTGTCGTGGCTGAACCAGCGCGGCAAGCCGCAAGTGGCCATTGCCAAGGTCAGTGCGCCGGCCGATTCGCCCAACATCATCGAATCGAAGTCGTTCAAGCTGTACCTGAACTCGTTCAACCAGACCCGGCTCGAGAATCCGCGAGCGCTGTTGACCCTGCTCAAGCAGGATCTGTCCAAAGGCTTTGGCGCCCCCGTGCAAGTGGAACTGACCTTGCAGGAAGACTTCGGCAAGCTGAAGATGGGCGAGTTCGACGGCGTGCTGCTGGATCGCCTGGACCTGGAAATCACGCAATACACGCCATCGCCGCAGTTGCTGAAGGCGGCCCTGGATGAAGCGCCCGTGGAAGAAAAACTCGTCTCGCACCTGTTGAAATCGAATTGCCTGGTGACAGGCCAGCCGGACTGGGGCAGCGTGCAGATCGAGTACGCGGGACCGCAGATCGACCAGGAAAGCCTGCTGCGCTACCTGATCGGTTTCCGTGAACACAATGAATTTCACGAGCAATGCGTGGAGCGCATCTTTGTCGACATCTTGCGCCAGTGCAAGCCACAGAAACTGTCCGTGTACGCGCGCTATACGCGTCGTGGCGGACTCGACATTAATCCGTGGCGCAGCAACTACAGCACGGGCACCGTGCCGGGCAACCTGCGCAACGCGCGCCAGTAGCCTCACGCGTCCGTGCACAAACAATGCCGCAGGGAATACACGCTGTGTTTTAAAACAACGTTGCGGTCATACTCTGAGGCATCATAAAAGCGCTGAAAAGTCGGAAAATCGGCATTCAGCGACGGAAAAACCGGCGCGCCCCGTGTTTTTAATCAGGAAATAGCCGATACACCCCGATGTTATTTTTTTGCTAAAATGAGGGTGACATGGGCCGTAGCGCCCACTGCGCCCGCAGCGGGCGTATACTGTTGAGAATTGGCGTTACAGGCCGCGGAAACAGGCCTATAATTCGGCTCGCAAGCCCTCTGCGCATTGCACCATTTCATTGAGTGTCATGACTAATCTTAGCAAAATACTATCTCTCGAAAATGTCCTGTTGGATCTGGAAGTGTCCAGCAAAAAGCGCGCTTTCGAGCAAGCCGGCCTGATCTTCGAAAACAATTACGGCATCGCCCGCTCTACCGTCTCGGACAATCTGTTTGCCCGTGAACGCCTGGGTTCGACTGGCCTCGGTCATGGCGTGGCCGTGCCGCATGGCCGCATCAAGGGCATGAAGACGCTGAAAGCGCCACTGGGCGCCTTCGTGCGCCTGGCCGAGCCGATTCCGTTCGAGTCGCCCGATGGCAAGCCCGTCAATCTGCTGTTTTTCCTGCTGATTCCCGATCATGTCACCCAGCAACATCTGGAAATCCTGTCGGAAATCGCCGAAATGTTTTCCGACGACGCCTTCCGCACGGCCCTGGCCACGGATCCGGAACCGAAATCCGTGCATTCGCGCATCGTCAATTGGCAACCTAGTCTTCAAGCGGCGGGTTAAACTTCAGGTATTCCTCCACTCCTGAAGAAGACTGCCATGTTGCAAACGCCGCTGACGATACAACGCCTGTACGACGACAATCGTGAAAGTCTGCAACTGGGCTGGTTCGCCGGCTTCCCCGGCGGCGAACGCCTGATCTCGGGCGACGTCTCGTCAGCCGCCGACCAGGTGGGCCACTTGAACCTGATCCATCCGGGCCGCATCCAGGTCTTCGGCCACCAGGAAATCAATTACTACCAGCGCCTGAAGGTCAATACGCGCACCCACGTGATTGGCGAGCTGATCGCCGGCGGTCCGCCCGCGCTGATCATCGCGCAAGGGCTGGAAACGCCACCCGACATCCTCGCCATCTGCGACGAGCAAAACATTCCCCTGTTCTCGACCCCGCTGCCGGCCGCGCAGGTGATCGACTTCCTGCGCGTCTACCTGTCGAAGAAGTTGGCGCAGCGCATCATCATGCATGGCGTGTTCATGGACGTGCTGGGCGTCGGCGTGCTGATCACGGGCGACTCGGGCCTGGGCAAGAGCGAACTGGGCCTGGAACTGATCTCGCGCAGCCATGGCCTGGTGGCCGACGACGCCGTCGAGTTCTCGCGCATCGCGCCGAACATGATCGAAGGCCGCTGCCCGCCCCTGCTGCAAAACCTGCTGGAAGTGCGGGGCCTGGGTTTGCTCGACATCAAGGCCATCTTTGGCGAAACGGCCGTGCGCCGCAAGATGCGCCTGAAACTGATCGTGCACCTTGTGCGCCGCAACGCGCTGGAAGAGGAAGTCGAGCGCCTGCCATTCCTGTTTCCCACGGAAGACGTGCTGGGCTTGCCCGTGCGCAAGGTCGTCATCCCCGTCGCCGCCGGCCGCAACATCGCCGTGCTGCTGGAAGCGGCCGTGCGCAATACCATCTTGCAACTGCGCGGCATCGACACCTTGCAGGAGTTCATGGAGCGGCAACGACTCGCCATGAGTGGCGATTAATGTTGCCAAGGAGTCCGCCCTTGCAAGGGCGAACCGTGACGCAGGCACGCAGCCATGCTGCGTCAGTTCCCTGCTGCACCAACGACTCGCCATGAGTGGCGATTAATGTTGCCAAGGAGTTCGCCCTGGCAAGGGCGAACCGTGACGCAGGCACGCAGCCATGCTGCGTCAGTTCCCTGCTGCACCAGCAACGCGCCATGAGTGGCGATGACTGCTGGAGGCAGACCCGTCGACAATAATTAAATGTAACCAATACTAAGACCCCAAATGCAATAATTTGTAAAGATAATTGCCTTCGAGGCAGAGGGCCGATCTTTATTGTATGATCGGCGTATGCATATTGTCCTTATTACCGGAATATCCGGCTCCGGCAAATCCGTGGCACTCAATGTGCTGGAAGATACCGGCTACTATTGTGTCGACAACCTGCCGCCGGCGCTGCTACCCAGCCTGGTGCAAACCCTGCTCGATGAAGGCGCGCCGCAACTGGCCGTGGCCGTCGATGCGCGCAGCGCCGAGTCGCTGACCAGCCTGCCGCACAATGTAGCGCTGCTGCGCGACCAGGGGCATGACGTGAAGGTCATGTTCCTGACAGCCACCACGCACTCGCTGGTGGCGCGCTTCTCGGAAACGCGGCGCAGCCATCCGCTGTCGCATGAACTGCGTCCGAACCAGAACCCGGCCAGCCGCCGCACCCTGATCGAATGCATCTCGGAAGAGCGCGAACGCCTGTCGGCCATCGAACAGCTGGGCCATGTGATCGACACCTCGGAACTGAGCGCCAACAAGCTGCGCGCCTGGATCAAGGATATCGTCGCCTCCGAACGGGCGCCGCTGACCCTGTTCTTCGAATCGTTCGCCTTCAAGCTGGGCGTGCCGCTCGATGCCGATTTCGTCTTCGACGTGCGGGCCCTGCCGAATCCCTATTACGACCTGGCCTTGCGCCCGCTCGACGGCCGCGACGCGCCCGTGATCGCCTTCCTCGATGCGCAACCGAGCGCACTCGAGCTGCTGGCCGACATACGCACCTTCATCGAGAAATGGCTGCCATCATTCAAATCCGACAACCGCAGCTACCTGACCGTGGCGCTCGGCTGCACGGGCGGCCAGCACCGCTCCGTGTACATGGCGGAACGGCTGGCGCAGTATTTCAGCCCGAATGAACGCGTCGTCCTGCGCCACCGCGAACGTAGCTAGAACGCCAGGCGACCGCGCGTCGCTTGTATGTGGCCCTGTTAATTCAGATGGCAAAGCGGATGCACTTGCGCCGGCCAGACCGGTGCAAAGAAGCGCGCCACCATGGCCGCATCGACCTCGTCCAGGCTGGCCGGCTGCCAGCGCGGCGCATTGTCCTTGTCGACCACCAGCGCGCGCACGCCTTCGAGCACCTCGCCATGCGCAAAATTGTGGCGCACCAGCGTGCGCTCCATGCGCAGGCAATCGGCCACGCCCAGGTGTGCGCCGCGCTGCAGTAATTCCAGGGTGACCGACATCATCAGCGGCGAGCGCAAACGCATTGCCGCCAGCGCCTTGGCCGCGAACGCACTGTCATCCTGCGCCAGCGATGCCATGATGGCCGCCACGGAAGCGGCACTGAAATGGCGGTCCAGCGCCGTGCGCGCGGCCGCCAGCACAGAGACGCCAGCCTGCGCCTGGAATGGCGCCGCCAGGGCCTTGATGGCCACCGGCAAGCCTTCACCGGGCGTCGACTCGAACAGGGCCGTCAGCGCCTCCATGGCCGTCTCCGGCAGATACACATCGGCCAGGCCTGTATACAGCGCATCGGCCGCGCCGATGGTCAGGCCCGTCAAGCCCAGGTACAGACCCAGCTGGCCAGGCAGGCGCGACAGAAAATAGCTGCCGCCCACATCGGGGAACAGGCCAATATTGACTTCTGGCATGGCCATGCGCGTGCGGCCCGTCACGATGCGCAAGCGGTTGCCGGGGCCGGCCTGCGCCACGCCCATGCCGCCGCCCATCACCACGCCATCCATCACGGCGATATACGGTTTCGGATAGAAATGGATTAAATGATTTAAAGCATATTCTTCTGTAAAGAAATCTTCCAGCAATGCACTGCCACCCTGCGGCGTGGCCCGGCCCGCATCGTAAAAGAAGCGGATGTCGCCGCCGGCGCACAGGGCTTTTTCGCTGCTCGAGCGTATCACCACGGCGTCCACCTGCGGATCGTCGCGCCAGGCCAGCAAGGCGGCACTCATGGTGCGCACCATCTCCAGCGACAGGGAATTCAAGGCTTTCGGGCGGTCGAGCACGATGTGCGCGGTGCGGTTGCGGATGGAGGTGTGGACGAAGTCGCTCATGGCAGGCAGGCAAGAAGTGAAAGTGCCAACATTCTAGCGCCTGCAGGAGCAACCTTGCGTTCGGCCAGGCGATCCGTGCGCAAGGGTGACGGGCGCAAAAAAGGGCGCAAGATGTGCGCCCTTAGTTGATCACAACTGCGAGAAGCGGGTGGCCTTAGACGGCGACGACGGCTTCATCCTCTGAGTTGTCTGGCAGATGCTTGATCGCCTCTTTACCGTGCCCTTGCACTTTGCTTTTGTATTTCATCACTTGCCGGTCCAGCTTGTCGATCAGGGTATCGATCGCGGCATACAGGTCTTGCGCCAGGCTTTCCACATAGACGGTCTTGCCACTCAGACGCAGGTTGACTTCGGCCTTTTGACGCTTTTCTTTCTCTTTGAGGTTGTCCACGGTCAGAATCACGGCGATATCGATAACGTGATCGAAATGACGTTTCACGCGCTCCAGCTTCGTTTGTACGTATTCACGAATGGCTGGTGTCACTTCGAGATGATGTCCGCTGATGGTGAGATTCATACACACTCCTAAAGATGATCGGGTTCGTGCGGTATCCATCGTATCCGGCCCGCAGAGGAACCGAAAAAACTACAAGCACTTACGCAGACTCACTGGCGGAATTTTCAACGCTTCCCGGTATTTGGCAACAGTACGTCGCGCAATCACCATGCCTTGTTCTCCCAGCATGTCCGCAATCTTACTGTCGGATAAAGGATTTTTAGGGTCTTCTGCTCCTGTCAGTTGCACGATCAATGCCCGTATCGCCGTCGATGACGCTTCGCCCCCCGCTTCGGTGGCGACGTGGCTACCAAAGAAATATTTCAACTCGAACATGCCGTGCGGGGTCAGCATGTACTTTTGAGTTGTTACCCGCGAGATAGTACTCTCGTGTAAACCCAGTGTATCAGCTATTTCACGGAGCACAAGGGGGCGCATGGCAACGGCCCCATGCGAGAAAAAGTTCTTTTGTCTTTCTACTATCGCCTGCGCCACGCGCAGGATCGTGTCGAAGCGCTGGCGCATATTCTTGATCAGCCACTTGGCTTCCTGCAACTGTGCACCCATGGCGCCTTCGCCCTTGCCCTGCTTGAGCAGGTTGGCATACATGGCATTGACGCGCAGGCGCGGCATGACGTCATTGTTCAGCGTCACCTGCCAGCCATTGCGCGCGCGCTTGACAACCACGTCCGGCACCACGTAGTCGGAAACGTCGGAGGCGAACACGGCGCCCGGGTGCGGATTGCACAGGCGAATCACGGTCTGCGCCTCGCGCAAGTCTTCGTCGTCGCAATCGAGGGCTTTTTTCAGCTTGTTGAAATCGCGCTGGGCAAACCAGGCCAGGTGCTTTTCCACGATGACGATGGCCATGCGGCGCGTCACCAGGGCGATATGCGGCAAACGCTTGATTTGCAGCGCCAGGCATTCGGAGGCGTTGCGCGCCCCCACGCCTGGCGGATCGAAGCTTTGCAGCAGCGCCAGTGCCGTGCGCAGCTCGTCGGCGTCGATGTCCAGCTCCGCCGGCAGGCGCGCCAGGATGTCGTCGAGCGACTCTTCCAGGTAGCCATTGTCGTCGAGGGCGTCGATGATCAGCTCGACCAGCGCGCGGTCGCGCAATTCTAGCACCGTCACGCGCATCTGCTCCATCAGGTGTTCGCGCAAGGTGCAGTGATGGGCTTCGAGTTGCGGACGGGCATCTTCGTCGTCGGGCGCCTTGCCACGGCTCGCTTCGCTCCAGTCGCTGTCGCCGCCATCCATGGCGGCCGGACTCTCGCCCGCCTCGCCGTCAAACCCATCCGCTTCGGCCGGCGCGGCGGGCGCCTCCTGGCTCGGTGGCTGAGGCGGTGCCTCGGCCGGCGCGGCCGTCGAACTCAAGGCGCCATCGGACAGCAGGCGCAACGAGCGGTCGAGCGGATCGTCGAGACGCTCGAGCAGGGGATTGTCCGTCAACAGCTGCTCTAGCTCCTGGTGCAATTCCAGGGTAGACAATTGCAACAGGCGTATCGATTGCTGCAACTGCGGCGTCAGTGCCAAGTGCTGCGAGGTGCGCAGCTGCAATGATTGTTTCATTGGCTCACATGCGGAAGTGTTCGCCCAGATAGACCCGGCGTACCGACTCGTTCGCGATGATGTCGTCGGGGCGTCCCGACGCCAGCACCGAGCCCTGGTTGATGATGTAGGCACGGTCGCAGATACCCAGCGTCTCGCGTACATTATGGTCGGTGATCAGCACACCGATATTGCGCTCCTTCAAGAAACGCACGATGCGCTGGATTTCGATCACGGCGATCGGATCGACGCCGGCGAACGGTTCGTCGAGCAGCACGAAACGCGGGTCCGTGGCCAGCGCACGGGCGATTTCCACGCGGCGGCGCTCGCCGCCCGACAGCGACAGGGCCTGGTTCTCGCGCAGCTTTTCAATCTGCAAGTCGGCCAGCAATTTATCCAGGCGCTCCTCGATCTCGGCCTTCGTCAACGGACGGCCTTCGACGGTCTGGATTTCCAGCACGGCGCGGATATTGTCTTCCACCGTCAGCTTGCGGAAAACGGACGCTTCCTGCGGCAGATAGGACAGGCCCATCTGCGCGCGGCGGTGGATCGGCAGCCTGGAAATATCCACGCCGCTGATATCGATGGTACCGCCATCCGACGGCACCAGGCCGACGATCATGTAGAACGAGGTGGTCTTGCCGGCGCCGTTCGGCCCCAGCAGACCCACCACTTCACCGCATTCGACTTGCAGCGAAACATCATGCACGACTTGCCGCTTGCCATAGGTCTTTTGCAGCCCGCGGACGATCAGGGTACTGCCGCAACGTGTATTTTCCATTATTTCTTTCCTGGCGCGGGCGCCGCCGGCGCTTTCTCCGCCGCGGGTGCCTTGGTCTTCGGCTGGATCACCATGCGCACGCTACCGGCGCCCGGGGCGCTGGTGCCGCTGTCACTGTTTTCCATCTTGAACACTTCGTTGCGGCTGTCATATGAAATGAAGGCGCCATTGGCCACATCGGTGATTTTCGTGCCTTCCAGGCGCGTCAGCTTGGCCTTGGAAAACAGTTTCACCACTTCCGTCTTGTTATCGTATTCCACGCGCTCCGCTTCGCCTTCGACCCACAGGTCGCCCGCGCCATCGCGCTTCTGGCGGAAGGTGGCCAGCTTGCCCGGATCGGCCCAGAAGGTGATGAACTGGTAGCCTTGCGGGTCTTCCGTGATCAGGGCCCGCCCCGCCTTCATGGTCAAGGTGCCCTTCACCAGCACCACGTCGCCCGTCAGAGTACGGACTTGCTTGATGTCATCCATCTGGCCGCGCTGGGCCGTGATGACGGCTTCCTTCTCGGAATCGGCCTTCTCGGCATGCGCCGCACCCATCACGCCCAGCGAGCAGACGGTCGACAATAGAGTCAACAGCAAGATGTTCTTCATATTATGGTTTCCTTGTTTCATTCTGTCAGTGTGCCGCCGCGGCCGGGCGCGGTTTCGGCGGGAGGACGATGCGCAGCGCCTGCTGCACTTCCACCACACCGGTGGCGTTATTGGCTTTCATGCCCACGCCGGTCACGTGGGAGACCCCCATCAGCATGTCGACCGGCACGTCCGTTTCCATGCGCTCTTCATCGGGGAACACCGTCAGTGCTTCCGTCTTGAGCGTCAGGTTCTGCGCCTTGGGACTGGCCACGCGGTCGATCACGACCTTGCGGTGCAGCTGCAATCGGGTATTGCCCTCGTCGATATGCGCCAGCTCCGCGTTCATGTTCATCGGCGGCATGCCGGGCGTCAGCTTGCGCACGAAAGGCTGGTCGATATCGGATGAATCATCGGCCGGGTAATGCGTGAGCTTGGTGCCGGATACGATATAGCTGGGCTTGCCAGTCAAATCCATGCGCACCAGGCTGAAATTGGTGATGAAATAGTCGGGTTCGTCCAGGTGCTTGCTGGCCGTGATGTCCTGGCCATTCTTGTTCATCACTTCGAGCAGCCAAAAGCTGCCCAGCGCGAACACGACCGCTCCCAGCACGGTAAAAATCATGCGCCAGCGATGGGCGCCTCCTGGCTTACGCATATTGCTTCACTCTTTCAAATGTTACTGGCGGCAAGGCTCGCGCCTCACTCCAGGAACGGCGCCATGACGCGCGCATAGTTGTCCTGTGCACGCAGCAGGAATTCGCAAATCTCGCGCACGGCGCCACGGCCGCCGCCGGCCTGCGTCACGTGGTGCGCCAGGCCCTGCACTTCCGGGCGTCCGCCCGGCACGCTGACGGCAAAACCGACGCGCTTGAGGATGGGTGCATCGATGACGTCGTCGCCGATATAGCCGCATTGTTCTTCCGTCAAGCCCGTCAGCGCCAGCAATTCGCGAAACGGCGTCAGCTTGTCGTGGCCGCCCTGATGCACATGGGTAATACCCAAATCTTGCGCGCGGCGCGCCGTGATGGCCGAGCGGCGCGCGCTGATGATGGCCGTCTGCACGCCCGATTCCTGCAGCAGCTTGATGCCCAGGCCATCATACACATTAAACGTCTTCATCATTTCGCCGTCCGGGCCGAAATGCAGGCTGCCGTCGGTGAGCACGCCATCGACGTCAAAGATCATCAGTTTGACCTTGGCCGCGCGCGCCAGGTTGTCCGCCACGCTCTCCATCAGATCACCTTCGCTTGTGTCAGGTCATGAATATGCAGTGCGCCGACCAGTTTGCCATCGGCGTCGACCACCAGCATCTGGTTGATGCGGTACTGCTCCATCACGGCCACGGCATCGACGGCCAGGCGCTCGGGCGCGATGCTGCGCGGCTGCGCATGCATGACGTCGCGGATCGCCACTTTCGTGAAATCCTGCACGCGCTCGAACATGCGGCGCAAGTCGCCGTCGGTAAACACGCCCACGGGGCGGTTGTCCGCGTCGACGACAGCCGTCATGCCCATGCCCTTCTTCGTCATTTCCTCTAGCGCCTGCAGCAACGATGCTTGCACGGCGACTTTCGGCACCTGCTCGCCGCTGCGCATGACGTCATGCACGTGCGTCAGCAGGCGGCGGCCCAGGGCGCCGCCCGGGTGCGAGCGGGCGAAATCTTCTTCCTTGAAGCCGCGCAAATCCAGCAGCGCCACAGCCAGCGCATCGCCCAGGGCCAGGGTGACGGTGGTGCTGGCCGTCGGCGCCAGGTTCAGCGGACAGGCTTCTTTCTCAACAGAAATATCCAGATGCACATCGGCCAGCTGGGCCAGGCTCGAATTCGGCTTGCCCGTCATGGCGATCAGCACGCCGCCCATGCGCTTGACGACCGGCATGATGGCCATCAGTTCGGACGATTCGCCCGAATACGATATGGCAATAAACGCATCGTCCGAGGTAACCATGCCCAGGTCGCCATGGGCCGCTTCGGCCGGATGCACGAACATGGCCGGCGTGCCGGTGGAAGCGAGGGTGGCGGCAATCTTGCGCGCGATATGGCCCGACTTGCCGATGCCCGAGACGACGACACGCCCCTTGCATTCTAGCAACATTGCCACGGCGCGGCCCACACTGTCGTCCGTGGCCAGGCGCGCATGCAGCGCAACGATGGCGTCGGACTCGATCTGCAGGGTGGTGCGCGCCAGCGCCACGGCGCGCTCGGTGGTCGCCTGCATGTCAATTCGATCAAAAGCTTTCAGCATTGTTTTTTCATGGGTTACACTCATGCCCAAAGTATAAACGAATTAGGAAAGCAAAAAACTTGCCAGTCACAACAAACAACGATTTCCACTGAGCTTCCCGGGCAACCCATGTTTTCCTCGCTTGAACTGACCCTGATGTTACTCGGCAGCGCCGTACTGGGCGTGGTCGCTTTCAGAATGTTGCATTTGCCGCCCATGCTGGGCTACCTGGCGGTCGGCATCGTCATCGGCCCCCATGCGCTGGGCCTGGCGGCGGAAAACGAAGCGAGCCATACGCTGGCCGAGTTCGGCGTCGTCTTCCTGATGTTTTCCATCGGACTGGAATTTTCGCTACCCAAGTTTCTCGCCATGCGGCGCATCGTCTTCGGCCTCGGCATGGCGCAAGTGGTCACCACCATCGTCGCCACCGTCGTCTTCGGCTGGTTCGTCGCCCGCTACCTGTCCGCCTACATCCACCTGAGCTGGCAAGCCGCATTCGCCCTGGGCGGCGCGCTGGCCATGTCGTCGACGGCCATCGTCTCGAAAATGCTCACGGAACGGCTGGAACTGGAAAGCGAACACGGCCGCAAGATCATCGGCATCCTGCTGTTCCAGGACCTGGCCGTCGTGCCTTTGCTGATCCTCATTCCCGCCCTGACGCGCGATTCGGACAACCTGGCCGAAACCCTGGCCTGGGCCGGCGGCAAGGCGCTGGTCGTGCTGATCTTGCTGCTGTTCATCGGCCAGAAGATGGTGCGCGGCTGGCTGACCATCGTCGCCAAGCGCCGCTCGCAAGAGCTGTTCATGCTCAACCTGCTCCTGATCACCCTCGGTGCGGCCTGGATTACGGAACGGGCCGGGCTGTCGCTGGCCCTGGGCGCCTTCGTGGCCGGCATGCTCATTTCCGAGACGGAATTCAAGCATCAGGTGGAAGAGGATATCAAGCCATTCCGCGACGTGCTGCTGGGCTTGTTCTTCATCACTGTCGGCATGCTGCTCAATATCCGCGTCGTGCTCGACAACTGGTGGCTGGTGCTGCTCTTGCTGTGCGGCCCCGTGCTGCTGAAGTTTGCCCTGATCGCGGGCCTGGCCCGGCTGTTCGGCTCGTCGACGGGCGTTTCGCTGCGCACGGGCCTGGCGCTGGCGCAGGCGGGCGAATTCGGCTTCGTCCTGCTGAACCTGGCCGGCGGCATCAAGCTGATGGACCCCTTCGTCGTGCAGGTGGTGCTGGCGTCGATGGTGCTGTCGATGCTGGTGGCGCCCTTCCTCATCGCCAAGTCGGACGCCATCGTCATGAAACTGGCGGCCAACGACTGGATGATGCAGTCGCTGGCGCTGACCAGGATCGCCACGCGCACCATGGCGTCGCAAAAACACGTGCTGATCGCCGGCTTCGGGCGCAGCGGGCAAAGCCTGGCCACCCTGCTGGCGGAAGAAAAGATCGAATACCACGCGCTGGACCTGGACCCGGAGCGGGTGCAGGAGGCGCAGCTGGCGGGCGCCCACGTATCGTATGGCGACGCGGGCCGGCGCGAAAGCCTGGTGGCGGCCGGCATCTACCGCGCCAGCGCCGTCGTGATCACGTATGCCAACACACCGTCGGCGCTCAAATTATTGCATTTGCTCAATGAGCTGGCGCCCACCTTGCCCGTCATCGTGCGCAGCCACGATGACAGCGACCTCGACCGGCTGAAAAAGGCGGGCGCGGCCGAAGTGGTGCCGGAATTGATGGAAGGCAGCCTGATGCTGGCCTCGCACGCCCTGATCATGATGGGCGTGCCGCTGCGCCGCGTCGTGCACCGCGTGCAGGCGGCGCGCGAAGAGCGCTATGCGTCGCTGCGCGGCTATTTCCACGGCACCAGCGACGCCGGCGACGATGCCGAGCTGGAACGCCTGCACACGGTCACCGTCAGCGACGGCGCCCAGTGCGTGGGCTTGCCCCTGAGCACGATCGACGTGGCCGCCTGCGGCGCCTTTGTGACGGCCATCCGCCGCGGCCGCGGCCGCCTTGAAGTCACGCCCGAGACCCAGCTGGCCATCGGCGACGTGGTGGTGCTGCGCGGCACAGCCGACGCCGTAGCCAAAGCAGAAACATTGCTACTGAAATAATTATTCGCCCTGCGCCTGCCAGCTGACGACACGGTTGCGTCCACCGGCCTTGGCCTGGTACAGGGCCTGGTCCGCGTGCGCCACCAGTTGCTGCGCCACGGCTTCGATGGCTAGCAGCGCCGCGTCCGCCTCGAGGCTGGCCACGCCGATCGACACGCTGACCCACGTTTGCGCGCTGCCCGGCAAGTCGAACATGGTGTCGGCGATGCTGGCGCGGATGCGCTCGGCCACGAAAGTGGCGCTATCGAGGTCGGCATCGATCAGCAGCACGACGAATTCCTCGCCGCCGAAGCGTCCCAGCGCATCGGAGCGGCGCAATTCCTTGCGGATGCGCGTGGCCACTTCGCGCAGCACTTCATCGCCGCCCTGGTGGCCATGCGTGTCATTGACCAGCTTGAAGTGGTCGATGTCGATATACATACATGAAATACAATAATTCTGGCGCCGCGCGCGGGCGATTTCCTCCAGCAGGCGGCGGTCGATATAGCGCCGGTTGTAGACGCCCGTCAGCGAATCGGTCAGGCCGATGTATTTCAGCATTTCATTGCTGATCACGTTTTCCAGGCAAATGGCGATGATGGATGCCATGTGCTTGATGAAATCCGTGCCCAGCGCGGGCGTAAAACGCGTCACGTCGCTGCTGGCCAGGTTCAGGCTGCCGATCAGGCGCTTGTTGCGCAGCAAGGGCACCAGCGCCACGCTGCGCAAGGGAACGCTGATTTCCGGAAAGCGCGGGCCATGCACGGCCGCGTCGAACGCCCCCAGCAGCGGCATGGGCGGCAGGGCCGCCTCGCCCTCGGCCACGGACGCTTGCGGCGCAAATCCCAGCTGCGCCACTTCATGCACGAACAGCAACTGCGGGAAGGCGCTGAAGTCGACGCCCAGCTTTTCCATCACCAGCACGATATCGTCATCCTCGTCGAGCAGGCTCAGGGTCACGCCGTCGAGGTCGGAAATCACGGGCAAGGTGCGAAAAATGGTGCCGATCAATTCGGGAAACGTGGACGCGCCGACGATTTCCAGGTCGAACGCCTGGTGGCGGCACATGATGTCGTGGTTGCGCTCGACCTGTTCCAGCAGGAAAGCCATGCGCGCACGCAAGGCCTGGTTCTCGGCTTCGAGGCTGGCAATGCGCTGGGCCGGCGCGTTGGCATCGCTCCCCGGCTGGCCTGGCTCTGGCGAAATTGCTTGATTCATAGAAACCTTAAACCCTTGTGTGCGGGCGCCATGCTTAAAATGCCAGTTCGAAACCGATGTCCTGCCCCACCACGATACGCTCATCGCCGCCTTGCGTGACGATGGCATTCATGCCGAAGCAGATGGCGCCGTCGAGCTCGGGCTTGGCGCGGTAGCCGTACATGACGTCGAGCGGGTCCGGTCCCGGCACGCCCGTGGCCTGGTCCACCGAGGGAATCGGGCAGCGCGAACACGGCTTGACGGGTTTGAGCACGGTGGCGCCAAATTGCAGGAAGTCGGCGTAATCCTCTTCGAAGGGGCCGATGCCGCCGATCACCAGGTTCGGCCGGAAACGGTTCATCGGCAGCGCGTCGCGGCCGGCAGCGCGCAGCTTGTCATTGACGTCATCGAGCGAGGCGGCACCGGCGACCAGCACGGGGTAGCCATCGGCAAACATGGTCGACGCGGCCACGCCATCGGTCCACTTGGCGCTGGTGGCGCGCACTACGTCCGGGTGGAAGCGCACGAGGCGGCACGGCACGCCGATGGCATTGGAAAACCAGGCGGCCGTGACGTCGTCGCAATCGTAGGCGCGCAGCGTATCGTCCCACACGTGCACGTCCAGCATGGGCGCGCGTTGCGGATCGGGCAAACCCAGTTCGATTTCCAGGCGCAGCATGCCCGGCGCGCGCAGCTCCAGCGTGGTGGCCTTGATGCGCGGCACGATCAGCGCCATGCGCGGGTGTTCGCGCTGGGTCAGGAAGCGGCCCTGTTCGTCCACCACCATCCATTCGCGGTCGAACACGTGCTCGCTCATCAACCCGGTATGCGTCAGGATCGCCTCGCGCAAGTGGATGCCGGCGCAGGATTTGATGGGGTACAGAATGATGTCGGACAGGATAGCCATGGGCCAGGGCAGTATCTCAGCTTCTGCCAGGAAATTGTTCAGAAGCGAAGTATGGCAGCAAAGCGGGCAAGCGTAAATCGGCCAAGTAGGTCGTGGGAAATTATTGTGACGTTATGACGAACAGAACCGGATGCTCTGCTAGGCGCCCGCTGCTGGCAGTGCAAGCACTGCCAGCAGCGGGCAAGGCCGCAGGGCGCCGGGCATGGAAGTCGGACATCCAATAATTTATTACGCCCTGCTTAAGCTCAGCCGATAAGGCTGGCCCGGCGCAGCGGCGATCAGTACGTGTAGAAGATACGCTGGATTTCTTGCGTGCTATTCGTCTTGGTCAAGGCCAGCATCAGCAGGATGCGGGCTTTTTGCGGGTTCAGCGTATCGGAGACGACACTATCGAGTTCATCGTCATTGGCTTCGCCATTGCGCGCCACGATACCCTGGCCGACGCGGCTCGAACGCACGATCAGTACGCCCTTCTGGCGCGCTTCCACCAGGGCCGGCTTCATTTGCGCGGCCACGCTGCCATCGCCCACGCCCGCATGGATGATGCCCTTGGCGCCGGCGGCGATGAAGGCGTCGATGCCGACGCGGTTCATATTGGCATAGCCGTAGACGATATCCACTTGCGGCAAGGCATCGAGCTTGCTGATGTCAAATTCCGCTTCCAAGGTGTGCTTGCGCGTCGACTGGCGGTAAAAGAAGGCCTTGCTGCCCTGGATGTAGCCGAGCATGCCCAGTTCCGGCGACTTGAAGGTGTCGGTGGTGGACGTGTTCGTTTTTGTCACTTCGCGCGCGGCGTTGATCTGGTCGTTCAAGGCCACCAGCACGCCCTTGCCCACGGCTTCCTTGCTGCCCGCCAGCATGACGGCGTTGTACAGGTTGATCGGGCCATCGGCCGAGATGGCCGTCGATGGCCGCATGGCGCCCACCACCACCACCGGTTTGTGGCTCTTCACGGTGAGGTTCAGGAAATACGCCGTTTCCTCGATGGTGTCGGTGCCGTGCGTGACGACCACGCCATCCACCTCGGGCGACGCCAGCAGCACGTTGATGCGCTTGGCCAGGGTCAGCCAGTGTTCGTTGCCCATGCTTTCGCTGGCGATCTGGAACACTTGCTCGCCTTTCACGTTGGCCACTTTCTTCAGTTCCGGCACGGCGGCGATCAGGCGCTCGACGCCCACGGTGGCCGAGGTGTAGCCGACGGTGGTGGTGCTGTCGGCGCCGCTGCCGGCGATGGTGCCGCCCGTGGCCAGGATCACCACGTTCGGCAATTTGACGGCCGCTTGCTGCGCGCGCGCAGGCGAGGCGGCGACAAAGCCCATCAGCAAGGTAGCCAGCATCAGCTGTGCACAAGAATGGAATTTACGTGAAAACATGGTGCTCCTGTGAGGTGATATGTCAAAGATAACAAAGTCGTGTGCAAATTATATGTCATCGCTGCCCGGACAAATCCCCAATTCATCCAAGCCGCGCAAACGTGCGCGCCCGCCCATGCGCTACAGTGGCGCCATGTCCACACACTCCCGCTCCTGACCATGCGACGCCGCCTTGTTCCCGCCCTGCTCCTGGCCACGCTTGCCGCCTGCTCCACGCAGGTGGAACTGCGCATGGCGGCGCAGCAGGAACAGTTCGGACGCGCAGCGGCCAGCCAGGGCGACTGGGCGCAAGCCATGCGCAGCTACGCGGCGGCCGTGGACAATGTCGAACTGGGCCGGGGCGACCTCGCGTGGCAGGCGCGGCTGCATCACCAGGCGGGACGCGCCGCCAGCGCCGCCTGCCGCTACGACGCGGCCGAATTTCATTTTCGCAATGCCATCGCGCTGGCGAAACGCAGCACGCAATCGAGTGCCCTCAGCTACAAGGCACTGATCGACCTGTATGAACGCCAGGGCAAGACGGCGGAAGCGCTGGCCGTGCGCAACGAACTGGGCTGGCATCAATCGTGGGCGCTGGGCGCGTTTGCCGACCTGGAATCGCTGCCTGTCGGCCAGCCTTGCGGCACGCCGCCCTAGCCGCACTGCATGGGAGTTGGTCGATGCACATCGCACGCACGTTGCTGGCAACATCCGTTCTCTGCGCCGCGCTGGCGCCGGCGTATGCCGCCGAACCCGCCCTGCCCCTGTGGGAAGCGGGCGTGTTTGGCGGCACGGCCGTCACGCCCGCCTATCCCGGCGCCAGCGAGCGCTCGACGCGCACGCTGGCCCTGCCCTATCTGATTTATCGCGGGAAAGTGTTGCGCGCCGACCGCTCCGGCGTGGGCGCGCGCCTGTTCGATACGGACCGACTCGACTTCGATATCGGTTTCGCGCTGTCCTTGCCGGCCCGCTCCAGCGACGTGCCGGCCCGGCGCGGCATGCCGGACCTCGGCACGCTGGTGGAATTTGGCCCGCGCCTGAAGGTCAAGCTGGCCGAACCGACCCGCAATAGCCGCCTGGGCCTGGAGCTGCCCTTGCGCGCCGTCATCGAAGCGCGCGGCGGCCTGCGCCGCCAGGGCGCCACCTTCGAACCGCGCCTCGTGTACGCGCTGCAAGGCGATGACCAGGCGTGGCAGCTGGACGCCAGCGCCGGCGCCGTGCTGGGCAATGCCGCCATCAACGACTATTTTTATGGCGTCAGCCCCGCATTTGCCACTGATCAACGCCCTGCATACGCGGCCAAAAGCGGGCTGATGCTCACCCGCCTGGGCCTGGGCGGTTCGTACCGGCTGCACCCGGACTGGCGCGCCCTTGCCTTTGTTCGCTACGATACGTACACGGGCGCCGCCAACCGCGCCAGTCCGCTGCTGCGCCAGAATAGCGGCACCTCGGCCGGCATCGGCCTGCTGTGGACGTGGCGCCGCTCGGGCAGTCCAGCGCGCGGCGCCGATGACTAATCGGCGCAGACAAAAAATATTGCATCCAAGAAAAAATTATAGATAATGGCAAGTCTGGCTTGCGTGGCATCCGCCGCGCGCCAGCACATTGTCCATGGCCGCCAGCAAACTCATTCCCATTACCCTGCTTGCCGCGCTGTTGCCCGCGTGCCGCAGCATGCCGCCGTATGCCGGGCCGCACGGCCCCGGCACGCCCGCCATCATCGAGGCTTACCAGTCGCCGCTGAGTTTTTGCGGCTTGCTCACGCCCGGCGTCTGCCATGCCGATATCTTGCTGATCGATAAAAGCAAGCTGGCCAGCGAGGCGCCCGAAATCGCGCTCGACGGCGGTCAGCACCGCCTCGTCGTGCGTTGCCTGAGCAATACAACCCTGGCCACGGGCGGCAATGAAACCTCGATCCACATGTTCCGCATGCATTTCCAGCCCGGCGCCCGCTACCGCTTCGACGCCAAGGTCATCGACAACCGCTGCCAGCTGGCCATTGCCGACAAGGCCAGCGGCACGCGCAGCGAAGCGCTGGAAACGTATTAAAAGTCCATCGTCCCCGACAGCATGAAGGTACGCGGCGCGCCCAGGCCCAGGCTGGTCCATTGCGGCAGCGCCCAGTACGCCTTGTTGCCCACGTTGCTGACGCTGGCGCGCAAGGTCAGGGGCCGGCCCGCCGCGCGGGTGGCGTAGCGCGCACCCAGGTCATACACGGTACGGCCCGGTACCGACAGGGAATTGTCCTCGTTGATGTATTGCTTCGACGCCGACGTCGCGTTCGCCGTCAGGGTCAGGCCCGGCACGGGTGGCGCATCCCATTCCACGCCCAGCTTGGCCTGCAGCCTGGGCACGCCGGCCGCCTGCTTGCCCTGATTGACGCCGTTATTTGTCCTCGCCAGGGTTGGATCCACGTACGCGACGCCGCCCATCAGGCGCACGTCGCGCACGGGCGAACCGAAGAAGCCCCAGTCGATGCCGCGGTTGCGCTGCTCGCCGCCAAATGAAAAGACATTGCTGACGGGGTCGACATAGCTGCTGGGCCGCTTGATTTCATACACGCTCAGCGTATGGGCGAATTCTCCCAGGTCGAGCTTGACGCCAGCCTCCATCTGCCTGGACTTGTATGGCGCAAAGACCTCCCCCGCGTTGGCCGCCGTCATGGGCGCTGTCGCCCCCTGGCTCAAGCCTTCGATGTAATTGGCGTACAGCGACAGATTCCTGGCAGCCTTGACCAGCAGGGCGGCGGCCGGCGTCGTGGCGGCCGCGTCATAGCGCGAAGTGCGCGCACCCGACTTCACGTTGAAACTGTCGTTGAGCACTTCCTGGCGCCGCAAGCCCACCGTCAGCTGCACTTGATCCTGCGCAAACGACAGCGTATCGACGAGGCCATAGCTGGCCAGGCGCAATGTCGTCTTCGATATTTGCGGTGCGTCAAAGCGCGTGGCCGGACCCCAGACGGGATGATAGATATTCGTGATCCAGTCCTTGTCCAGCACATTGCGGCGGCCGAACTGCTTGTCCGTATGGTGGTAATACGTGGCGTTCGCCGCCCATTGGTGGCCAACGCCTCCCGTGCGGAACTTACCCTTGACGCCCGCTTCCGCCGACTGTTTTTCCAGGTTGAACCCCAGGTCGGCCAGGTTGGTGCGGTAGTCGCCGGCCGTATTGAATACCTGGATCAGGTAGGCGCCCGTCGACTGGTAGTCGGCCTTGCTGGCGCCGATGGCCGCATACGCCATCACGTGTTCGTTGACGTCATACTCGCCGCGCAGCATCGCGCCCTTGTCCTTCGTGTCATAGAAGGCCCAGCTGGGATTGAGCAAGGTCTCCGCTTTCGGCGGACGCGGCACGGGCAAGCCGGCGGCCAGGTTGACACCCCGGTTCAAGCCCCGCGCGCGGTCTTCGCTGCTGTAGAGGTCGGCGGAAAGACGCGCGCCGTCGCCACGCCAGTCGAGCCCCACGGAGGCGAGCTGGGTCTTCTTTTTCTGGTGGTCGATGGCGCCGTCGCCATCGCGGTAGACGCCATTGACGCGGATGCCGAATTGTTTATGCTCGCCAAAACGATTTCCCAGATCAATATGGCCGCCCCACTGCGCATCGGACATGTACGACGCCGTCACGCGGGCCAGCGGCGCCTCGCCCGCGCGCTTGGGCACGAGGTTGATGCTGCCGCCCACCGAGCCGCCCGGTGGCATGCCATTGAGCAAGGCCGATGGCCCTTTCAGCACTTCGATGCGCTCGAACATTTCGGGCGACGTGCGGTACACGGGCGAGATGCCGAACAGGCCGCCAAACGCGACATCGCTGGTGCCGGAACTGAAACCGCGAATCGAGTAATTTTCGCCGATGATGCCCGTCATGCCGCTGCTGAAAACGGTGGGATCCGTGGCCGAGATCACGTCGGTGATGTCGCGGGCCTGGCGGTCTTCGATGAATTTATCCGTATAGCTGATGGTGTTGAACGGCGTTTCCATGAAATCCTTGTCGCCCAGAAATCCAACGCGGCCGCCGGACGCCACCTGTCCGCCCGCGTAGGCATCGGTCACGCTGTTGCCTTTGCCCCAGACCGTCACGGCCGGCATAGTTGCCGCCGCCTCGGCCGCCGCGCCCTGCGCCTGCAGGCTCTCGCGGCGCACCGTGTAGCTGCCATTACCTTCGCGCACGGCCTGCAAGCCGTGGCCGCGCAGCAAGGCGTAAAAACCCTCGGCCACGCCGTAGCTGCCCGACAGTCCCGCGCTGCTCTTGCCTTGCAGCAGCGCCGCATCCACCGTCAGCTCCACGCCCGCCTCCGCCGCGAAGGTGTTGAGCGCCAGGCCCAGCGAACCGGGCGGCACGCTGAACGCTTGCCGCGCTGGCGCCGCTTGCGCGAACGCCGGCGGCGCCGCCATGCCCAGCGCAGCGACGCCCAGGCCCGTCATCAGTACCAGTTGCACGGCGCCCGCGATGCGGCTCAGGGTCAAAGCAGGATGGCGCGCGACAGCCTGGCTCGGTGATGGGAGGTGGCGTGTCGCCATGCGTGTTGACATGAAAAGTCCTTTTCAGATGGAATGATTGCTTGTTCTCACCCTATCTCCCGAACGAAAAGGCAAAACCCTCAATGCAAATACGACTCATTACGAAAAAATAGTCTCTATCATTGATAGCCCTTGAGCACATCGTCGATCAGCAGTTTCAGCGACGTCACGCTGGCCGCCGTGATGTACCAGGCATCGGCATCGACGAAGACGACGCGGCCGTTCTTCCAGGCATTGGTCTGGCGCAACAGCGGATTGGCCATCTGCTCGGCCGTCATGACGGGACGGCGCTCCATCACGGCCGTGCGGTCCACCACGTAAAGGATGTCGGGATTGGCTTGCTGGATGAATTCGCTGGATATCGGCTGGCCGTGCAAGCCCGCCTCGACGGCCGTGCTGGCCGGCTTCACGCCCAGCGCGTCGAAGACGAAGCCGTAGCGCGACTGCACGCCAAACGCGCTGAAGGCGCCGTTGTTGTGCATCACGATCAGGGCCTTCTCGGGACGTTCCTGCGTCACCTGGCGCACCGCGGCCACCTTCGCATCGAGCTCGGCGGCTTTCTGGCGGGCCACGTCTTCCTTGCCGAAGATGCGTCCCAGCGTCAGCAGATGCTCCTTGACGACGTCAATGTGCTTGCCCTGGCTATTCTGGAAGTCCACGTCGAAGTGCAGGGTGGGGGCGATCTGGCTCAGCTCCTTGTAGTGGTTGGCCTGGATCGACGTCATCAGCACCAGGTCTGGCTGCAGCGCATGCAGATGCTCGAGGTTGGGCTGCACGATGGCGCCCAGGTCGCGGATGCCCGCGTCGTCCTTGTAGCGCGTGAGGAAATGCGGCACGTAGTCCTTCACCATGCCGGCCACGGGCACGCCCAGCTGGTCGAGGAAATCGACCTCGTTCATGTCGAGCACGGCCACACGGTGCGGACGGTGGGGTATCACGGTCGCGCCCAGCTTGTGTTCGATCGTGATGGGAGTAAACGCTTGCTGCGCGGCGGAAGCGGCAGGCGCCGGCGGCGTGCTCGCCGTCTTGTCGGCGCAGCCCTGCAAGGCGGCCACGGCGGTGAGCAGCACGGCAAGCGCGCAGAAAGGTTGGTTCCAGATCATATCAAGCTCCTGTGGGGGTAAAGTAATTGCAGACGCAGCCGCGTTCATTGCGCACGATGTCGAAATCGATGTCGTACAGCGCCCGCAAGCGCTCCCCGGTCACGACCTCGTGCGCGGGACCGGAAAAGCGTACGCTGCCGCCCTGCATGGCGACGATGTGGTCCGAATAGTTGGCGGCGAAATTGATGTCGTGAATCACCAGGATCACGGTGCGCCCGTGTTCGTCGCACAGGCGGCGCAGCGCGCGCATGATCTGCACGGCGTGTTTCATGTCCAGATTGTTGAGCGGCTCGTCGAGCAGCAAGATATCGGTCTGCTGGGCTATCGTCATGGCCAGGAAAGCCATCTGGCGCTGGCCGCCGCTCAGTTCATCGACATACGCCAGGCGTAAATTGTCGAGCGACAGGAATGCGATGGCCTCGTCGATGGCTTGCCGGTCCTGCGCCGTCAGCGCGCCACGGCTGTAGGGAAAGCGGCCGAAGGCGACCAGCTCCTCCACCGTCAGGCGCAGGTTGAAATCGGGCGCCTGGCGCAGGGTGGCCACTTGCCGCGCATAGTCCTTGACCTTGATGTGCGCGATGCTGCGCCCGCCGATCGTGATATCGCCGCTGCTCGGCTCCAGCAGGCGCGCGATGAGCATCAGCAAGGTGGTCTTGCCGGCACCGTTGGGACCGATCAGGGACGTCACCTGTCCCTTGGGGAACTGCGCGCTGACGTTGGCCAGCACGCTTTTGGCGCCATAGGTTTTGGCGATATGTTTGACGTGGATCATGCTGTGCCTCGGGTGCGGACCATGAGCGCAAGGAAATACGCGCCACACACCAGGTTGACGAGGATGCCGACGGTGGTCCGGTAATTGAAAACGTGCTCGACCAGCAGCTGGGCGAGCAAGAAGATGGCGATGGCGATGGCGCATCCCAGCGGCAAGGTGACGCGGTGGCGCGCCGTGCGGGCCAGCGCATACGTCGTGTTCGCCACGAAGATGCCCATGAAGGCCGTCGGCCCCAGCAGGCTGGTCGACACCGCCACGAGCACGGCGATCAGCGCCAGCTGCAGCCGCACCATGCGCCGGTAATCGACGCCGAGCGAGATCGCCTGCTCGCGCCCCAGCGCCAGCACGTCGAGCGCCGGCAAGGTCCTGAAGGCCACCAGGCAGGCGGCGCCCACGAGCAGCGCCGATGCCAGCAGTTGCCCGGGCTGCGCCCTGTTGAACGATGCCTGGCTGAAACCTTGCAAAATGGCAAATTCACCGGGACTGATGCGCAGCTGGATGAACTGGGTAAACGTGCCGAGCACCATGGTCAGGACAAACCCCAGCAGCAACAGGAAATACACATTGTTCTTGCCATCACGAAACAGCCAATAGTGGATGGCCCAGGAATAGGCGAGCATCAGGGCGATGGACAACATGAAATTGCCGTCCTGCCCCAGCAGCAGCACGCTGTGCATGCCCATCGCGAGAACCAGCAGCGACTGCAGCAGCACATACACGGCCTCATAGCCCATGACGGCCGGCGTCAGGATACGGTTGCCGGCGATGGTCTGGAACACGATGGACGAGACAGCCACGCAGACGCCGCCGATGGCGATGGCGGCCAGCCGCGCCAGCCGTTTCGGGATGATGTAAGCGAAGTCCAGATTCGCGCCGAGGAAGAGGAAAGCCAGCGCCAGCGCGGCAACGGCCAGCCAGAGCGCCTGCCGCTTGAGCACGCGCTTCATCGCCGCCCCCGGATGATCAGCACGAGGAACAGCACGCCGCCCACGCCGCCCGCCGTCAGGCCGATCGGCACTTCGAACGGGTAGATCAGCAATCGCCCCGCGATGTCGCAGGCCAGCAGCAGCGCGGCGCCGCCCAGCGCCACGATGGGCAGGGTGCGCGCCAGGTTGTCGCCGTAGCGCAGCGCCACCAGATTGGGAATGGCCAGGCCGACGAACGGGATCGCCCCCACCGTGATCACCGTGGCCGCCACCGTGACGGCCACCAGCACCAGGCCCAGCGCCACCGTGGCGCCATGGTTCAAGCCCAGGCTGGTAGCCATGCCCTCGCCCATGCCCAGCACGGTAAAGCGCTGCGCGTACAGGTATGTGAGGGCGACGATGGGCAGGACCAGGTAGATGATTTCATAGTTGCCCTGGACGATCCGGGAAAAATCGCCAAGCAGCCAGCCCTGCATGCTTTGCAGGATATTGTTGCGGTAGGCATAAAACTCGGCCACGGCGCTGAGCACGCCGCCATACACGAGGCCGATGACGGGCACGAGTATCGTGTTCTTGAAGCGGATGCGGCGGATCAGGGCCACATACACGAGGCTGGCGGCAAGGCAGAACACCAGCGCGAACGCCATCTTGCCGGCCGTGCCCGCCGCGGGCGCGGCCGTCAGCGACACGAGGATGCCCAGCTTGGCCGCATCGAGGCCGCCCGACGTGGCCGGTTCGACGAATTTGTTGCGCACGATGTGCTGCAGGATGACGCCGCAGACGGACAGGCCCACGCCTGTCAGCACCAGCGCCGCCAGACGGGGCAAGCGGCTGGCCGTCAGGGTCAGCCAGGCATCGCCGGACAGCGCGTCGGACAGCGCAAACAGCTGCGTCCAGGCAATGTCCCGCGCGCCCACCAGCAGCGAAGCACAGCACAGCAGGAAGAACAGGAAAAGCAGACGCGCGCGTGTCAAATGCCGGACTCCGTTCCAGGCTGGCGCGCGGGCGCGGCGATGCGCCAGCCCTTGGCCGCCTGGCGCTGGGCCAGGAAATGCGCATACAGGCCGTTCTGCTCGCGCAGGATGTCCGGCGCGCCCTGCTCGCGGAGCGTGCCGCCATCGAGCACGACGATCTGGTCGGCCATGGCCACCGTCGACAACTGGTGCGCGATGACGATCACGGTGCGCTTGCCGCGCAGCCGCGCCAGCGCTTCGGCGACGGCGGCCTGGTTTTCCGCGTCAAGCGCGGCCGTCGCTTCGTCGACGAGCAAAATCGGTGCATCCTTGACCAGCGCGCGGGCAATCGCGATACGCTGGCGCTCGCCCCCGGACAGGCGCGCGCCCCCCTCGCCCACAGGCGTAGCGAGCCCCTGCGGCAAGCGCGCGATGATCTCGGCCACCCCTGCCTGGCGCGCCGCCTCCAGCACTTGCGCATCGCTGGCGTCCGGCTTGCCGATGCGGATGTTGTCGCCGATGCTGCCCTGGAACAGATAACTGTCCTGGAAAATCTGGCTGATCTGGCCTGCCAATTGCTCGCTGGACATGGCACGCACATCGACGCCGCCCACCAGCAGCGCGCCCTGGCTGACGTCGAAGAAGCGCGCGATCAGCCGCACCAGGGTGGTCTTGCCGGAACCGGAAGCGCCGATCAGCGCCGTCATGCTGCCCGGCGCAATATGCAGATTGATGCCCGTCAATACGTCGGGCTGATCCTGTGCATAGCGGAAAGCCACGTCGCGCAGCTCGACCGCGCCATCGCGCGGCGCTTGCGGCGCGGCCGCTTCCGGCAGCGGCTGCACGGCGAGAATGGCGCGCGCCGCATCGAGCTGGCCGCGCGCGCCGCGCAGCACTTCGCCATAGCTGGCCACTTCCTGCAGCGGATCGACAAGGCGCACCACCAGCAGCAACGCCACGATGACGGCAATGGCATCCTTCGCGTCGACTGCACCGCCCAGCAGGCTGTTCAGCCACAGCGCGGCGGCGACCAGCAAGGCGGCGAAGATGGCTTGCACGGCCCACGCGTTGAGCACGGCCGACAGTGACGACAGGTAAATGAGCCGCGTACCCGAGGCGCGCTGCTCGTCGATGGCTTGCTGCAGGAAGCGCGTGCCGCCGCCCTCGCCGCTGCCGTCGCCATTGAAGGCGCGCAACACGGACTGCGCTTGCGCAAACTCAATCAGGCGCTGGCTGGTCTGGGCAAAATGCTGGTGGTAGGCGTCGTCGGCGCGCTGCCCCATATGCGCGGTAAGCCGCAAGGTGCCGGCCAGGATGGGCAGCGCCAACAGGGCGATCAGGCCCAGCTGCCAGTGCAGCACGAACAGCGCGGCGATCAGCACCACGGGCGTGACGGCACCGCAGATCAGCGGCGTCAGCACGTGCGCTGGCAGCTGGGCCACATTCATCATGCCTTGCGTGATGACATGGCCGAGACGCGCCGTGTTTTCCGGCGTGAACCAGCCGACAGGCAGGCGCGCCACGTGGTCGCCGAGGCGCTGGCGTGCGCCCCGCAAGACCGTCACGCCGACGCGCACGCCTGCCCTTTCCACCTGGCGCCGCCAGGCCCAGCAAGCCGCCAGCCCGGCCAGCAGCACGAGCAGCCACAGCGCCGCGCCCCCCGTATCGCCGGCCAGCAGCTGGCCCAGGGCCAGCACCAGCGCCGTGACGGTGAGCCCGCTGAGCAGGCCATAGGCAAGCGCCATCCACGCATAGCGGCGGAAGACGGGCGCATCATCGCCCAGCAATTGAATAAAAGTCTTCAGCATGACGGGTGCGCCTCTTCCTGGAATTCCTGATAGCCGCCCAGCGCCCACAGTTGCGCGTAGCGCCCCTGGTCGGCGAGCAAGGCGGCATGGCTGCCCTGCTCGACGATGGCGCCATGTTCGACGACGATGATGTGGTCGGCGTGCATGATGGTGTCGAGCCGGTGCGCGATCACCAGCAAGGTGCGGCCGCGGGCAAAGCGCGACAGCGCATCCTGGATCGCCACCTCGTTTTCGGCATCGGCCGCCGCCGTGGCTTCGTCGAGCACCAGCACGGCCGGATCGAGCAGCACGGCGCGGGCGATGCTCACGCGCTGCAGCTCGCCGCCCGACAATTGCGCGTCTTCGCCGATCACCGAGTCGTAGCCGCGCGGCAAGGCCAGGATGCGCTCATGGATGTTCGCCAGGCGCGCCGCTTGCTCCACCTCGTGCCCGCTGGCCGCCGGCCGGCCCAGCGCGATGTTCTCGCGCACGCTGGCGTGGATGAGGCGCACTTCCTGCAGCACGAAGCCGATGCGCCGGTACAGTTCGGACGTGGCGATGTGCCGCAGGTCGACGCCGCCCAGGGTGATGCGCCCTTGCGTCGGATCGAAAAAGCGCAGCAGCAGCCGCGCCAGGGTCGATTTACCGGACCCGGAAGCGCCGACGATGGCTGTGACCGTGCCGGGCTGCAAGGTAAAACGGATGTCCGACAGCACCTTGTTGTGTCCATCGTAGGCATAGCTGACGCCTTCCACGCAAATTTCCGTGCCAGCTGGCAGCTGCTGCTCGTCGGGCGCAGGCTGCGCCAGCACGGGCGTCTCGAGCAAGGCCAGCACGCGCTGGGCGGCGCCGGTGGCGTTGTTGAGGTCGTGCGTCAGATAGTGCAGCAGCAGCATCGGCGCGGACATGCCCGGCGCCACGAGGGCGAACGGCAGCACGTCGACGGGCGCCATCCAGCCCAGCACCACGAATACGGTGCCGGCGATCACCACCACGCCCAGCACGGCCACGGGTGCGATCAGGGCGTTGGCGTTGGCCATCGAGCCCACCAGCGGTCGCGTGAAGGCGGCAAAAGCGTCCGCAAACCCATCGACGGCCGCGCGGTAGCTGCCGTGCGCGCGGCCCGTGGCACCAAACGCCTTGACCACGGGAATGCCGTTGACGAACTCCACCACCGCATTGTTGATGCGCCCCATGCCGGCGACGAATTGCTCCATATTGCCTGCGCTGGCCTTCATGGCCTTGCCGAAGAACAGGAAAAAGCCGGGAAAGGGCAGGATGGCGATGATGGCCATGCGCCAGTCCATGGCAAACAGGTAGAGCAGCGAAATCAGGATGGCGCCCACGGCGCGCCCCGTCGTCGTATAAAAATGCGCGGTGAGGCTGTGCAGGGTGTTGATGTCGTCCTGCATCGCCTGCTTGACCTCGCCCGATGCCCGGCTGGTGAACCAGCCCAGCGGTACTTGCCCCAGGCGCTGCATGGCTTGCAGGCGCAGATGGTGGGTGATGCGGTTGTCGGCCAGGTGCGCGGCCAGTTCGCCCAGCGCGAGCAGCGCCATGCCGGCGAACAGGCAAGCGACGCTGGCGAGGATGGTGGGCCAGATGTCGGCTGCCGACAGCGCGTCCGCAGGGACCAGGGCCATTCTTGCCAGGTGCGCGATGCCGGCCAGCGGCACCAGCGTGAGCATGCTGCCCACGCCGGCCAGCACGGCCGCGACGATCAGGCGCCCGCGTATGGGGCTCAATATCCGGCGGATCGGGCCGGCTTGTTTGGGTGCGGCCGGGGCCGCGTCATGGGTGCTCATGAAAAAAGGACAGGCATGGTTTCAAAAGAAAAGAGTGGCTCTCACCCTATATCCCGAACGAGAATGCCAAACCCTCAATCGGGCGCCGCATCCCATGCAAAAAACCTCAGGATGCGGCCTGCACGGTTACCCAGTAGCGCGTGCGCGCCAGGATCTGGATGGGCAAGGCCAGCGCCAGGTTGTGCAGGGCGCGGTCCGTGTCGCGCAGCGGGAAGACGCCGTTGACCTTCAGTGCGGCCACGGCCGGATCGCAGCGCAGCAGGCCGGGGCGGTAGCGGGCCAGTTCGGCGATCAGGGCATCGAGGCGCATGTCGTCGGCCACCAGCATGCCGCGCGCCCAGGCCGCGGCGCTGGCGGAGACGGGCGCCGCAGACTGCACGATGTCGGCCGAGAAGACGGCGCCCTGCCCCATGTCGATACGCACGGGGCGGTCGGGCGCATGCGCGAGGCGCACCTCGACGGCGCCCTCGAACACGGCGACCATCGACACGTGCTCTTCTTGCCGCAAGGTAAAACGCGTGCCCAGCGCCCGCACGGTGCCGTGGCGGCTTTGCACGCGGAAAGGCCGCTGCGCCGCATCGTGCGCCGTCGTGACGAGGATTTCGCCGGCCCGCAAGAGCAGCAGGCGCTCGCTGGCGTCGAAACGCACGTCGATGGCGGATGCCGAGGCCAGCATCACGCGCGTGCCGTCGGGCAGGATCATCTCGCGGATCTCGCCGGTGGCCGTGCTGTGGCCGGCCGTGGCGACTTGCCAGCTGTCCGTGCCGCGCAGCGCGTACGCCATGCCGCCCACTGGCAGGATCAGCGCCAGCAGTTTCAGGGCGCGGCGGCGGTTCAGGTGGGCGGCGGGCGCCGGCGCATGCAGCGCATGCCTGGCCGCGTCGCGCGGCACGCCGTGCAGCTTGCCCTCGAACGCCTGCAGGCGGCGCCAGGCAAGGTCATGATGCGGGTGGGCGGCGCGCCAGCGGGCACATGCGACCTGGTCCGCGTTGCTGGCGTCATCGGACCACAGGCGGGCCATCCACTCGGCCGCCCGCTGGACGATGGCGGCATCGATGATGGCGCCATCGTCGCCAGTACGGCTGTCGGGCAGCGGCATGGCCATGCGGGTTCAGTGTCCCGGGCCGTGCAAGGCCTGGTAGCAGGCCAGCAAGCCGGCGGCGATGTATTTTTCGACGGACGAGACGGACACCTGGAGTTCGGCGGCGATGTCGCGGTAGCTCATGCCGTCCAGCTTGCACAGCAGCAAAGCCTTGCGCGCCTTCGCAGGCAGCTGCTGCAGCACGGCGTCGATTTCCGTCAGCGCCTCGAGCACCAGCGCGCGCTCTTCCTCGGACGGCGCCAGCGCCTCGGGCACGAGGGCCAGTACTTCCAGGTAGGCCGCCTCGATCTGGCGGCGCCGGTACAGGTCGATCACCATGCCGTTGGCGATCTGCGTCAGGTGACGGCGCGATTCCCCGGCCGGCGGCACGCGCCCCGTCTTCATCAGGTGCAGGTAGACATCGTGCGCCAGGTCGGCCGCATCGAAGGCATTGCCCAGCTTGCGGCGCAGCAAGCCGCGCAGCCAGCTATGGTGGTCGGTGTACAGACTGCTGACTTGTTGCTGAAGCGCTAACTCGGCGGTGCCCACGATACCCTTCCTGTTGCCATGGCCACCGTATGATGGCGCATCGAATTATAAATGAGAATTATTCTCATTATATACGGAAGCACAAGGCCGCCGCAACCGGGCGACTGCGGGCACGTCAATCCGCAAGCCATCGGCGCCCCATCAGCAGGCGATAAAAAACCCTGCAAACCAGGGATTTGCAGGGTTCATTGACGCCCCATGCCCAGGCAGGGGGCCAGCGTCGGGAATTAGACGTTGAACAGGAAGTTCAGCACGTCGCCATCCTTGACCACGTATTCCTTGCCCTCGGCGCGCATCTTGCCCGCTTCCTTTGCGCCCGCTTCGCCCTTGTAGGCGATGAAGTCGTCATAGGCGATGGTTTGCGCGCGGATGAAGCCGCGTTCGAAGTCGGTGTGGATCACGCCGGCTGCCTGTGGCGCCGTGGCGCCGACGGGGATGGTCCAGGCGCGCACTTCCTTCACGCCTGCCGTGAAGTAGGTTTGCAGGCCCAGCAGCTTGTAGCCGGCGCGGATCAGGCGGTCCAGGCCTGGCTCTTCCATGCCCATGTCGGCCAGGAAAGCGCCCTTGTCGGCATCGTCGAGGTCGGCGATTTCCGCTTCCAGTGCCGCGCAGATGGCGACGATAGGCGCGTTTTGCGATTGCGCATAGGCCGTCAGCTGGTCCAGCAGCGGGTTGTTGGTGAAACCCGTGTCGGACACGTTGGCCACGAACATGGCCGGCTTGGCCGTGATCAGGCACAAAGGCTTGATCAGCTCCATTTCGTCGGCGTCCAGGCCCATCGCGCGCACCGGTTTGGCGTCGTTCAGGTAAGGCATCATGCGTTCCATGATGGCCAGCAGCTTGGCCGCGTCCTTGTCGCCCGAACGGGCTTTCTTGTTTTCGCGGTGGATGGCTTTTTCCACGGTGCCCATGTCGGCCAGCGCCAGTTCGGTCTGGATGACTTCGATGTCGTCGAGCGGGTTGATCTTGCCGGCCACGTGGATGACGTTGTCATCTTCGAAGCAGCGCACGACGTTGACGATGGCGTCCGTTTCGCGGATATGCGACAGGAACTGGTTGCCCAGGCCCTCGCCCTTCGATGCACCGGCCACCAGGCCGGCGATGTCGACGAATTCCACGATGGCGTTGACCATGCGTTCCGGCTTGACGATCGCGGCCAGCGCATCCATGCGTGGATCCGGCACTTCGACGACGCCGACGTTCGGCTCGATGGTGCAGAACGGATAGTTTTCAGCCGGAATGCCGGCTTTCGTCAGTGCATTGAACAGGGTGGACTTGCCGACGTTCGGCAAGCCGACGATACCGCATTGGAGACTCATGGAAAACCTTTAATAATCAAAGCACATGGCGCCGTCTATCGGCGTGCTTGCCGTGCTGTTAGGGAAACGGGGCGATTGCTCACCATTTTCCGGGGATAGTGCGTATGCTGCATTTCAAGGGGTCAATTGTACCCGTGTCACGCGCGCTTCAAAAGCCTGATGATGGCCAAACGACGCCTATGCAGGCGCATCGTGTTGTCATCAGGCCGTATGCAGCTTCATCGTCGCCGCCTCGAACTTGCCGTCGACAATCAGCGGCATGACTTGCAGGGACTTCTCGATGGCTTGCTCGATCAGTTCCTGGTCTTCGCGGCGCGGACGGTGCAGCACGAAATCGGCCACCTGCTGCTGCAGGCTCAGGGTGCGCGGATGGCCGATGCCGAGGCGCAAGCGCCAGTAATCCTGCGTGCCCAGCGCGGCCGTGATGTCCTTCAAGCCATTGTGGCCGCCGGCCGAGCCGCCCTTCTTCAGGCGCGCGATGCCCGGCATCAGGTCGAGTTCATCATGCACCACCAGCACTTCATCGGCGGCAATCTTGAAGAAACGCGCCAGCGCGCCCACGGACTGGCCCGAGCGGTTCATGAAAGTCAGCGGTTCGAGCAGCCAGACTTCGTTGCCGCCAATCGACGTTTTCGCCAGCATGGCGTTGTAGCGCGAATCGCGCTGCAAGCGCGTGCCGGGCAAGCTGTTGGCAAGGTTGTCCACCAGCCAGAAGCCGGCATTGTGGCGGGTTTGTTCGTATTCGGGTCCCGGATTGCCGAGGCCGACGATCAGGCGTATGGGCATGGCTGTGTCTGCAGTGTAAAAACGTATTATCGGTGAAAACGGGCGGAAAAAAACCCGCCGGGACGAACCAGGCGGGTTTTTCCTTGCGACTACCGCATGACTGCGGCGGCAGAATTACTTCTTGTCAGCAACAACTTCAGCAGCAGCGGCTTCAGCAGCAACGTGGCCAGCCGGTACCGAAGCGGTAGCGATGGTCAGGTTGGCGCCGTGGGTGACAGCGGTCACGCCAGCTGGCAGGACCAGGTCGCCGACGTGCAGCGAGTGACCGACGTCGATGTTCGACAGGTCAACGTTGATGAATTCTGGCAGTTGGCCTGGCAGGCACGAAACTTCGATTTCGTTGGCAACGTGGCTGATGGTCGCGCCATGCAGTTTGACTGCTGGGGAAACGTCAGCGTTGATGAAGTGCAGAGCAACTTTCACGTGGATAGCTTGCTTAGCGTCAACGCGCTGGAAGTCAGCGTGCAGAACCAGTTGTTTGTATGCGTGGACTTGGAAGTCGCGCAACAGAACTTGCTGGGAAACGCCGTCGATTTCCAGGTCCAGGATGGACGAGTGGAAAACTTCTTTTTTCAACGCGTGGTACAGGGCGTTGTGATCCAGCGAGATCAGCACCGGGGCTTCAGCGCCACCGTAGACGATACCAGGGGTTTGGCCGGAAATGCGCAGGCGGCGGCTCGCTCCGGAACCTTGCAATTCGCGTTTAAATGCGATAACTTTCATGTGAAACTCCAAGAAGAACAAGGCTTGCGCCTTGTGTTATGAAGACTCCCGCGACCAGGAATCCTCGAAAATGGGCGCATATGCGCCCCGAAAACTAAAACACTGCGGCGCAACAGGCAAAAAGCCGGTCGCGCCGCAGGCATTACGTCTGTTTCTGTTTACCGAATTAATCGATAAAGAGGGAAATAACCGAATCACCCTTGATGATGCGCTTGAACGTCTCGGCCAGCAGCGGCGCGCACGTCAATTGACGGATCTTGCCGCAGGCCAGGGCCGCTTCGGACAGGGGAATCGTGTCGGTCACGACCAGCTCATCGAGTGGCGAAGCCGAAATACGGTCGATCGCCGGGCCGGACAGCACCGCGTGCGTGCAATACGCCACGACTTTTTTCGCGCCGCGCTCTTTGAGCACTTCGGCAGCCTTGGTCAGGGTGCCTGCCGTGTCGACCATGTCATCCATGATCACGCAGTTGCGGCCTTCGACTTCACCGATGATGTTCATCACTTCGGACACGTTCGCTTTTGGACGACGCTTGTCGATGATGGCCAGGTCGCAGCCCAGGCGTTTTGCCAGGGCGCGCGCACGTACCACACCGCCGACGTCCGGCGACACGACCAGCAGATCCTGGTAGTTTTTCTTTTGCAGGTCGCCCAGCAAAATTGGCGAAGCGTAGATGTTATCGACAGGAATATCGAAGAAACCTTGGATTTGGTCGGCGTGCAGATCCATGATCAGGACGCGCTCGACACCGGCTTCTTCCAGCATGTTCGCCACCACCTTGGCCGAAATCGCCACACGCGCGGAGCGTGGACGGCGGTCTTGGCGGGCGTAGCCGAAGTAGGGAATCGCGGCGGTGATGCGGCCAGCGGAAGCACGTTTCAAGGCATCAACCATCAGCATGATTTCCATCAAGCTGTCGTTGGTTGGAGCACAGGTGGATTGCAAAACAAAAACATCCTTGCCGCGCACGTTTTCGTTAATCTCGACCATTACTTCGCCGTCAGAGAATTTCGAAACGTTTGCTTTACCGAGAGGGATGCCGAGGTTTTTTGCGACCCCCTCTGCTAACGCTGGATTCGCGTTGCCGGTAAAAACCATCAGGTTTTCGTAAGCCATGGGAGTCCCAAGAGGTGATATAGAAGTCTTGAAAAGCACTAACCGGGCATAGGCCCGGTCAGTCATTGTTTAGAATATGCCGCGTGGCGACATATCTGCTTTTTCCCGTACTGGACGCTAACTTCGCATCGACAGACTACGGTGAAATGGGTGGCAGGGGAAGAAGGATTCGAACCTTCGCATGCTGGAATCAAAATCCAGTGCCTTAACCAGCTTGGCGATTCCCCTACGCAACTGACTGCTTGCCGTCATGTTGGCCAGTATTATACCGACTATTTGACGCTAAGCAAAATCTTTTTTTGCTGTTTACTTTAATTCACAACACCGTGAGCATCGGGTGACGATTTAGCGCTTTTGCCTTCCAGGCTACCCAGACCGGTGGCACATTGCTGAGCACCGCATCTGCTTCTTCCGCACTGGAAAACGCACTAAATACACAAGCACCGGAACCAGTCATCCTGGCCTCACCGTAAGCACCCAGCCATTCTACCGCATCTGCTACCGGCTTGAAAAGACTGCATGCCACTTGCTGTAAATCATTTTTACCGAACCCGCCCGCATCGTTTCCTTCTGCGAGGTGCCTGGAAAAGTCCGCTATTGTGACGGCTTCGGTATTCCTCGTCAAGCCTTCCGCGCAAAAAATTGCCGCGGTGGGCACTTGCACGCCCGGCTCGATCACCACATACCAGCATTCGGGCGTGGCGACGGGCTGCAAGGCCTCCCCCACGCCTTCGGCAAACGCGTTCTCGCCAAAGATGAAAAACGGGATATCGGCGCCCAGCGGCAAGCCCAGCGCCATCAATTCCTCGCGCGTCAATCCCGCCTGCCACAGGCGGTTCAGCGCCATCAGGGCCGTGGCCGCATCGGACGAGCCGCCGCCAAGGCCGCCGCCCATGGGCAGCACCTTGTCGATGGCGATGTCTACGCCGCGCGGCAAGGCGCCCGTGCGGCGCAGCACTTCCGCCTGCAGCAGCTGCGCGGCACGGATGATCAGGTCCTGCTCTTCCGGCACGCCGGCCAGCGCCGTCACGCGGCGTATCGCCGTATCGTCGCGCAGCGCGAAATGCAGGGTGTCGCCATGGTCGAGCAACTGGAACACCGTCTGCAGCAGGTGGTAGCCGTCGGCGCGGCGGCCGTTGACGTGCAGAAATAAGTTCAGCTTGGCCGGGGCCGGGCAATTGTTCAGGGTCGTCAGTGTCATGGTGCGGGTGCGGAGGGAGCGGGATCGAGCACGATGCGCAGCGACACGGCGTCGGCCTGGGCGCTGGCATTGCGTTCGGCATCGATACGCCGCGGTTGGGGCAAGCTGCCCGGTGCATTGTCGGACGCATTTTGCCCTACTTCCTGCCACGACACATAGCGCAGGCGCCAGCCATCCTTGGTCGTCACGCTGTCGTTGGCCGGCGAAGCGACGAAGCGCTTGCCGTCGGCGCCCACGGCATAGCCCTGCAGCCAGTCGCGCAAGCCCGATACGGGCAGGGACCAGCCCAGCATCTGCGCGCTCAGGGCATCGACGTCGGGCGCGCGGCGCGGCGCCTTGCCGCTCTGCGTCAGCACGGCCTCGTGCGGCGTGACGGCGATGGTGGCCAGGGTGCTGCCCACGGGCGAGTACAGAGTCACGTCCGTGCGCTGCGCCGTCTGCTGCCAGTTGAAATTGACGGTGGCCGATTCAGGCTTGTCCTCCTTCTGGTACACGACGTTCAAACGGCCCGTCAGCTCCACCTGCTCGCGGTAAGGCGCGACAGCCTTGCCCGATGGCGCGGCGCCGGACGAGAAGGGCGAGGTCAGGGTCGAGCAGGCCGACAGGGCCAGGCAGAGAGCGGAGAGCGCAAGGAGATTTTTTGGCATGGGCACAAGGAAAAACCAGCGCCATGGCGCTGGTTTGATAGTTGAGTTAATCGATTCGATCACAAGCTGACATTCAGGCGCGCCAGGGTGCTTTTCAGCGCATCGTTCTTCGGATCCTTGCCTTGCGCCTCGCGCCACAGCTTCTGTGCCTCGTCCTTCTCGCCCTTCTGCCACAGCACTTCGCCCAGGTGGACGGCGATTTCCGGATCGCTGCGCACGGCGTAGGCGCGGCGCAGCGCGTTTTCCGCCGCGGCCAGGTTGCCCATGCGGAACTGTACCCAGCCCATGCTGTCCATGATGAACGGGTCGCCTGGCGCCATCTGCAAGGCCTTTTCGATCAGGGCGTGGGCTTCCGACAAGCGGATGCCGCGTTCGGCCAGCGAGTAGCCGAGCGCGTTATACGCGTGCTGGTTGTCGGGCGCCAGCGCCATCACGCGACGCAGGCTCGCTTCCATCAAGTCCAGTTTATCCAGGCGCTCGGCCAGCAGGGCATAGTCGTACAGCAGTTCCGGGTTGTCGGGGAAGCGCAGCAAGGCGTTTTCCAGCACCGTATAGGCGCTTTGCACATAGCCGGCGTCGCGCAGGAATTGCGCGTCGACCAGCAGCACCTGCGCCTGGCTTGCCGGGTCGTCCGTTTCGATTTCCGACAGCGCCTTGCGCGCCGCATCGAGATTGCCGCCACGGGCGATCAGTTGTGCGCGGCGCAAACGGGCATCGACATAGCCGGCCGAGGCGCTGTTGTCGACCTTGTCCAGCCAGGCGATGGCGCCGGCCATGTCGCCGCGCGTTTCGGCAATCTGCGACAATATCATCAGGGCCTTGAACGGATCGCGCGTGTCGCCGGGGGTTTTCTCGAGCACGGCCAGGAAGCGCTTGAAGTACTGCTCGGCGCCCTTGGTGTCTTCCAGCTGCAACGCCACGATGCCGAGCGCATACAGGGCGGCCACGTTATCGGGCTGGCTTTTCAGCAGCAGCAGGAATTGATCGCGCCCCGGTTCGAGCTGCTTCTGCTCGACCAGCAGGCGCGCATAGGCGGCGCGCACTTCGACCGCGTCCGGATTCTTTTCCAGGAAGGCGGCCAGCACCTTGCCTGCCGCCTCGGGCTCGCCCGTCACCTGCGCCAGGGTCAGCGCGGCCAGCTCGGAATTGGGCTTGATGGCCAGCGCCTTGTTCGCTTCGCCGATGGCGCGCTCACGCTCGCCGATCGACAGGGCGCCCTGCGCCAGCACCAGGTGCGCCTCGAACATGTCCAGGTAGGGCTGCACCAGGCGCGTCACCATCGAGTACGCATACAGCTTGTCGTTCGAGCGCGAGAGGATCTGCTGCATCTGGAACAGGGCCACGCCGCGCGCGCCGGGCGGCGCATTGGCCAGGCGCTCGGCGAAAATCGGCTCGGCTTCCTCGATCTTGTCGGTCAGGACGACGAAACCGAGGAAGAACTGGGTCGCCTCGTCGGATTCGGGCGCCAGTTCGCGCCACAGGCGGATGGCAGCCAGCGCCTCGCCGCCCTGCTTGGCCGCCAGCGCCATTTCGGATGCGCGGCGCGCCAGGCGCGGGTCGCGCGTCTGCTGCGCCGCCACCATCATGGTCACGTACGGCCCCTGCCACTGGCCGCTCTTGAATTCCATTTCCGCGCGCGTCAGCTTGTACAGCAGGTCGCTGCTCAATTCGACCTTGGGCAAGCCGTCCGCCTTGGCGCCCTCGCTGGATTCGGCACCCGCTTCCTGCGGCGCGGCGGGTGCGGCCGCAGAGGGGCTGGCCGCGGCATCGGCAGGGGCGACAGGCGTCTGCGCCATGGCATGCGTGGCCATCAGGGCGGACAAGGTTACAATGGCGAAAGCGTTTTTCAAAGGCTGATCCTGGCTATACGGCAAAGTTTGATTCTACGCCCAACCCGATCATTGCGTACTTCACGTATGTAACGAAATATATACGTCAGCGTGAGGCAAGGTGTACGGGCCCGCCGCCGGCCTGCAATCCAGCTGTTTTTGACCCAGTTTCCATACGTCCGAGCCCTATGCCAGAATTGCCAGAAGTCGAAGTCACACGGCGCGGTGTCGCGCCCCATCTCGAAGGACGCGCCGTGCGCTCCGTCGTGCTGCGCCGCGACGGCCTGCGCTGGCCCTTCCCTCCCGCCCTGGGCGAGCAATTGTCGGGCCAGACCATCGGCCTGACGGGGCGGCGCGGCAAATACCTGCTGATCCACTTCCGCCACGGCACCCTGATCATCCACCTGGGCATGTCGGGCCACCTGCGCGTGCTGCCGCCTGGCACCGAGGCGCAAAAGCACGACCATTTCGACCTCGTCGTGGAAGACGCGGACGGCGCCAGCCAGGTGCTGCGCATGACGGATCCGCGCCGCTTCGGCGCCGTGCTGTGGCACGACGAGGCCGACGGCCCGCTCGACAGCCACGTGCTGCTGCGCGGCCTGGGCACGGAACCGCTGGAGGGCGGCTTCACGGGCCAGTTGCTGTTCGAGAAAACGCGCAACAAGGGCAGCAGCATCAAGCAGGTGCTGATGGCGGGCGACATCGTCGTCGGCGTGGGCAATATCTATTGTTCCGAAAGCCTGTTCCGCGCCGGGATCAACCCGAAGACGCCAGCCAAGCGCATCGGCCTGGCGCGCTATGAGAAACTGGCGCAGGCGATCCGCGACGTGCTGGCCGAAGCCATCGTGCAAGGCGGCAGCACCCTGCGCGACTTCATCGGCGTAAACGGCCAGTCCGGCTACTTCCAGCAGACGTATTTCACGTACAACCGCACGGGCAAGCCATGCCGCGTGTGCGGCGCGCCGATCCGGCAAATCGTGCAGGGCCAGCGGTCCACGTTTTACTGCGTGCATTGCCAAAAGTAAGTCACTCGCAAAGGGAGCCAGATGGTCAGGGACTTGGAACAATACAGCGCATGGCGCCAGGACGTGCTGGCCGCCTTGCAGGCTTACCGGCAGGCCGCCAGCGCGGCGGGCCTGGTCGACGGCGCCTCCGCGCTGCGCCTGGCGCGCTGTGTCTCCCGCCTGCTCGATGACCGCCTGTCCGTGGCCTTCGTGGCGGAATTCTCGCGCGGCAAATCCGAGCTGATCAACGCCATCTTCTTTGCCGACTACGGCCAGCGCATCCTGCCCTCGGGCGCGGGACGCACCACCATGTGTCCCACCGAGCTGCTGTACGACGCGGCCTGGCCGCCGTCGATCCGCCTGCTGCCCATCGAGACGCGCGCGCAGAACCTGTCGACCAGCGACTACCGCGACCTGCCCGCCGCCTGGACCGTCCTGCCCCTGAACATCGATGCGGGCGGCGACATGCAGGAAGCCATCCGCCAGGTCAGCCTGACGAAAAAAGTCGGCGTCGAGGAAGCGGCGCGCTACGGCCTGTACGACGCCGACGACGCGGATGCGCCGGCCATGCTCGACGAGGAAGGCCAGGTGGAAATCTCGATGTGGCGCCACGCCATCATCAACTTCCCCCATCCGCTGCTGAAACAGGGCATGGTAATCCTCGACACGCCCGGGCTGAACGCCATCGGCACTGAGCCGGAACTGACGCTGAACCTGATCCCGAATGCGCATGCGGTGCTGTTCATCCTGGCGGCCGACACGGGCGTCACGCGCAGCGATATCGAGGTATGGCGCAACCATATCGGCGCCGGCGCCGGGCGCCTGGTGGTGCTCAACAAGATCGACAGCATGTGGGATGAATTGCGCGGCGACGCCGAGGTGACGCAGGCCATCGAACGCCAGCAGGCCAGCGTGGCACATCTCCTGACGCTGGACGCGGGCCAGGTCTTCCCCGTCTCGGCGCAAAAGGCCCTCGTGGGCAAGATCAACCACGACGCGGCGCTGCTGGAAAAAAGCCGCCTGCAGGCGCTGGAAACGGCCCTGTTCGAAGGCCTGATCCCCGCGCGCAAGGACATCATCCGGCACCAGCTGGGGTTCGACCTCGATGCGATTCAAGCGGCGCAGCAGGTACAGGCGGCGGCGCGCGCGCGCGGCATCGCCGAGCAGCTGCACGAGCTGCATAGCCTGCGCGGCAAGAACCAGAGCGTGATCGCGCACATGATGCGCCGCATCGATATCGAGAAGAAGGAATTCGACAGCAGCCTGTTCAAGCTGCAAGCCACGCGCGCCGTCTTTACGCGCCTGTCGACGGAGCTGTACACGAGCCTGGGCATGGACATCGTGCGCGACGATATCGACGACGTGCGCGCCGCCATGCAGCGCAGCCGTTTCTTCACGGGCCTGCGCGACGCCATGCGCCAGTATTTCGAACGCATCGCCCGGAACCTGGACCGCTCGGAAGGCAAGACCGCCGAGATCACGGAAATGATGCAGGTGATGTACCGCAAGTTCGCCACCGAACATGGCCTGGCGCTGGCCGTGCCGATGCCGTTTTCGCTGGCCCGCTACCGCCAGGAGATCGCCGATATCGAAGCCGTGTATCACAAGCAGTTCGGCACGGCGACCCTGATTACCACCAGCCGCGTGGTGCTGATGGAGAAATTCTTCGATACCATCGCCTCGCGCGTGCGACGCAGCTTCGCGGCCGCCAACGACGACGCCAGCGCCTGGCTGAAAGTCATCATGGCGCCGCTCGAAGCGCAGATCGTCGAATACAAGGAACAGCTGAAACTGCGCTTCGCCTCGATCCAGCGCATCCACGACGCCACGGGCAGCCTGGAACAGAAGATCGCCGGCTTTGAAGCCAGCCTGGCGGCGCTCGAACGCGACAAGGCGCAGCTGGCGCAACTGGCCGACACCTTGCGCGCGGCCAGCGCGACATAAACAACATCAGCAACATCGAACAACAGAACACTGGAATCCTGCATGAAACGTCTGCTGCATCCGCTGACGCCCTCCCCGGGCGCAGCTCAGTTTGAAAACGCGCCTGAAAACTATGTCGACCCGACTTTTTCCGCCACCGTCATCGCCTGGCAAAAGCAGCATGGCCGCCATGCGCTGCCGTGGCAAAACACGCGCGACGCCTACCTGATCTGGCTGTCAGAAATCATGCTGCAGCAAACGCAGGTCACCGCCGTGCTCGGCTACTACGCGCGCTTCCTCGAACGCTTTCCCACCCTGCGCGAGCTGGCCGACGCGCCCGTGGAAGACGTGATGGCGCAATGGAGCGGCCTCGGCTACTACACGCGGGCGCGCAACCTGCACAAATGCGCACAACGCGTGGTGGCCGAATACGACGGCATCTTCCCCAGCGACCCGGCCCTGCTGGCCGAGCTGCCCGGCATCGGCCGCTCGACGGCCGCCGCCATTTCCGCGTTCTCCAGCGGCACGCGTGCAGCCATCATGGACGGCAACGTCAAGCGTGTCTTTGCGCGCACGTTTGGCATCGACGCCTATCCAGGCGAGAAACGGGTCGAGGAAGCCATGTGGCGGCGCGCCGAAGCCCTGCTGCCGGAAACGGGCATCGAAGCCTACACCCAGGGCTTGATGGACTTTGGCGCCACCCTGTGCACGCGCAGCAGCCCCGATTGCGGCCGCTGTCCGCTGCAGCCGCGCTGCGTGGCCTACGCCACCAACCGCACCAAGGACCTGCCCGTGCGCAAGCCGAAGAAAACCAGTCCGGAAAAGCACGCCGTGATGCTGGTCGTCATCGACGACGGCCAGGTGCTGCTGGAACAGCGGCCCGGCTCCGGCATCTGGGGCGGCCTGCTGTCGCTGCCCGAGCTGGACGGCCACGTGCTGGCCGGCGAAGCCGCACCACGCGCCATCGACGAGGATGCGCTGGCGCGCGCCGTAGCGCCCTTCGGCGAAATCGAGACGCAGGAGCGCTTGCTGCCTATCGTTCACGTCTTCACGCACTACAAGCTGCACATCGTGCCCTGTCGCATCACCCTGGCGCGGCGCCTGGCGCTGGCAGGGGAAGCGTCCCACGTCTGGTATGACGGCGCCAGGATCGCCGACGCGCCGCTGCCGGCGCCCATCAAGAAACTGCTGCTGGACCTGTTCGGCGATGCGCGCCAGGCGCAGCGCAGCATGTTCTAGTGCGGCGTTTTGTACTGCTCGCGCTGGCGGCGCTGTGCCTGCACGGCGCCCATGCCGCGGATGACCTGCCCGAGGTGCGCATCGGCGTGCTGGCCTACAAGGGCGGCGACGCCGTGCAGCAGGACTGGTCGTACGTGACGCGCCACCTGCAAGCCAGCATTCCCGGCGTGCGTTTCGTGCTGGTCGACTATGACCAGGCGGGATTGACGCGCGCCGTGCAGTCGCAAACGATCGCCTTTGCCGTCACCAGCAGCGGCCATTACGTGGCGCTCGAACACAGCGACGGCGCCAGCCGCATCGCCACGCTCGAATCGCCGTGGACGGATACGCCGCGCCTGGCCATCGGCTCGGCCATCGTCGTGCGCAGCTCGTCGCCGCTGCATGACCTGGCCGACCTGGCGGGCAAGAACGTGATGGCGGTGGCGCCTGACGCCTTCGGCGGCTACCAGATCGCCGCGCGCGAATTGCGCGAAGCAGGCCTCGATCCCGCGCACGATTTCGCCAGCCTGCGCTACAGCGGCTTCCCCTCGCAACAGATCGTCGAGGCCGTGCGCGCCGGCCGCATGGATGCGGGCATCGTGCGTACCTGTTTGCTCGAGCAGATGGTGGCGCGCGGCGAAGTGCAGGCAGACGAGCTGCGCGTGATCACGTCGCGCCCGGTGCCCGGTTTTCGCTGCGCCACCTCGTCGCGGCTGTATCCGGACTGGCCGTTCGTGGCCTTGCGCCAGACGCCGGCGCCGCTGGCCAAGCAGGTGGCGCTGGCCCTGCTGGCCATGCAGCGCACCAGCGAAGGCTATAGCTGGACGGTGCCCAGCGATTACCAGATCGTCGATGAACTGTTCCGCGAACTGCGCATCGGCCCCTACGCCTACCTGGACAAGCTGACCTTCGAGACGGCGCTGCGCCGCTACTGGGGCTGGATGCTGCTGGTGCTGGCCCTGCTCGTTGCGTGGGCCGTGCACACGGTGCGCGTGGAATACCTGGTCAGCCGGCGCACGGAGCAGCTGCGTGCGGCCCAGCACCAGCAGCGCGCGCTGGAAGAACAGGCGCGCCAGCGCCAGGCCACGCTCGATCACACGGCGCGCCTGGCGATCCTGGGCGAAATGGCCAGCGCCATCGCCCACGAATTGAACCAGCCGCTGGCGGCCATCGGCAATTTCGCGCGCGGCATGGCGCGCCGCATCGCCGCCGGCCGCCTCGATGCGGCGCCGTTGCTGGACGGCGCGCAGGAAATCGCCACGCAAAGCGAGCGCGCCGGCGCCATCATCCGGCATATCCGCGCGATGGCGCAAAAGCGTCCCGCGCACAGCACGGCCTTCGCCCTGGCCGACGCCGTGGAGCAAGCCGTAGCCCTGTTCCGCGCCGCCCATCCGCAAGCGAACATCCGCTGGTCTCGCGAGGCCGCCAGCCCCGCCGTGCGCGTGCTGGCCGACCCGCAGCAAGTGCAGCAGGTACTGCTGAACCTGCTCAAGAATGCGCTCGATGCGCAGATGGAAAACGGCAATCCCGAGCACGCCATCGGCGTGCTGCTGCACCGCGAAAACGGCGCCTGCATGGTGGCCGTGCGCGACGCCGGCTGCGGCCTCGCCACGGAACAGATGGCGCGCCTGTTCGAACCGTTTTTCACCACCAAGGCAGAAGGGCTGGGCCTGGGCATGTCGCTCAGTAAAAGCATCATCGAATCGTTCGGTGGCAGCCTGTCGGCCCACGCCAACGCCGATGCGCCGGGCTTGACGGTCTGGTTCCGCCTGCCCGAAGATAGCAATATGGAAGCAGACCAGGAAAGACACGAGGAAACACCATGAATGAAAGCGATGCCATCATCTTTGTCGTCGACGACGACGCCGCCATGCGGCGCTCGCTGGCCTACCTGTTCGACTCGGCCGGCTGGAAAGTGGAGACGTTCGAGTCGGCGCGCGACTTCCTGCGGCGTTACGATGGCCATGCGCCCGGCTGCCTGCTGCTCGACGTGCGCATGCCGCTGATGAGCGGACTGGAACTGCAGCAGGAACTGTCGCGCCACGCCATCTCCCTGCCCGTGATTTTTTTGAGCGGCCACGGCGACCTGGCGATGGCCGTGCAGACGATGAAGGCGGGCGCCTGCGATTTCCTGGAAAAACCGTGCAAGGACCAGGTACTGCTCGACGCCGTGACGCGCGCCGTGGCCCGCAGCCTGGACGAAGGCCGCAGCGCCGCCAGCACGCATACGGCACAGGCGACGCTGGCGACATTGACGGCGCGCGAGCGCGAAGTGGCGCTGCTGATGGCCGAAGGCAAGGCCTCCAAAGTCATCGCCCGCGAGCTGGGCATCAGCGACAAGACGGTGCAGGTGCACCGCCATAACACGATGGAAAAACTGGGCCTGCATTCAGCAGCCGAGGTGGCCCGGCTGCTGATGGCCGGCGGACAAATCTAGGCCCGCACGATACGCGCCGGCAGTCCCTGCCGCACCGACGTGCCCGAGACGGGATCGACAAACACGTTCTTGTCGCCGCGGCTCGGGTCCGTCAAACCCAGGTCGTTCAAGTTGATGCCGGCGCCGATGGCCGGCTCGTCGGGCTGGCGCAGCTTGCCGATGCGGTGGGCCCTTGCGCCGTGCTCCTTGTGGCCGAAGCCATGTTCGACGGCGATCACGCCACGCTGCACGCCATGGCGCAGCATCACCGTGGCCCTGGCCCTGCCGCCCGGCGTTTCCAGATAGATCTCGTCGCCATTTTCCAGCTTCAGCCGCGCCGCATCGTCGGGATGCACGGCGACGGGATTGTCGGGATGGATGCCGCGCAGGCGCCGCGCGCCGATGCTGTACGAGTTTTGCAGCGCCGATTTGAAGCTGATCAACTCGAACGGCCACTCGCTGGCCGGATACGCCTTGCGCACGGGCGTGCCATCGGCAAACGCCGCCACGCGCCAGGCGGGCGTACCGGGAAAACGCTTGCCGCTCAAGCTGTTCTTGCTCACGCCCAGGCCCTCGTTGTACAGCATCATCGGTTTCAGATAACGGTGCGTGGACCAGTCCTGCGGATACGGCGTTTCGTCCGCGGCCGGCGCGGGAACGACCGGCGCCTTGGGGTTCGCCGGCGGCGGCAGGCGCAGGCCGAACATCTCGCCATAGCTCTGGTAGCGCCCTCCCCGCGCCAGCATGAAGGCCACCTTGCGCCACTCCTCCGGCTTCAAGGTGCGTTCCAGTTCCGGGCGGATGCGGGCCACGCCGGAAAGCGCAATATCGTCGTCGCTCGCCTCCGGCACTGGCGTTTTTCCTTGCCAGGCGATGTTGGCGCCGCCGCGCAGATACCAGTCTTCCGCGCATTGCAGTGGGAAGCGCCGGCCCTCCATATCCTGCAAGGCCTCGGGGCCGAAGCCAGGCAAGTCCATCGTTTTCGCCAGCGCGATGAAGAACGATTCCATGCAGATGGTCTGGCCATCGGGCGTCTTGTGCACGCGCGGTTCGGCCACCGGCCAGCGCGCCGTGCTCATCTTGACTGGCATGCCGCCCCAGGCGCCCGCCCAGCCCCAGCTTTCGTACAGCAAGGTATCGGGCAGCAGGTAGTCGGCAAAGGCCGAGCTTTCGTTGATGAACGGGTCAATGGCGACGATCAGGGGAATCTTCTTCGGATCGGCCAGTTCCTTGCCGATCTGCGCGCGCAAGCCCGTGATGCCATACACAGGATTGCAGCTCCACAGTATCAGCGCCTTCAAGGTGTACGGATAGCCATTCATGGCGCTGGTCAGCCACTCGGTAGCCAGCGCGGGCGCGTTCGGATACCACGGCGCCCTGGCCGGATACGCCTTGCCCGCTTCTTTCTTCAGCTTGAATTCCGAGGTTTTCTCATACGGCACATTGCGTCCGATCGGCATGCCGGCCGCCTTGATCTCGCCATCGAAACTCTCGAGGTTGTAACGCGGGCCAGGGCCCGCATCCTTGAAGCTGCCGCCGTTGACGAGGGTGCCGCCCTTGCGGTTCAGATTGCCGATCAGGGTATTGAGCATGACCAGCGCATACGCGTTATAAAAGCCCGCGCCCGACATCATGCCGCCGTGCGCATTGACGGCGGCGCGCTTGCCATGGCTGGTCAGTTCCCGCGCCAGGCCTTCGATGATGTCGCGCGCAATGCCGCAGGCGGCCGCGTATTCATCCATGCTGTGGCGCTGCGCTTCCTCGTTGAGCATCGTCATGGCCGTCTTCAGGTGCACGGGCGCGCCGGCGACATCCAGCGGGCCATCGAAGAACAGCCGCGCCTCGCCCCTGGCCGCGCTGTGCGGCACGATCGCTTGCGTGGCGGCGTCGATCACGCAGAACGGGTCGCCATCCTTGTAGCGCTCTTCTTCCGCCAGTTCCACCGCGCCGATATCGGAGCCGCGCAGGTAGCGGCCATCGCGCGGGTGGCCCTTTTCGTTGATGACCAGGTGCGTGGCGTTGCACCAGGCGGCCTCGCCCGCCGCTTCGGCCACCTTCAGGTTGGGCTGTGCGAGGAAGTGACGGTCATAGCGTTCCTGCTCGATGATCCAGCGTATCATCGCCATGGCCAGCGCGCCGTCCGTGCCCGGCTTGATCGGTACCCAGCGGCTACGGTCGCCCGCCGCCAGGCTGTCCGCGTTCGTCAGCACAGGGTCGACCACGACGTAGCTGAAATCGCGCTTGCCCGAGCGGGCCTTGGCGATCAAGGTGCCCTGGCGCTTGAACGGATTGCCCGCATTGCCCGGCGCCGTGCCGACGAAAATGCAAAATTCCGTGTTTTCCAGGTCCACTTTCGCATGCGGCATTTTCTTCATGTCGCCGAACATGGCGCCCGACCCGCTGCGGTAGGCGCCGCCGCAATACGAACCATGGTTGACCAAGTTCAAACTGCCGTACGACTGCTTGAAAAAGCGCGTGCCGAACGCCAGGCGGCCATCGTCGGTGCTGCACATCAGGCCCACCTGGTTCACTTGCGGGCCCAGTTCCGGCTGCGCCGCATCGATCGGCTTTTCCAGCTCGCGCAAGGCGCGCAAGCCCTGCACGTGGCCTTCGCCAAACAGGTCGCCCCCTTCCGTCACTTCCTTGACCAATTGGTCAAAGGCGATCGGCTCCCAGCGGCCACCGCCGCGCGGCCCCACGCGCTTCATGGGCGCCAGCACGCGGAACGGCGACTCCATCTGTTCCAGCACGCCGTTGCCGCGGCCGCAAGCGGTGGAGCGGCCTTTCAGCCCCTTTTCCTCGAAGCGCGACAGCGACACGAAGCTGTCGCGTATCGGCGTGGCATACGGCAGCGCCGGGTCGGCCGACATGGGGCTGTACGGATTGCCCGCCACGCGCAGCACCTTGCCGCTCTTCTTGTCGAGGCGCACGCGCACGCCGCAAAACGTGGTGCAGCCCATGCACATGGTGTAGCTCACTTGCTGGTCCGGATTGACGGTCAGCTTGCCCGTGGCCGTGTCGACGGAAAACTCGGGCGGCAGGGAATTGCCATGCAGTTTCTGCACAGGTTTATCTTTACCCAGCGCGTGGTCGACCATGCGGCCGGCCGTGGTGGAAAAACTGGCGGCAAACGCGGCCAGGCCGCCACCGATGGCGCCGTAGCGCAGCAGCTTGCGGCGCTTTTCTTCCTCGGCGCTGCGGTCTTCCTGCGGGTCTGGTGTGGTGTGATCGTTCATGATTCTCTCCTTAATGCGTGGCCATGGCGGGACGGGTGCGCGCCGCTGCGTGCGACATCGCGGCACGGCCAGCCCATGGCAAAAATTCCAGCATCAGCAACAGCAGCGAGATCCACAGGCCGGCCGTGCCGATGATCCCCAGCAAGCCGTCGTTCCCCATCGGCAGGTGGTAGTCGTACAGGCCGGCGCCCGTTTTCGGGATCGTCTGGCCGCCGATGAAGATCGTCCAGCGCATCATCCATGCGCTGTGCAGCGCGATCAGGCCATTGGCCAGGCCGCTCGTGGCAGGACGCCAGATGGCCAGCGCCATCGGCACGATGGACGACAGCACTGCCCAGACGGCCGTGAACTGCCATTGCGGCATGCCGGCCACCTGGGTAAATGCCATGCTGTGGCTGGCGCTCACGCCGGACAGACTGACGAACAGCCAGCCGCCGCCCAGGGCCAGCACCAGCGCCAGCGACAGGGCCAGCGCGCGGTTCAGCGATACTTCGAGCGCCAGCTCGCGGCCCGGCAGGCAGCGGTTGAACAGCAGCGCCAGGCCAACCGCTCCCACAAAGGCGGTGGCGGCAAACTGCGCCGGCAGGAAGGGCGTGAACCACAGCGGACGGGCGCGCACCACCATCACTTCCATGCCCGTGTACAGGCCCACGACGAAGGCGGCCAGCAAGGTGAAGGCGGCGGCGATGACGATGGCGCGGCGCGAGGCGGCGCCACCGCGTCCCAGCAGGCGATAGGCGAAGGCCAGGCGGTCCTGGCCCTGCCCGCGCGCGGCGAAGTCGCTGCGCAGCGCCAGCCACGCATACAGCATCAGGCAGCCCAGGTAGAGGGGAATGAAGAACGAGCCCCACGACATCCACGACTGCGGCTGGAAGTAAAGATAGAAGTGGTAGAAGCGGCCCGGCCCGTGCAGGTCGGCCAGCAGCGCCACGGGCGCCGTCATGCCGCAGACGAGGGACGCCAGCAGCGCGATGCGGCCCAGGCGTTCATACGCCTTGCGGCCGAAGACGAAGTACGGCAGGGTCAGCATGAAGCTGCCGTAACTGAGGCCGATGAGGAAAAAATACTGCACCGCCCACGGCAGCCATGCCGCTTCGCGCGTGACGTTGACAATCTCGGTGATGTGGCTGTCCATGGTTTATTTCCCGTGTTTGCTTGGTTGCCAAAGAGTCGCCTCGCCCTCGACGTGGCCGGCGAAGCGCGTGTCCAGTCCCAGGTAAAACACGTGGGGCTGGGTACCCTGCTCGGGTTTCAGCACCTTCACCTTGTTCTCGGTGAGCAGCTGGTGCACCATGCTTTCCGGATCATTCAGGTCGCCGAAGATGCGCGCGCCGCCCACGCAGGTTTCCACGCAGGCCGGCAGCAGGCCTTCGTCGACGCGGTGCGCGCAGAACGTGCATTTGTCGGCCTTGCCCGTTTCATGGTTGATGAAGCGCGCGTCGTACGGGCAGGCCTGCACGCAGTAGGCGCATCCGACGCAGCGGTCGCCGTCGACGACGACGACGCCATCCTTGCGCTGGAACGTGGCGCCCACGGGACAGACGGGAATGCAGGGAGGATTGGCGCAGTGGTTGCACAGGCGCGGCAGCATGTAGGTGCCGCAACGGTTCTCTTCCTTGACTTCATAGGTCGAGACGATGGTGCGGAAGCTGTTTTCCGGCACGGCGTTTTCCATGATGCAGGAGACCGTGCATGCCTGGCAGCCGATGCATTTCTGCACGTCGACCACCATCGCCCAGCGCTGTCCGCCCTCGCCCTTCGTTGCAGCCTTGCTGGGCAGCGGCGCGATGGCGGCGCCGATGGTGACGGCTGGCAGGGCGCGCAAGAAACTGCGGCGCGATTCGATCATGGCACTCTCCTTGACGATGGGCGGCAAGCCCTTGTTGACTTGCTGCCATGATAGAAAAGAAGGTGCTACGAGGGTATTGGGGTGATCGGGTGGGAAGCTAGATGATCATGCCAATTGACAGGACCGAAAATGCGGAGTAGGTCGGATTAGCGCGCAAGCGCGTAATCCGACAACCTTGTTGGCAGGGATGGTGGTGGTGTCGGGTTACGCCGTTCCGGCTAACCCGACCTACAACTCATCCAGAGAATACAGCCTGCGGTGCTCGCGGATCGCATAGCGGTCCGTCATGCCGGCGATGTAGTCGGCGATCTTGCGCGCCTGCTTCGTGACGTCATCGCCGCTGATTTGATAATCGGGCGGCAGCAGCGCCGGTTCGGCCATGAAGCTGTCATACAGTTCGCGCACGATGCGGCTGGCTTTCACGCGCATGCGGTTGACCTGGTAATGGCGGTACAGGTTGGCGCGCAAGAAGCGCTTCAGCTCCGTCGCGTCACGGCGCATGGCGTCCGAAAAACGGATCAGCGGCGGACTGGCGCGCACTTCATTGACGTCGCGCGGTGCTGCATCCGCAATCAAGCGGTTCGAGGTGACGATCAGGTCGTCGGCCAGCGCCGTAATCAGCCGGCGCAGGGTTTCGTAGATGGCGCGCCGGCCCGACAGGCCGGGAAACGCCTGCTGCACGTCGCGCCACAGGCGGCCAAAGAATTCCACCTCTTCCAGCTGGGCAATGGTGATCAGGCCCGAGCGCAGGCCATCGTCGATATCGTGGCTGTTGTAGGCGATTTCATCGGCCAGGTTGGTCAGCTGCGCTTCCAGCGTCGGCTGCGTGCGGTCGATGAAGCGCTGGGCCACGGGGCCCAGTTCGCGCGCATGCGCCAGCGAGCAGTGCTTCAGGATGCCTTCGCGCGTCTCGAACATCAGGTTCAAGCCGTCGAAGGCGCCGTAATGCTCTTCCAGCGTGTCGACCACGCGCAGGCTTTGCAGGTTGTGTTCGAAGCCGCCGTGGTCCTGCATGCATGCATTGAGCACGTCCTGCCCCACATGGCCGAACGGCGTGTGCCCCAGGTCATGCGCGAGGGCGATGGCCTCGACCAGGTCTTCGTTCAGGCGCAGGTTGCGCGCGATGGAGCGGCCGATCTGCGCCACTTCCAGGCTATGCGTCAGGCGCGTGCGGAACAGGTCGCCCTCGTGGTTGAGGAAAACCTGGGTCTTGTATTCGAGGCGGCGGAAGGCCGAGGAGTGGATGATGCGGTCGCGGTCGCGCTGGAACTGGCTGCGCGAGGCGTGCGGCGCCTCGGCAAAGCGACGTCCCTGCCCCTGTGCCGAATGGGCCGCATACGGGGCGAGGAAGTCTTCAGGCGTCATGGCTATTGCACTCCGGCGGCCAGGGTGGCCAGCACCAGTTCATGCGGCGCGGACGTGATGCACGGGCTGCCCAGCGGTTTGAGCAGGATGAACTTGATGGCGCCGCCCTCGTTCTTCTTGTCCACTTCCATCAGTTCCAGCCAGCGCTCGACGCCGAGGTCGGGCGCCTTGACGGGCAGGCCGGCGGCGGCGACGAGCATGCGCACGCGCTCGACCATCGCCTGGTCGATATAGCCCATGCGGCAGGACAGGTCGGCCGCCATCACCATGCCGCAGCCGACGGCTTCGCCATGCAGCCAGTGGCCGTAGCCCAGGCCCGCCTCGATGGCGTGGCCGAAGGTGTGGCCGAAGTTCAGGATGGCGCGCAGGCCGCCTTCGCGCTCGTCCTGGCGCACCACGTCGGCCTTGATTTCGCAGGAACGGGCGATCGCATATGCGAGGGCGCCCTTGTCGCGCGCCATCAACTTGGCCATGTTCGCCTCGATCCAGTCGAAAAACGCCGCATCGATGATGGCGCCATGCTTGATCACTTCGGCCAGGCCCGCCGACAGCTCGCGCGCCGGCAGGGTTTCCAGGGTCGACGTGTCGGCGATCACGGCGCGCGGCTGGTAGAACGCGCCGATCATGTTCTTGCCCAGCGGGTGGTTGATGCCCGTCTTGCCGCCGACGGAGGAATCGACCTGCGCCAGCAGGGTGGTCGGCACCTGCACGAAGCCGATGCCGCGCATGTAGCTGGCCGCCGCATAGCCGGTCAGGTCGCCGATCACGCCGCCGCCCAGGGCCACCAGCGTGGTCTTGCGGTCGCACTTGTTGGCCAGCAGCGCATCGAAGATCTGCATCAGGCTGGCCCAGTTCTTGTATTCCTCGCCGTCCGGCAGGACGATGCTGATCACTTCGCGGCCATCGCTGGCCAGCGCCGCCTGCAGGCGGCCCAGGTACAGCGGCGCGACGGTGGTATTGGTGACGATGGCCACCTTGTGGCCGCTGATATGGCGCAGCAGCGCATCGGCGTCGGCCAGCAGGCCGGGACCGATGGCGATCGGATAACTACGCTCGTCGAGGTCTACGCTCAACAACATTTTGGATTGCTCGTTCATCGAAGGCTCTGCATGAATGACGCAGTTGGGCGATGCCTCGCATTCGAGGCTGGCCAGCTGCATCAGGATGGTCTGAACCATCGATTGTACGTTAGGACGGCCCGTGTCGATCACAATGTCGGCCACTTCCATGTAATGGGGCTCGCGCTGCGCCGTCAATTCCTCCAGCTTGCCGCGCGGGTCGGCCGTCTGCAGCAGGGGGCGGTTCTTGTCATGGCTGGTGCGCGCGAGGATGTTGCTGACGCTGGCGCGCAGGTACACGACCGTGCCCCGCTCCTTCAGGTAGGCGCGGCTGTCGGCATTGAGGATGGCGCCGCCGCCCGTGGCCATGACGATGCCCTCCTGCGCGCTCAGGTCGCGGATGACTTCGGCCTCGCGCCGGCGAAAGCTGGCCTCGCCCTCGATTTCGAAGATCCACGGGATGGTCGCTCCCGTGCGTGCCTCGATCTCGTGGTCGGAATCGACGAAGCGCAAGCCCAGCTTGCGGGCCAGGATGCGCCCGATCGTGGTCTTGCCTGCGCCCATGAGGCCTACTAAAAACAGATTTTGCATTTGCTGCGACAATTAATTTGGGTTACGACAATCAGTGGCCTGCCCGTACGGACTGATGACGCCTGGAGGAGAAACATCCAGGCGGTTAAAGTCCGTCGCCAGCCCCGGAAGCAAAGTGTAACCGACATAAGTTGCCTCCGTCCCGGAACTATTGCCCCGAATCGTCAATTCGACGTCCAGCCAGTTGGCCCTGTCGCGCGGATAAGTCAGCGTCACGCTGGCCGTTCCCGTGCTGTCGGTCTTGCCGCCCGTCGACAGATTCAGGGGAATGCCGGGGTCGAGACGGCCATTCCGGTTCAAATCGTTGTTCGGATCCAGGGTGCCGCTGCGGTCCTTGTCTTCATTGTCACATGTCCACGTTGACGCCACAACCCACGCGGCGGCGGCCTGCGAATACTGCAGATAGCCCTTGTAGTAATGACGGGGCCAGGCGGCGGCCGTGATGATCACGTCCGGCACCGGGTTGCCGGCGGCATCCGTGACGAACACGGTGTAGGTCTTGCGATAGGTGCTGCTGTCCGTGGCGTCGAGCGCGTTGCCGCTGCCGGCGCTGATGAACAGCGCCTTCTTCGTCACCGTCAGCTTGACCGTGGCGGCATTGTTCGACACCCCTTGCAGCTGCGCCTGGACGACGACGCCATCGACCCCGGTCGTTGCCTGGCCCGCGATATAGCTGACCGTCGCCATGCCATCGCTGTCCGTCGACACCACCGACGGCGAACTGAGGGAACCGTTGCTGGCGTCGGCGAGGATGGAAAAGCCGACCTGGGCATTCTTGACCAGGTTGTTTTGCGGCGTGCCGTCGCGCACGATGGCGCGCAGGGCGCTGCGCTGCGCGCTGCTGCCAGCCGTATTGACGCCGATGACGGCCGGATCGGCTTGCAGGGTGATGCTGGCCTGGGCCGTCAGCGGCGCGACAAACTCCACGTCCGACTGTACCGACACGCCGCTGCCTTCGTATCTCGCCGTGAGGGCGGTCAGGCCGGCGCCGCTGGCCTTGACGTAGGCGATGGCGTTGCCGCCAACCAACGCCAGCGGTGCCTGCAGCGGAGTAGCGCAGCCCGCGTCCTGGTAAATGGTGCCGCGCGAGGTACTGAAACGCACGTTGCCCGTCTGTGGCACGCCCGCCACATCGCTGTGCACCGCCACCGCATAGCAGGTATTCGTCGTCAGGCTGGTCAGCGCCACATTCGCGCCCGACACGGCATTGATGGTGAAATTCGAGGCATTGATAGCGATAGGCAACAGTACGCTGTCGCCCTGCGCCTTGACGCTGATGCTGTCGCTGCTGCCCGCCTGGGCGTTGTAGCTCAGCACCAGCTGGCCGTTGTTGTCAGTCAGGGCCGGGCTGGCGCCGCCGCCCTTCACCGTCAGCGCATTGAGCTGGGCGCTGAACGCCACCGATTTGCCCACCAGCGGATTGCCGCTCGAATCGACCAGTTTGACCACCATGTCGGTGCTCGTCTTCAGGTTGACCGTGGAAAAGGCACTGATGACCAGCTTGGTGCCGCTGACGCCGACATCGGTGCTGGCCGTCTGCGCGCCCGCGCTGGCCGTGACCTTGATCGTGCGCAAGCTGGCGTCGCCGCCCGTATTCAGACTGACCAGCGCCTGCCCCTGCGCATTGGTGCTGACCTTGGTCGCGCCCAGCGCGCCCGAATCGGCGCTGAATGTCACGCTGGCATTGGGCACGACGGCATTGTTGGCATCCTTGACGAAGGCGATCACGTTGACGGCCGTGCCACCCGACGAGGCCAGGGTGCCGCCCGACGACGTCAGCAACAGGCTGGCGATGCCGGAAGTGACGGGCACGACTTTCACCACCACCGCTGGCGATTCCACGCCCGCGCTGCTGGCCTTGATGGTGATGTCGCGCAGCGTAGCGTCGCCCTTGATGCTGAGCTTTTCCGTCACCGTGCCGTTCGCATCGGTGACGCGATTGGTGGTGCTGACGGTGCCCGAACTGGCGCTGAAAGCCACGGTCTGGCCGGACAAGGCGTTATTGCTCGCATTCTTGACGATGGCCGTCAGCACCACTTCCGTGCCGTCCGCGCCCGACGCGGCGATCGTTGTCGCGCTGGCAATCAGTGCCACGCTGCCGACACCGGCATTCGCCCCATCCTTGACGCCCAGGGTGGGATCGCCGCCACCGCCGCCGCAAGCGGCCAGCAAGGCGCCCAGCGCCAGCACGGCCAGCCAATTCAATGCCCTACTCCAAGAAGTATTGCCTAAAGAAAAATTCCGCATAGTCGCCATCAGTCCGCTTTCGTCTGCATTGTTACTTAAACGTAAAGATGTGACATTAACGTGTTGCTGGCCGATCTGCCACTATTTTCGGCGTAATAAACACCATCAGTTCGGTTTTTTCTTGACTGCGGCCCGTGCTGCGAAAAAAAACGCCGAGAACCGGGATGTCGCCCAGCAGCGGCACCTTGCTGTCCGTGCCCCGTTCGGACTGCTGGTAGATGCCGCCCAGGACCACCGTGCCGCCATCCTCGACCATCACCTGCGTGCGCACATGCTTGGTGTCGATGGCGAAGCCGGAACGGGTTTCCTGGCCCACGCTATCCTTGTTGACGTCCACTTCCAGCACCACGTTGCCGTCCGGCGTGATTTGCGGCGTCACTTCCAGGCGCAAATTCGCCTTGCGAAACGTGATCGAGGTGGCGCCGCTGCTGGTGGCCACCTGGTATGGCAATTCGATGCCCTGCTCGATCAGCGCCAGCACCTTGTCGGCCGTCACGACACGGGGACTGGAAATGATCTTGCCCCGGCCATCGGCCTCCAGTGCGGACAGTTCCAGGTTCAGGAAACGGTTGGCCGCCGCCGAAAACAGGCTCAGGGCGAAGCTGGCCGGCGGCACGCCGTTGATGCTGGCGGCCGGCAAGTTGACGAATTGCGTGTTCGGCACGAAGGCGCCGGCGCCCGCCACGGTCTGCCCCGTCGCCTCGCCCACGCCCTGGTAACTGCCACCGACGGCCACGCGGCGTCCGCTGCCGCCCAGCGAAAAGCCGGGAACGGCTCCCTGCGCCAGGCGCTGGTCGGAAAACCCCAGGCGCGCCCCCAGGTTGCGGCTGAAGCTGTCGTTGGCCTCGACGATGCGCGCCTCGATCAGCACCTGGCGCGTGGCGACATCCGTCTTGGCGATCAGCAGGCGGATCTGCTCCAGGCGCGCCGGCACGTCGGTGACGAACAGCTGGTTGGTGCGCGGTTCGATCAGCACGCTGCCGCGGCGCGACAGCAGGCGGCTGCGCCCCTCGCCCGCATCGAGGCCGAACACCGTGCGGAACGCCTCGGCCTTCTGGTAATTGAGCTGGAAGATGGCCGATTGCAGCGGTTCGAGTTCCGCGATCTGCGCGCGCTGCTCCAATTCCACCTTTTCGCGCGCGAGGATTTCCTCGCGCGGCGCGATCCACAGCACGTTGCCATTGCGCCGCATGTCCAGGCCCTTCGCCTGCAGCAGCACATCGAGCGCCTGGTCCCATGGCAAGTCGCGCAAGCGCATGGTCAGGTTGCCGGCCACGCTGTCGCTGGCGATGATATTTTGCCCCGACACATCGGCCAGCACATGCAGGGCCGCGCGCACGCCCACGTTCTGGAAGTCGACGGAGATTTTCTCGCCCGCATACAGGCGCGGCGCCGTCACCAGCACCACGGCATCGTGGGCGCTGCCGCCCGCATGCAGGCACAGCGCCATGGCCATACCGAGCAGGCGCGGCCTCATGGCGCCGCCTCGGCCACGCCATCCTTCGCGGCGGCGGCAGCCGTAACAGCAGTGCCAGCAGCAGTAGCGACAGCCGCGGCGCCCGCCGCCTGCAGGGCCAGGCTGCCGCGCCGCTCGCGCCAGGAACCGCCCGCCTCGCGCAGCAGTTCACGATACTGCACGGCTTGCTCGCTGATGCCCGTCACCACCCCATGGTCCTGCCCCAGGTGCTGGCCCAGCTCCACCCGGTGCACGTGCTGTCCCGCCAGCAGCAGCGCGCTCAGGCGGCCCGCATGGCGCACGCTGCCCACCATGGACAGGGCCGGCATGGCCACGCTCTCCAGCGCTTCGCGGCGGCGGCGCAAATCCGGCCCCGCCACGCCGGTGCCCGCTTGCCCCGACAGGGGCGCACCGAACGGATCGGCAAACCCGGCGCCCTCGTACGCCCGCGGCACGAAGACGGGCGCCGCTTGCCACGCCAGCGGCGCCGCCGGAACCGGCACGGCCGGCAAGCGCCCTTGCGCCGCCCGTTCCTGCGCGTCGGGCAAGCGGTAGGCTTGCAACACGCCATCCAAGGTCACGCTGCCATCCTTGCCTCCGGTCAAGACCACCCCGTGCACGGTCACGATGCGCGGCAGGCGCGCCAGGTCCGCCAGCAACTCGCCCATGGCGTGATAGGCGCCGCGCAACTGCACGGTGATCGGCAGCGCCACATAGTGTTCCTGCGGCTGGGGCGAGCCCGGCTTGAACAGGGTAAATTGCACGCCGCGCGACTGGCCCGCCGCAGTGATATCGCTCAATAGCGCCGCCATCTGCTGGCTGTCCGGCAATTGCTGTTCCAGCTTGGCCAGTTCGGCGCCTGCCTGGCGCTGCCGCTCGCGCCACGCCGGCAACTGGCCCGCGCGGATCCTGGCCAGCTGATAGGCGCTGCGCAGGCGCGCCTCTTCGCCATCCGCAGCGTGCACGGCGGCAAACAGCCCATCCAGCCAGACGAAGTGCAGCAACGCGGCGGCCAGCGCAGCAACAAGGGCCACAGCGCTCAGGCGGGCCGGCAACGGCCACAGCGACGCTTTTTTCAGGCTCAGCATGATCAGCCACCTCCCGCTTTCCTGGATGGCGGGGCAGGCGCCGCCGGACTTGTCCATGCCAGCCGTATCGTCCATTCCACGGCGCCCGCGCCCTCGCGCACTTCCAGCAATTCCGGGGCCGACTGCGGCGCCGACTGCGCCAGCGCCAGCAGCAGCGCCGCCACCGCATCCTGCGTGGCGGCCTGCCCTTGCAGGCGCAAGCCCGATGCTTCCTGCCGCACGCCGTGCAACGCCACGCCCGCCGGTACGGCCCGTGCCAACGCGCCCAGCATGGCCACCCAGGCGTTGCGCTGCGCCTGCAGCTGCCCGATGGCTTGCCGGCGCGCCGCCAGCAGCGCCGCCTCGCGCTGCAGGCGCTGGCCGCCGGCCAGCACGCCATCGACCTGCCGCATGGCGCTGCGCCAGCCTTCCTGGCGCAGCGCCTGGTCGTCGAGCCGCAACTGCAGCCAGGCGCCCGCGCCCAGCGCCAGCAGCAAGCCCAGCATCGCGCCGCCGCCCAGCAGCCACAGCAGCTCTTGCACGCGCCGCCGCCGCGCCGCATGACGATAAGGCAAGAGATTGATGCGCACCACTTGCGCCGCGGCCCTCATCGGGCGTACCGGTGCAGGGCCAGGCCCCAGGCCAGCTGGTACGCCGCGCCGCCATCGGGCAAGCCTTGCCAGCCGCCGTGGGCGATGGCCGCCTGGCGCGCCAGCGTTTCGCTATCCATGACGACGGCCAGCAAGCCGGCCGCCGTGGCCACGTCGAGGCGGCGCCGCCCGCCGGCGCGCCGCGCCGCCACCAGCAGCACGTCGACCTCCTTGCCTGGCGCGCCGGCCAGTGGCGGCGCCGGCCCGAGCACGAAAAAATCCAGGCTGGCGTCTTCCAGCGCAAACGGCATGTATTGGGCGGCTTCCAGTTCCACGAGGATTTCCAGCTGCTCGTCCGGCAATCCGGCCGGCAGGCGGATCGCGTGCGTGATCAGGGCCGTGGCGGGCATGGCCAGCGCCACGCGGGTACACGCGCTGCCGCTATTGCGCCATGCCTGGCGCACGGCGGCCGCCATGCCGTCCACATCCTCGATATTGCCTTCAAGCATCACTCCCGGCGCCAGCGCGGCGGCGCCGCAATGGCGGCACGACAGCGTGCCCCGCCGGCGCGCCAGTTCGACGACACGCACGCTGTCTTGCCCCATATCGACGCCGAGCAAACCTGTGGCCAGAAGACTGCGGATGGACATGTTTTTCATGGGGCAATGGGACCATGCGACGGCGGCTGCCATCCAAAATCCTAGTCCCGGCGCCGCCCGCGTGTAAACGGATTTCCCGCCTGTGCCTGCGGCGCGCGGCCACTATCTGGCCCGGCCGTGATCTGGCGCAGGAAAATTGTTACCAAATCCTGGTTGCCAGCGGGCCAATACACGCTTATATAGAGTAGCGACAAGTTCCGACTGTCCCCCCAGGCAAGCGCCACGGCGCGCTGCCACCCCGGCAAGCTCGCTTATAATTGACCGGCATAATTAACCGAAAGACATACGACGCATGACATCTTCAAAATCCGCTGGCACCGCTGGCTCGAAGCCGCCCACCAAGGGCAGCAAACCCAAACGCTTTCTGCTGATGGCCCTGGTATCGTTGCTGGGCCTGGGCATCGTCGGCGTGCTGCTGGTGGTCTTCGGCCTGGCCATGGCGTATCCCAACCTGCCGGCGCTCGATACCTTGACCGATTACAAGCCCAAGATGCCGCTGCGCGTGTTCACGTCCGACAGTGTGCTGATCGGCGAGTTTGGCGAAGAGCGGCGCAACATGGTGCACATCAAGGATATTCCCGATGTCATGAAGAAAGCCGTGCTGGCCATCGAGGATGACCGCTTCTATGAGCATGGCGGCGTCGACTACCTGGGCATCACCCGCGCGGCCCTGCACAACCTGACGGGCGGCGCCAAGCAAGGCGCGTCGACCATCACGCAGCAGGTGGCGCGCAACTTCTTCCTGTCCAGCGAACAGACGCTGAAACGCAAGGCGTATGAAGTCTTGCTGGCCTGGAAGATCGAGAAAAACCTCAGCAAGGACCAGATCCTCGAAGTGTATATGAACCAGATTTATCTGGGACAGCGCGCCTACGGTTTCGCCTCGGCCGCGCAAATCTATTTCGGCAAGAATATCCAGGACCTGACCGTGGCCGAAGCGGCCATGCTGGCCGGCTTGCCGAAGGCGCCGTCGGCCTACAACCCCGTCGTCAATCCGAAGCGCGCGCGCATGCGCCAGCAATACATCCTGCAGCGCATGGCGCAGCTGGGCTACATCACGCCGGCGCAGTACGAAGAAGCGAAAAATGAAGAGCTGAAAGTAAAGACCGACAGCAGCGCCTTCGGCGTGCATGCGGAATACGTGTCGGAAATGGCGCGCCAGCTGGTCTACGAGCAATTCAAGGAAGACACCTATACGCGCGGCCTGAACGTCTACACCACCATCACCAAGGCCGACCAGGATGCCGCCTACATCGCCTTGCGCAAGGGCGTGATGGATTACGAGAAGCGCCACGGCTACCGCGGCCCGGAAGCCTACATCGAGATCCCGAAAACCAAGGCCGAAGCCGATGACGCCATCGAGACGGAACTGGCCGACCACCCGGACAGCGACGACATCATCGCCGCCATGGTGCTGCAGGCGTCGCCCAAGTCCTTGCAGGCCGTCACATCGGCCGGCGAGGAAATCACCATCACCGGCCCCGGCCTGACCTTCGGCGCAGCCTGGCTGTCGGAAAAGGCGGCGCCAAACCGCCGCATCAAGCGCGGCGCCGTGATCCGCGTCATGCAAGAAGGCAACACCTGGGTCTTGACGCAGATGCCGGAAGTGCAGTCGGCGTTCGTCTCGGCCAGCACCACCGACGGCGCCATCCGCGCCATGGTGGGTGGCTTCGATTACAACCGCAACAAGTTCAACCACGTCACGCAGGCGTGGCGCCAGCCAGGTTCGGCCTTCAAGCCCTTCATCTATTCCGCCTCGCTGGAGCGGGGCCTGTCGCCGGCCACCATCATCAATGACGCGCCGATCTCGTTCGACGCGGGCCAGACGGGCGGCCAGGCGTGGGAACCGAAGAACTACGACAGCAAATACGATGGTCCGATGACCATGCGCAAGGGCCTGATGAAATCGAAAAACATGATTTCCATCCGCATCCTGCACAAGATCGGCGCCAAGTATGGCCAGGAATACGCGACGCGCTTCGGCTTTGACGCCGACAAGAACCCGCCGTACCTGACCCTGGCCCTGGGCGCCGGCAACGTGACGCCGCTGCAGATGGCGGGCGCGTATGCCGTCTTCGCCAATGGCGGCTACAAGATCAACCCTTACCTGATCGCCAAGGTGACCGACAGCGACGGCAATGTGCTGTCGCAAGCCAAGCCGGACCTGGCGGGCGAGGAAGCCAACCGCGTCATTGACGAACGCAATGCCTTCATGATGAACAGCATGCTCAACGACGTCGTGCGCTTCGGCACGGCCAACAAGGCCATGGCCTTGAAGCGTCCCGACCTGGCAGGCAAGACGGGCACCACCAACGATTCCATCGACGCCTGGTTCGCCGGCTACCAGGCCAAGCTGGTGGGCATCGCCTGGATCGGCTACGACCAGCCGCGCAACCTGGGCAACCGGGAAACGGGCGGCGGCCTGGCCTTGCCGATCTGGATCAGCTACATGGCGAAAGCCCTGAAAAGCATCCCCGTCGAAGAACGCGCCGTGCCGGAAGGCTTGATCCACGTGGGCGACGAGTATTACTATGCGGAAAATCCACCGGGCACGGGCGTAGGCAGCCTGGAAGGCGCGGCACGCGGCACGCCGGAAGAAGAAAAGGCGAAAGAGGCTGTGAAGAACGAGCTATTTTAAACACGTAGGCCGGGTAGGTCGGATTAGCGCGCAAGCGCGTAATCCGACAACATCGTTGGCGCCGGTGGTGGTGTCGGGTTACGGCCTGCGGCCTAACCCGACCTATCCGACATTGGACCACAAAAAATGGGCAGCCCGCAAAGGCTGCCCATTTTTCATGCATCACTTCAAATACTTACTTCAATACAACTGCCGCGCCCGCCTGTTCGCTGGCCATGGCGGACAGGGCCGCAAACAGTTCCGAGCCGTCGCGCGTGTTGATCCATGCGTCGTCCACGCGCTTGTAATGGAAACCGCCGGAACGGGCCGCCACCCACATCTCGCGCATGGGGGCCTGGCTGTTGACGATGATTTTCGTGCCGTTGTCGATGAACTCGATCTCCAGCACATTGCCGCTGCGGCTGCATTCGACGTCGAGCACGTCCGCATCGTTCAGCCGGTCCAGCGCCGCCTCGATGTCCGTCAGGGTGGCTTCGGCCAGGGCCAGGAATTCCGATTCGCTCATGCTACACTCCAAAGATCTTAATCAAACCGTGATTCTAATCGTGAAGTCATCCTCAGCGTTTTATATCGGCATTGCCATTGTGGTTTCTAGCGTCCTGGCCGGCTGCGGCCAGCCCGGTCCCCTGTACCTGCCCAAGCCGCCAGCGGCCAAGCCGGCGCCGGCCAAGGGCCCGGTCGAACCGGCTCCCGTGCCACCGCCACCGGTGATCGTGCCGGCGACCTAAACGGAACGTGCCGGGGTGGCAGCAGCGGCCGCCCTGGCGCTCTTCACGCGTTTATTCCAGGCGAAATACACGCGTATTAGCAGTAATAGCGCGACGATGCTGCCGAACAGGATGGGTTGCGCGAAGTTGTGCTTTCCCGCCTTCATCCACCAGAAGTGCAAGATGCCGAGCGGCGCGATCACATAGATCAGCCGGTGCAACCACTGCCAGCGCTTGCCGCCCAGGCGTTTCACCATCGCATTCGTGCTCGTCGCGGCCAGCGGGATCAACAGCACGAAAGCGATGAAGCCCACCGTGATGAACGGGCGCTTGAGCACATCCTTCCACATTTCCTGCACGTCGAAGAAGTGATCGAACCACAAAAAAGTGGTGAAGTGCAGTGCCGCGTAGAAAAAAGCGAACAGGCCCAGCATGCGCCGCAGCTTGATCAGCCAATTCCATTGCGTGAAGCGCCGCAAGGGCGTGACGGCCAGGCTGATGCACAGGAAATACAGGGTCCAGTCGCCCGTGCCGCGCGTGATGAATTCCAGCGGCTCCACCAGTTGCCCCGTATACGTCAGCCAGACCATGCGCGCGAACGGCAGCAGCGCCAGCAGGAAAATCAGGCTTTTCAGCAGCGACAGCTGTTTGCCCGTAGGGTTGATGGCCATGCTCGTTCCTTAAAAGAATTTCTTCAGGTCCATGCCCGCATACAGCGAGGCGACATCGTTATAGCCGTTGAACATCAGGGTCTTGCGCTTGCGCGACAGAAAACCATCTTCGCCGATGCGCCGCTCCGTGGCCTGCGACCAGCGCGGATGGTCGACATTCGGATTCACATTCGAATAAAAACCGTATTCGGATGGCGCCGCCAGGTTCCAGGCCGTGCGCGGCTGTTCCTTGACGAAACGGATCTTGACGATGGATTTGGCGGATTTAAAACCATACTTCCACGGCAACACCATGCGCACGGGCGCGCCATTCTGGTTCGGCAAGGTTTCGCCATACATGCCCAGGGTCAGCAGCGCCAGCGGGTGGTTTGCCTCGTCGAGACGCAAGCCTTCCACATACGGCCACTGCAGCACGCGGCTGCCCACGCCCGGCATCTGCTTCTTGTCGGCCAGGGTGATGAATTCCACGTACTTGGCATTGCCCGTCGGCTCGACTTTCTTGATAATTTCCGAGAAGGAATAACCGACCCATGGGATGACCATCGACCAGCCTTCCACGCAGCGCAGCCGGTACACGCGCTCCTCCAGCGGCGCCAGTTTCAGCAGCGCATCGAGGTCGAGCGTCATCGGCTTCTTGACTTCGCCTTCGATGCTGACCGTCCACGGACGCGTGCGCAGGGTGCCCGCGTTTTGCGCGGGATCGCTCTTGTCCGTGCCGAACTCGTAGAAGTTGTTGTAGGTGGTGGCGTCCTTGTACGCCGTCTGCTTTTCCAGCGCCGAATAGGCGGGATTGAGCTTGGCGGCCAGCTTGGGATTGGTGCCTTGCGCGAACGCTTCGCGGCTGGCCATTTCCAGCAAGGCCGCGCTGGAAAGCGAACCCAGCGCCACCTGCTTGATGAAACTGCGGCGCGATTCAAACACGGCGCGTGGCGTGATTTCGGAAGGATACGGCAATTCGATGCCGTTGGGACTGCGCTTGATCAACATGGCGGCTCCGGGAAAAGGTGATGGAATGTACCTTACACCAGTTTTCCCAAGCCGTTCATGACGCTTCTGTCATGCAGAAAAGTGTCCAAAAAAAGTTCAGGGCAAGACGCCTTGCCGCAGGCAGTACGCAGAGTACGGCTGGACAAGGCAAGGCCGCCGCGGGCTTTTTCTCGGGAACTTCTTAAAGTTTGCCGTAAGAATGGAGGCCGGAGAGGAACATGTTGACACCCAAAAACGCGAATGTCGTCACCAGCAAGCCCACCAGCGCCCACCACGAGGCGACGCGGCCGCGCAAGCCCGTCATCAGGCGCATGTGCAGCCAGGCCGCATAGTTGAGCCAGACGATCAGCGCCCACGTTTCCTTCGGATCCCACGACCAGTAGCCGCCCCATGCCTCGGCTGCCCACAGGGCGCCCAGGATGGTCGCTACCGTAAAGAAAGCGAAGCCGACGGAAATGGCCTTGTACATGACGTCGTCGAGCACTTCCAGCGACGGCAGGCGGTCGACCAGGTAGCCGCTCGATTTCAGCAGGTAGGCCGAAGCGACCATGGCCGACAGCGCGAACGTGCCGTAGCCGATGAAGTTGGCCGGCACGTGGATCTTCATCCACCAGCTTTGCAGGGCCGGCACCAGCGGCTGGATCTCGGCCGCGTCGCGCGTGACCGTGTACCACATGAGGAACACGACGGCCGCCGAGATGACCAGCATGACGAAGGCGCCCAGCTGGCGCGTCGCGTAATGCTGCTCGTAATACAGGTAGAACATGGCCGTGATCAGGGAAAACAGGATGAACACTTCATACAGGTTCGACACGGGAATGTGGCCCACATCGGCGCCGATCAGGTAAGACTCGTACCAGCGCACCAGCATGCCCGTCAGGCCCAGCACCACGCCCGCCCAGCACAGCAGGGAGCCGACGGACGAGCCGAATTCCGAGCGGGCCACGAGGCCGATCCAGTAGAACAAGGTCGACAGCACGAACAAGGTGCCCATCCACAGGATGGCGGATTGGCTCGACAGTATGTATTTGAGGAAGAATTTCTGGTTGGCCATGTCCAGGTGGCCGCCGTACAGCTCGATGGCGAACAGCGACAGCACGGCCGCCACGGGGATCAGCCAGCGCACGGGCTTCCAGTACCAGCCCAGCCACGCAAACGTGGGTGCCGAGGCCAGCAGGATGGCTTTTTCATAGATATCCATGTAGGCGCCAAAGTGCACCAGACCGAACAGGGCTGCGGCCAGCAAGCCGGCACCGTACACCCAGTCGACCAGGCTCAGGCGTTTAAAGAATCCCGGTTCCTGCGTATATATTTGCTTGTTTGCCATTTCCATCATTTTTCTCCATTCCCGGCGACGCGCAAGCGTCCCAGACACAGCGCAGCTTACGCCGATTGCGGCAGCTTTGCCTTCAAAGTCTCAAATTCTTTTTCAAAATCCAGCGTCTTGCGTTGCGTGCTCATGGCCATCAGGGCGTCGCTGCCGCCCTCGCCATCCTTGATCCACACCCACAGGCGGCGCTCGCGGATATAGAACATGGAAAACACGCCGATCACGAGGAACAGACAGCCGAGGTACACGACGCTCTTGCCCGGCGAACGCGTCACTTGCAGCACGGAGGCCTTGATTTCCGTAAAGTCGTCGAGTTGCAGATACACGGGCGCGCCATAGAAGAAGCTGTCGGACAGTGCATTCGTGGCCAGTTGCAGGAAGCGGCCATGCTTGTCATCGGCCTCGATAGCTTTCAAGCCATCCTTGGCGCGCGCCGCCTGCCACAGGTCCCACAGGCTGCCGTTGAGGATTTTCATGAAGATATCGGCCGCTTTTTCTTGCTCAGCGGCAGGAATTTTCTCCAGGAAGCGCGAAATGGCGAGGAAACCACCCTCTTGTCCATTGCCGGCAAAGATGCCGAGGCTCTTTGCGGCCGATTCCTGCAGCTGGCTGCGCAAGGCTTCCGCGCCCGCCTGCGGCATGGCGCGCGCCGCATAGCGCGCGGCCGCCTGCTGGCGCAATTCCGGATCTTGCAACGCGGCACGCAAGCGCATCCATTCCGTCACGCTGTAATTGTCATCGGCGGGAATGCGCAGATAGCTGAACGGGTCGCTGGGATTGATGCGCATGCCGGCCAGGAACACCGTCGTACCATCGACCGTGACGGGCTGCATGTAATTCTGGTATTCGCGCGCCTGGCCCGTCTTGTCGCGCAATTTGTATTGCACCGAAGGCCCCACGTTCTTGAGATCCTTGTTATTCGCGTTCTTTGCGGCCGAGCCCAGGCGCTTGTCCAGCCCCACGGAGAATTTCTCGTTGAAACTTTCCGCCTTGCTCACGGCGCGCACATCCTGGCCTGCGCTGAGATTTTCCACGTTGAATGGACGGAAACCCGACCATTCCACCGTATAGGAATTGCCGTCGCTGCGCTCGAGCGGCGTGCTGCCGCCCACTTCGCCGCCGATATCGAAGCGCTTGGTGGTCTTGCCCACCATGGGGAAACCAGTCAACTTGAGCTTGCTGCCGCCATCTTCAAAGCTGGACTGGTACAGGGCCAGGCCCTTGTACAGCAGCGGCTCGTTGACTTTAATGGTGGCAGGGAAAGTCTCGCCCGTTGCATGGTCGGTGACGACCACGTCGCTGGCGAACAGCTTGGGCATGCCCGTGCTGTAGAAATCGATGTGGAATTTCTTCAGCAGGATGGTAATCGGCAAATCCTGGATCAGCACGCCATCGGCCTGGGGGATGATGGCCGTGTTGCTCGACGAGCCTTCCGGGATCATGGTATTGCCGCGGAAAGTAGGGTTAGCCAGGCCCAAACGATGCTGGGCGGGAATATCGGCAATCACGCCGCTGCCGGCGAACGGTGTCTTGCCGAAGAACCATTGCTGTACGCGGATCGGCATTTCCGAATCGAGCAAGCCGCCCACGCAGATGATGACGATGGCGCCGTGGGCAAAGATATAGCCCCATTTGTTCGCTGCGCCCCGCTTGGCGGCCACCAGGGTGGCATTGTCCTTTTCCACCACCTTGGCGCCGTAGCCGGCATCCTTCAGGCGCATCACCATCTGCTGCGCCAGCACGGCGCGCGGCAGCGGCGCCTGCCATTCCGCCTTGTGGTGGAAGTTGCGCAGCGACTGTTCGCGCACATTGTCGCGCCAGCTGCGCATGTCCTTCAGCATCTTCGGCGCATTGCGCACGATGCACAGCGACGTCGAGGCGACCAGGAAACCCATGATGACGAGGAACCACCAGGCCGAATACACGGAATACAGGCTCAGCTTGTCGAAGACGGAGAACCAGAACGGGCCGAACTGGTTCACATAGTTGGGCATGGGCTCGTTCTGCTTGAGCACGGTGCCGATGATGGAGGCCACGGCGATCAGGGTCAGCAAGCTGATGGCAAAGCGCATCGACGAGACCAGCTCGACGAATTCTGCCAGGCTGCGGCGTTGGGTCTTTAGCTCGATTCCGGTCGTGCCTGTGCTCATACGTTGATACTCATACGGGATATGCAATCTTCAAGAAATGGGGCATGGAGCAGATAGTTTCTCCGCGCAAGGCGGCAGCATACTCCTGTTTCGCGCATGCCATAAAAAAGGGCAGCCCGTCGAAACGGCCGCCCTTGTTCATGTGCGTAGGAACGCGTGGCAATCTCTTGCCACTATGAAAACTTACTTCAGGCCGGCGATGTAATCGGCAACGGCGGCGATCTCGTCGTCCGACATGCGGGCAGCGATGGTGTGCATTTCGGCGCTGTTTTTGCGGGCATCGGCCTTGGTGCTGCGGAACATGGTCAGCTGGGCCACCGTGTAATCCTGGTGTTGGCCGGCGATGCGCGGATACTGGACGGGAATGCCATTGCCCGTCGCGCCATGACAGCTGGCACAGGCGGCAACGTGCTTGGCAGCAATACCGCCGCGGTAGATTTTCTTGCCCAGGTCAATCGTATCCTTGTTCTTCGCGGCGCCCGGCTTGGAGACCTGCGCGCCCAGGTAGGCGGCGATATTCTTCTTGTCGGCGTCGCTGAGCATCTTCGCGTAGGTCGTCATCACGGGCTGGTTGCGCTGCGGCGTGGTGAAATCGACCAATTGCTTGTAAATGTAGTTTTCGTGCTGGCCGGCCAGCTTCGGATTGACGGCGATGGTCGAATTGCCGGCGGCGCCATGGCAGGAGACGCAGGCGGGCAAGCCGCGCGCCGCATCGCCATCGGCATACAGGGTGGCGCCCTTGGCGGGGTCTGCCTTGACGGCGACCGCTGGCGCGTGGGCCGGTTTCGGTTCTTCGACCGCGGAAGCAGTTGCCGATACAGCCAGCAAAGCGAGCAGCATGGATTGGACAAACGGTGAAAACGCACGATTCATTCAGGCACCCTGAGACAGTGAGAAATTAGTGGTGGACATTGCCGCGCCCTGGGGATTTTTGCTTTATTTTCAGGGCCGCAAGCCGCATCGCTGCTACGCCGGCAACAATAAACAACCCCTTATTGTACAATAGCTTCTTGGCGTTATCGCTCCCTTATCGCTCCCTTTTGTTGCTTTACTACTCCCATGTCAAAACTCTGGCAAGCCCGCTTCTTTACGACCGTCAACCAATTGCGTGACCTGCCCGATACCACGGTGCCGGAAATCGCTTTTGCCGGCCGCTCCAATGCCGGTAAATCGACCGCCATCAACATCTTGTGTAATCAGAAAGGCTTGGCGTTCGCCTCCAAGACACCTGGCCGTACCCAGCACATCAACTACTTCTCCATCGGCGGCGCCCACGTGGCGCAGCACCGCAAGGATGCCACCATCGTCGAAGAGATCGAATGCCTGCTGGTCGACTTGCCGGGCTACGGCTACGCGGAAGTATCGGGTTCGGCCAAGCTGCACTGGCAGCGCCTGCTGGGCGACTACGTGCAGCGCCGCGAACAATTGGCCGGCTTGATCCTGATCATGGATTCGCGCCGTCCGTTCACCGACCTGGACATCCAGATGCTGGAATGGTTCGCCCCGACGGGCAAGCCCATCCACTGCATCCTGACGAAAGTCGATAAGCTCAACCGCAATGAATCGGTCAACGCGCTGCGCCAGGCAAAAGCCAAGCTCGACAGCTATGTGGACGAAGACGGCATCGGCTTCCCGTTCACCGTGCAACTGTTCTCGGCCCTGAAGCGCGTCGGCATCGAAGAGGCCAACGACAAGATCATGGAACTGGCCGGCATCAGCGAAGACGGCGCGGCCCAGATGGTCGAGTTGATCGAGATGGAAGACGACGTGGAACCGGTAGCAGGCACAGACAAGCCCGCCTGATTTTCTTCAGCGGCAAACAAAAAGGCTGCCCGTTCGCACGGTGCAGCCTTTTTTATTGCGGCGGCCCCTGGCGCCGCAGCAGGTCGCAATACAGGATCATGATTCCTGACTTCCATGACCGGCGCTCTGCGGCGTTACCCGCTGCTGGCCGTGCCCGCACTGCGTCGCAACGGGCGCCTTGCAGCGCATCCGGCTCTGCCATTAATAACTTATCAACAATTTCCCACGACCTACTTAGCGGCGTCCCGGCCCTGGCCGCTTCTCGGAAAAGAACTCCTGGCGCAGGAACGCCATCAGCTCGGCCGTGTCTTCGACGCGGGCGCTGAGGTTGACGTTGCGTCCCAGGCGCCGCGATTCCCAGACGAAATCGCCCGGTTTTTCAGCACGGATCAGCTGGATCATCTTCTTGATGATGGCCGTTTCGATATCGGGCTCATTGCCCAGCTCGACTTTTTCCTGCTTCAGCCAATTGCGCTTGAAGTTGCCATTCCAGCCCTTGAACTTGACTTCGGCACTGAACGAGGTCTGGTTGACGATGGAAAACACACCGCCCGAATCCTCGCGGTCGCTGCCGGAATTGCGCCCTTGCGCGCCGGCGATATTCGCCTTGGCCACGCGCATGGCGCGGTCGTTTTCGCTTTCCTCGGCCGGCGGCGCGGGATTCTGCGCTTCGCGCTGCTTGCGGCGCTGCTCGATCATCGAACTCATGTCTTCAGCCGGCGGTGGCGGCAACGGCACTTTCGACACCAGTGGCGGCGTATACGTTTCCAGCTTCGGCTTGTCGCGCGGCACGTCCTTTGTCACCACGCGCTTGCTCGGCGCCGGCGGTGGTTTCACCTTGGCAACCTTCGTATCCTTTGGCTTCGGCGTGGGTTTCGGCTGCGGCTTCGGTTGCGGCTTGTCCTTCAGCGGCGCGATGTAGACCATCGAGCTTTCCTTCTTCGGCGGCGGAATCTTCTCGATCTTGTCGCTATGAAACAAAACATAGGCGGCCAGCAGCACGTGCAGCAAGACGGACACGCCCAGCGCAACCTTGCGCGTGGTGCTGGTCTTGGACCCGTAGGCCGGTGGTGGCTGGATCAATTGCCCGCAGGTGGGGCAATAATCGGAATCGGCAGCCATCAGATGGGTCGTGTCATGCAAAATGAATCGTGCTTTCTGTGTAGCGAAGAAATAACATTACAGGGCAGCCATAGTGCCAGAGTCCCTTGCTTTTGGGAACACTTCCTCGACCTTTCCAACCCGAAGCGTACAGGATAGCGACATTCCTTGCAGCGATGTCAGAGTACCCGAGCCTTCCCTTGACGGTTGTTACCGTATGTATCACCCCCCATACAAAACCGGCGCCGCATTCACGCAGGAACGGGGCGCCGGTCGTCCACCATGCAGACGGTCAGACCTTATTGTCGAGCGCAACCAGCTGTTCGTCCGTCAACGGTCCCGTGCCGCTGAACTTGTCCAGGAACAGATAGATGACGGGCGTGATGAACAGGGTAATGACTTGCGAGAAGATCAAGCCGCCCACCACGGCCAGGCCCAGGGGCTGGCGCAGTTCGGCGCCCGCGCCCAGGCCCAGGGCGATCGGCAAGGCGCCCATCAGGGCCGCCGCCGTGGTCATCATGATGGGACGGAAACGCAGGATGCACGCCTGGCGGATGGCTTCGGGCGGGCTCATGCCTTCATTGCGCTGCGCATGCAGGGCGAAGTCGATCATCATGATGGCGTTTTTCTTGACGATACCGATCAGCATCAAAATACCGATGATGGCGATCATGGTCAGGTCCATGCCGAACAGGCGCAGGGTCAGCAATGCCCCCACGGCGGCCGACGGCAGGCCGGCCAGGATGGTCAGCGGGTGGATATAGCTTTCGTACAAGACGCCGAGCAGCACATAGATCACGGCCAGCGCAGCGATGATGAGGATGATCTGGCTCGATTGCGAACTCTGGAAGACGGCCGCGTCGCCGCCGTAGCGCGTGATGATGGAGGCCGGCAAGTTCATGTCCTTGGCCATCGCGTCGATCTTGCCCGTGGCGATGCCCAGCGGCACGTCCGGCGCCAGGTTGAAGGCCAGCGTGACGGCCTGCAGCTGCCCCTGGTGATTCACGGAAGTGGGGCCGATCGTGCGTTCCACACGAGCAATACTGGACAATTTGATCAGTTCGCCCGACTTGCTGCGCACGGATACGCGCGTCAGCGCATCGTCATACTGGCGGTCCGGCGTGGCCGCTTCCAGGATCACGTAATAGCTGGCCGCCGACGAATAGATGGTCGATACTTGCCGCTCGCCAAACGCGCTGTACAGGGCCGTGCGGATGTCGGACATCTGCACGCCGAGCAGATTGGCCTTGTCGCGGTCGATTTTCAGCGACGCCTGCAAGCCCTTGATCTGCGAGTCGCTGGTGACGTCGCGGAAGGCCGGATCGGTACGCATGCCAGCAATAAACTTTTCCGCCCAGTCATTCAAGGCGTCGGGACTGACGCTTTGCAAGGTGTACTGGTAGCGGCTCTTGCTCTGGCGCCCGCCCAGCTGCAAGTTCTGCACGGGGCGGAAATACACGGCCATGCCGGGCACGGCGCTCGTCGCGCGGCGCAGGTTTTCCAGCACCACCGGCATTTTCGGCCGTTCGCTGCGCGGTTTCAAGACCATGAACATGCGGCCCGTATTGCCGCCGCCGACGAACGAGGTCACGTCCTGCACGCTGGGATCGGCGCGGATCACGTCGGCGATGCGGTTCTGCAAGGTCTGCAAGGCTTCCGAGGAAATATCTTCCGACGCTTCCGTGTTGACCTGGATCTGGCCCAGGTCTTCCTCGGGGAAGAAGCCTTTCGGGATGGTGCTGTAGAGGATTACCGTCAGCGCGAACGTGACCACGGCAATGCCCAACACCACATTGCGGTGCGCCAAAGCCTTGTCGAGCATAAACACATAGCCATTGCGCAGGCGCGTAAAACCCGCCTCGAAATGGCGGCCGATGAAGCTTTTTTCGCCGTGGCTCGGGTCGCTGTCATTGTGCTCGCGCGAATCGGCGGGCAAGAAGCGGCTGGCCAGCATCGGTACCAGGGTCAGCGAAACGATGGCCGAGACCAGCACGGCCAGCGAGACGACGACGGCGAATTCATGGAACAGCAAGCCGATCACGCCCGGCATGAAGAAGATGGGGATGAACACGGCCACCAGCGAGACGGAGATCGAGATGATGGTAAAGCCCATCTCTTTCGCCCCTTCCAGGGCGGCGCGAATCGGCTTCTTACCCATTTCAATATGGCGCACGATGTTTTCCAGCACCACGATGGCATCGTCGACCACCAGGCCGACGGCCAGGGTAATGCCCAGCAGCGAAACGTTGTCGAGGCTATAGCCGAGCCAGTACAGCAGGGCCAGCGCGCCGAGCAGGGAAATCGGCATGGTGACGGCGGGAATGAAGGTGGCCGCCGCGCGGTGCAGGAACAGGAAGATCACCAGCACCACCAGCACCACCGTCAGGGCCAGGGTCAGGTTGACGTCGTGGATGGCTTCGCGGATCGACAGCGAACGGTCGTTGACCAGGCTGATCTGTATCGACTGCGGCAATTGCTCCCGGAAACCCGGCAACAGGCGGCGCACGCCATCGACCACTTGCACGGTGTTGGCGTCCGGTTGGCGCTGCACCATCAGGCTGATCGAGCGCTCGCCATTGAAACTGCCGGCCGCCTTGATCGATTGGAAACTGTCCTCCACCTCGGCCACATCCTTCAGGCGCACGGGCTGGCCGTTGCGGCTGGCGACGATCAGTTCGGCAAAGTCGGCCGCCTTCATCATTTGCGGATTGCCCTGGATGGTCAGGGTCTGGCTCGGACCGTCGAGGATGCCCAGCGGCGAATTCGTGTTCGACGTGCGCAGCGCCGTGGCCAGCTCGTCCATCGTCAGATTGCGCGCATTCATCAAATCGGCACGGGCGCGCACGCGCACGGCAAAGCGTTTCTGCCCATTCACGATGACCTGGGCCACACCGGGCAGTGTCGACAGGCTAGGCGCGATCAGGTTTTCCGCGTAATCATTGAGATCCGACAAGTTCAGCGATGGCGACGTCAGCTGGATGAACAGCACGGGCGCGTCGGCCGGGTTGACCTTGCGGTAGGACGGCAAGTCCGTCATTTCCGTCGGCAACTGGCGTTGCGCGCGCAGCAGGGCCGCCTGCACGTCGACGGCCGCCTCGTTGACATTGATGCTGGCGTCAAACTCCAGGGTCAGCGAGGTATTGCCCAGCGTACTCGTGGACGTGATCAGGCTCAGGCCGGAAATCGTGGAAAACTGCTTTTCCAGCGGCAAGGCCACCGAGGACGCCATGGTTTCCGGACTGGCGCCGGCCAGGTCGGCGCTGACGTTGATGACCGGTGTGTTGTAGCTTGGCAAGGCCGCCACGGGAATTTGCAGATAGGCCAGCACGCCGGCCAGGATGATGCTCAGGGACAGCAGCACCACCATGACGGGGCGCCGGATGCTCAGTTCGGACAGGTTCATGCTGGCTTGCCCTGCGGTGCGGCGGCGCCATCGGCAGCCTTGTGTTTTTCCGCCAGGCGCACCTTGCTGCCCGGACGCAGATTCTGCTTGCCATCGACGATGACGTGTTCATCGCCTTGCAAGCCCGTGACGACGGCATTCGGCCCAAACGCATACACGCGGGCAATCTTGCGCATCCTGGCCGTGTTATCCGCTTCCATCGAGTACACGAAGATGCCCGTGGTATTGGTGATGATGGCGTTTTGCGGAATCACCAGCGCATCCTTGAGCGTGCGCACGGTCAGCTGCGTATTCACGTACTGGCCCGGCCACAGGTCGGTGCCGCCATTGTTGAAGCGGGCCTTGACCTTGATCACCCCCGTCGAGGCATCGACGGCATTGTCGATGAAGCTCAGCTTGCCTTCGAGCTGCTTGCCGCCCGCATCCGACAGCAGCGCCGTGACGGGCACCTCGCCCGCCTTTTGCGCCGCCAGCAAGCCTGACAGGCTGCTTTCAGGCAAGGTGAACGCCACATCGATGGGATCGAGCTGGGTAATGCTGGTCAGGGACGTGGTCGGCTGCACGAGGCTGCCGGCGTAGACATTGATGGCGCCCACGCGGCCACCCTGCGGCGCGCGCAGGACGGTATAGCTGGAATCGACCTGGGCCGCGCGCAGGGCGGCCTGGTCGGCGGCCAGCAAGGCGCGTGCAGCGTCGAGCTGGCTTTGCAGGGTGTCGACGGCGCCCTGGGCGATGAAATTCTTGCTCAGCAAATCCTGGTTGCGCTTGAGCTGGCGTTCAAGATCGGCCACCGAGGCGCGGTCGCGCAACACTTGCGCCTGCGCCTTGTCGACATTCGCGTGTTCGCTGCGCGCATCCAGCGTAAACATCAGCTCGCCCTGCTTGACGAACTGGCCTTCGCGGATATGCACCTTGGTGATCGTGCTGGTCGTCTGCGGATGCAGGTCGACGCTGCTGATCGGCATCACGCTGCCATTCGCCTGCAACAGCATCGGCACGTCCTGGCGCACGGGCAACACCACGCTGACCGTGGTCGGCGCCTGCGCCCCGCCCTTGCCTGCCTTGCCCTCCTGGCCGCCGGCCGTACCTGCGGACTGATGATTGAAATACCAGATGCCGCCACCGATACACAGGGCCGCACCCACGAGGATTGCCAGGCTAGTCTTTTTCATTGTTCTGTCACGCTGTCGCAGCGCAAGGCTGCAGGTTGAATGTAGTTACCAAGGAGGCATAACGCGCAATATTGTCGCATGGAAACGCTCATTTTCCTGCGTAATACTCTGGCACGATGAGGGTGACTTCCAGTCCACCGTCGACGTGATTGGCCAGCAAGACCGTGGCGCCATGCTGCTCGGCGATATTGCGGGCGATGGTCAGGCCGAGGCCCGTGCCGCCCGATTCGCGCGAGCGCGACGTCTCGATGCGGTAGAACGGCTCGAACACCTTCGCCAGTTGATCTGGCGCAATACCGGGTCCGCCATCGCGGATGCGGATGCGCGCCGCGCCCGCGATGCGCTCGACCGTCACCTGCGCATGCTGGCCATATTTGACGGCATTGTCGATCAGGTTGACCAGGCAGCGCCGCATGGCAATCGGGCGCGCCATCAGGGCCATGCCCGCATGGCCGCCGAGCGTCACTTTCTGGCCCGCATCGGCAGCGTCGGAACACACGCTGTCGAGCAGGGAATCGAGATCGAGCGCCTGCATGGCTTCCGTGCTGTCCATCGAGCGGGCCAGGTCCAGCCCCTCCTTGACCATGCTCTGCATGGCGGACAGGTCGCCCACGAGGCGGTCATACAATTCCGTATCGGCCACTTTTTCCAGCCGCAAGCGCAAGCGCGTCAGCGGCGTCTGCAAATCGTGGGTGATGGCGGCCAGCATTTGTGTACGCTGGGAAATATGCTGGCGGATGCGCGCCTGCATGGCATTGAAGGCGGCGCTGGCCTGGCGGATCTCGCTGGCGCCCGACAGGGTCAGCGGCGGATGGTTGATGTCGTTGCCCAGGTCTTTCGCCGCCTGCGCCAGCTGTTTCAGCGGACGCATGGTCATGCGCGTGACCAGGTAGGCGAGGATGGCAATGCTGATCAGGAAAGGCAGCAAGGTGACCCAGTCGCTATGCTCGCCAAACGGCGGTTGCTGGCGCGGCGGCAAGACCATCAGGCGCAGCACATGGCCATCCTGCATGCGCACATCGAGGTTTTCGCACGTGCCGCCCCACGGCTTGGGACCAAACAGGCCCGGCGACTGGCGCGGCTGGATGCAGGCGGCCGGGCGCTCGGCCACCGCCGTGACCCTGAAGCCTTCGCCCAGCTTCGCTTGCAGGGCGGTGGAAAACTCCGTCGGCTTGCCTGGCGCATGCTCGACATCGGGACGCAGCTCCAGGCGCACGCTGCCCTTGTTGGCCACTTTCAGGTACGCGGCGCGCGACGCCAGCGGCACCACGTCGGCCGCCATCACCAGTTGCTCGGCCCGTTCGACGGCATGGTAATCGCGGTATTGCTCGAGGGCTCGCTGGCGTTCGCCCACGGCCAGCCATTGCGTCAGGGCGGCCGAAGCCACCACGCCAAACAGCAACACCATGAAGACGCGGCCCGTCATCGAACCAAGGAAGGCCCTCACGCGTGCGGCTCCACATTGACCTGGCCGGCCAGCACATAGCCGCCGTTGCGCACGGTCTTGATGATCTGCGGCAAGCGGGCGTCCTCGCCGAGCTTTTGCCGCAAGCGGCTGATCTGGATATCGATCGAGCGGTCGAACGGGTCGGCGTCGCGGCCCTGGGTCAGGTTCAGCAGCTGGTCGCGGTTCAGCACGCGGTTCGGATGCTCGAGGAACACGCGCAGCAGACGGAATTCCGCGCCCGACAGCATGATCACCAGGCCGCTGGGATTGAGCAGGTGGCGCGCCGTCAAGTCCAGGGTCCAGCCCGAGAAGCGGATTTGCTGCGCCTTGTCCGACGGCACGTTCGATGGCATCGCATGGCTACGGCGCAGCACGCTGCGTATGCGCGCCAGCAATTCGCGCGGCTCGAACGGCTTTGGCAGGTAATCATCGGCGCCCATCTCCAGGCCCAGGATGCGGTCCAGCGGTTCGTTGCGCGCCGTCAACATGATCACCGGCACCGTCGATTGCGCGCGCAATTTGCGGCACAGGGTCAGGCCGTCGTCGCCGGGCAGGTTCAAGTCGAGCACGATCAAATCGGGCCGTGTTTCATCGAGGATCTTCCACATGGCCGTGCCATCGGCCGCGCCCAGGGTGCGGTAGGCGTTCGTTTCCAGGTAATCCGCCAGCAGGCTGCGGATATCGCGGTCATCGTCGACGATGAGAATTGTAGAAGTGGGTTCCATGGTACGAATTATCCCCACTTCGCCCTGCCTTGCACAGCGCATTTGTATCGTCTTGTATATAGCAGACCCGAAGAAACATATAGATACAAACTGTCTGACAGCGGACACTTCGGCGAAACATGGCGCATCCAACATAGATCCCATGTGCAGCAACATGCGCATCTCTCATCACTTATAAAGGAATCAAGATGAACGCCTCAATGAAAACCTTACGCAAGAATATGATCATCGCCATGAGCGTGCTCAGCATGGGTGCGGCATCGCTGACCGTCCACGCCCAGGAAGCGGCCGCCAGCGCGCCCGCCGCCGGCACCAAGATGCAGCACGATGGCCAGCGCGGCCAGCACCGCGGCGGCAATCCCGGTGAACGCATGGCCAAGTATCAAGCCCGCTTGCACGATCAATTGAAGCTGACGGCCGCGCAGGAACCGGCCTGGGCCACCTTCACGGCCGCGAACGCGCCGAAAAAACCGGCCGGCGACTGGAAAGCCAAGCGCGAAGCGTTCGCCAAGCTGTCGGCGCCGGAACGCATGGAACAATGGATCGCCATGTCGAAGGAACGCATCGCCAGCCAGGAAAGCCGTCTGGCATCGCTGAAAACCTTCTATGCCGTGCTGACGCCGGAACAGAAGAAAGTATTTGACAACAGCGTGCCTGGCGGCAAGCATGGCGGCCATCGTGGCCACCACGGCATGCAGCAGCCGAAAGCCGGTTAAGTTCGCTTAACGGGCAGCAATAAAGAAAAAGGCCTGCAGTGCAGGCCTTTTCTTGTTTACAACGCGAGTGGACGCTTACTGCCCATCGAGCTTGCGCAGCGAGGTCAGGAACGTGGCGGCATTCTGGAAACCGATCACGCGCGACTGGGCAATCTCCTGTCCTTCCGGATTGAACATGATGATGCCGGGCGGACCAAACAACTGGAAACGTTTCAGCATGGCCTTGTCATCGGCGTCATTGGCCGTCACGTCCACCTGCAGCAGGACGGACTGCCCCATCTTCTCGCGCACGGCGGGGTCGACGAAGGTCAGCTTTTCCATCTCGATGCAGGATACGCACCAGTCCGCGTAAAAGTCCAGCAAGGCCGTCTTGCCGCCGAGCTGGGCCAGCGCAGCATCGAGCTGCGCCACGGTTTTCACGCGCGTAAACGGTTGCGCATGCACTTGTCCGCCGCCGAGGTGCGCCAGCGGCGCCAGCGGGTCGCGGCCACCGCTGGCCACGCCGACGAGCTGCATCGCGCCCAGCACGGCAAACACGAGGCCGAAGGCCTTGGCCACCCAGGCGTTTTTCGCGCCGCTGTTGCCGACCAGCAGATACATGCCGTAGCCGACAAACAGCACCGTCCAGCCCAGCATCTGCACGGCGCCCGGCAGCACGGGCGAGACCAGCCACCAGGCCACGCCCAGCAGCAGCACGCCAAAGAAGCGCTTGACGGCATCCATCCAGGCACCGGCGCGCGGCAGCAAGGTGCCGGCCGAGACGCCGACCAGAATCAGGGGCACGCTCATGCCCACGGCCATGGCGAACAGGGCGCTGCCGCCGATGACGACGTCGCGCGTCTGGCTGATGTACAGCAAGGCGCCGGCCAGCGGCGCGGCCACACACGGGCCCACGATCAGGGCGGAAATGGCGCCCATCACGAACACGCCCGCCAGGCGGCCCGACGATTGCTGGTTCGACACGGACGTCAGCTTGCCTTGCAGGAAGGCCGGCACTTGCAGCTCATAAAAACCGAACATCGACAGCGAGAGCGTCGCCATCAGCAGGGCAAAGAAGCCCAGCACCCACGGATTTTGCAGCTTGGCCGCCAGGCCTTCGCCGGCCAGGCCGGCCGCCACGCCCAGCGCCGTGTAGACGATGGCCATGCCCAGCGCATATGTCAGCGACAGCAGCAAGCCGCGCGAACGGCTGACCTTGGCGCCATCGCCGACGATGATCGACGACAGGATAGGCACCATCGGCAGCACGCACGGCGTAAAGGCCAGGCCCAGGCCCAGCAGCATGAACAGGGGCACGATGACCAGCAGCTTGCCGCCCTTCAGTGCCGATTCGATCTTGCCCATCTCGTTTTGCTGCGGCGCCGATGCGGCCGCTGCGGGCGCCACCGCCACGGGATCGGGCGTGCTGGTGATGTCCGCCTGGGGAATGCTCAGCACGGACACGCCAGGCGACGCTTGCGCCTGCGGGCCGTTGACGGCCGCCGTCTCGACCGCCGGCGCGGCCGGCAAGGCGAATTTTGATGGCAGGCCGGCGCCGGGCGGCTTGCTCTGGCCGCCGCCACCGCCTACCAGCTGGGCCGTGGCATCCTGCGGCGCATAGCACAGGCCCTTGTCGGAACAGCCCTGGCCCGTCGCCTTCAGCGTGAAGGCGCCAGCCGCTTCCACGGGGATGGTGATGGTCAGGGTCTTGCGGAAGGTTTCCACGTTCTTCTGGAAGGTGTCGTCAAACTTGACCTTGCCGGCTGGATACACAGGTACACCGAGCTTGGCGCCCACCGCCTCGAACTTGAAACGCTCGTGGTACATATAGTAACCATCGGCGATCACGTAAGTGACGGCGATGGTGGATGGATCCTGCATGCGCGCGGAAAACTTAAAAGCCAGCTCGGGATCGAGGAATTCATCGTCGGCGCGGGCATGGCTCGCGCCAAACACGGCCATGGCCAGCAGCAGACAGGTGGCAAACCAGGCCAGCAATTGATGTAAAGGGGCGGCGCGCGCAGTGGCGCTGGAGGGGAAACGGGACATGAACGACCTTTTTCTGCGGCATCAGCTGTGCCATTCAACAAGAGACGCGCGGGGCGTGCAGTGGCTGCAGGGCCGGCGCGAAAGGAGAATAGTACACCGCTGAAAGGATAGCTGCAGCAGAAAACAAAAAAGCCAGGCTAGGCCTGGCTTTCTCAGATGCAATTACTGGGATTACTCGCCAGCAACTTCAACTGCTTCGGTCGTATCTGGACGATCCATCAGTTCAACGAACGCCATAGGAGCGTTATCGCCGACGCGGAAACCCATTTTCAGGATACGCACATAACCACCGTTACGGTTGGCGAAACGCGGGCCCAGTTCAGCGAACAGTTTGACGACCATTTCACGGTCGCGCAGGCGGTTGAAGGCCAGACGCTTGTTTGCCAGGGAGTCGGTTTTGCCCAGGGTCAGAATTGGCTCGACAACGCGGCGCAGTTCTTTTGCTTTTGGCAGGGTGGTTTTAATCGCTTCGTGACGCAGCAGCGATACTGTCATGTTGCGCAGCATTGCCAGACGGTGGGACGAGGTACGATTCAGTTTACGGAGGCCGTGACCGTGACGCATGATAAATCCTTTCGGTGAGTGTTTAAATTCCAGTTCTTCGATCGGCTGGTTGGGAAACCCCATACAGCCGCGGACCGGTTTGGTGCTACAAGATAAAAGCCTGGGACACCTGTCCCAGGCAGTTTGCTACAAAATACTGTGACTGCGATTACTTTTCCAGGCCGGCAGGCGGCCAGTTTTCCAGCTTCATGCCCAAGGTCAAGCCGCGCGATGCCAGCACTTCCTTGATTTCGTTCAGGGACTTGCGGCCCAGGTTTGGCGTTTTCAGCAGTTCGTTTTCCGAACGTTGGATCAGGTCGCCGATGTAGTAGATGTTTTCCGCTTTCAGGCAGTTTGCCGAACGCACGGTCAACTCCAGGTCGTCGACTGGACGCAACAGGATAGGATCGACCAGCGGTGCGCGCGATGGCGCTTCGGCAGCGGCTTCCGTGCCTTCCAGGGCAGCGAACACATTCAACTGGTCCACCAGGACGCGGGCCGACTGGCGGATCGCTTCTTCCGGCGAGATCACGCCGTTGGTTTCGATGTTGATGATCAGCTTGTCCAGGTCGGTACGCTGTTCAACGCGAGCCGATTCAACGAAGTACGATACACGGCGCACTGGCGAGAACGACGCATCGAGGATGATGCGGCCGATGGTCTTGTTCGTGTCTTCCGACAGGCGACGCACGTTACCAGGAACGTAGCCGCGGCCTTTTTCAACCTTGATCTGCATGTCCAGCTTGCCACCGGCGGTCAGGTGGGCGATCACGTGGTCTGGGTTGATCAGTTCGACGTCATGCGGCAGGTCGATGTCGGAGGCCAGGATCGCGCCTTCGCCTTCTTTTTTCAGAGTCAGGGTTACCGAATCGCGGTTGTGGACTTTGAAAACCACACCCTTCAAGTTCAGCAACAGATCGACGACGTCTTCTTGCACGCCATCGAGGGAGGAATATTCGTGGACGACGCCAGCGATCGTCACTTCGGTCGGCGCGTAGCCCACCATCGACGACAGCAGAACGCGGCGCAACGCGTTACCCAATGTGTGGCCATAGCCGCGCTCAAACGGTTCCATCACGACCTTGGCGTGACCTGCACCGAGAGCTTCAACATCGATAATACGTGGCTTCAACAAACTGTTTTGCATGAAATGTCCTTTTCAATACCCTCGGCTCATTACACCGATAAGGCTGATGGCATTAGTAAAACGCCCACTCGATCGAGTGGGCGGAGGTGGTGCTAACTGCTATTAACGCGAGTACAGCTCGACGATCAGCGATTCGTTGACGTCGTTAGCGATTTCGTTACGCTCTGGCAGGGACTTGAAAGTACCTTCCATTTTCTTGGCATCAACCGAAACCCAGCTAGGCATACCAACTTGTTCAGCCAGCGACAGTGCTTCAACGATACGCACTTGCTTTTTCGATTTTTCACGAACAGCGATGATGTCGCCAACTTTAACTGCGTACGAAGCGATGTTCACAACGATACCGTTCACGGTGAACGCTTTGTGGCTGACCAGTTGACGCGCTTCAGCGCGGGTCGAGCCAAAGCCCATGCGGTAGCAAACGTTGTCCAGACGCGTTTCCAGCAACTTCAACAGCGTTTCGCCGGTGTTGCCTTTACGACGGTCTGCTTCAGCGAAGTAGCGGCGGAATTGACGTTCCAGCACGCCGTACATGCGCTTGACTTTTTGCTTTTCGCGCAGTTGGTTACCGTAGTCCGAGGTGCGGGCGCCGGATTTGACACCGTGCTGGCCTGGCTTGACGTCCAGTTTGCACTTGCTGTCCAGCGAGCGACGTGCACTCTTCAGGAACAGGTCTGTACCTTCACGGCGGGAAAGTTTTGCTTTAGGTCCGATATAACGTGCCACGATACTTCCTTTTTTTAAATGATAACGCCCCAGCCACATGCATGATCAAACACACTGATGCGGTTAGGCGCTAGTCTGATTTGGTTTCAATCAGACGGTGGCTGAAAACGAAAAACCCGCCAAACAGAATTTGACAGGCAAGAACAGCCGGGCAGTATAACCGTTTCCGGCTCCCTGCTCCAGCGTTTTCACACAACTGTACTGAGTTACAACAGACAGCAAAGCAGCTGGCGCCGAAGCGCCCTCTGCAACACTATCTTAGATACGACGACGTTTCGGTGGACGGCAACCGTTGTGCGGTACCGGCGTCACGTCCTGGATCTCGGTGATCTTGATGCCCAGGTTGTTCAGCGCGCGAACGGCGGATTCACGACCAGGACCTGGGCCCTTGATACGTACTTCCAGGTTCTTCACGCCACACTCAACAGCCACTTTACCAGCGGCTTCCGCGGCGACCTGCGCTGCGAATGGGGTCGATTTACGCGAACCCTTGAAGCCTGCACCGCCGGAGGTAGCCCACGACAAGGCATTGCCTTGACGATCGGTGATGGTAATGATGGTGTTATTGAACGATGCGTGGACATGTGCGATGCCTTCAGCGACGTTCTTTTTAACTTTTTTACGCACGCGTGCTGATGCGGCGTTATTTTGCGACTTAGCCATAATTATTCCCTAGCGGATTATTTTTTCAGCGATTGAGCGGCTTTACGCGGTCCCTTGCGGGTACGTGCGTTCGTACGCGTACGCTGGCCACGGCAAGGCAGACCCTTACGATGACGCATGCCGCGGTAGCAACCCAGATCCATCAAACGCTTGATGTTCATGGACAGTTCACGACGCAGATCGCCTTCGACGATGAATTTACCTACTTCATCGCGCAGCTTTTCCAGTTCGCTGTCATCCAGATCTTTGATCTTTTTGTTGGTTGCTACACCGGTCGATGCACAGATTTTCTCTGCGCGTGGACGGCCCACACCGTAGATGGCCGTCAGGCCGATAACGGTATGCTGATGATTTGGGATATTAACCCCTGCAATACGTGCCATTTGTTATTCCTCGATTAACCTTGACGCTGCTTGTGACGTGGTTCCACGCAGATAACGCGGACTACGCCTTTGCGCTTGATGATCTTGCAGTTGCGGCAGATCCGCTTGACTGATGCGAGAACTTTCATTTTTGGGCTCTTTCTTTCGCTTCTTTGGTTTGATTCAGTGTGTTACTTGGTACGGAACACAATGCGGGCTCGGCTCAGGTCGTACGGCGTCAACTCCACCGTCACCTTGTCTCCAGGGAGAATGCGAATATAATTCATCCGCATTTTACCTGAAATATGCCCGAGCACCACGTGTCCGTTCTCCAGCTTCACTCGAAATGTTGCATTTGGGAGATTCTCAAGAATCTCGCCCTGCATCTGTATGACGTCGTCTTTTGCCATTCGGTATGTTTACCGCGCTTAACGCGTCGGAATTCCGCCCTTGAAATTTGCTTTGCGCAGCAGTGAATCATATTGCTGCGACATCACGTAGTTCTGTACTTGCGCCATGAAATCCATGGTGACAACTACAATAATCAATAAAGAAGTACCGCCGAAATAGAATGGTACTTTCCACTGGGCTTGCATAAATTCCGGCAATAAACACACCAGGGTGATGTAGACTGCGCCGGCAAGTGTCAAGCGTGTCAGGATCTTGTCGATGTAACGGGCTGTCTGTTCGCCTGGACGGATCCCGGGAATGAACGCACCGCTTTTCTTCAAGTTATCCGCTGTTTCCTTGCTGTTAAACACCAGCGCTGTATAGAAGAAACAGAAAAACACGATCGCCACTGCGTACAACAGCGCATGGATAGGCTCACCAGGCCCCATCGATGCTGCCAAATCTTTCAAGAACCGCACCGCAGGGTTAGCGTTGTCGGCGCCCTTTGAAAACCAGTCCACGATAGTGGCCGGGAACAAGATGATCGAAGAAGCAAAGATCGGCGGGATCACGCCGGCCATGTTCAGCTTCAACGGCAAATGGCTGGTTTGACCGCCATAAATCTTGTTGCCTACCTGGCGCTTCGCGTAGTTGACCAATATTTTGCGCTGACCACGTTCGACGAATACAACGAAGTACGTTACCAGTGCTACCAGGATCACGATGAAAATCGCGCTGAAGCTGCTGATCGAACCATTCGACACCTGAGTGAACAAGCCACCCAACGCCGACGGCAGACCGGCTGCAATCCCGGCAAAAATGATGATCGAGATGCCATTACCCAAGCCACGCTCGGTAATTTGCTCACCCAACCACATCAAAAACATTGTTCCGGTCAACAAAGTGACGACCGTCACGAAGCGGAATGCAAGACCAGGTTCCAACACCAGACCAGCTTGCGACTCCAGTGCGACTGCAATGCCTAACGCTTGGAACAGTGCCAGGGCAACCGTGAAATACCGGGTGTACTGGGTGATCTTGCGACGACCTGCTTCGCCTTCTTTTTTCAACGCTTCCATCTGCGGTGACACGATCGACAGCAATTGCATGATGATCGAGGCCGAGATATAAGGCATGATACCCAGCGCAAACACTGTAAAACGAGACAAGGCACCGCCCGAGAACATGTTGAACATGCCCAGGACGCCGCCTTCGTGCTCCTTGAACAGCGAGGCTAATTGTGTCGGGTCAATCCCGGGAACCGGGACGTGAGCACCGATACGATAAACCACCAATGCGCCAAGCAAAAACCAGAGCCGTCCCCAAGGGAAACCGGCCGCTGCACTTTTAGCAAGTTGTGGATTAGTCGCCAATTTTCGCTCCGATCAAGCTGTTAGCGGTCAACTCAGGCTACCGAGCCGCCGGCTGCTTCGATGGCTGCTTTCGCGCCAGCGGACACTTTCAAGCCCTTCAAATTCACCGCTTTGGTGATTTCGCCGGACAAGATCACGCGCACGTCACGGGCCAACACGCCCAGAACGCCAGCTTGCTTCAAGACCAGAATGTCGACATCGCCAACAGCCAGGTTGTTCAGATCGGACAGGCGCACTTCAGCTTTGAAGGTTGCGTGCATCGATTTGAAACCGCGCTTAGGCAGACGGCGTTGCAGAGGCATCTGACCGCCTTCGAAACCGACTTTATGAAAGCCGCCCGAACGCGATTTCTGACCTTTGTGACCACGACCCGAGGTTTTACCCAGGCCGGAGCCGATACCGCGACCGACGCGACGCTTGTAGTGCTTAGCGCCTTCGGCTGGTGCAATAGTATTCAATTCCATGATTTGCTCCGTTCGTGTAAGCCCGAAGGCTTACCCGACAACTTTAACGAGATACGATACTTTATTGATCATGCCGCGTACGGATGGGGTGTCTTGCAATTCGGAAACCGAATTTACACGACGCAGACCCAGACCGCGCACGGTAGCGCGATGCGATTCGCGCGTACCGATCAAGCCCTTGACCAATTGCACTTTGACTGTGTTTGTCATTTTGTCCACCTTAAGCCAGAATGTCTTCGACCGACTTGCCGCGTTTGGCAGCGATATCGGAAGCAGTGCTCATTTTCGACAGGCCGTCCAGCGTAGCGCGTACCAGGTTGTATGGGTTGTTCGAACCGGTGGATTTCGCCACCACGTCCGTCACGCCCATCACTTCGAAGATAGCGCGCATTGCGCCACCAGCGATAACGCCAGTACCAGGCTTAGCTGGGTTCATCAGGACCTTGGAGGCGCCGTGACGACCAACAACCGTGTGATGCAAGGTACCGTTTTTGAGCGGTACTTTGATCAGGTTGCGACGGGCTTCTTCCATTGCCTTCTGCACGCCAACTGGCACTTCTTTCGATTTGCCCTTGCCCATGCCGACGCGGCCATCGCCATCACCAACTACGGTCAGCGCGGCGAAACCCATGATACGACCACCCTTGACCACTTTGGTCACGCGGTTGATCGCGATCATTTTTTCGCGCATGCCATCATCCGGCTTGTCGCTTTGCATTTTTGCTTGCATTTTTGCCATGATTGATCCTTAGAACTTCAGACCGGCTTCGCGTGCGGCTTCTGCCAACGCTTTCACACGGCCGTGGTAACGGAAACCGGAGCGGTCGAACGCAACTTCGGTAATTCCTGCTTTCAACGCTTTTTCAGCGACGCGCTTGCCGATCAAGGCTGCAGCAGCGGCATTGCCGCCTTTGCCGGATTGGCCTGCCAGTTCAGCGCGTACTTCCGCTTCAGCCGTCGAGGCCGAAACCAGGACTTTAGCGTCCGGGCTGATCAGGTTGGCGTAAATGTGCAGGTTGGTGCGATGCACCGACAAGCGATTTACTTTCAATTCCGCAATCTTGATGCGGGTTTGGCGTCCGCGGCGAAGCCGTGATTCTTTCTTATCCATCGTCAGCCCCTAATTACTTCTTCTTGGTTTCTTTAAGCTTAACCACTTCGTCCGCATAGCGAACGCCCTTGCCTTTATAAGGCTCAGGAGCGCGGTAAGCACGAACTTCAGCGGCTACCTGGCCAACCTGTTGACGGTCGATACCTTTAATCAGGATCTCGGTCGGGGTTGGTGTTGCGCAGGTAACGCCGGCTGGCATGTCATGCACTACAGGGTGCGAGAAACCCAGGGACAGATTCAGCTTGTCGCCTTGAGCTTGCGCCTTGTAACCCACGCCTACCAGGTTCAGCTTTTTCTCGAAACCCTTGGTGACGCCAACAACCATGTTGTTGACCAGTGCGCGCAGCGTGCCGGACATGGCATTGGCTTCGCGGCTGTCGTTCGCCACGTCGAAACTCAGGGTTCCTGCATTGTTTTCTACTTTGACCAGGCCGGTGAGGGCTTGGGAAAGCACGCCCAGCGGGCCTTTTACGGTGATCGCTTGTGCGGAGATGGCGACTTCGGCGCCAGCTGGCACTACGATAGGCATTTTAGCTACTCGAGACATGTGTAACTCCTTAAGCCACGTAGCAAATAACTTCGCCGCCGACACCGGTAGCGCGTGCTTTGCGGTCAGTCATGACGCCTTGCGGAGTCGACACGATCGCCACACCCAAGCCATTCATCACAACAGGGATCTCGTCTTTACCCTTGTAGACGCGCAGACCCGGACGGGACACGCGCTCCAAGCGCTCAATAACGGGACGGCCAACATAATACTTCAAACCGATCTTCAGTTCCGCCTTGCCACCAGCTTCGGCAACAGCGAAATCTTCAATGTAACCCTCGTCCTTCAGGACGTTGGCAATCGCAATTTTGACTTTCGACGATGGCATGGCCACGGTCGTTTTTTGCACGCCTTGTGCGTTGCGAATGCGGGTCAGCATATCGGCGATAGGATCGCTCATACTCATTGCATATTCTCCTATTACCAGCTTGCTTTTGTCATACCCGGAATTTCACCACGCATGGCGAATTCACGGAGCTTGATACGACCCAGACCGAATTTACGGAATGTGCCGCGCGGACGACCGGTGATTGCGCAACGGTTACGTTGACGCGTCGGATTCGAGTTACGTGGCAGCGCTTGCAGTTTCAAGCGCGCTTCGTAACGCTCTTCTTCCGATTTCGACTGGTCATCAACGATGGCCTTCAGCGCAGCGCGTTTGACGGCGAATTTCGCAGCCAGGTCTACACGCTTTTGCTCACGGTTAATCAGTGCCAATTTTGCCATGATCTCAGTTTCTGAACGGGAATTTAAAGGCGGCGAGGAGCGCTTTGGCTTCATCGTCGGTCTTAGCGGTTGTCGTGATGCTGATATTCATACCGCGCAACGCGTCAATCTTGTCGTACTCGATCTCAGGGAAGATGATCTGTTCCTTGACACCGATGTTGTAGTTACCACGACCATCAAATGCACGGCCGTTCACACCACGGAAATCGCGTACGCGCGGCAGAGCCACGGTAATGAAGCGATCCAGGAACTCGTACATGCGAGCGCCGCGCAGGGTGACCATCGTACCGATCGGATAACCTTCACGGATTTTGAAGCCTGCGATAGCTTTGCGGGACTTGGTGGTCACTGGCTTCTGGCCGGCGATCTTGGTCAAGTCAGCAACAGCGTGCTCGAGAACTTTTTTATCCGCGATAGCCTCACCAACACCCATGTTCAGGGTGATCTTGGTCAGGCGTGGAACTTCCATTACCGACTTGTAACCAAACTTGCTGGTCAGGTCGGCAACGACTTTTTCTTTATAGAATTCTTGGAGACGTGCCATGATTTCTTAAGCCTTCACTACTTCGCCGGAGGATTTAAAGACGCGGACTTTTTTGCCATCCACTTCTTTGAAACCCACGCGATCTGCCTTGCCAGTCGCTGCATTAAACAATGCAACGTTGGACACGTGAATTGGCATGGTCTTATCGACGATACCACCAGTTACGCCAGTCATCGGGTTTGGCTTAGTCGCTTTTTTAGCGATGTTAATGCCGTCAACCACGATATGTTCAGCATCGATACGCTGCTGTACCACACCACGTTTGCCCTTGTCTTTCCCGGTCAGAACGATGACTTCGTCGTTTTTACGAATCTTATCCATTACGACTCCTTACAGGACTTCCGGTGCCAGGGACACGATTTTCATGAACTTCTCAGTGCGCAGTTCGCGCGTGACAGGTCCAAAAATACGGGTACCGATCGGTTCCAGCTTGGCGTTCAACAGTACGGCGGCATTGCCGTCGAACTTCACCAGGGAACCGTCTTGGCGGCGAACACCTTTAGCGGTGCGCACAACCACGGCGTTATAAATTTCACCTTTTTTGACACGGCCACGTGGCGCAGCAACCTTAACGGTTACCTTGATCACATCGCCAATGCCAGCATAACGGCGCTTGGAGCCGCCCAATACCTTGATGCACATTACTTCTTTGGCACCGGTATTGTCAGCCACTTCGAGCCGGCTTTCAGTTTGAATCATAGTATTCTCTTTCCCAACTTAAGCCGAAGAATCCACACAATGTAGACCCACGGTCAGTCTTGGTCCCGCCAGAGCCGCCCTGCTGGGCTTCACTGTTTGGGTGCATGACCTTCATACATCAACTGACCGCGAATGCTACTGTCTGTGGCCAGACACTTTGCGGCGTTACATGAACGAAGCCCGCAAGTATTACATACAATTTGCGGGCCTGCAAGTACTAATTAAAACCCACCGCCGAAACGGTGGTTTTTATTTAAACGGTTGGTGCGGCTTGAACCACACGTGTCACCGTCCATGCCTTCGTTTTGGAGATCGGGCGACCTTCCTGGATCTCGACCGTATCACCGGCCTTGACTTGGTTGGTCTCGTCATGCGCGTGATACTTGTTCGAACGCATGATGATCTTGCCATACAAAGGATGTTTTACGTGGCGCTCGATCAGAACGGTAACGGTCTTGTCCATCTTGTCCGAAACCACTTTACCGATCAGCGTGCGCTTGAGCGACTGTTTCACTGGTTCGTTCATTTGGCTTCCTTCAGATTCATTACCGTCTTCACACGCGCGATATCGCGGCGTACCTTCTTGAGCTGCGAAGTGTTGCTCAGCTGCTGCGTAGCGATTTGCATGCGCAGGCCGAACTGTGCCTTCAACAGGTCATTCAGCTCTTTTTGCAGAGCTGGCTGGTCCTTGCCGCGGAGTTCAGATGCTTTCATATACAACTCCAATTATTGGCCGACTTGGCGGATGACAAACGTCGTCGCCAGTGGCAGTTTAGCGGCGGCAAGACGGAATGCTTCCCGTGCCAGCGCTTCATCAACGCCATCCATTTCGTACAGTACTTTGCCTGGCTGAATTTCAGCGACGTAGTACTCAGGATTACCTTTACCGTTACCCATACGGACTTCAGCCGGTTTGTTCGAAATCGGTTTGTCTGGGAAAATACGGATCCAGATACGGCCACCGCGCTTGATGTGACGCGTCATTGCACGACGCGCCGCTTCAATTTGACGCGCAGTGATACGACCGCGCGCAACTGCCTTCAGACCGAATTCGCCAAACGACACGGCGGTGCCGCGGCTGTGCGAAATACCGGTGTTACGGCCTTTCTGCTCTTTACGATACTTTCTGCGTGCTGGTTGCAGCATGATTATTCTCCTGCTTTCTCAGCTGGTGCAGCGGCGGCCGGTTTAGCGGCGCGCACACGAGCAGCACCTGGTGCTGTGGATGGTTTCGCACCCGCTGGACGTGGGCGGCCGGCTGGCTTGCCATCGTCACGGCGTGGACCGCGGCTCTTCTTCTCGTCAGCTGGAGTATCGATGACTGGTGCATCGCCGTTAGGCGCGCGGTCACCTTTGTATACCCACACCTTGACGCCGATGATGCCGTAGGTGGTCGACGCTTCGCTGGTACCGTAGTCGATATCGGCGCGCAGGGTATGCAGAGGCACGCGGCCTTCGCGATACCACTCTTTACGTGCGATTTCGATACCGTTCAGACGGCCGGACGACATGATCTTGATACCGAGAGCACCCAGGCGCATTGCGTTTTGCATTGCGCGCTTCATGGCGCGGCGGAACATGATCCGTTTTTCCAGCTGCTGAGCGATCGAATCGGCGATCAGTTGCGAGTCGATTTCTGGCTTGCGGATTTCTTCGATATTCACGTGAACAGGCACGCCCATGATCTTGGTCAGCGCGGACTTCAGTACTTCGATGTCTTCGCCTTTTTTACCAATGACCACGCCTGGGCGCGAGCTGTAGATCGTGAAGCGCGCGTTCTTGGCTGGGCGCTCGATAACGATGCGGCCAACGGAAGCGTTCTTCAGTTTCTTTTTCAGGTAAGCACGTGCTTTCAAGTCTTCGTTCAGCATGGCAGCGAAATTACCGTTGCCTGCATACCAGCGCGAAGCCCAGTTACGGGTGACCGCCAGACGGAAACCGGTTGGATGAATTTTCTGACCCATCGTGGCTCCTTAGTTACCGACAGTCACGTAAACGTGACAGGATTGTTTCGAAATACGGTCGCCACGGCCTTTTGCACGCGCGGTGAAGCGCTTCAGGACCGGGCCCTTTTCGACGTAGATCGTTTTCACGAACAATTCGTCGATGTCCGCGCCATCGTTGTGCTCAGCATTCGCAATTGCGGATTCCAGAACACGCTTGATGATCGCAGCACCTTTTTTCGGGCTGAATTGCAAGATGTTGAGTGCAGCGTCAACTTTCTTGCCACGGATCAGGTCCGCAACCAAGCGGCCCTTTTGGTCCGACAGGCGCACACCTTTGAGGATAGCTTTAGTTTCCATTATTTCTTAGCCTTTTTGTCAGCTGCATGGCCCTTGAACGTACGGGTCAGTGCGAATTCGCCGAGCTTGTGACCAACCATGTTTTCGGAAACATAAACCGGCACGTGCAGCTTGCCGTTATGTACCGCGATCGTCAGGCCGATAAAGTCAGGCATGATTGTCGAACGACGCGACCAGGTTTTGATTGGCTTTTTGTCTTTGGCTGCTTGCGCGGCTTCAACTTTTTTCACCAGGTGGGCGTCACAGAACGGCCCTTTTTTCAATGAACGTGTCATGTGCTACCCCTTATTTCTTGCCGCGGCGCGAGACGATCATGGAAGTAGTACGCTTGTTGCTGCGTGTCTTCTTACCCTTAGTCTGTTGGCCCCAAGGCGAAACTGGATGACGACCAGCTGCTGTTTTACCTTCACCACCACCGTGCGGGTGATCGACCGGGTTCATGACCACACCGCGAACGGTAGGACGAACACCGCGCCAGCGCATCGCACCAGCTTTACCGATTTTACGCAGGCTGTGCTCGGCGTTACCGACTTCACCAACCGTAGCACGGCACTCGATGTGCACGCGACGTACTTCACCCGAGCGCAGACGCACTTGAGCGTAGGTACCTTCACGTGCCATCAGCACAACGCCAGCGCCAGCGGTACGTGCCATTTGGGCACCTTTACCTGGCAGCATCTCGACGCAATGCATCACGGTGCCGACTGGGATGTTACGGATTGGCAAGCAGTTACCCGATTTGATCGGCGCTTCCGAACCATTCATCACGCTATCGCCAACGGCCATGCCTTTGGTTGCGATGATGTAGTGGCGTTCGCCGTCGGCGTAGCACAGCAGAGCGATATTCGCGGTGCGGTTTGGATCGTATTCGATACGTTCCACTTTCGCTGGAATACCATCTTTGGTGCGCTTGAAGTCGATCAAGCGATAGTGTTGCTTGTGACCACCACCGATATGACGGGTGGTGATGTGACCGTTGTTGTTACGACCAGCGGTCTTGGATTTCTTTTCAACCAGGGCAGCGAATGGACGACCTTTGTACAGGTCGGCATTCACCACCTTTACCATGCCGCGACGGCCTGGCGAGGTTGGTTTCATCTTAACGAGTGCCATTATGCAGCCTCCTCGGAGAAGTTGATTTCCTGGCCAGGTTTCAGGCACACGAAAGCACGCTTGGTATGGTTACGACGGCCGTTGAACTTGCCGGTGCGCTTTTGCTTACCTTCGCGGTTTGCAGTTTGCACGGACAGGACTTCGACCTTGAACAGCAGTTCGACCGCTGCCTTGATTTCAGGCTTGGTTGCATCCGGCAGTACGCGGAATACAATTTGCTCGTTCTTTTCCGCGACCATGGTGGCCTTTTCGGAAATTACAGGAGCCAACAGCACCTTCATCAAGCGTTCTTCGCTATGTTTCAAAATCGCGCTCATGCCAGCATCTCCTCAATCTTAGCCAATGCAGCTTTGGTGACCAAGATCTTCTTGTAGAACACCAGGGACATCGGGTCTGCGTGACGCGGCTCAACGACGAGTACGTTAGGCAGGTTGCGCGATGCCAGTTCCAGGTTTTCGTTCAGAACGTCGGTGATGATCAGAACCGAATCAAAGCCCAGGCCGTTCAATTTTTGCGACAGCAGCTTGGTTTTTGGCGCGTCGATCGTCAGATCGTCGATGACGATCAGGCGCTCTTCGCGAGCCAGCTGCGACAGGATCGAGCAGATACCTGCGCGATACATTTTTTTGTTCACTTTGTGGGTGAAGTTTTCGTCAGGCGAGTTCGGGAAAATCCGACCACCGCCGCGCCACAGTGGCGACGACGACATACCAGCACGAGCGCGGCCGGTACCTTTTTGGCGCCATGGCTTTTTCGTCGTGTGGTGAACTTCTTCACGGTCTTTTTGCTTGCGGTTACCACTACGTGCATTCGCTTGATAAGCGATGACGACTTGGTGGATCAGCGCTTCATTGTAGTCACGGCCGAAAATCGTATCGGCTGCAGCAACGTTCGAGGCGGCTTGACCTTGCGCATTCAGAAGCTTGAGTTCCATCGTTTAAGCTCCCTTCTTGGCTTTGGTTTTGATGGCTGGCGAGACAACTACCTGGCCATTTTTCGCGCCTGGAATCGCGCCTTTGACCAGCAGCAGCTGACGGTCGGCATCGATACGGGCGATCACGAGGTTCTGGATCGTACGGTTAACGTCACCCAGATGACCGGTCATGCGCTTACCAGGGAAAACGCGACCTGGATCTTGTGCCATACCGATGGAACCTGGAACGTTATGCGAACGCGAGTTACCGTGCGTTGCACGGCCAGAAGCGAAGTGGTAACGTTTGATAACGCCTGCATAGCCTTTACCAATGGTAACGCCTTGCACGTCGATCTTTTGACCGACTTCGAACAGGGAAGCAGCGACAACATCGCCAGCTTTCAGTTCAGCGGCTTTAGCAGCGTCAACGCGGAACTCTTTCAACAGAGTACCGGCTTCAACACCAGCTTTAGCGTGATGACCAGCAACAGCTTTGGTCACGCGGGAAGCGCGACGTTGACCGAATGCGACCTGAACAGCGGAGTAACCATCTGTTTCAGGGGTTTTGATTTGCGCAACACGGTTGTTCGATACGTCCAACACGGTGACCGGGATCGAATCCCCTTCATCCGTGAAAATGCGCATCATACCAACCTTGCGACCGAGAAGGCCTAGGCTCATTTTTTCTCCATTCCCACCTGCGATTGGGCGGGGCTTGTTTAACTACAAAGTAACGTAGGACTCAAAAAAGACGAATCCATACCGAAGCCGGCTAGTATATAGCACAAAAACCCTTGACGCAACAAGTTAACACGAGGTATGTCAAAGTGTTGCGCGACGCCCCTGCGGGAGTTGTCCGCCATCGTGAAAAGGCGTGCGCGGCGGCATGCCGTTGCGCGCAAAGCGCCGCGCCATGCGCCCTGGCGCCTGACGGCAGAAACACAGAGGGCGCGCAATCGGCTTGCGCGCCCCGCTCCACTCACCTTGGGCTTGGCAGCCGGAAAGCTTATTGCTGGCAGTTAATCAGGCAATGGTCATACAGGTCCGTGCAGATGGGGCTGCCACCGAGGTGGGCCCGGCAATTCGCCACTTTTTGCCCGCACTCGCTGTAGCACTGCGTGACGTCGCCGGCGGCAAACGCATATGAGGCGCTCAGGCCGAGCGCAAACAGGAAAGCCATCGTCTTCTTGATCATGTTTCATCTCCGTTTATCAGATGGAAGGACAAACAGGATGGCGCGCCATCGTCACGCCAGCCCGGACGAACGCCACGGCACCCGTCATTACTTAAAAAACAATGCCAATAGAATACCGTAAACAATACCAACCAACTACCAATTAAAGAAATCGTCGCGCGCCCTCCTCGCCTCCAATCAAAAAGCCAGCCCGGGCATGACGCTGCCAGGGCTGGCCGGTGATACTCGCGGGTGGCGCCCGCCATGCACTTACTCCTGCGGCGCGCCTTTGCCAATCTGATACCAGTCCACCTTGCGCGTCGCCACCATGATGGCCGCCAGCACGGCGAACAACAGGATGCTGCCCATCACCAGCGCATTGTTTTCCGAACTCAGCAGCCCGTACAAGGCGCCATACAGTACGGTCAGTGCGACGCCGAAACCGATGCCGCGCCACACGTTGTGCAGCACGTGCACCAGATAAAAGCTGGTCAGCGCGATGCAGGCGGCGCTGGCGGTCAGATAGGCGCCGAGGAAAGCGATATGCTCGGCCAGGCCTACCAGCAGCAGGAAGAAGATCACCAGCGACAGCCCCACCAGCAAGTACTGCACCGGGTGGATCGGCAGGTTTTTCAGGATCTCAAAGATGAAGAAGGCGGCAAAGGTCAGCGCCACGAACAGCAGGCCATACTTGGTGGCGCGGTCCGATTGCGAATACACGTTCACCGGCTCGATGAAGCCGACGCTGAAGCGGTCCACCTGGCCCAGCGGCGCACTGTCGGGCACCTTGAATTCGCCCTCGATGGTGCTCAGCTGCGTTTGCGCATTCGTGGCCAGGGACGAGATGTTCCAGCCCACGCTGAACCCCTGGGCGTCGATCTGGCGGTTTTTGGGCGACGGCAGGAAGCGGCCGCCAAACTGCGGATGCGGCCAGTTCGATTTGATGTGGATCTGGCTGTTCTTCGCCACCGGCACGAAATGCTGGCGTTCGATACCGTCCAGCCCCAGGTCAAAGCTGAAGCGCACCTGCCGCGGCGCCGCCAGCGGCAAGCTGCCCAGCGCTGCATGCAGGCCGCTGCGGAAGGCAAACAGGTCGGTCCCCTGCTCGAATTCGATCTGCTGGCCGCCCCAGTCGATCTTCGGGATATTGCGGATGCCGCGCACGTCCTCGATCGACAGGGCGACGAAGGGTTCGCCCACGGTCACGCGCGAGTCGGGCGACTTGCGCGGCAGCTGGGCGCTGCCCGGCACGGTAAAGTCGCCCTTGAACGCATGCTGGCCGCTGTAGACCAGCACCTGGTGGATGCCCCGGTAGCGGCGGTCCGTCTCGATGCTGCCATCGATCTGCAAATCGTTCGGATACACGAGCAGGCGGCGCTGCACCGTACGGCGCAGCAGCTCCGTGCGCACCGGCAATTTCACTTCCTGCGTCTTGTCATCGCCCTTGGCCACCTCCACGCGCTCTTCATATTGCTCCGTGTAGGGAATCACCAGGATGGGGCCGATGATGGTTTGTTCGCGCACCGAATCGGCGGCGATGCTGTTGACGGCTTCCTGGCGGAACTCCATCCGCTCCTTGATCGTTTCCTGAATCATCAGCAGCGGCAGGCCGATCAGCAGCATCAGGCCGAAGACGATCAATGCCTTGATTAATAGCGTTTTTTGCATGGCGCATCCTTAAAGTAAGGAAGCCAGTGTAAAAAAGCCATGTGCGCTGACGATGCGCTGCGTGTGAAGTGCGGAAATAAATTCCGGCCAGCTACACCAGGGGCAGGCACAGGCGCGCGCAGGCGCCGCCATCCGGATGGTTGGCTACCTCCACCCTGCCGCCATGCAGCAAGGCCACCTCGCGCACGAAGGGCAAGCCCAGGCCCGTGCTCTTGCCGGCCTCAGGGCGCGGCAGCGAATAGAAGCGTTCGAAGACGCGCTCCTGCGCATACGCGGGGATGCCCGCGCCGCGGTCGCGCACGCTGATTTCCACTTGCGTCGCCTGGCGCTGCGCCGTCAGGTCGATGCGGCTGCCAGGCGGCGCGAAGCCGGCGGCATTGTCGAGCAGGTTGCCCAGCGCCTGGCGCAGCAACAGGGCATCGCCATCCACGCTCAGCTCGTCGCACTGTATCTGCAGGCGCACGCCGCGCACGGCCAGCGTGGCAGCCGCGTCCTGCGCCACTTGCGCCAGCAGGGGCGCCAGCGCGATGCGCTCCGGATGGTCGAGGCGCTGCTGCTTTTCCACGCGCACCAGGGCCAGCAGCTTGTCGATCAGCTGCCGCTGGCGCGCGTTCTGCTCCAGGATGCTGGCAAGGAACTGGCGGCGCTCGGCCGGCGGCATGTCTTCCTGCAGCAGCTCGGCCGACGCCTGGATGGCGGCGATCGGGCTTTTCAATTCATGCGCCAGCGTATGCATCAATTGCTCCACATACTCCTTGCCTTCCAGCCGGGTGCGCATCGCCTCCAGCGCCCGCCCCAGGGTGCCGATCTCGTTCCTGCCCAGCGCCGGCAGGGCCACCTTGCGCCCCGCCTCCACGTCGCCGATATAGCGCATCAGCTTGCCCAACGCATGGTGCAACCACCAGGCGAACGCCAGGCCGATCAGCAGCGACAGCAACAGCAGCACGGCGCCGCGCTGCAGGATCTTGCGCTGGCTGCGCTCGACAAACGCCTGCACGCTGGCATTCGGCTTGGCCACCGTCAGCACGCCGATGACCTCGTTGCCGTCGCGAATCGGCGCGGCCACGTGCATCACCGTCGACATCTCGTCATCGGGCCGGCTGCGCGTGCTGCGCGCGCCATACTTGCCCTGCAGGGTGAGGTAGACATCGTTCCAGCGCGAGTAGTCGCGCCCCACGTCGCGCCCGCTGGAATCGAACAGCACGATGCCGCGCCGGTCCGTGATGTAGATGCGGTAGTCGAGGCTTTGCTTGCGCACGCCATTGATGTTGACGTCCACGCCGTGCTGCGCGTAATTCTGCATGCGTGCCGCCACCGGCGAGTTCGCCAGGCTGCCCGCCTTCAGATCGGGCGCCACCAGGCTGGCCAGCAGTTGCGAGGTATCGACCAGCGTATCTTCCAGGGTCGAGCGCACGCCCGGCTTGACCTGCTCCATGAAGACATTCAGCAGGAACCACGCCGCCAGCCCCACGATCAGGAAGTAGCCCAGCAGGATGCGCAGGCCGATTCTCATGCGCCAGCCAGGCTGTAGCCGAGGCCACGGTGGGTCTGGATGGGTTCCTGCTGCGCGTCGATGGCGCGCAGCTTGGCGCGCAGGGATTTCACGTGCGCATCGACGGTGCGCTCGAGCGTGTCGGGCGCGCCGCTCCACACGCGCTCCATCAGCTGCGCGCGCGACAGCACGTGGCCCGGATGCTCAAGCAGGGTCTTCAGCAACAGGTATTCGTAGCGGGTCAGGTCCAGCGGCTGGCCATGGAACAGCACCCTCGCCTCGAGCGCGCGCAATTCGAAACGCGCCGGCGCCACGCTGGCCGTCCTGGCGGTGGCGGCTATCGTCATGCCAGCCTCGCGCGGCACCTGTGTGGCGCCCGCGCGACGCAGGATGACGCGGATGCGCGCCACCAGTTCGCGCGGCGAAAACGGTTTCGTGACGTAATCGTCGGCGCCGATTTCCAGGCCGACGATGCGGTCGATTTCGTCGCTGCGCGCCGTCAGGAAAATCACCGGCACCTCGGAAAACTGGCGCAGGCGGCGGCAGACTTCGAGCCCGCTCATGTCGGGCAGTCCCACGTCGAGCACCACGAGAACGGGCATTTCCGCGGCTTCGCCGGCAGCCGGGCGCAAGGCGGCCAGCGCCTGCTCGCCCAGCATCACATGGCGCGGCGCGAAACCGTCCGTGCGCAAGGCATAGGCGATGCTGTCGGCGATCGCCTGTTCATCTTCCACGATCAGGATAGTCTTGGACATGGCGGCGGCGTGCAGTGAAGGAGAGACCCGGAGTATCCCTGAAGCGGGCAAGCGGCGTCAATCGCGCGCGTCCGCACGTGCCGGCAAAAAGCCGCCCACGATGAAAAACTGATGGTATATTCATCACAGCTTGACTCCACCGATATGCAGTGCCCCACACCTGTACGAGGAGACCATGAAGAAACATACCATCAGCCTGCTATGCAGCGTCAGCCTGCTGGCCGCCTGCGCGACGCCGGCCACGCTCACCACTTCCAACGCACAACACGACGCTTGCAACGCGGCCGAGATCAAAGGCCAGCTTGGCGAAGCGGAACTGGCTTGCGTGCAGGCGCTGCGCAGCGCCGAGCAAGCCGGGGCGAGCGCGGAAATCCTGTCGCAACGCCAGTACAACCTGGGCCGCATCAAGCGCCTGCAAGGCAAGAATGCGGAAGCGGAAGCGCTGTACCGGCAAGCGCTGGCCACGGAAGAAACGGCACAGCCGCGCAGCGACGCACGCGTCGGCCGGCGCCTGGTGGAGCTGGCGTCGGCGCTGTCGGCGCAAGGCAAGTGGCAGGAGGGCACGACCTACCTGGAACGCGTGCTGCCCCTGCTGCCGAAACTGTCGTCCGCTTCGCGCACATATACAGCGGAAGTGCTGCGCCAGTACGCCAGGCAGCTGCAGGGCGGCCCGCAGGCGGCGCTCGGCAACCGCTTCGATGCGGTGGCGGCCAGCCTGCAGTAAGGGTACCCCCATCGGCCACGACGGGCTTCTGGCGTTCCGCGTCAGGCGACGGTCCCCAGGCCCGCATCCCCGGTGCGCAGGGCCGGCACTGCCTGCATGGAAGCCCCACCGGGGCCGGGCCTAATGCTGGGCGACGTGGATGCTGGCCTTGATGTGCTTGAGGTGGGCCACGATGGTGAACGTCATCACCACCAGCAGCGACCATGAGCTCCATTTGCTCACATGCACGACCGACCAGGCGCCAAGCTGGTTCGGATAGCGCCACACGCCCCAGAAGGTGCTGATGTTTTCAGCCAGCCAGATAAAGAAGCCGACCAGCACGAAACCCAGCAGCAAGGGCATGCTGCGGTCGCGGTCGAGCGGGCGGAACACCACGGTGGTGCGCGCGTACAAGCCCAGCGCGCAGGCCGCCAGATACCAGCGATAGTCGCCGATGTAGTGATGGGTGAAGAAGTTGGCGTAGATCAGCAGCGCGATCAGCACCGCCATCCAGTACGGCGGATGGTGGCGGATCCGCATATCGAGCAGGCGCCAGGTCTGGATGATGTAGCTGCCGACGGCCGCATACATGAAGCCGGAGAACAGGGGGACGCCGAACACCTTGGTATAGGCGAAGTCGGGATAGCTCCACGACTGGATTGCCCCCGACACCTTGAACACCTCCAGCGCGAAGCCGACCAGATGAAACAGGCAGATGGCCTTCAACTCATCCCACGTTTCCAGTCCGCTCCAGACCATCGCGCCCTGGATCGCCAGCGCCACCAGCAGCAGCACGTCATAGCGCGGCAAGCCGAACAGGCCGGCGCGCGGCACCAGGAACACGGCGGCAAAAAACAGACCGACGAACAGGCATGACCTCGCCTCCTTGATGCCGAAATACAGGAATTCGGTCAGGAAGCGCGGCCAGCCGCGCAAGCGGCTACGGGGCGCGGCATTTAACAGGTGGGCATCGAGAGCATTAAGCATGCGGCAACTTTATCTTCCAGCCGCGGCACTGTAAAGCGATATCCCCCCGCGCATCGATGGCAGGGCAAAAAAAACCAGGCGCAAGGCCTGGTTTTGCTACGTCCGGCATCGCTGCCGGACGGTAGTGTGTCAACTGACGGCGATCAGAGGAAGGTGTAGCTGGCCGATACGCCGATACGACGGAACTGGAACGATTCAGCGTAGCCTCTGCGCCACTGCACCGGTGCAGCCTTGTCGAACAGATTGTCGATGTACAGGCTCAGACGGGTATTTTTGATACCGCTGTACGACAGGTTGTAATCGACCGTGGTGTTGCTGCCTACGCGCGAGCAAGCATCCATGTTCGCAGCCGAAACCTTGTTGGTAACGCAGTAGGTCGACGAAGTCTGGTTGTTGTTGCTAAAGCCGCTGGCGTAGTTCAACGTCATGCCGTGGTCGAACGAGCCGGCCTTCAGGCTGGCGCGCAGCTTGGTTTTCAGACGCGAACCCAGGTCATAGTTACCTGCCAGATTGGTGGCATAGGCATTGTCGGTCACGCTGAACTCCTGGTATTTCCACAGGTAGCTACCTTCCAGTTTCAAGCGAACCTGGCCGATACTGGTGTTGAAACGGCCACCCGCATCAAAGTCGAAGCCCGAAGCACGGGTCTTGCCGCTGTTGACGTATGGGTTGTACAGCAGGCCGATCGCGCCAACGCCACCGAAGTTGACGGTATTGCCTGGAGCGTATTTCTTGACCAGTGCCAGGAACTGCGCGTCCGACGCCGAGTTATCGACACGCACCAGCTGTCCTGCTGGCAGGCCAGCTTCGCCGCGCAGGATGTCGGCCACGTCACGGGTACCGATTTCGTCCTTGCGTTCGATATGGTAGTAGTCCAGTGCCACGGTCCAGTTCTTGACCGGTTCGAAAACGAAGCCAGCGGTAATCGAACGCGAGGTTTCCGGTTTCAGGTCCTTGTTCGCCGACACGAAGCTAGGCACGCCGCCTTTGCAATCGCTGTTCTGGAAGGTGTTGCCCTGAGCCTTGTCGACGCTGGTGGCTGCTGGATTATTCTGCACCAGGTTGTTCAGGGTGCTGGCAGTGGCGCAGCGACGTGGGTCGCTGACATCGGTGGCAAATGAGCTACGGCCCAGGCCGTTACCTGTTTCAACGATGTTCGGCGCGCGGAAGCCGCCAGCGGCCGTAGCGCGCAGCAACAGGGTGTCGGTGGCGTTGACGCGCAAGCCCAGCTTCGGCGAGAAGTGCACGTCGCTGTTGGTGGACTTGTCGGCACGTACCGCGGCGCTCACTTCGACACGCTTGACCACCGGAATGGTCGCTTCGGCGAACAGCGCGTAGTGATCCATGGTGTCTTTGACTTGCAGGCCGGCAATACCGACCAGGTCGCCACGCAGCACGTTGTCCGAGCTGGCCATTTCATACTTTTCGCGACGGATGTCGGTACCGAACGCCACATTCAACGGGCCGGCCGGCAATTTCGCCACTTCACCGGACACGGTTGCGTCGATGAAGGTGATCTTCGACTCGCCCTTGGTGGTACGTACAGGGAACATCGACTCCAGCAGCGCGGTATCGTTTTGCTGGCCGAACTTGTAGGTGCCGTTGACGATGGCATTGGTGTAGCCGGTGGCGCTCACGGCACGGGTGGCCTTGTTGGCTTTCGAGTTCATGTAGCCGACCGCGGATTTCCAGTCGAAATTGCCGATGTCGCCGTTCAGGCTCAGCATGACGCGCGTCTGGTCGGATTCGGTGCGGTTGAAGTTGAAACCGTTGCCGGTGTCCATCATGCGGGCGCGGTATTCCACCGGCGTCGCATACGGGTTCATCGCGTGGCCAACTGGCAGCTTAGGATAGAAGAACGGGCCGACCATCTTGCCGTTGATCGCGTCGTACCAGGTGCTCGACGACGTGGTGGCGCTACCGTTGCTGACGTTGAATGGGGCGACGATGTAGTCGTTGCTGGCGCCGGCATTGGTGATCTCGAAGTTGGCGTCGATATCCTTGCCAATTTTAAAATGCGTGTTGCTGGCCAGTGCATAGCGCTTGGCATTGGTGGTCAGGCCGGTGTACGGCAGGATATCCATCTTGCACAGCTTGTCCTTGGCATCGATCTTGTCGGCCGGGCAACCTGGCGCGGCGACAATGTTCGTGCTGTTCAGGAAGTAGTTGCCGGTTGGCGAGAACGAGCTCAGGGCGTCCCAGGTCGAACGGCCCGGGGTCTGGCGGTGCCATTCAGGGTAGTGGCCGCGCAGGTCGCCAGCGGTGTAACCGTCGTTCTTGTAGGCTTCGTACGTCAGGTAGGTGTTGAAGCCATCCTTGTCGATATCGCCATAACCGACAATGCCGGAAACGTTGCGGCTGCGCTGGTCTTTGAAACGGTCCGTTTCCTTGTAGTTGCCGGTGATCTTGGCGCCTTCGAAGTTCTTCAGCAGGATGATGTTGATCACGCCAGCGATGGCATCGGAACCATAGATTGCCGATGCGCCATCTTTCAGGATCTCGATGCGCTCGATGGCAGCAGCCGGGATCGCATCCAGGTTGGTAAAGTTTTGTTGCGCGCCATCGGCCAGGCCGTATTGTGCAATGCGACGGCCGTTGACCAGCACCAGGGTCGCAACCTTGCCCAGGCCGCGCATGCCCACGCCCGAGGAGCCCGTGGCGAAGCTGCCGGAGCTGCTGCTCGACGAGTCGATCGAAGTGCTGATCGCAGCGGAGGAATTCAGGATGCCCAGCGCCGTGGTCTGGCCGGTACGCTCGATATCGTCGCGTGTCAGCACCTGGAGCGAACCGGCTGTTTCAGCTTCGGTACGCTTGATGCTACTACCGGTGACTTCGACGCGTTGCAGTTTTTCTGCTGGTGCGACAGCTTCCTGTGCCACCGCATATTGGGAGAAGGCCAGTGTCAATGCTATTGCAAGAGTGCTTTTCTTCAAACCTGGTGTATTGCTCATCACTATACTTTTCAAGACTACTCCTCAGATATTATTCTCGTTTTATAAATCGATACGTTGTACTGATCATTTTTGTAAAACAATCACACATTCTCACGTATGTTACAAATTTCTCACATTTGGCGCCCGCAGGAAAGAGACTAATTAACAATTGTTGTTTTAACCCCACTTTATAAGCCAGGTTATTACTTTCTGGAATAGCCATGGCGCGCATGGAACTGCTTGGCAACCTCGCTGAGAAGAGGCGAAAAGAAGAATGAGGGATGGATGGGACGAAGGACGGGAGGCGGCCGCAGCAAAAAGCACGGCGCCAATAGCAATGGGGCCGGGCGCATTCACGATTGTGAACAGGCCCGGCCCCATCATCAGGCAGCGGGACACCCCGCCAGCCTGGAACAGCTGTCAACACCTGGTGCTACGGTGTTGTCAGCCGCCCTTGAAACTCTTATTGCAGTTTGATTTCAACATCAACACCAGCTGGCAGGTCCAGCTTCATCAGCGCGTCAACGGTTTTGTCCGTTGGGTCAACGATGTCCATCAGGCGTTGGTGCGTACGGATCTCGAACTGATCGCGCGAAGTTTTGTTGACGTGCGGGGAACGCAGCACATCGAAACGCTGAATACGGGTAGGCAGTGGTACTGGGCCTTTGACGACAGCGCCGGTGCGCTTCGCGGTTTCAACGATTTCCAGAGCGGACTGGTCGATCAGTTTGTAATCGAAAGCCTTCAGGCGGATACGGATTTTTTGGTTTGGTGCCGACATGATATTTCCTTAAAAGAACGAACCGCGCGGTCTGCACGGCAATGAGGTCATACGGGAATTTCTGACGCAACAACCGTCAGGGTCGACATGATAGCACCAAAATGCTTGCCAACCCCGGCAGTTGAATAAAAAGAGGGGCGCCGGGCGACGACGCTTCCTCTTTTTTGCAGGCTTAAGAATTAAGCCAGGATTTTTGCAACAACGCCGGCGCCGACGGTACGACCGCCTTCACGGATAGCGAAACGCAGGCCTTCTTCCATCGCGATCGGGTTGATCAGCTTGACGGTGATCGACACGTTATCGCCTGGCATAACCATTTCTTTGTCTGCTGGCAACTCGATCGAACCAGTTACGTCCGTCGTGCGGAAGTAGAACTGTGGACGGTAGTTGTTGAAGAATGGCGTATGACGGCCGCCTTCGTCTTTCGACAGAACATAGATCTCGCCGGTGAAGTGAGCATGCGGCTTGATCGAACCTGGCTTGGCCAGAACTTGACCACGTTGCACGTCTTCACGCTTGGTGCCGCGCAGCAGCAGACCAACGTTGTCGCCTGCTTGACCTTGGTCCAGCAGTTTGCGGAACATTTCCACGCCGGTGCAAGTCGTTTTGACGGTATCGGTGATACCGACGATTTCGATCTCTTCGCCGACTTTAACAATGCCGCGCTCGATACGACCGGTAACCACGGTGCCGCGACCCGAGATCGAGAACACGTCTTCCACTGGCATCAGGAACGCACCGTCAACAGCGCGCTCTGGCGTTGGGATGTAAGCATCCAGCGCATCGGCCAGACGCAGCACTGCGTCAACGCCCATTTCGCCTTCTTTGCCTTCCAGCGCCATACGTGCCGAACCTTTGATGATTGGCAGGTCGTCGCCTGGGAATTCATACTTCGACAACAGCTCGCGCACTTCCATTTCAACCAGTTCCAGCAGCTCTGCGTCGTCGACCAGGTCGCACTTGTTCAGGAACACGATGATGTATGGAACGCCAACTTGGCGGGCCAGCAGGATGTGTTCGCGGGTCTGTGGCATTGGGCCGTCAGCTGCGGAGCACACCAAGATCGCGCCGTCCATCTGCGCGGCACCGGTAATCATGTTTTTGATGTAGTCGGCGTGGCCTGGGCAGTCAACGTGCGCGTAGTGACGCGTTTCCGTTTCGTACTCGACGTGGGCGGTGTTAATCGTGATACCGCGCGCTTTTTCTTCTGGAGCCGCATCGATCTGGTCGTATGCTTTAGCTTCGCCGCCGAATTTCTTCGACAGAACCGTTGCGATTGCAGCGGTCAGCGTGGTTTTACCGTGGTCGACGTGGCCGATGGTGCCGACGTTGACGTGCGGCTTGGTCCGTTCGAATTTACCTTTTGCCATTTTATTCTTCCTTAGAACAATGATTTAAATGTAGGGACCGGCATTCTCGTGAAAGCCGGCCCGGAACTTCTATTACTTAGCTTTCGAGCTTACGATTGCTTCAGTCACATGCTTAGGTGCTTCAGCATAGTGCTTGAATTCCATCGTGTAAGTCGCACGACCTTGGGTCGACGAACGCAACGACGTAGCGTAACCGAACATTTCCGACAGAGGAACTTCGGCCTTGATGATCTTGCCGCCACCGCCAGCAATTTCATCCATACCTTGCACCATGCCGCGACGCGACGACAGATCGCCCATCACGGTACCGGCGTAGTCTTCCGGCGTTTCCACTTCCACGGCCATCATCGGCTCCAGGATGACTGGCGATGCTTTGCGGCAGCCATCTTTGAATGCCATCGAAGCGGCCATGCGGAATGCATTTTCGTTCGAGTCAACATCATGGTACGAACCGAAGAACAGCGTGACTTTAACGTCAACGACTGGGTAGCCAGCCATCACGCCCGAAGTCAGCGTGTCGCGCACACCTTTTTCAACTGCAGGGATGTATTCGCGAGGAACGGTACCGCCCTTGATCGCGTCAACGAATTCGAAGCCCTTGCCCGGTTCTTGCGGTTCGATCTTCAGAACCACGTGACCGTATTGACCACGACCACCCGATTGCTTGACGAATTTGCCTTCCGACTCTTCGCACACTTTACGGATCGTTTCGCGGTAAGCCACTTGTGGCTTGCCGACGGTCGCTTCAACGTTGAATTCACGCTTCATACGATCGACGATGATGTCCAGATGCAACTCGCCCATACCGGCGATGATGGTCTGACCCGATTCTTCGTCGGTACGCACGCGGAACGATGGATCTTCTGCAGCCAGACGGTTCAGCGCCAGGCCCATTTTTTCCTGGTCGGCCTTGGTTTTTGGCTCGACTGCCTGCGAAATCACCGGTTCAGGGAAGACCATGCGCTCCAGAACGACACTTGCCTTTTCGTCGCAAAGCGTATCGCCAGTGGTGGTGTCTTTCAGACCCACGACCGCAGCGATGTCGCCAGCGCGCATTTCCTTGATTTCTTCGCGTTCGTTCGCTTGCATCTGCACGATACGGCCGATACGCTCTTTCTTCTGCTTCACGGAGTTCAACACCGAGTCGCCCGAATTCAGGGTACCCGAGTAGCAACGGATGAAGCACAACTGACCCACGAACGGATCGGTTGCGATCTTGAACGCCAATGCCGAGAACTTCTCATTGTCGTCAGCTGCGCGCTCGACTGGCTGCTCGTCCTCGTCCAGACCTGGGACAGGTGGAATGTCGATTGGCGATGGCAGGTACTCAATGACCGCGTCCAACATTGCCTGTACGCCCTTGTTTTTAAAGGCGGTACCGCACAACATTGGAACGATTTCGCTGGCGATGGTACGCTGACGCAGGGCAGCCTTGATCTCGTCTTCCGACAGGTCGCCTTCTTCCAGGTACTTGTTCATCAGTTCTTCGGACGCTTCAGCAGCGGCCTCGACCATGTTTTCGCGCCACTTGGCAGCTTCAGCCGCCAGGTTCGCTGGAATGTCGCCGTATTCAAACTTCATGCCTTGCGAAGCGTCGTCCCAGATGACCGCTTTCATCTTGACCAGATCGATAACACCGGTGAAGACGTCTTCAGCGCCGATAGGCATCTGAATAGGTACTGGGTTGGCTTTCAGACGCGAACGCATCTGATCGTAGACCTTGAAGAAGTTGGCGCCGGTACGGTCCATCTTGTTCACGAAGGCCAGACGTGGCACTTTGTATTTGTTAGCCTGACGCCATACCGTTTCCGATTGTGGCTGCACGCCGCCGACTGCACAGTAAACCATGCAAGCGCCATCCAACACGCGCATCGAACGCTCAACTTCAATGGTGAAGTCAACGTGGCCTGGGGTGTCGATGATGTTGATGTGGTGAGCTGGGAAGTTGTTTGCCATGCCTTTCCAGAAGCACGTAACAGCAGCCGAGGTAATCGTGATGCCGCGCTCTTGCTCCTGCGCCATCCAGTCGGTGGTAGCTGCGCCATCATGGACTTCGCCCAGCTTGTGGTTCACGCCGGTGTAGAACAGGACGCGCTCGGTAGTGGTCGTCTTACCTGCATCGATGTGAGCGGAGATACCGATATTACGATAGCGCTCAATGGGGGTCTTGCGGGCCATAATTAATCCTAAATGAATGGACAAAACCGAGCAGCATTTTTTTGCAAAAATGAGCCCGGCCTCGAACAACAGATGCTTGACAGCCGCCTTGCGGTAGCTGGCTTTATATTAGAAGCGGAAATGCGAGAACGCTTTGTTCGCTTCAGCCATACGATGGACTTCGTCGCGTTTTTTCATCGCGCCGCCGCGGCTTTCAGCCGCTTCCATCAGCTCACCGCCGAGGCGTTGTGGCATCGATTTTTCGCTGCGCTTGTTAGCAGCTTCACGCAACCAACGCATGGACAGAGCCATACGACGGACTGGGCGAACTTCGACCGGCACCTGGTAGTTTGCACCACCGACGCGACGGGATTTCACCTCAACCAATGGCTTGGCGTTGTTGATTGCGGTAGCAAAAACTTCGAGCGGATCTTTGCCCGATTTTGCTGCGATGTGCTCGAAAGCACCGTAGATGATGTTTTCTGCAACCGATTTTTTACCGGACAGCATCAGCACGTTTACAAATTTAGCGACATCAGTGTTGCCGAATTTTGGATCTGGCAAAATTTCGCGCTTGGGTACTTCACGACGACGTGGCATATCAATTCCTTTCAATCTTCAGTTGAGCGCGCGTTCTTCGCACACTCGCGGACGACCATCATAGTCCTCCACTTACTCGACCAGATGCGGTCGACTACATTCACTTAGCTAGTTGCCACTGAGCGAAACTTGGGTTTGCTGCGTACAACTTATTACTTCTTGCCTGCTTTAGCGCGCTTGGTACCGTACTTCGAACGCGATTGCTTACGGTCTTTAACGCCTTGGGTATCCAGGGCACCGCGAACCATGTGGTAACGCACACCCGGCAAATCCTTAACGCGACCGCCGCGCAGCAGCACAACACTATGCTCTTGCAGGTTATGGCCTTCACCGCCAATGTACGAAATGACTTCGAAACCATTGGTCAGACGAACTTTAGCGACTTTACGCAGAGCCGAGTTAGGCTTCTTTGGAGTCGTGGTGTAAACACGTGTGCAGACGCCACGCTTTTGCGGGCTGTTTTCCAGCGCCGGCGATTTGCTCTTCACGGTCAAAGCGACGCGTGGATTGCGAATCAATTGATTGATGGTTGGCATCGTTATAAATCCAACAAAAAAATACGATTAATAACCCGGGCAAGATGCCCGGCGACTAAAACCTCGTCCCGCTTCTATCTGCTGCGCACCGGAGGCACCCGCAGCCACTCGATAAGGAGCGGCCAACAAATACCAAGTAACACGTAAACGATGTGCAGAATAAAATCGAGAACTCGCTAGTTTAGACCTTGTGTTACAGGGGGTCAATCAGTTTACGGCTTTTTGCTATAAAAAAAGGCAAAAAACGGCGCCGTTCGTGGCATTTTGGCTAATGATTTCCGTATTCTCCCGCATATCCCCGGCACGAAGAGATTGACTATTCGGCATTCTTTCCCTGCACCCAAGCATCTGACGAGGCCGCTCTTGTATGACCGCAAGATGACAAAAGGATTGATAATAGCGGACATTTTTTGCTGCCTTCCCTTATGCGCCCCTTGCTTCGCCCCGCCAACCTGTTCCTGCTCCTGAGCTATGCCTTGCTGACGGCCGTGCCCTTCATCCCGGTGCTGCTGGGCCGCCCGCTCGAGCATCCGTGGCAGATGCTCACGTTCGAGCTGCTCGCCTGGCTCGCCGTGTGGGGCGTGTTCAAGCGTCCCGCGTATTTCCACTGGCTGCTGCTGCCCGCCTTTCTCGCCCTGCCGACGGAAATCTACCTGTTCATCTTCTATGGCCAGGGCATTTCCACGCATCACCTGGGTATCATCGTCGAGACCAGTCCCAAGGAAGCGATGGAATTCCTCGGGCAAAAAGTGTGGCTGATGGGCGCCGTCATGCTGGGCGTGATCGCCTGGTGCGCCTTGAGCTGGTACGCGGCCACGCGCACGCGCGACCTCGACTGGCGCGGCAAGACGCGCCCGGTCGCCTGCCTGCTGCTGCTCGCGCTGGCCGCCTTCTGGGCGTATGGCCATGAATTCGGCTTCGACGCCAAGGTCCTGCACAGCGCCGCCGCGTCCGCCAAGGCCAGCCCGCCGGCGGCCAGCGGCAAGGCGGGCGCGTCCGGCTTCGGCGACGCCAGCGCCACGGACGACGAGACGGCCGAGGACGACGAGGAAAGCAGCAAGCCCGAGAACGCCAGCATCGCCGGCGCCGACGAGACGGGACTGGGCTGGCCCAGCCTGCCCCACTGGGCACGCCTGCCCTACACCTTTGACACCATCAGCAATTCCTGGCCCTTCGGCCTGATGGCGCGCGGCCTCGATTTTTACAAGGAACGCAAATACCTGGCCGAACTGGGGCAGAAAAGCAGCAGCTTCCGCTTCGGCGCGCACCAGCAAAACCCCGATCCCCATCCGGAAGTGGTGGTGATGGTGATCGGCGAATCGTCGCGCTATGACCGCTGGAGCCTGAACGGCTACGAACGCGACACCAATCCCCTGCTGAAACAGGAAAGCAACCTGGTGCCGCTGGCCGACGTCATCACGGCCGTTTCCGCCACGCGCCTGTCCGTGCCCGTCATCATCTCGCGCAAGCCGGCCACGCAGAGCCTCAAGGACGGGTTTTCGGAAAAATCCTTCCTGACTGCCTACAAGGAAGCCGGCTTCAAGACCTACTGGCTGTCGAACCAGATCTCGTTCGGCCAGTTCGACACACCCGTCTCCGTGTTTGCCAAGGAAGCGGACGTGGTGCAGTTCCTGAACCTGGGCGGCTTTACCAACAGCTCGAACTTCGACCAGATCCTGTTCGACCCGTTCAAAAATGCGCTGGCCGACCCGGCGCCGAAAAAGCTCATCGTGCTGCACACCCTGGGCAGCCACTGGAACTACAGCCAGCGCTATCCCAAGCAATTCGACAAATGGCAACCCTCGCTGTTCGGCGTCGACAAGCCCGTCTACACGGATACGGCCATCAAGCCACAGCTGAACAACAGCTACGACAGCTCCATCCTGTACACGGACTGGTTCCTGTCCAGCGTGATCGGCATGCTGAAGGACGATGGCCAGCGCACCGCCCTGCGCAGCTCCCTCGTCTACGTGGCCGACCATGGCCAGACCCTGTACGACGGCACTTGCCGCCTGGCCTTCCACGGGCATAACACGCAGTTCGAATTCCACGTGCCCGCCTTCGTCTGGTACTCGCCGCAATTCCAGCAGCATTATCCGGACAAGGTGACGCAGCTGCGGCGCCATCAAAAGGCGCGGCTGTCGACGGAAAACATGTTCCACACCCTGCTCGACCTCGGCGACATCCGCTTTGCCGGCGAACAGCCCGAATGGAGCATCGCCAGCCCCCGCTTCAAGCAGCACAAGCGCTATGTCGACAGCTACGGCTGGACCAATTACGACAACGCCATCATCCGCGGCGACTGCCGCGAAGTGATCGACAAGAGCACGCCGGAAAAGCAGGACAAGTAGAGCGCCCCCGGCACGCCGGCGCCGGCAGGGACTCGGCGTCGCATCAACGCCTGCCGACGGCTGCAGGCGGACAGGCCTGGACGGCGCGGACACGGCGGACAGCCGGACAGCGGGAATTTTTTCCTTGCAAATCAATAGCTTGAATCTGGCATGGAACGTGCATACAGGATGTGCATTGTCCACGAAACGTCCGCCATGATCCGCGATACCTCCTCCCAAGACGCCGTGCTGTCCGCCCCGCCTGGCCAGCGCCACAAGCAACGCGCCCTGCTGCTGGGCGGCGCCGTCCTCGTCATCGGCGCCGCCGTCGCCGCCTTTTCCGGCTGGCGCGCCAGCGAGCATTCCGTCAATGCCAGCCGCCTGCGCATCGCCGACGTCACGCGCGGCACCCTGATCCGCGACGCCGCCGTCAGCGGCCGCGTCGTCGCCGCCATCAGCCCCACCCTGTATTCGACCACCGTGGCCACCGTCACCCTGAAGGCCAAGGCCGGCGACACGGTCAAAAAAGGCGACATCCTCGCCGTGCTGGAATCTCCGGACCTGTCGGACGCGCTGAAACGCGAGCAATCGAGCGTGCAGCAGCTGGAAGCGGAAGTGGCGCGCCAGCAGATCCTGGCCAAGAAACAGAAACTGCTGGCGCGGCGCGAAGCCGATACGGCCGAGATAGAACGCCTGTCCGCGCAGCGCACGCTGGAGCGCTATGAAAGCGTGGCGCAGGTGGGCATCATCGCCAAGATCGATTACCAGAAAGCCAAGGATGCCTTGAATTCCGCCGAGATCCGCAGCAAGCACGCCTCGCAGGCGGCCGGACTGGAAAGCGAGGACGTGACCCTGGCCCTGAAAACCAAGGCCAATGAACTGGAGCGCCAGCGCCTGAGCCGTGACAACGCCCAGCGCCGCGTCGACGAGCTGACCGTGCGCGCGCCCGTCAACGGCTTCATCGGCACCCTGTCGGTGGCCAACCGCAGCGTGGTGCAGGCCAACACAGCCCTGATGACCCTGGTCGACCTGTCGCAGCTGGAAGTCGAGCTGGAAGTGCCGGAAACGTATGTGGCCGATATCGGCCTGGGCATGAGCGCCGAAATCGAAACGGGCGCCATCCGCGCCACCGGCAAGCTGTCGGCCCTGTCGCCCGAAGTGGTGAAAAATCAGGTGCTGGCGCGCGTGCGCTTCAATGGCGCCCAGCCGGCCGGCCTGCGCCAGAACCAGCGCGTTTCGGCACGCCTGCTGATCGACGAACGGCCCAATGTGCTGATGCTGGCGCGCGGCTCCTTTGTCGAAGCCGAAGGCGGACGCTTTGCCTATGTCGTGCGCGACGGCGTCGCCATCCGCACACCGATCAAGCTGGGCGCCACCAGCGTCTCCGCCGTCGAAATTCTCGATGGCCTGAAGCTGGGCGACAAGGTGGTCGTCGCCGGCACGGAAAACTTCGCGAACGCGGCCCGCGTCTCGCTCAACTAACGCCATTCATCCAACCAGGAGCCCTCCATGCTGCGCATGCAAAACCTGAGCAAAGTCTACCGCACCCACATGATCGAGACGCACGCGCTGCGCGGCTTCGAAATCCACGTCCGCCAGGGCGAATTCGTCACGGTCACGGGGCCGTCCGGTTCCGGCAAGACGAGCTTCCTGAACATCGCCGGCCTGCTGGAAGAATTCACCGATGGCGAATACATCCTCGACGGCGTCAACGTGAAAGGCATGGACGACAATGCCCGTTCGCGCCTGCGCAATGAAAAGCTGGGCTTCATCTTCCAGGGTTTCAACCTGATTCCCGACCTGTCGCTGTTCGACAATGTCGACGTGCCGCTGCGCTACCGGGGCTTCAACAGCGCCGAACGCCGCGAACGCATCGAGGATGCGCTGGCCAAGGTGGGCCTGGCTTCGCGCATGAAACACTATCCGGCCGAGCTGTCGGGCGGACAGCAGCAGCGCGTGGCCATCGCGCGCGCGCTGGCCGGCTCGCCAAAACTGCTGCTGGCCGATGAACCGACGGGCAACCTCGATACGCAGATGGCGCGCGGCGTGATGGAACTGCTGGAAGACATCAACGCGCAAGGCACCACCATCCTGATGGTGACGCACGATCCCGAACTGGCGCTGCGTTCGCAACGCAACGTGCACATCATCGACGGCCAGGTGTCGGACCTGGTGCAGCATGGCGCCACGCTGTCGGCCAAGCCGCAGCACGCGACCGCCTAGGAGCCGCCATGTTCCAATACTATTTCAAGCTGGGCCTGCGCAACCTGCGCCGCAATCCCGCCCTGACGGCGCTGATGGTGCTGACCCTGGCCGTCGGCGTGGCCGCCAGCGTGGCCACCGTCACCATCCTGCATGCGATGTCGGGCGATCCGCTGCCGCACAAGAGCGACCGCCTGTTTGTGCCGATGATCGATGTGGTTCCCTTGAAAGGCTATACGCCGGGCACCAAACCCAGCTTCGGCCAGTCACAGCTCGCCTATACCGATGCGAAGAACTTCATGGCCAGCAAGATAGGCATCCGCCGCAGCGTCATGTACGGCGTGGCCGGTCCCGTGGAACCGGCACGCAGGGACCTCGGCGCCTTCCGGGCACAGGGCCTGGCCCCCACGCGCGACTTCTTTGCCATGTTTGAAGTGCCCTTCCTGTATGGCCAGCCATGGAGCGAGGCCGACGACGCCAGCGGCGCCGACGTCATCGTCCTGAGCCGCGCCCTGGCGGAAAAGCTGCTGGGCACGGTCAATCCCGTGGGCCAGCGCGTGACGGTGCTGGGACGTCCCTATCTGGTCAGTGGCGTGCTCGCTCAGTGGGATCCCGTGCCGCGCGTGCACCGCATCATCGGCAGCAAGGGCGCCTTCGGCACGGAGGATGAATTCTTCATTCCCTTCGCCAGCGCCATCCGCCACGAAACGGGGCATGACGGCGGCATGGCCTGCAGCGGCGTCGAGCGCAGCCCCGGTTACCAGGGCATCCTGGCATCGGACTGCACCTGGCTGCAATTCTGGTTCGAAATGGCCAGCGCCGGCGAACGCAGCGACCTGCAGGCTTACCTCGACAGCTATGCGGCCGAGCAGCGCAAGCTGGGGCGCATGCCGCGCCACGCGCCCAACACGCTGTACAACGTCAGGCAGTGGCTCGATTTCCTCAACGTGGTCGACAACGACAACAAGCTGGCGGCCTGGCTGGCCTTCGGCTTCCTGCTGCTCTGCCTGGTCAACACCATCGGCCTGCTGCTGGCGAAGTTCTCCGTGCGGGCGGCGGAAGTGGGCATCCGCCGCGCACTGGGCGCCACGCGGCGCGACATCTTCCGCCAGTTCCTGATCGAGACCGGCGTCATCGGCCTGGCCGGCGGGGTACTGGGCCTGTTGCTGGCCTATGCGGCCCTGGCCGTGGTGAGTTCGCAGTCGAAAGAGCTGGGCACCGTGGCGCACCTGGATGTCCCGATGCTGCTGCTGACGTTTGCCGTTTCCGTACTGGCGGCCTTGCTGGCAGGGCTGTTGCCCACCTGGCGCGCCTGCCAGGTCACGCCGGCCATGCAGCTCAAATCCCAATGACACCCACCTTTTCACAATGAGGCCCCACATGGAAATCCGCCCCATCCTGTCGGCGCTGATGCGCAACAAGACCGGCGCCGTGCTCGTCGCGGTGCAAGTCGCCATCAGCCTGGCCATCCTGGCCAACGCCTTGTACATCGTCAACCTGCGCCAGGCCATCGCCGCCCGTCCCACCGGCGTGGCGGCCGAAAACGACATCTTCTATGTCAAAGTCCAGAGCATGGACAAAGGCAGCCCGCAGCACCAGATAGCCGAGCAGAAGCGCCAGGCCGCGATACTGCGCGCCCTGCCGGGCGCGGTCTCCGTGGCGCAAACCACGCAGGCGGTGCTGTCGCGTTCCGGCAGCAGCACCAACGTCGCGGCCAAACGCGGACAAGCCGAGGCCAGCGCCAGCACCTCGATGTACGTCACGCCCGATTCGCTCGTCAAGACATATGGATTGAAGCTGGTGGAAGGGCGCGATTTCCATGCCGACGAGGTCCCGGAAATCAATGAAGACGTCGATCAAAGCTTCCCCAAGGTGGTGATCGTGACGCGCGCCGCGGCGCAGAAGATCTGGCCAGGCGAAACCAGCTTTGTCGGCAAACCCCTGTTCAATGGCACCGGCGACGGCGACGACGAAATGCGCGTGGTCGGTGTGGTGGAACGGCTGCAGACGCAGGTCGGCCAGGTCACCGCCCAGGGTGAATTTTCCATCATCCTGCCGGCCCGCCTGACGGGCGGACGCGATGCGGTGCTGTACGCCGTGCGCGCCGAGCCAGGCCAGCGCGACCGCCTGATGAAGGAGGCGGAACAAGCAATCCGCACGTCCAGCAGCGAGCGCCTGCTGGTGCGCACGGATACCCTGGAACAGCACCGCAAATCACGTTATCTGGCCGACCGGGGTTTGTCCTGGATGCTCATCGCCGTCAGCACCCTGCTGCTGCTGGTGACGGCCAGCGGCATCGTCGGCATCGCCAGCCTGTGGGTCACGCAGCGGCGCAAGCAGATCGGCGTGCGGCGCGCGCTCGGTGCCCGCCGCATCGACATCCTGCGCTACTTCCTGACGGAGAACTTCATGATCACCAGCGTCGGCGTGGCGGCCGGCGTGGTGCTGGCCCTGGCGCTGAATCACCTGCTGGTCAGCCAGCTGGAAATGGCGCGCCTGCCGCTGCCCTACCTGCTGGCCGGCGCCAGCGTGTTCTGGCTGCTGGGCCTCGGCGCCGTGTATGGGCCGGCCTGGCGCGCGGCCAGCATTTCCCCGGCCACGGCCACGCGCAGCACATGACGATTTGCCCCTGCCCTGGCCGTCATGACAATGTTATGCTGCACGCATGCCTACCGTACTGATTATTGACGACAATGCCGCCGTGGCCATCGCGCTCGACGTGCTGTTCTCGCTGCACGAGATCGATGCCCTGCGCGCCGCCTCGCCCGAAGAGGGCCTGCAGATGCTGGCGCGGCACCCCATCGACCTGGTGGTGCAGGACATGAACTTCACGGCCGATACCACCTCGGGCGAGGAAGGCTGCGCGCTGTTCCACGCCATCCGCGCGCGCCACCCCGACCTGCCCGTGATCCTGCTGACGGCCTGGACGCAGCTCGATGCGGCCGTCGACCTGATCAAGTCCGGCGCGGCCGACTACCTGGCCAAGCCGTGGGACGACCGGCGCCTGATCGCCAGCGTGCAAAACCTGCTGGAGCTGGGACAGGCGAACCGCGCGCTGCGCTCGCGCGTGGTGGCGGAGCAGCGCCAGCGCCAAGCCCTGGAACACGATTTCGATTTGCGCGGCATGGTCTGGCAAGACGCGGCCACGGAACGGGTCGTGCACCTGGCGTGCCAGGTGGCGCGCGCCGACGTGCCCGTGCTCATTTCCGGCCCCAACGGCAGCGGCAAGGAGCGCATCGCCGCCATCGTGCAAGCCAATTCGCACGTGGCCGACGGCCCCTTCGTCGTGCTCAATTGCGGCGCCGTGCCGGTGGACCTGATCGAGGCAGAACTGTTCGGCGCCGAAGCGGGCGCCTACACGGGCGCCACCCGCGCGCGCGACGGCAAATTCGATGCGGCCGACGGCGGCACGCTGTTTCTCGACGAGATAGGCAACTTGCCGCTGGCCGGGCAAATGAAGCTGCTGCGCGTGCTGGAAACGGGCCGCTTCGAGCGGCTCGGTTCGAACCGCGAACGCCAGGTCAAGGTGCGGGTCATCAGCGCCAGCAATGCCGACCTGCCGGCCATGATACGCGCCGGCACCTTCCGCGAAGACCTGTTCTATCGCCTCAACGTGATCGAGCTGCGCCTGCCGCCGCTGGCGCAGCGCCCGGCCGACATCCTGGTCCTGGCGCGGCATTTCCTGGGCCCCGACAAGAGCCTCGATGCGCAGGCCCAGGCCACCCTGCTGGCGCACGGCTGGCCCGGCAATGTCCGCGAACTGAAAAACGTCATGCAGCGCGCCAGCCTGCTGACGGCTGGCCCCCTGATCCAGGCGCAGGAACTGGGCCTGCCGCCGGCCTCCTTGCCATCGCTGCGCGCCGCGCAGGATACGGCCGCCACGGAACCGGACCGCGACAGCGTCGTCGCCGCGCTGGCCCGCGCGCAGGGCGTGGTGGCGCAGGCGGCGCAGGAGCTGGGCCTGTCGCGCCAGGCGCTGTACCGGCGCATGGAACGCCTGGGCATCGCGCGCGCCTGATGCCGCCATCCCAGCCCATGCCGAAGCGTCCGGCCACGCTGCGCCTTTCGCTGCTGACGCGCTGGACGGCGCTGATCGGCACCCTGCTGACGGTGGGCGTCGGCCTCGCCCTGCTGCTCGCGCATTTTTTCCCGCAGCAGCCGTGGCTGGTGCTGGGACTGTCCCTGTCATGCGTGCTGCCGCTCGCCGTCATCACCATCCGCGCGCAGCTGCAGGCGATGCTGTCGCTGTTCCGCGCCTTGAGCGGCACGGTCGCCAGCTACCAGGACGGCGACTTCGCCTTCAGCCTGCGCTGGCCGCAAAACGATGAACTGGCCGACCTGGTAGCGGCCCACAACGCCCTGGGCGACGTGCTGCGCAGGCAGCGCCTGGACCTGGTGCAGCGCGAACTGCTGCTCGACACCATGGTGCAAAACACGCCGGTGGCCATGCTGCTGGTGGCCGAGGGCAGCGCCATCGTCTACGCCAACCTGGCCGCGCGCCAGCTGCTGCACCAGGGGCGCCGGCTGGAAGGCCAGCATTTAGCCGACATCGTGCGGCAGGCGGCGCCGGCCCTGGCCGAGGCGCTGGCGCGCGCCAGCGATGGCCTGTTTACCAGCGGCGAGGGAGAACAGGAAGAGGTGTTCCACCTGGCGCGGCGCAGCTTCAGCTTGAACGGGCGCAAGCACGAACTGCTGCTGCTGCGCCAGCTCACCCTGGAACTGCGCCGCCAGGAAGTGCAGACCTGGAAGAAAGTCATCCGCGTCATCAGCCATGAATTGAACAACTCGCTGGCGCCACTGGCCTCGCTGGCCCATTCCGGTGCCGAGCTGGTACGCCGCGGGCAGACCGAGCGCCTGCCGCAAATCCTCGCCACGATCGAGGAGCGCACGCGCCACCTGGAAACCTTCATACTCGGCTACGCGCGCTTCGCCAAGCTGCCCACGCCGCGCCTTGCCCGTTGCGAATGGCCGCCGTTTCTCGACAGCCTGGCGTCGCAGATCGCCTTCACGCTCGACTGTCCGCCGCCCGCGCAAGCGGCCGTCTTCGATGCGGCGCAAATGCAGCAGGCACTGCTGAACCTGCTTAAGAATGCGCTCGAGTCGGGTTCGAAGGCACAGCACATCGGCTTGCACGTCAGCCAGGCGCAAGGACAATTGCGTATCGAAGTGCGCGACCGCGGCCCCGGCATGAGCGGCGCGGTGCTGGAAAACGCACTGGTGCCGTTCTACTCTACCAAGCGCAGCGGCACGGGACTCGGCCTGGCCCTGGCGCGAGAAATTGCCGAAGCGCATGGTGGTCGCATCGCCCTCGCCAACCGCGAAGGCGGCGGCCTCGCCGTCACCATGACACTGCCATTGCTTGAGGCAAATTAAATTCCAATGCAACAATTTATTGACCACAAAACCCGCAGGTATTTTTTGTGCAATATCAACAATTAGTGTGTTCAATTTTACAATTGAAAACAGTTTACGCCCGTGTAGTAGCAATTAGCTATTTAAGCGTGCTCGGTCATAAAAAAATAGCTCATTGACAATGAAAAGTGTTGGCGATAATTTATCAACGCGGTACGGTTTTTTGAAACATTAATCGTTTTTTCGCGGGGATAAATATGAAACTGAAATCACTCATCGCAGCAGCGGTCCTGGGCGCTGCCACCATCGGCAGCGCATATGCCGCGTCGTACACGGTCAACCTGACCAACACCACAGGCAACCTGTGGACGGGCGGCTTCAACGCCACCCCCAGTCCGCTAGGTGTCTTTACCGATACGTTCACCTTTACTCCGGATGCGACCTTCGGTTCGACCGCGCAAGCCTTCCTGGCCAACCTGTCGGTCACGGGCAGCGATGCTTCCTCCATCAACTTCACCAGTGCCAACCTGAACGGCATCGCACTGACGGGCTTTGGCGGCCCCACCGTCTTCGGCTATGCCCAGGGCGAAGTGCTGGCGCCCACCAGCCTGCTCTTCAATGGCCCGATGACGCTGACCGTGATGGGCAGCACCAATGGCGGCAGCTACGGCGGCACCTTCAACCTGAACCTGGCGCCTGTCCCGGAACCGGAAACCTATGGCATGCTGCTGGCCGGCCTCGGCATACTGGGATTCCTGGCGCGACGCCGCAAGCAATCTTGAGCGCACCACCAAAAAGACGCCACGGCGTCTTTTTTCATGCGGCTGCTACACTGGCGCCATGACGACCGATTTTATCTCCACCAGCAACACCGCCTTCAGCCATCCTGGCCATCCGCCGGCCACCATCACCGAACACCGCGGCATCCGCTATCTGCACTTGGGCACCAAGTGGGTGCAGGGCGCCATGCGCCTGGACAAACCCGACGCCATCGAACTCGAATACGTGCAGATGATGATGATGTGGATGCTCTTCAAGGTGCAGCCGAAACGCATCGTGCAGCTGGGACTGGGCAGCGCCGCGCTGACCAAGTTCAGCTACCGCCGCTTCCCCGATGCCACGGTCACGGCCATCGAGCTCAATCCGAATGTGATCGCCATCTGCGGCGCCCAGTTCGCCCTGCCGCCGAACGATGCTCGGCTCGACGTGCGCGAAATGAATGCGCTCGATTTCGTGCTCGATGCGGCCAACCACGGCAGCGTCGACGTGCTGCAGGTCGACCTGTACGACGAGGAGGCGCGCGGCCCCGTGCTCGACACGCCCGAGTTCTACCAGGCCTGCTTCGACTGCCTGACGGACGACGGCATCATGTGCACGAACGTCTTCGGCGACTTCCCCAACTACGACAAGAACCTGCAGGCGATGGAGCTGGTCTTCGACGCCGTCGTCTGGGTGCCGGAACTGGAAGATGAAAACATCGTCGTGCTCGCCTTCAAGAAATCGCCGTCGCTCGATTTCAGCGAACTGTATGAACGCGCCGGCGCCATCAAGAAACAATTCAACCTGCCCGCCAAGAACTGGGTCAATGGCTTGAAGCAGTGGATGCTGGACCAGCAGTAAGGCAGTAGCCGCATCACGCCGGCAGCAGCGCCCCAAGACGGCGCGCCAGGCCATCCATGTTCTCGGCCGGCACCTGCGCATAACCGAGCAGGAAGCCGTTCCAGCCGGCCCGCTCGCCCGTGGCATGGGCGGAGAGCGCCAGCGCCACGATGCCGTCCTGCGCGGCGCGCCGGCTCAGCGCCAGGTCATCCCAGGCGCCATCGTGAAAACGCAGCGCCAGATGCATGCCGGCCGAGCCGCCGTGGATGGCGGCACCGGCGCAGGCATGGCGCTGCAATGCCTCGCTCAAGGCATCGCGGCGCTGGCGGTACAAACGGCGCATGCGCCGCACGTGGCGCGCAAACAGGCCGCTGCGCAGGAATTCGGCCAGCGCCAGCTGCTCGGCCACCCGCCCCCGCACGGCGCCCTGCGCCTGCATCTGCGCGAATGCCGCGGCCAGCGCGGCAGGCACCACGATAAAGGCGATGCGCAACGCCGGAAACATGGTCTTGCTGAACGTGCCCAGATACACGACGGGCGCATCGGCCACCAGTCCCTGCATGGCCGCCAGCGGCGGACCGCCATGCCGGAATTCGCTATCGTAGTCATCCTCGATGATCAGGCTTCCCGCCGCGCGGGCGCGCTCGAGCAGCGCCATGCGGCGCGCAGGACTGAGCACGCTGCCGGTCGGATACTGGTGCGACGGCGTCGTGTAGATCAGGCGTGGCGGCGTATCGCGCCAATCGGCGTCAGTCGGCGCGATGCCATCCATGTCGACCGGAATGCCCGCCACCTGCAGGCCGGCGGCGCGCCCCGCCGCCAGCGCGCCGCCATAGCCTGGATGCTCGAGCCACAGGGTGTCGCCCTGGTCGGCAAAGGCGCGCAGGCACACATCGAGGCTGCTCTGCGTGCCATCCGTGATGAACACCTGGCCCGCATCGCAGACGACGCCGCGCGCCGCGCGCAAATGGTCGGCAATGGCCATGCGCAGCTGCGGCTCGCCGGCGGGGTCGCCGTAATTGAGCTGGCGCGGCGACAGCGCGCTCCAGGCGCGATCGAGCATGCGCCGCCATTGCGCCAGCGGGAATTCGTCGAGCGCCGGCACGCCAGGCGCGAACGCGCCCATCGCATCGGCCGGAAACACCAGCGCCGCGTTGACATCCTGTCCCGACACGCCGCGCAAATGCCGGGCGCGGCGCGACAGGCCATCCCGGCCATCGACGGGCAGCGACGCCACCTGCGCGCCGGCACTGCCGGCGACCAGGGTGCCGCGCCGGTCCGGCAGCACGAAGCCTTCGCTGGCCAGCTGCTCGTAGGCGTACAGCACCGTATTGCGCGCCACGCCCAGCTCCTGGGCCAGCACGCGCGTGGCGGCCAGCCGCGTGCCGGGTGCCAGCTGGCCGCCGCGTATCGCCGCGCGCAGGCATTCATGCAGCAGGCGCTGGCGCGGCCAGCCCCGCTCACCGTGCGCGCGCTCGAATGCCGCCAGCAGCAAAGCGTAATCCATGCGATTCCCTCCCTCTTCTCGTGGCTCTAATTTATTTATGCTTGCTGGATCTTTTTTCAGGGCCAGGCAACGATTATAGTGCGCCCTCCCCTCACCGTTCCACAGGATGATTGCCATGACCGTTGCCGCCCTCCCTCCCAGCGCCCGTACCCGCGTGCGCCGCGTCGCCGAACTGGCCAGCTACGAGCAGGCCGCCCTGCACGCCATCGTCGATGCCGCCTACCTGTGCCACATTGCCTTCCGCGATGCGCACGGCAGCCACTGCATCCCCACCGCCTGCTGGCGCATCGACGATCACCTGTACATCCATGGCTCGAATGGCAGCCGCATGCTCAAGCAACTGCTGGCCGATACCGGGGCTTGCGTGACGATTCCCCATCTCGACGGTCTCGTGCTGGCACGCTCGGCCTTCAACCACACGATGAACTACCGCTCGGCGATGATCTATGGGCAGTTTGAAAAAGTGGCCGACACCGGCCAGCAGCATGCGGCCATGGAGGCGCTGATGGACAAGCTGGCGCCAGGACGCCAGACCCAGGTGCGCGGCGGCAGCGCCAAGGAATACGCGGCCACCACCGTGCTGCGCATCGCGCTCGATGAAAGCGCCGTCAAGCAGCGCGCAGGCGGGCCCCTCGACGATGCGGGCGACATGGCGCACGTCGTCTGGACGGGCGAACTGCCATTTACGCACGGCCGTGGCGCGGCCATCGCCGATGCGCTCAACACCTGCGAATTGCCACCGTATGCCGCCGCCTGGAGCACGGAATCCGCTTGACCGGCCCGCGTGCTTGACCGATGATCGGCGTTGATGGCGATCGCCACCAATTCACCAACCGATCCAATCACGTACGGAGCATATGATGATGAAGCGAGTATCTTCGGCTGCCATCCTGGCAGCCATCCTGGCCTGTGGCGGCAGCGGCGCGGCACTGGCCGCCGACGCGGGCGACGCGGCCCTGAAGGCGGCCATCGCCGGCAGTGCGCGCACGCCGGCCAACGCGCTGCGCGACGGCGCGCGCCACCCGTATGAAACGCTGACCTTCTTCGGCATCAGGCCGAACATGACGGTGGTGGAACTGGCGCCCGGCGGCGGCTGGTACACGGAGATCCTGGCGCCCTACCTGCGCGAGCACGGCAAGCTGATCGCCGCTGGCAACGACCCGCAGTCGGCCAGCGAAGGCGCGCGGCGCGGCGCGGCCCGCTTCCAGCAAAAACTCGACGCCAATCCGGCCGCCTTCGGCAAGGTGGAAATCGGCGCCTTCGCCCCGCCCACCACCTACCGCATCGCCCCCAAGGGCACGGCCGACATGGTGCTCACCTTCCGCAATATCCACAACTGGATACCCATCGGCGACGACGGCATGAAAACCCTGTTCAAGGAAGTGTATGACAGCCTGAAACCGGGCGGCGTCTTCGGCGTCGTCGAACACCGCCTGCCGGCCAGCAAGGCGCAGGACGCCACCGCCAGCAGCGGCTACATGCACGAAGCGTATGTGATCAAGCTGGCCGAGGGAGCCGGCTTCAAACTGGCGGCCAAGTCGGACATCAACGCCAATCCGAAGGACAATGCCGAGCACCAGGGCGGCGTCTGGGCGCTGCCGCCCACCTATGCCAACAAGGAAGTCGACCGCGCCAAGTACACGGCCATCGGCGAGAGCGACCGCATGACCCTGAAGTTCGTCAAGCCCTGAGTCACTTGAAAAGCCAATGGCGGCGGGCCGATACGGCGCGCCGCCATTGCCTTGTGCGCGCAGCGCGCCTTACAGGTAAATGCCGTACACGCCGCAGGAACGCGAGACAACCGTGCATTGGCTCATGATGCCTTCGTTACAATCAAACAAGGCTTGCATGCAGGCCTGGCGCGTGGGCTGCGCATAAGCGGTGCCCAGGGCGCCGGCCAGACCGACAGCTGTAAAAAAGAGAAAGACCGCTTTTTTTACGTTGATCATTTTTATGCGATTCCCAAAGAGTTGAGTCGTTATAAAAAGCCATCGGAGACAAGACGCTGGCCGCCCGGAGTCGCCTGTCGGCCGACGCATGTCATGGCATGCAGGGCAGTGGCCTTACACGTGAATGCCATACACGCCGCACAGGCGGCGCACCAGCGCGCAATCGTTTTCATTGCCGTCGGCGAGACAGGAATCACGGGCTTCTTCGCACGTTTCCCGCGACGGCAGCGCATACGCGCTCGAACTGATGGCACCGGCGAAACCGACGGCGGCACAGAAGACAAATACGGCTTTCTTGAAATTGATCATTTTTATCCCGTTAGCAAAAAAGTTCATCGTTATAAAAAACCAGGGCAAAACGCCAGCCGCCAATTTTCATCTATCGGCAGACGTATGGCGCATAAAAATAGTAGCACTAAAGAAAGTTATTAAATACGCAAACAAGAAAACCAGATAACGTTTTCTTTTCACGTCGTTCCATGGAATAAAAACCGGCCTGCAGCAGGTCTGCCGCGCACTTGCATGGAAAGGGACGAAAAAAAACCGCAGGCCAGGCTGCGGTTTTTGTATCGACAGTTTATTTCTTCGCTTCCTTGGGCTTCACCGGCACCAGGCTCAAATCCTGGAAGTCGTAGCTGAAGTCCGTCTCTGCCGACACGGGCGCCATCTTCACGCGGTCGATGCTGCCGTCCGGATTGAGCGAGAACGTCACATACGCGTCGGCGTTGAAGTTGCGCTCCTTCCAGCGCACGATGAAGGTATCGTGCTGCCAGTGCTCGAGCTCCCCCGTCAGGTCCGGCGTGCGCGTGAAGCTGAGAATGTGCTTCTTGCCCTCGGGGCGGATAGTGACCTTGCCATACCAGGCATCCTCGTACTCGCCGTCATACGACGCCAGCGGCAGCGACGGCTGCGATTTGGCGGCGCGGGCGCTCGATGCCTTGCCCTGCCTTTTCACTTCTTCCGCGTGCTGCTCCTGCTCCACCTTGGCCACCAGCGCGAGCCAGTCCGACGGCGCCGCCTGCAGGTAATGGTCGAGAATGCGCCATTGCAGCGCCGTCATCGAGCCGCCATTTTCCGCGTTGGTGAGAATGGCCACGCCCAGTTTCGCCTCCGGCACCATCACCACGCGCGAATAGAAGCCCTGCAGCGCGCCGCCGTGCATGGCCACTTTCATGCCCTTGTAGTCGCGCAGCTGGAAACCCAGGCCATACGCGCTGAAGTTCGGCTTGGTGGCGGCCAGCGCCGGTTTCGGCTCGGGGATCTTGATCGGCGTTTGCGCCGTCCACATCTCGCGCCCCTGCTTTTCGCTGAACAGGCGCGCTTCCTTGCCGTCCTTGTCCTTGACGCCGGCGATCTTGCCGCCATCGAGCAGCACCATCATCCACTTGGCGATATCTTCCGCGTTGGTGTTGATGCCGACGGCGCCCACGGCGTTCGGCACGGGCATGGATTTGACGGCGGCGATCTTGCCGTCGATCTTGCTGTGCGCGCTGGCGACGTCGGGATTGCCCGCGTTCTCAAGCAGGCTGGTGGTGGTGCCCGTCATGCCCAGCGGCGCCAGGATGCGCTCGTACATGGCCGCGCCCCAGCTCTTGCCGGCCTTGTCGGCGATGATCTTGCCGGCCACGATATACAGCAGGTTATCGTAGGCATAGCTGTTGCGGAAACTCGTGGCCGGGCGGATATAGCGCAGCTTCTCGATGATCTCGTCGGTGGTGAAGGTGGTGGTCGGCCACCACAGCAAGTCGCCGGCGCCCAGACCCAGGCCGCTGCGGTGCGTCAGCAGGTCGCGGATGGTCATGGCGCCCGTCACGTAGGAATCGTGCATCTGGAAGCCAGGCAGGTGCTTGGTGACGGGATCGTCCCAGGCCAGCTTGCCCTCGTCGACCAGCATGGCCAGCGCGGCGGCCGTGAAACCCTTCGAATTGGAGGCCACTTCGAACAGGGTCTGCGCGTCGACGCCAGCCGGTTCGCCCAGCTTACGCACGCCAAAGCCCTTGGCGGTAATGACCTTGCCATCCTTGACGATGGCGATCGCCATGCCGGGCACGTCGAACATTTTCAGGGCGCTGGCGACATCGCGGTCCAGGTCGAAGGCCGGTGCGGCCACGCTGGCGGCCACCGGCGCCGCGGTGGCATCGGCGGCAGCAGCCATCGCTGGCAGGGTAACGCTGGAAAACGCCAGCACGATGGCGGCGGCAAGGCGGTTCATCACATGCATGTTCTACACTCCAAAAGTTCAGTCAGCAGGGTTGATATCGTGGCGCCTCAGCGCGCCTGGGCAGCCATCAGCTTGTCGACGCTTTCCTGCGTCACCGGGTGATAGCGTTCGCGCGCCTTCGCGTACACGTCCTTGGCCCAGGCATGGCCTTGCGGCGTCTTCATCAGGGCGGCATACAGCGGCACGACGAACTTCTGGCGGCCCACGCTCATGAGGAATGCCCGCAGCGGCTGCTGCACGTCGTAGCCGGCGTTCACGGAAGCGAGGTAAAAGCGGTAAGCGACTTCATTGTTGCCGCTCTTGCCCACGCCGTAGACCTGGTCCAGTTCACGCAATTGGGCGGCGCTGGCCTTGCCATTGATGTCGTTCAGGAAGTGCATCGACTCGATGGCGATCCACTTGTCCATGCCCAGGTCCTTGGTCGCCAGCTCGCCCTTCAGCCAGGCGTCGCGGTGCTGGTCCAGCAGCGCCAGGCGCGGCGAGACGACGCGCTTGGCGCTGGCCGGCACGCCGGTGCCATACAGCCATTCGTTCAATTCCGCTTCCGGCATCACGTCCGGATGCTGCGCCAGCAGATTCTTGCGCAGGTAGTCGATGAACTGCGCCGTCGTCACGCTCTGGAACGCATGCTGGTCGAACCAGCCGCGCAGGAAGGGATCGAACACGGCGCGGCCCGCGCGCTGCTCCATGGTCGCCAGGAACCAGGCGCCCTTCGGATAAATGATGCCGTCGTCGGTATAGGTTTCCGCCGGATTGGCGTCGGCATCGCGCGTGATCAGCGCCGTTTTCGCGGCCGGCAATTCGCGGATCGAAGCGGCCAGTTCTTCCTGGTCGACCTGCACGCCCATCTGCGCCACTTCGCTGCCGTACAGCTGCTCGACGATGCGCGTGGTGACGTAGGTGGTGAAACCTTCGTTGAGCCACATGTGCTTCCACGAAGCGTTGGTGACCAGGTTGCCCGACCACGAGTGGGCCAGTTCATGCGCGATCAGGTCGACCAGGCTGCGGTCGCCCGCGATCATGGTCGGCGTGAGGAAGGTCAGGCGCGGATTTTCCATGCCGCCGTAGGGGAACGATGGCGGCAGCACGATCATGTCGTAACGGCCCCAGCCATACGGGCCATACAGCGTTTCTGCCGCCTGGATCATCTTTTCCGTATCGGCCAGCTCGTATTCGGCCGCCTTGATGCGCGGCGGTTCGGCATACACGGCCGAACGGGGGCCGAGTTTGCGCACTTCCAGTTCGCCGATGGCAATGGCCAGCAGGTACGATGGAATCGGCTGCGGCATCTTGAATTTCCAGCCACCCTTGCCCGTGGCTTTTTCGTCATTCTCGGCGCTCATCACGACGCGCATGCCGGCCGGCGCATCGATGCGCGCGCTGTAGGTGAAACGCACGGCCGGCGTATCCTGCGACGGCACCCAGGAGCGGGCATTGATGCTTTGCGACTGGCTGAACATGAACGGCAACTTGCCCGACATGGTTTGCTGCGGCGTGAGCCACTGCAGCGCGATGGCGCCCGGCGCCGTGTGATAGTAGACGCGTACTTTTTCAGGCTGTCCGGTGGTCGTGATACGCAGCGCCTGGCCCTTTTCCGGGTCGGCCTTGTCCAGCTGGTATGGCGCCATCTGCCATGCGCCGCGCTTGTCCTGTACCTGCACCTTGGCGATCGCCAGGTCGCGCGTGTCGAGCACCAGGGTGCGCGCGGCCGGATCGATCCAGTTCAGCGACAGCTCGGCATAGCCGGACAGGGTCTTTTGCTTGAAGTCGGCTTTCAGGTCCAGTTGCAGGTCGCGCGTGCGCACCTGGTCGTAACGCGCGTAGCTGAGGGGATCGGCGTGCGCGGCCAGGGTCACCTGGCAGAGTAGCGCACAGCCCAGCGCGCGCAGATAGGTCATAGTTTGCATGGTCGTCTTTTGAATGATTTGCGAAAGCACCGGCAAGTGTGCGCCGGGCGTCGCGCAGAATAGCACTTCCGGCGCCCGCCTGGCAGAAAAAGCGCCGGACTGGCCGGCGCCGTTTCCCTATTTCGCCTCAGGCGCGCCCCCGGCCCTGGCCGGCGGCTTTGCCTCCGGCGCCTTCAGCGGCGTATTGAAATCCTTCATCAGGTTGTTCTTGTCGCGGTCCTGCTTGAACAGTTCCAGGCGCGACGGCGTGATTCTGCGCGGCCAGGCGTTGTTGCTGGTGTCGATATCGGCCGTCTCCCAGTACGGGTCCTGCACCAGGCCGACCATCGGTTCATCCGTGACGATCACTTTGCTGACTTTGTGCGGCGAGTAGCGCCATACTTCGGCCGGCACGCGCTCGATGACCTTCTTGCCGCTTTTCAGTTCGATCTCGAGGATCAGCGGCATCACCAGCCCGCCGATATTCGAAAAATCGACCAGGTACAGATGCTTGCCCTGCGCGCGCTGTTCCAGCATGGTTCTCTCCCATGGTTCCAGCGCTTCCTGCTCTTCCGCATAGCTGTTGCGGTCCTTGTTGGTGACCGTGAATTCATCATGCTGGTTGTAGAAATCCTTCAGCGCGGGATCCATGTCCACCTTCTTCGGCAGCGCCTTGTTGCGCTGGTCCGAGATCGAGATCGGCTGCGCCGCCTTCTGCGCCTTTTTCCACGCCTTTTCCGTTTCCGGATTCTTCGTGTTCACGCCATATTCGCTGATGCCGTCGATGCTGATGTCGACGGCGTCGGTGGTGTAGAACCAGCCGCGCCAGAACCAGTCCAGGTCCGTGCCGGAAGCGTCTTCCATGGTGCGGAAAAAGTCGGCCGGCGTGGGGCGCTTGAACTTCCAGCGCTGCGCATACTGCTTGAAGGCGAAGTCGAACAGTTCGCGTCCGAGTATCGTCTCGCGCAGGATGTTGAGGGCGGTGGCAGGCTTGTCGTAGGCATTCGCCGTGAACTGCAGCAAGGATTCGGAATTGGTCATGATGGGCACCTGGTCCTGGCTGCGCATGTAGTCGACGATCTTGCGCGGCTCGCCATTCCAGGACGGAAAATGCTCTTCCCATGCCTGCTCGGCCAGGTACTGCAAAAAGGAATTCAAGCCTTCGTCCATCCACGTCCACTGGCGCTCGTCCGAGTTGACGATCATGGGGAAATAATTGTGTCCCACTTCATGGATGATCACGCTGATCAGGTCGTACTTGGTCTTCTTCGAATACGTGATGTCGCCCGTCTTCTTGTCCTTCACGGGCCGCCCGCCATTGAACGAGATCATCGGATACTCCATGCCGCCCACGGCGCCATTGACGGAAATCGCATTCGGATACGGGTAATCGAAACTGTACTTGTTGTACTGTTCGATCGCATGCACGACGGCGCGCGTGCTGTACTGCTGCCACAGCGGATTGCCTTCTTTCGGGTAGTAGGACATGGCCATCACGCGTTTGCCGCCGCTATCCAAGCCCTGCGCATCCCAGATGAACTTGCGGCTCGACGCCCACGCCACGTCGCGCACATTGGCCGCCTTGAAGTGCCAGGTCTTCGTCGCCGCCGTCTGCCCTTTTTCCGCCGCCAGCGCTTCCCCGGGGGTGATGATCAGCAGCGGCGTGTTGCTGTTCCGTGCCCTGGCCAGGCGCTCGCGCTGCGCCGCGCTCAAAACGGCGGAAGGATTCTGCAGCTCGCCCGTGGCCGCCACCACATGGTCGGACGGCACCGTCAGGTACAACTCGTAGTCGCCAAACTCCAGCGTGAATTCGCCGGAGCCGAGAAACTGCTTGTGCTGCCAGCCGACGGCATCGTAATAGGCGGCCATGCGCGGGAACCACTGCGCCACCTGGAAGATCGTGTTCCTGTCATCCTCGAAATACTCATAGCCTGAGCGCTCGACCAGCACCTTCTGGTCATTGATCTTGTATGACCAGTCGATGTTAAAACTGATGCTCTGGCCGGGCGCCAGCGCCTGCGGCAAATCGATGCGCAACATGGTCTGGTTGACCGCATGCGGCAGCGGCTTGCCGCTGGCCGATGTCACGGCCGTCAGCTTGAAGCCGCCATCGAATTCGCGGCCTGCATGGATGGCGCGCAAGTCCTCGAATTTCAGCGCCTCTTCCTCATTGCCGCTGAGCCAGGCCTGGCGCGAGGGCGCGCTCAGCACGCGGCGCTGGTCGGCATCCTTGCGCAAGCCATTCTGGTCCAGTTGCAGCCACAGATACGCGAGGCTGTCGGGCGAATGGTTGTGATAGGTGATCTGCTCGCTGGCCGTGATTTCGCGGCGCGCTTCGTCTAACCGGGCGCGTATCACATAGTCGGCGCGCTGCTGCCAGTAGGCGTGGCCAGGCGCGCCCGATGCGGTGCGGTAGGCATTCGGCGTGGGCAGCAGCTCCTCGAGCTGGCGGAATTTGTCGTCGAATGGCGCGGCCGCGGCGGCGGATGCACCGGGCCAGGAGGCAGACAGCATCAAACACAGGGCAAGCAAGCGGACAAGAACCGGCATGGCGCATTCCATCTGGGAGTCGTGGACAGAACTGCATTCTAAGTCGAGTCTGTTTGCTGATTGCTCATTGTTGTCGGCGCCCCACACACAACGCGCCCGCCCTCCCCACCGGCACTGGCGCGGCCGCCGGCATTGGCGTATGATGCGCCTCGAACATTGGGGAGTAGTCGTCCCGCGGCCATGCCGCAGGAACCTGTATCAACATGATTGGCCCGCAGGCCATGGTGCAGGTGGTTGCAGAACTTGACGAGACCATTGATCCAGGGCGGCCGCATGGGCCGGAGTCGCCCGTGGATCATTGGTTAATTCGTCCGGCCCACGTACCTCTCGCAATCTCATGGAAGCATTCCTCATCTCCACCGGCATCGTCGGTCTCGCTGAAATCGGCGACAAAACCCAACTCCTGGCTTTCCTCCTGGCCGCCAAATTCCGCAAGCCTTTGCCCATCGTGCTGGCGATCTTCGTCGCCACCATCGCCAACCATGCGTTTGCCGCCGCCGTCGGCGCCTGGATCACCAGCATGCTGGGACCGGACGTGCTGCGCTGGGTGCTGGGCGTGTCGTTCCTGGCGATGGCCGCCTGGACCCTGATCCCCGACAAGCTCGATGAAGACGAGACCAAGCTGGCCAAGTACGGCGTCTTCCTGACCACCCTGATCGCCTTCTTCATGGCGGAAATGGGCGATAAGACACAGGTGGCCACGGTGGCGCTGGCGGCGCGCTATCACGACATTTATTCCGTCGTGCTGGGCACCACCTTCGGCATGATGCTGGCCAACGTGCCGGCCGTGTACCTGGGCGACAGGATCGCCAACCGCGTCTCGCTGCGCCTGGTGCACGGCATCGCCGCGCTGGTGTTTGCCGTGCTGGGCGTGGCGACCCTGCTGGGTGCGGGCGCCGCCCTGGGTTTCTGAGGCCCGGCAAAAAATTTCCTATTTACAATGTTCATGTCGATATTTACAATGCCGTCGACATGCACACCGGCGCGCTGATGCCGTACGGCTGGCGCGCTTTTTTAAGGAATGTATGCAGTTAAATGGAAGAATCGCGGCCCTGTGCCTGGCCGCTTGCGCCAGCCAGGCATCCGCCGCCACGGCGACACCCACCTCCCCTCAGGCGGTGCCTGCCGCGCGCGACGCCACCTCCGAAGTGCGTACGCGCGACCTGTTGCTGCTCGGTGCCGGCCTGATCCTGCTGGCCGGCCGGCGCCGCCCCGAACACGAGACATGGCAAGGCACGACGACAAAACTACAGTAGCAGTAGCACCGCATACTCGCGCCCCTCGTCGCGCAAGGCGATGCTGTCGCCGTCCTGCGTCGCGCCATCGAGCGACAGCCCTGCCGGCCGCCCGGCCGCCTTCTCCACCGTGATCGCATAGCTGCTGGCGCCAAAACGGTAATGCAACTTGAAGCTGCTCCACTCGGCCGGCATGGTCGGCGCCAGGCGCAGCACGTCCGCTTCGCGCGTCAATCCCAGCAGGGATTCAACGATCAGCCGGTACAGCCAGCCCGACGACCCCGTGTACCAGCTCCAGCCGCCGCGCCCCACGTGCGGCGAGACGGCATACACGTCGGCCGTCACCACATACGGTTCCACCTTGTAGCGCGCCACGGCTTGCGCGTCGACACCATGGCGCACGGGATTGATCATGCGCAGCAGCTCCCACGCCTTCTCGCCGTCGCCCAGGCGGGCAAAGGCCATGGCCGTCCAGATGGCCGCGTGCGTGTACTGGCCGCCATTTTCACGCACGCCCGGCACATAGCCGCGGATATAGCCGGGATTGAGATTCGACTTGTCGAACGGCGGATCGAGCAGCTGGATCACGCCGGACTCGCGTCGCACCAGGCGCGCATCAACCTGGCGCATGGCGCCCGCGACCCGCTCCTTGTCGGCCGCGCCGGACAGCACACCCCAGCTTTGCGAAATCGAGTCGATCTGGCATTCCTCGTTGGTGTGCGAGCCTAGCGGCGTGCCGTCGTCGAAATACGCGCGCCGGTACCACTCGCCATCCCAGGCATGTTCCTCCACGTTGGCCGACAGCTTGACGGCCTCGTCGCGGCAGAACTGGGCAAACGTCGCATCGCCGCGCAGCACGGCCACCTCGGCAAAACGCTGCAGCACTTCGTACAGGAAGAAGGCCAGCCACACGCTCTCGCCCTTGCCATGCTCGCCCACCTTGTCCATGCCGTCGTTCCAGTCGCAGGAACCCATCAGCGGCAAGCCGTGCACGCCCAGGCGCAAGCCGTGGCGGATGGCGCGCGCGCAGTGTTCATACAGGTCGGCCGATTCGCCCGAGCGCACGGGCAGGTCGTAATAGGAATCTTCTTCCGGCTTGACGGCATGCCCCTCGATGAAGGGCGCCACCTCCGACAGCACATTCACGTCGCCGGTGGCGATCACGTAACGGCAAGTGGCCAGCGGCAGCCACAGGTAATCATCGGAACAGTGCGTGCGCACGCCGCGGTCCGATGGCGGATGCCACCAGTGCTGCACATCGCCCTCGACAAACTGGTGCGCCGCACATAGCAGCAGATGGCCGCGCAGCAGCTGCGGCGCCGTATGGATCATGGCCATCGCATCCTGCAGCTGGTCGCGGAAACCGTAAGCGCCGCCCGACTGGTAATAGCCGCTGCGCGCCCACAGGCGGCAGGCGATGGTCTGGTACATCAGCCAGCCGTTGGCGATCACGTCCAGCGATGGATCGGGCGTCTCGACGCGCACGGCGCCGAGCGTGGTTTCCCAGTAGGCGCGCACCTTGTCCAGGGTAGCGCGGGCCGCTTCCTTGCCCGCGTGACGCTGCACCATGGTGCTGGCGTCGGCATTGCGGCGCCCGCCCACGCCGAGAATGAAGACGATCTCGCGCTCCTGCCCCGGCTGCAACTCGAACGGCACCTGGATCGCCGCGCACGGATCGAGGCCCGTGCCGGCCTTGCCGGACAGGCGCACCCTGCGCAATGCCGCCGGCTGCGCCAGGCTGCCGTTGCGCCCGATGAATTCATTGCGGTCGCAGGTGATCGAGCGGATGCTGGCGTCGGTATTGAAGAAGCCGACGCGGCCGGAAAACTCCGTGTTGTAGTTATTGCGCGCAAACAGCGCGCCGCTGATCGTGTCGACTTCGGTCGCCACGTGCATGCCGGACTTGGCGCGCAGGTCGGCCAGCACCCATTCCACGTAACCGGTGACGGACAGGCGGCGCGGCACGCCGCTGTCATTGCGCACCTTGATCACCGAGTACTTGACGGCCGCATCGAGCGCCACATAAGTGCACAGTTCCGTGGCGATGCCGCCTTCGCTGTGCTCGAACACGCTGTAGCCGAAGCCGTGGCGCGTCACATAGTCGCCGCTGCCGCGCGCCGGCAGGGCCGACGGCGACCAGAACTGGCCACTCTGCTCGTCGCGCACGTAAAACGCCTCGCCGGACAGGTCGGAAACAGGGTCGTTCTGCCATGGCGTGAGGCGGAATTCATGCGCATTCTCGTTCCACGTATAGGCCTGGCCGGACTCCGATAGCACCGTGCCGAATTGGGCGTTGGCCAGCACGTTCGACCAGGGCGCCGGCGTCCGCCCCACCTCGCCGGTGGTGATCACATATTCGCGGCCGTCCGGCGTAAAGCCGCCCAGGCCATTTTCCAGAATCAGCTCGCGCGGCGCGGCGCGGTGCGGCACGCTGACCGGCTCGCGGCCCGAATCCTGCAACAGCGGCGGCATGCGCAGCACGGGACTGGGGGGACGCTTGACCTGCTCGGCCAAAGTGCCGCGCAAATCGCTGATGATGGCGCGCGCCACCGATTGCAGCAGGATGCGGTCTTCATTGGCGATCTGCTCGGCCAGGCGCACGAAGATGCCGCCCGGACGGTCGATCGCCTGCGCATCGATGCCCGAGGCGATCAGGCCCATGATCTGGTCGTGCAGCAGCTGGCGGTAGCCCGACTGCTCCTCGTACCAGATCACCAGGTCCACCACCAGCCCCTTCAGGCGCCAGTAGGCGTGCGCCTGCACCATCTGGCGCGCCAGTTCGATATTGGCCGCATCGCGTATCTGCAGCAGCACGATGGGCAAGTCGCCCGAGATCGCATACGCCCACAGGCCGGACTGGCCGCGCTGGTTCTTGATCAGGATGCTGGCCTCGGCGCGCAGCGACGCATTCGGATAGATCACGGCATTGGCCAGGCGCGCGTACAGCTGCGCATCGGCTTCGCTGGCATTGAGCTGGCGCAGCACCACCTGGCTGTGCGTCCAGGCCAGCTCGAACACGCGGTCGGCCAGGTGGCGGTCCTGGTACTTGTCGATCAGGTGCAGGGCCGCGTCGCGCTGCTCGGCCATGCCGGTGACGCTGTCGACCGTGATCGCCTGGTCCGGCGCCAGGGTAATGACGTAGCGGATGGCCACGACGGGGTCGAGCACGGAACCCTGGCCGCCGCTCAAGGGACCGCTGTCCTGCAGCGCCTGCGGCAGCTGCGCCGTGTTGCCGCGGCCGATGAAGCGCGCGCGGTCCGTCTCGAACGAGACCTCGTAGCGTTCCACGTCATGCACCGTCATCACGTGCAGCAGCCATGGCATCTGCTCGTCTTTCGAGCGGGGCCGGCGCGTGCACAAAATCGCATTCTCGTGCGGCAGGATTTCCGTCTGCACGAACAGCTTGCTGAACGCGGGATGGGCGGCATCGGCCGCCGCCGGCGCCATCACCACTTCGGCATAGCTGGTGATCTCGATGCGCCGCTGGCGGTTCGAATTATTGCTGATGCGCGTGCGGCGGATTTCGATGTCGTCCTCGGGCGAGACGACGATCTCCGTGTACAGATCGAGGCCGTGGTCGGCGCGGCGAAATTCCGCGCGCCCCTCGGAAAAAATCACCTCGTATTTTTTCGGCTCGACCAGCGTCGGCTGATACATGGCGGACCAGACCTGGCCATCGTCGAGGTCGCGCAGGTAGCAGAAATTGCCCCAGTTGTCGCGCGTGCTGTCCTCGCGCCAGCGCGTCACGGAAAGGTCCTTCCAGCGGCTGTAGCTGCCACCCGCGTTGCTCACCATGACGTGGTAGCGGCCATTCGACAGCAGCTGCGTTTCGGGCACGGCGCTGTTGGCCTGCGTGAGGATACGCATCGGCATGGCCTGCTCCGGCGCGCCGCTGCGCAGCACCGCCAGTTCGGCCGTATTCGAGTAAAAAGCGCCCGCCTGCGGCGTGCGTTCCTGCAGCACCAGCAAGGCCGACTGCAGCAGCGGATCGGACTCGAAACGGCGCTGCATGGGGCGGTCGTGCAGCAGGTAGCTGAGGGAGAGGAAACCCATGCCCTGATGGTGCACCATGAACGAGCGGATGACGGCGCTGCCCTGGCCGCGCGGCAGGCGCGCCGTCGTGAAATCGATCGCTTCGAAGAAGCCGTAACGGCCCATGTAGCCGGCGGCCTGCATGCGCTGCAGGTTCTGGCACGACGCTTCCGGCTGCACCATCAAACCCATCATGCTGGCATACGGCGCCACCACCAGGTCGTCGGCCAGGCCCCGCTTCAAGCCCAGCCCAGGCACGCCAAAGGCGCGGTACTGGTAATTCAGGCTGGCGTCGACCGTGTTGTAGCCGGACTCGGAAATCCCCCACGGCACGTCGCGCTGGCGGCCATAATCGATCTGCGCCTCGATCACGGAGCGGTAGGTCTGGTCGAGCAGCGTATTCGGGTAGTTCGGCATCACCAGGAGCGGCATCAGGTATTCGAACATCGAGCCGCTCCACGACAGCAGCACGGGCTGGCCGGCCACCATGCACAGCTGGCGGCCCAGCGCGAACCAGTGTTCCTGCGGCAGCTGGCCCTGGGCGATGGCGATGAAGCTGGCCAGGCGCACTTCGGAGGCCAGCAAATCGTAGTAGCTGGGATCCAGGCGCCGCTCGCTGACGTTGTAGCCGATGGCCAGCAGCTTGGTCGACGGGTTGTACAGGAACGCGTACTCGACCTGCGCGAAGTCGCGCGCCTGGCCCGCCGCATGGGCGATGTCGCGCATGAAGCGGCCCGCCTGTTCGCGGCCTTGCGCCAGCAGCACGGCCAGCTCGGACGGCGTGCCGTCCGCCGTTTCCAGGTTCGCCAGTTCGCGCAGCGTCGGCACGCGCGCCAGCGCCGCGTCCAATCCGGCGAGCCCCGCGTGCGCCGCCCATGGCGCCAGTTGCAGCAATTCGGCCAGCGCCGCGCGGCACTGGCGCGCCAGCGCCCCCGTCCACATGGGCAGTTCGCCATCCTCGCTTTGCAAGGTCAGCGACAGCAGGGCATCGGCGGCGCCATTCGCCGCATGCAGGTAGGCGTGCCACTCCGGCAGGCTGGCCGGCGCGGCCGGCATCTGCAGCAGCGCCAGCGCTTCGCGCACGCCCTTGCCTTCGCCTTCGGCGGCGATGAATTCCTGCAGCACCTGCGCCGTCGTGCGGATGCCCTGCACCACCTGTAGGCCGACGATGGGCGCGTCGTACAGTTCCACCAAACCTGGCTGCAAGGTCAGCAGATGGCCGGCCAGGTTGCCGCTGTCGACCGTCGAGATATACATCGGCTGCAGCGCCTTCATGGTCTGCGTGTCGTACCAGTTATAGAAATGCCCCTGGAAGCGTTCCAGTTCGCCCATGCTGTGCAAGGTGGCGCGGCTGCGTTCGATCAGCTGGCCCATGGTGAGGTAGCCGAAATCGTAGGCCGTCAGGTTGGCCAGCAGCGCCAGGCCGATATTCGTCGGCGAGGTGCGGTGCGCCACCACGAGGTTCGGATGCTCCTGCATGTTATCGGGCGGCAGCCAGTGATCGTCAGGGCCGACGAAGGTATCGAAATAGGCCCAGGTCTTGCGCGCCACGCCATGCAGGAAGCGTCCCTGCTCGGCCGACAGGCGCGCCACGGCACGCTCGATGGGACGGCTGATCCACCAGGCGATGGCGGGAGCGGCCAGCCACAGCAACAGCACCACGGCCGCTGCCGGCAAGGAGTCGGCACGCCAGTAAAACAGGGCGCCCGCGGTGGCCAGCGCCAGCACGGGCGAGCACCACATGGCGCGCCAGCTGTCCGCCTGCGAGCCGGACGAGGTGTGCAGGTTCGAGGCGCGCCAGTCGAGCAAATGCCTGTGCGACACGCCCAGGCGCCACAGGGTGCGCGCGATGGCGTCGAGGCTGATGTAGGCCTCGTACGGCAGGAAGACGAGCGTCAGCATGGCATGCGAGAACTGCACGCCGCAGCGCCGCTCGAACGCGGCCAGGTGCTGGCGCCACAGCGTGTCGCGGGGTTTGCGCAGCAGGTCGTACAGCGCCGAAAACACGGGCGGCAGGAAGATGATGGCCAGCACCGCCGCACTCCAGAAAGCCACGTGGGGCAGGAAGCCCCATACAAGCAGCAGGGACAGGGTCGTGGCCGGCGCCACCGCGCTGCGGCGCAGGTTGTCGAACAGCTTCCAGCGCGACAGCATCGACAATGGATTGCGTTCGCGCTTGCCGGCGCGGCCCGGCACGCGGCCCAGCAGCCAGCCGATCAGCTGCCAGTCGCCGCGTATCCAGCGCTGGCGCCGGCTGACGTCGGCATCATAGCGGGCCGGATATTCCTCATACAGCTGCGAGTCGCTGAGCAGGCCCGCGCGCAGATAGCAGCCTTCCAGCAGGTCGTGGCTGAGGATTTTATTGTCGGGCAGGCGCTGGCCCAGCACGCGCTCGAACATGTCGAGGTCGTAGATGCCCTTGCCGATGAACGAGCCTTCATAAAACACGTCCTGGTACAGGTCCGAGACGGTACGCGTATAGGGGTCGATGCCCGGCTCGCCGCCGCACAGCAGCTCGTAGCGCGAGGCGTTCGCGCTGGGCAGCGCGACGGCCACGCGCGGCTGCAAAATGCCGTAGCCGGCCACCACGCGCGTGCCGGCCGCATCCAGCACGGGGCGGTTCAGCGGGTGCATCATGGTGGCGATGAATTCGCGCGCCGCGTCGCGCGGCAGCTGCGTATCGGTGTCGAGCGTGATCACGTACTTGATCGTGCGCAGGCCGCGCAGCTCGCCTTCCACCAGCGAGAATTTGTCGCGCGCGCCGCCGCGCAGGAAGGCGTGCAGGTCGGATAATTTGCCGCGCTTGCGCTCCTGTCCCATCCACGCATTCTGCTGCGAATTCCACAGGCGCGGACGGTGCAGCAGCAGGAAGGGCCCCACATGGCCGAGGTCCGCGGCGTCGACCGGGTCGCCGTTCTCCTGGAACTCGACGCCCTCCACGCGATATTTATCGTTCAGGCCGCGGATGATGTCCTGCGCCTGGCGCAGCAAGGCGTCGTCGCCGGGCAAGGTTTGCGCGTCCGCGTCGACAAAGTCGGTCAGCAGGCAGAAACGCAGGTTCGGATCGCGGTTGGCCAGGTAGCGCACTTCCAGCGCCTCGCACAGGGCGGCCACGTTTTCCTTGCTGTAGATCAAGGTCGGCACCACGACGATGCCGCGCGCGTCCGATGGAATGCCGGCCTGGTAATCCATGCGCGGCAGCGGGTGCGGCGAAGTCATCAGGGTCGCCAGCCAGTTCACCACGGCCACGGCCAGCTGGCTGCTGCCCAGCAGCGCCAGCACGCCCAGCGCCGCCAGCAGCCAGCCCTGCACGCCATGGCGCACGGCCCGCTCGAGCAGCAGCGCGCTCGTGGCCAGGGTCAGGAACGAGATGGCGCCCAGGTAGACGGCCAACGGCGCGGCGCGCGCCGTATGCTGCAGCGCCTCGATGAAGGGCAGCTTCGCGCCGGCCTGCTTTTCCAGCACCAGCACGCCGCGCCCGACCAGGTAAAAGCCGATATGGCCGCGGCGCGCATCGCTGCCGCCGCCATGCGTGTGCGCCAGCTGCACCACCATCTCGGCCACTTCCATTTCGCTGCGCGCGCTGCGCTTGGCGATGCGTTCGATGGCGTGGCGGTAGCTGTCGCGCGTGGCAAAATCCATCAAGCCATACGTGCCGGCCGGATCCAGGCGCAGGGTCTGTTCGACCACGCTCATGGTCTCGACGAATTCCTGCCAATCCATGGTGCCGAGAAAACGCAGGCTGCCGATGCTGTTGGCGATCGACACCTGGTCCGCCGCCTGCTGCCCGATCTCGGACTGGATCTGCTGCTCGATCGTGAGACCCGACTCGGCCAGCTTGTGCGTGAGCCACGACAGGGCCAGGGTGAGCGACGGGCTTTGCCCCTGCAGGCGGCGCGACAGCTCGGCCACGAAGGCGCTGGTAATCGGCGGATTCGAGCGCGCCATGTCGGCTACCAGCAGGATCAGGCCGCTGGGGTTGCGCTCGGCGATGTCCGTCATCTGGTCGGCCCAGGTATTGGCCAGGTCGCGCTGCATGCGGTCGTCGGCCACGCGCACGGCCACGCGGCGCAGGTTTTCGATCAGGGCCAGGCGCAGCATGATGGGCACGGCCCACAGTTCACCGAGGGTCAGGGTGGCGACATCCTGGTACGCCTCGACGAAGTGGCACAGGTTTTCCAGGTCGACCCGGCCATCGCCATGCGAGATGATTTCCAGCGCGATCTTGTACACGCGCGGACAGCCGGCATCGAAGCCCGTGGTCAGACGGGGCAGCTCCTTGCTGTAGTTTTTCGGCAGGTGGCGCCGCGTGGTGCGGATCTGCTCTTCGATCAGGTAGAAATTATCGAGCAGCCATTCCGAGGCGGGCGTGACCTGGCGTCCGCTTTTGACGGTGGCCGTCAATTCGTTGACGGTGGCCGTGATCAGGGCCGCATTGTCGGCCAGCCGGGCCAGCAGGCGGTCGCGGCCATGATGCTTGCCCACGGCGTGGCCGGCAGCCACGTGCTTGCCGTGGGCGGCCATCTGCATGGCGCTGAATAATTCTGAACGCAGGGGCAAGGCATCGTCGCGCGCGGCGTCGAACATGTCCGTGGCGAGGGGATGGTCGCGGAAGATTTCCTTGAATCGGGAAAGCTGTTGCCTGATCTGCTCCGTGACTACTGCTGTGTACTCTTTCAACTTGGGCCTCGCTAGGTGCGCGCATGCAGCCAGCGGCCTCCGCTACCTCGGCCCAGTCAGGAAAAACAAGAACGGACACTGGCGAAGACGGAAAGCGAAGCGCCGGAGCGTTGCGACGAATCTCAGGGTATAGGGAGATTTTCTGAACTTCATCGTAGGTGCGCGGCGCGCGCAAGACCGTGCGCTAGCGTACATAGCTGGCGCTTTGGCGGCGTGCGGGCAGAGAAAAAAGCGAGGCAGGCGGAAGAAAAATGCCTACAAGAAATGAATTACAGGCACCGCGCCAGTGATGACGCGGTGCAAGATTACAAAAAGAAAATGTTGCGCTGGTTTAAGCCGCGATGGCCAGCGGGTGGCGCGTCGCTTCCGCCAGCGCCATGCCGCCGTTCAACTGCCATGCGGCGCCATGGCCCAGGCGGCGCAGGCAGGCGGCCGCACGCGCGCTGCGGTTGCCGCTGCGGCAGAAAAACACGAGCGGACGCCGCGGCTCTTGCAGCCATGCTCCCACCTGGCCCGCCAGGCGGCTCAGCGGCACGCTGCGCACTTCACAGCCCTCGAATACCTGGCCGGCGCAAGCCGCGTGTTCATACGCTTCGCGCACGTCGACGAGGATGGCGTCCGGATGCTGGCGCAGGAAGGCCGGCAAGCCTGCCGCATCGAGCTGCAGTTCGGCGGCCGGCACGATGCCGTCCTGCACTGCGCGCACGGTGTTGCAGATGCTGCCATCGTTGCCCGCCGCACACAGCACGGTGTCGGGCGTCACCAGGCCGGCAGCGAGCAAGGGTGCGAGGGCTTGCGGCGCCAGGGAACCGGTGAAGGCATAGCGCTGCCCCAGCAGGTACACATGGGTCGCGCCGCACTCGATGCGGCGCAATCGCTGCTGGCCGAATGCCAGCTCGCCATCGATATCGACGCGGCCCACCTGTTCGATCTCGAGTTCCTGCAGCAGCGCCAGGCGCGCCGCGCCATGGTCGGTCGGCGCCGTCGTATGCACGATGGCGCGCAGGGCCAGGTGCTGGCAGCGGATGAAGGCGGCCAGGCGCGGCACCAGCGCGGCAGCGGGATCGATGACGACGCAACTGGCGCTGGCGGCGTCGCTGAGCACCCAGGTGCACTGGCCGTCAACGCTCAGCTGGATCACGCCGTCGTGCGGCGATGGCGCCAGCGCCGACGGCAGCAGGCAGCTGTGGCGCAGCGCCTCGCCGCAGCGGGCGATGCGGGCACAGGCGGCGGCGATGGTCGCCTCATCGACCAGGGGGCCGAACGACAGGCGGATGGCCGAACTGGCCCGCCATTGCGGCACATGCATCGCTTCCAGCACATAACTGGGCAGGGCCTTGGCGGCCGAACAGGCGCTGCCCGAGCTGACCCGCACGCGCGCCGCGTCGAACAGGTCCAGCAGTTCTTTCGAGGACAGGCCGGGCACGGAAAAATTGAGCGTGGTCGGCAGCGACAGCTCGAACGGCATGTTGAAGACGATGCCGGGGAATGCCTGCTCCAGGCTGGCCACCAGGCGCTCGCGGAAAGTGGCCAGTTCGGCGTGGCTGCGGAAGGTCGAGCCGTCTTCCAGCGCGGCCAGGACGGCGCCGAGGGCGGCGATGCCTGCCATGTTTTCCGTGCCCGAGCGCAGCCCCGCTTCCTGGCCACCACCCATCATCAGCGGCGTAAACGGCGCGCCGGCGCGCACGTACAGCATGCCGATGCCCTTCGGCGCGTACAGCTTGTGACCGGAAAACGGCGCGTAATCGATGCGCGTGGCGGCCAGATTGAGCTTCAGCTTGCCCAGCGCCTGCACGCAATCGACCATCCAGTACGCATCGGCGCCGCGCTCCTGCAGCAGCTGCGCGATGGCGGACAGGTCGCTGACGACGCCCGTTTCATTATTCGCCGCCATCGTGCACAGCATGGCCGTGTCGCCGACCAGGGCGCCCAGGGCTTGCAGATCGTGGCGCCCCTGCGCATCGACGGGCAGCTTGCGCAGTTCCAGGTTCAAGCCGAGCAGGCGGTTCCAGTGCGCCAGGCTTTCCGGCACGGCCTTGTGCTCGGTTGCGCCGTACAGCAGCAGGCTGCCGATGCGCTTGCCCGCATCGCGCCGTTCGCGCAGCGCGCACAGGGCCGACAGCACGGCCGTCTGGATGCCTTCCGTGGCGCCGCTGTTGAACATCAGACGGCCGTCGCCCGTTCCCAGCAGGCCGCTGGCGCGCCGGCGTACGCCATCCATCATGGCCTTGGCCTGCAACCCCGTGGCGTGGGTGCTGCTGGGATTGCCGTAGCCGTGCGCCATCGCCTGCGTGGCGGCGGCAACGGCGGCGGGCAGCACGCAGGTGGTGGCGTTACTGTCGAGGTAGATTTCTTTCATGATGGCAGTCCGGGCATTCTCTAAAAAAGGGCGCAGCGCAAGCGGCTGTAACGTATGGATAGTCTACCGGTGCGCTCCCGTGAAGATATGCCAAAAGACACTGCAACTACGGTAATATGCAGCATGTTCATGCTATAAAAATTGGAATAGTAAAATGAATTCACCAAATACGGCACTCGACAAGTTCGACTGCGCCATCCTGGCCGCCCTGCAGCAGGACGGCACCCTGTCGATCGCCGCCCTCAGCGAGAAGATCGGCCTGTCCAGCACGCCCTGCTGGAAGCGGGTCAAGCGGCTCGAGGAAGACGGCTACATCGAGAGCCGCGTGGCCATCGTCAACCGCCAAAAAGTCGGCTTGCCCGTGACCGTGTTTGTCAGCGTGCGCACGGGCCAGCACGATGAAAAATGGCTGCGCCGCTTTGCCGCCGCCGTCATCGTGCTGCCCGAAGTGCAGGAGTTTCACCGCATGAGCGGCGACATCGACTACCTGCTGAAAGTCGTCACCACCGACATCAAGGGCTATGACACCTTCTATAAAAAGCTCATCAAGGCCGTGCAGCTGACGGGCGTGTCGTCGGCCTTTTCCATGGAACAAATCAAGTGCAGCACGGAATTGCCGCTGGAATTGATCGCCCATGGCTTGCCGGCCTGACGCGTTTCCGGGTGCCACCACGATGCATGAAAAACAGACATGATTGCCTGTTTTTCACGTTGCCGCAATGCAACATACATTAACAAAGAGCAGCCATGGCGCGGCATGGCGCCAGGCCCGGCCGGTATACTGCCTGTTTGCCTGCCCGCCTTTCTGCCGATTGCGCAGGCCATCCTCCAAGGTCTTCCATGTCTCTGCTCCGCCGCCTCTCCATCCAGAAAAAACTGCTGTTCAGCATGGGCTTGTGCCTGCTGCTGTTCATGGCGATTTCCTCGTTCCTCAGCGTGCGCATGAGCAGCGATTACGTGCGCGAGCGCGTCGTCAGCCAGGAACTGCCGGCGCAGGTGGGCGAAATCCGCAACGACGTGCTGCGCCAGATCAGCCAGCCCCTGTCCGTCGTGCAGACGATGGCCAACGACGTCTACCTGCAAGACTGGGAAGACGCGGGCTTGCCCGACAGCGGCATCGCCACCTTCCAGCGCTATGCCAAGGCCGTGAAAGAAAAGAACAAGGCGGCCTCGATCAACTGGGCCTCGGCCAGCACGGGCAAGTATTTCACCACGGATGGCTTGCTGCGCACCCTGGACAAGAACCAGGCCGCCGACCAGTGGTTCTATGGCTTGCTGGCCGGCGACAAGGCTTACACGCTCGATATCGACAAGGCGGAAAATTCGAACGACCTCATGCTGTATCTGAACGCCCGTGGCCAGACGGCGGGCGGCAAGCAGATCGCCGCCGGACTGGGGCTGTCCATCAATGCGCTGGCCGACACCATCCGCGGCTACAAGATCGGCCAGACCGGCTATGTCTACCTGGCGCGCGCCAACGGCGTGCTGCTGGTGCACCGCGACACGGCGCTGGCCGATGGCAAGCACCAGTTGAAAGACTTGCCCGGCTTTGACGACGCCTTGAGCAAGACGCTGCTGACCGGTAACAAATACGCCTACGCCACCTACGCTGCACCCGCCGGCCGCCAGTTCATCGCCGCCTCTTTCGTGCCGGAATTGAATCTGTACGTGCTGGCCGAAGTGCCGGAAGCGGAAGTGCTGGGCAATGTCACGCGCTCGGCGCTGATCGCCGCGCTGGTCGCCGGCCTCGTGGGTGGCGGCATCGCCCTCGCCATCATCTACGCCATCAGCCGCGCCATTGCCGCGCCCGTCGCGCGGGCGGCCGACATGCTGGGTGAAATCGCCAGCGGCAATGGCGACCTGAGCCGCCGCATGCTGGTCGAATCGGAAGATGAAGTCGGTGCACTGGCTTCCGCCTTCAACCGCTTCGTCGCGTCGCTGAACGTGACGATACGCGAAGTTCGCGACAGTACAGGGGCGATTGCCAGCGCATCGAGCCAGATCGCGTCGGGCAACCTGGACCTGTCGGCGCGTACGGAAGCCCAGGCCTCAAGCCTGGAAGAAACGGCGGCGGCCATGGAAGAATTGACGTCGACCGTGAAACAGAACGCGGACAATGCGCGGCAGGCGAACCAGCTGGTGGTGTCCGCCTCGAGCCACGCCGTCAAGGGCGGCGAGGTGGTGGGACAAGTGGTGCAGACGATGGGCGCCATTACGGAAAGTTCGCGCAAGATCGCGGACATTATCGGCGTGATCGACGGTATTGCGTTCCAAACCAATATCCTGGCCTTGAACGCGGCCGTCGAGGCGGCCCGTGCCGGAGAGCAGGGCCGTGGCTTTGCCGTGGTGGCGACGGAAGTGCGCAACCTGGCGCAGCGCTCGGCCGCGGCGGCCCGGGAAATCAAGGACTTGATCGTCGACTCGGGCAGCAAGGTGGAAGCCGGTAGCAAGCTGGTCGATTCAGCCGGCGCCACCATGCAGGACATCGTCGTTTCCGTGCAGCGCGTGGCCGACCTGATGGGAGAGATCGCCTCGGCCAGCCAGGAGCAAAGCCAGGGCATCGCGCAAGTCAACGCCACCGTCACGCAGATGGATGATGCGACCCAGCAAAACGCCGCACTGGTGGAGGAAGCGGCCGCGGCAGCCCAGTCCCTGCAGGATCAGGCGGGCCGGCTGGCGCAGGTGGTCAGCGTCTTCAAACTGGAGGAATCGGGCCATGCGGCGGCGCATCCTGCGCTGACCAGCCAGCCCGCGCTGCCCAAGCCTGTTCGCCCAGCGATGGCCAGGACACCGGCAGCGGCCGCGCGCCCGAAAGCGCCGGCCAGCGATGCGTGGGAAGAGTTTTAAGCCGATTAAAGGGCCGGCGACTTCACGCTGGCCGCCTGCTTGAAGAAGTCATGGATGCCGCTTTCGCTCATGCGGCGCGCATTCGCCAGCTCGCCGCCCTTGGTGGCGTACAGCACCTGGTTGTTGTCGCTGGAAACCAGGACGGCGGCCGGGATGCCTTTCTTGAGCGGATTGCCATAGGCTTGCGCCACGTCCAGGTTATGGTCGAAATTGCCGACATCAACCTTGACGACCTTGAATTCCTGCTGCATCAGCTGTGCATTTTTCCCTTCCTTCAGGGCCTTGTCGAGCGCGCGGCAATCCTCGCACCAGTTGGCGCCAAAGATCAGCAGCACGGGCACATGGGCCGCCTTGGCCTCGGCCAGCGCGCGGGCCACGTCGGCCTTGGCGTCTGCCGCCGCGTTGTAGGGCAAATGCGGCGTGGCGGCAGGCGCGGCGGTAGGTGTCGGGGCGGCGGCAACGGCGGCGCCGGCGAACAGCAGGCTGGCGAAGAGGATGGAAAGACGCATGCAGGACTCCTGAGAGAAGATCGTGAGGCCAGCTGAACAGGCGCCAGCGGGCGTGATTGCCTAGAATATGCCTGCTTGTCAGAAATATCCACCATTTAATTGCACTGTGCTTATGCGGAAAACGTATAAGCAATCCCGAGGAGACGCGACGTGCGCCTGCAAGATACCCTGCCCCCGCCCCTGTCGGGCGCCGCGCGCATGCTGCGCAGCGCCTATCCCGGCGGCATGCCCGACGCGGCGTATTTCCCCATGCTGGCCCTGCTGTATGAACACTTTTCCGACCGCAACCTGGCCCAGCTGGTGGCCGCCGTCACGGGCAAGGATGAGGCAAGGGTCGGCAATGACATCCATGCCTGCGCCAGCAGCAAACCGGAACCGGCCGCCATCGCCGCCGTCAGGAGCCTGCTGGAACGGCACGGCTTGCAGGCCGTCTGTGCAGAGGATGAGTGAGCGCAGGCAGCGAAACAGCACGCATGGGATAATATCGGGCTCACACTGAGCAACGCGGCCCGAACGCGCCCGCCCCACCATGACGACTTCTTTCCTGGCACGCTGGCTGCCGCAACCGAACAATGGCAGCCGCCGCGAACAATTGCGCGCCTGCGCGGGCGCCATCTGCGGCCTGCTGCTCACTGGTCTCATCTGCCATTTCCTGCTGGCCCCGAATAGCGCCAGCGTCTACCTGATCGCGCCCATGGGCGCTTCCGCCGTCCTGCTGTTCTGCCTGCCGGCCAGTCCGCTGGCGCAACCATGGTCGGTGGTGGGAGGCAATGTCGTCTCGGGCCTGGTGGGCGTGGCTTGCGTCAAATGGCTGGGACCCAGCGTGGGCGTGGCGGCGCTGGCCGCCTGCCTGGCCATCGGCGCCATGTTCGCGCTGCGCTGCCTGCATCCGCCCGGCGGCGCCGTGGCGCTCACCACCGTCGTGGGCGGCGCCAGCGTGCATGCGGCCGGCTTTGAATTCGTCTTCATCACCGTGCTGTTCAATTCGGCCGTGCTGGTCGCCTGCGCCGTGCTGTACAACAACCTGACGGGACGCCGCTACCCGCACACCCAGCAGCTGGCAACGCCGCATCCGCACGCCACCAAGGATGACGTGCCCAGCAACCGCCTGGGCTTTTCGCCGGACGACCTCGACGCCGTGCTGCGCCAGCACAGCGAAGTGCTCGACATCAGCCGCGACGATTTGCAGGCCATCTTCCTGCAAACGGAGATGCGCGCCTACCAGCGCCGCTTCGACGTCGTCACCTGCGCCGACATCATGTCGAAGGACGTGCTCAGCGTGGAATTCGGCACGCCGCTCGATGCCGCCTGGCGCACCATGCGCGAGCATCAGGTGGGCGCCCTGCCCGTGCTGAACCGGGCCCGTCGCGTCATCGGCATCATCACGCAGACGGATTTCCTGCGCCATGGCGGACTCGACGATTATCAGGGCATGCGCCAGCGCCTGCGCAGCCTGCTGCAGCGCAGCGGCCTCAGCCACAGCGACAAGCCGGAAGTGGTGGGGCAACTGATGACGCCGTCACCGCATACGGCCCGCCTTGGCACGCCCATCATCGACCTGGTGCCCCTGATGGCCGACGCCGGCTACCACCACATTCCCATCGTCGATGAGGAAGACCGCCTGGCCGGCATCATCAGCCAGTCCGACCTGATGGCGGCCCTGTACGAAAGCCGCTTTGCCGAGGCCGTGGCATGACGCCATTCCAGGCCCTGCTGACTGGCCCCGAGGGCGGTTCGGCCGGCACGCCCGTCAGCGCGCATTTCTTCGGCAACCAGCTGGTCATCGACGCGCCCGGTCACAGCGTCGATATCGCGCAACTGGTCGTCAGCGTCGGCGGCGTCGATGGGCCCGAGCTGTTCCTGAACTGGCTCGACGGACAAGGCCGGCAAGCGGCGCTCAAGCCGCTGGGAGCAAGCGCCATCGCCACCGTCTTGCAGGAAGCGCCGGCCGCGCTGCAGCCGCAATTGCAGCGCCTGTGGGGCGAGCGCCAGCGCAACCGCCGGCAGGTGTCTGGCTGGCTGGCAGGCTTGACGGGCGCGGCCGTCGCCGCCACGGCATTGCTGTGGTGGCAGGGCGGCCATGCCATCGGCGTGCTGGCGGGATGGATTCCGCTGTCGACGGAAAAGCAGCTGGGCGAACTGGCCCTGGCGCAAGTGCGCGCCCAGGGTGGCATCGTCGAGAGCGGTGCGGCGCAGCACACCGTGCAGGAAATCGGCCAGAAGCTGACGGCCGGCTCGCGCTACCAGTACCGCTGGCTGGTCAGGAACGATGACAGTGTCAATGCGTTCGCCATGCCCGGCGGCATCATCGTCGTGCATACAGGCTTGCTGCGCCAGGCGGCCGACCCCGGCGAACTGGCCGGCGTGCTCGCGCATGAAGTACAGCATGTGGAACAACGCCATTCGCTGCGGCAAATGATCAGCAGCCTGGGCTGGGGCGCGCTGGTGGGCGTCACCATCGGCGACATCAGCGCCGTGGCCGCCATGCTGGCGCACCAGGCCGGCACCTTGTATTTCAGCCGCGACATGGAGGAAGAAGCAGACCGGCTGGGCCTGCACGCCTTGCAGCGCGCGCATATCCGCCCCGACGGCATGCTGACGTTTTTCCAGACACTCGGCGACAAGGAACAGGACAAGGCTGCCGCGCCGGGCTGGCTCTCGTCGCATCCGCAAACGGCCACGCGCGCGCAGAAGATCCGCAGCCTGATCGCCGCCACGCCCTGCGCCGCCTGCCTGCCCTTGCAAAGCGGCAGCTGGCAGCAGATGAAAGCGGCCTTGCCGGCCAGCGTCAAATAGTCGCGCCTGCGCGACACAGAAGTAGCGGCTTCTGCCCAAGATAAATTATCCAAACGAGCCGGGCAATGGCGTATGCTTACGCCCCGGCTGCTCCTCCGCGACCGGCCATCCCGACCTCGCTACGCCTCCGTTCATTCTCCTCCTTACAAAGGACATCGCGCATGAAGCATCGTTTTGCCGCCGGCACCCTCGGCACCCTGGCCGTCTCCCTGTTACTCGCCTACGCGCCCATCGCGCACGCAGCCCAAGCCGCTGCCAAGGCAACCGTCGCGCCAGCCGTCAGCGCGCCCAAGGCCAGGCAGCAGCTGCAAGTGCTGGCCGACCAGTACTACGATGCGCTGGCCCGTTTCGAGCCGATCAACGCCACCGAGAGCGGCGACAACCGTTTTGATGACCAGCTGGGCTCGGCCATCGTGCCTGCCGCGCGCGCCAAACAATTTGCGCTGTACCGCCAGTACCAGAAGACCCTGCGCGCCATCGCGCGCCAGCAGCTGTCGCACCAGGACCAGATCAACTACGATATCCTCGACTATGAACTGGCCACGGCGCTGAGCTTCGAGCGTTTCCCCGAGTACCTGCTGCCGCTGAACCAGATGGACAGCATGCCCGTCACCCTGGCCAATTATGCGGGCGGCGAGGCATCGCAGCCTTTGACCACGGTCAAGGAGTATGACGCTTACCTGAGCCGTATCGGCCAATTGCCGGGCTGGATAGACCAGGCCATCGCCAACATGCGCGTCGGCATGCAAAAAGGCATCGTGCTGCCGAAGGCGCTGACGGAATCGGCACTGCCGCAATTCAAGAAGCTCGTCAGCGCCACGCCGCAGGCCAGCGTCTATTACACACCGATCAAGAACTTGCCGGCCGGGTTTTCCGACGCCGACAAGGCGCGCCTGACGCAAACCTACACCGTCATCATCGAGGCCAAGCTGATGCCGGCCCTGCAGCGCCTGGCCACGTTCATGGAACAGGATTACCTGCCAGCCAGCCGCAACAGCAGCGGCTGGAGCGCCCTGCCCGATGGCGCAGCCTGGTACCAGGCGCGCGTGGCCAGCAGCACCACGACGGACCTGAAGCCGGAACAGATCCACGCCATCGGCCTGAAGGAAGTGGCGCGCATCCAGGAACAGTATGCGATCGTGGGTCCGAAGATGGGCTACAACGGCCCGGCCGCCGGCTTGCCCGTGTGGGTCTCGGAACAGGCGAAATACCGTCCGTTCAAGACGGACCAGGAAGTGCTCGACGTCTACCGCAAGATGAACGTGCTGCTCGACAGCAAATTGCCGGCCCTGTTCACGCTGGTGCCGAAGGCGCCGCTGGACTTGCGCCTGGAGCCTGAGCTGAGCCGCGACACGGCGGCCGACCACTACACGGCGCCGGCCGCCGACGGTTCGCGGCCCGGCGTGTTCTGGTCTGTCGTCACCGATCCGAAACTGTATGGCGACACGGGCATGACGACGCTGTTCCTGCATGAAGGCAAGCCAGGCCACCATTTCCACCTGGCGCTGGTGCAAGAGATGGACTTGCCGAACTTCCGCCGCTTCGGCGGCAACAATGCCTTCACGGAAGGCTGGGCCCTGTACGCGGAAACCCTGGGCAAGGAAATGGGCCTGTTCGACGATCCGGCGCAATATTTCGGCCACTTGAACGACGAGATGCTGCGCGCCGTGCGCCTGGTGGTCGACACGGGGCTGCACACCAAAGGCTGGACGCGCGAGCAGACGATCAAGTACATGCGCGATACCCTCGGCTATGACGCCGTGGCGAAAAGCGAAACGGAACGCTACATGGCCTGGCCCGGCCAGGCGCTGGGATACAAGATCGGCTCGCTGAAGATCGTCGAACTGCGCCAGCGCGCGCAACAGGCGCTGGGTGACAAGTTCAGCCTGCCGAAGTTCCATGAAGTCGTGCTCAGCGACGGCACCCTGCCCCTGAAGCTGCTGGAAGCCAAGGTCGACCTGTGGATCGCGCAGCAGAAATAAGACGCGGCGCCTGAAGGCAAAACGGCAGCTCCTTGACGGGGCTGCCGTTTTTTTTCGTCTGCGCGTTGAGGGTTACACCAGCAGCGCCGCGCTCATCGAGCGCACTTCCTCGGCCGATTCGGCCAGGATGCTTTGCAGGGTGTCATTGTCGATAATGAAGTCGATCACGGAATCGGATGGCGTGAGCATTTCCACAAACGTCACCTGCAGCGGCGAAGGCACGGGCGACAGTTGCTTAGCCAGCAATAAAGTATCGAGCAGGGAGTCGGGCGGGATCGACAGCAAGCCATCGCGCAAGCCTTCGATGGCCTCGCTGACGGCTTGCGGTATCAGCAGCTTCTTCATGACTTCGCGGGAAATGATTTCCTCGGCCGATTCCATCCAGTGATCGGCATCGTCGTCGAGCAAGCCAGGAAATTCATCGGCGCGCGACAGGAGATAGAAACCGCCCACCTCATGCACGATGCCGGCGAACAGGGCCGTATCGGGATCGACGTTGGTGACGCGGTGGGCGATCACGTGCGCCAGCGCCGCCACATGCGCCGTGTGCTCCCACAGCTGGGTCGCCTTCTGGCGCAGCACCGGATCGATGATCTTGCTGCCGAACTGGCGCACCACCATGGCTGCCACCAGCGCGTACAGATTGCGGTAACCCATGCGCATGACGGCCGCGCGCACGCTGGTGACGGGCGGCGCATCGCCGCGGCTATACACGGCCGAATTGGCCAGCGCGACCGTACGCGCCGCCAGCAGGGGCTCGGCCAGCACCAGCTTGATGGCGTGATCGATATGGCAATCCGGCTCGGCCAATGCCAGCTGTAATTGCAAGGCGGAATTCACGCTGGTGGGAAACGTCAATTCTCCGCGCACCGCCTGGGAAACGATCAAACCGAACGCCTGTAATTTATTCATCATACGATCAATCCGCCTCAGCTATTATTCTAGAAAACAATTCCACGTTATAGCAGAAATTGATTACCAGGCCCGGTCATTAGAAAATCAGCGGCAAACCATTCGCCTGCAACACCCCATCCGTCCGGGCCAATGCGCCCAGGGCCAATTCATCGCCGATGACAAACAACTTCGGCTGCTGCAATACCTGCAGCAGGAATGGCTGCTCCTCGCGCAGGCGGCGCCGATAATCGGCCAGCGTATATAAGTTGGGATTGATTTTACGCCGCAAGGTTCGCTCGGCCGGGGCCAATCCCGTCAATAGATCGCCGTAATTGGCTTCCTCGCCCACCAGCAGCAGATCGACGGCGCTGCCCGGCATATCCTGCCCCTTCGCCGTGGCGCCATACACGAATGCCAGGTGCAGTTGCGCGCGCAGGGGCGCCAGGGTCGTACTGAGCACGCTGACGAGGCCGAAAGTCTTCTGCACCAGTCCGCTCAACTCGGGATACACGAGGCTTTCCTTGTTAGGCCAGAAGCGCCGCACATTGCCGATGCGCTCGGACGTGATAAGGCCGGACTCGTGCAAGCGGCGCAGTTCCCGCTGCGCCGAAGCGCTGCCCAGCCCCGTCAGGCGCATGATCTCATTCAAATGAAAGCCTTCATTCACACGGACAAAGAGCAATCCCAGCAGTTTTTGCTGGGCGGGAGTAAACAGGGCTTGGGCAATCATGCGCCAAATCTTAGCATGAATAAACTGGAAATTAGCGCGGCCTGCGCGATAGGCGACGGCGCTGCAACAGTGCTGTTCCGCAGCCGTCACAGCTCAATGATGGCGTGGGCAGCGGCGCGTGTCGTGATCGTGCGCGCCCTGCCGGGCACTCGATGTGCATGCCCAATCTCGTCGATATTTAATCAATGGCATTCAGCATTCATCACGCCGCGATTGCCCCGCATTCAATCATGGCAATACAAGTCGCGTCGTTTACCCGATATCAAATTCGGAATGCATGGCGCCGTTTTAAATAACATGGACACCGGGTTTCATATTCCGCCCCAAATTGATACATGCCGTTTGAGTATCGGCATACCGATTCGTGTCGCATGAATTAAAAGGCGAAAAAAAACGGCACCCGAAGGTGCCGTTCTTGTCAGCTAGCAGCGCAGATTACGCTTCGTCGCCGTGGTGTTGCTGGATTTCGATGTCTTGCAGCGCTTCGGCAGCTTCGCCAGCCAGCGAGGCTTTCTCGGCCAGCAGCAGGGCTTGACGCTCTTCCACTTCCCACGCTTCTTTCTCTTTGCGTGCGCGGTGGAAGGCCAGGCCCGTACCGCCAGGAATCAGACGGCCGACGATGACGTTCTCTTTCAGGCCGCGCAGACCATCGCGCTTGCCCATGATCGCCGCTTCGGTCAGCACGCGGGTGGTTTCCTGGAACGATGCGGCCGAGATGAACGAATCGGTCGATAGCGATGCCTTGGTAATACCCAGCAAGACGTTTTCGTAGGTCGCTGGAATCTTGTTCTCAACGGCCATGCGATCGTTCTCGTCCAGCAGTTCCGAACGCTCTACCTGCTCGCCAACGATGTAGTTGGTGTCGCCGGCATTGACGATCTGTACGCGGCGCAGCATCTGACGCACGATCACTTCGATGTGCTTGTCATTGATCTTCACGCCTTGCAGACGGTACACGTCCTGCACTTCGTCGACGATGTAACGTGCCAGCGCTTCGATACCCAGCAGGCGCAGGATGTCTTGCGGATCGGCCGGGCCGTCCACGATCATCTCGCCCTTGTTCACGACTTGGCCGTCATGCACCAGCACTTGTTTGTCCTTGGTGATCAAGAACTCATGCTTGTTGCCATCCATGTCCGTGATTTCCAGACGCTGCTTGCCCTTGGTTTCTTTACCGAACGCAACCGTACCCGTGACTTCCGCCAGCATACCGGCATCTTTCGGCGAGCGCGCTTCGAACAGTTCCGCAACGCGTGGCAGACCACCGGTAATATCGCGCGTTTTTTGCGATTCGGTAGGAATACGTGCCAGCACTTCACCAACCGATACCTGTTGACCGTCTTTCACCATGATCAGCGCGCCGACCTGGAAGCCGATCGCCACCGAGTGTTCGGTGCCGGCGATCTTGACTTCTTCGTTCGCGTCGTTGATCAGCTTGACTTGCGGACGCAGGGTCTTGGTCAGCGAACCGCGACGCTTCGCATCGATCGCCACCAGGGTGGACAGACCGGTCACTTCGTCGACCTGACGGGCCACGGTGACGCCTTCTTCGACGTTCTCGAAACGCACTTGACCGGCGTATTCGGTAATGATCGGACGGGTCAGCGGATCCCACGTTGCCAGGGCCGTACCGGCCTTGATGACCATGCCGTCCTTGACGATCAGGGTCGCACCGTACGGTACTTTATGACGCTCACGCTCACGGCCATGGTCGTCGGTGATCAGCACTTCGCCGGAACGGGAAATGACGATTTGCGCGCCCTTGCCGTTCGTCACGTAACGCATGGTTGCCGTGAAGCGGATGGTACCGTTCGACTTGGCTTCCACCGACGATGCCACTGCCGCACGCGATGCCGCACCACCAATGTGGAACGTACGCATGGTCAGCTGGGTACCCGGCTCACCAATCGACTGCGCTGCCACCACACCGACGGCTTCGCCGGCGTTGACCAGCATGCCGCGGCCCAGGTCGCGGCCATAGCACTTGGCGCACAGGCCGAAGCGCGTGTCGCAAGTCAGTGGCGTGCGGACCTTGACTTCATCGATGGACAGACGCTCGATCTCTTCGACCATGTCTTCGTCCATCAGGGTGCCGGCTTCGTACAGCGTTTCCTGGGTTTCAGGATTGACGACGTCATGCACCACCACGCGGCCGAGGATACGGTCGCGCAACGGTTCGATGACTTCACCACCTTCGACCAGTGCCTTCATGACGGCGCCGTTCATGGTGCCGCAATCGTCCTCGATCACCACCAGATCTTGCGTCACGTCAACCAGACGACGCGTCAGGTAACCGGAGTTAGCCGTTTTCAGCGCCGTATCGGCCAGACCTTTACGTGCACCGTGGGTCGAAATGAAGTACTGCAAAACGTTCAGACCTTCGCGGAAGTTCGCGGTAATCGGCGTTTCGATAATCGAGCCATCCGGCTTCGCCATCAGACCACGCATACCGGCCAACTGACGAATCTGGGCTGCGGAACCGCGCGCGCCGGAGTCGGCCATCATGTAAATGGCGTTGAACGATTCTTGCGTCGACTTGGTGCCGTCGCGGCGGATCACGTCTTCGACTTTGAGCTGGTCCATCATGGCCTTGCCGACTTCATCGGAGGTCTTGCCCCAGATATCGACGACCTTGTTGTAACGCTCGCCGGCGGTCACGAGACCCGAGGCGTATTGCTGTTCGATCTGCTTGACTTCCGACTCGGCCGTCGCGATCAGCGTGACTTTTTGCGGCGGTACCAGCATGTCGTCGACGCAGATCGAGATACCGGCGCGTGTCGCCAGGCGGAAACCCGATTGCATCAGTTTGTCTGCGAACACCACGGTGGCGCGCAGGCCGCACTTGCGGAACGACGTGTTGATCAGCTTGGAAATTTCTTTCTTTTTCAGCGCGCGGTTCAGCACCGAGAAAGGCAGGCCCTTAGGCAGGATTTCCGACAGGATCGCACGGCCGATCGTCGTTTCGTAGCGGGTAACCGTTTTCTCGAATTCGCCCGTTTCGGCGTTTTTCGGGTATTCGGTAATACGCACGGTGACGCGGGTCGTCAGTTCGACTTCCTTGTTGTCGTAGGCGCGGATCACTTCCGACACGTCAGGGAACATCATCCCTTCGTTCTTCGCATTGATCGCTTCGCGGGTCGCGTAGTACAGACCCAGCACGATATCCTGCGACGGCACGATCGACGGTTCGCCGTTCGATGGGAACAGGATGTTGTTCGATGCCAGCATCAGGGTGCGTGCTTCCATCTGCGCTTCAATCGACAGAGGAACGTGGACCGCCATTTGGTCACCGTCAAAGTCGGCGTTGAATGCGGCGCAGACGAGCGGATGCAGCTGGATGGCCTTGCCTTCAATCAGGACGGGCTCGAAAGCCTGGATACCCAGGCGGTGCAGCGTAGGTGCGCGGTTCAACATGATCGGATGTTCACGGATCACGTCTTCCAGGATGTCCCACACGACCGGCTCTTGAATCTCGACCAGCTTTTTAGCGGCCTTGATCGTGGTCGCCAGACCCATCAGTTCCAGTTTATTGAAAATGAATGGTTTGAACAGTTCCAGCGCCATCAGTTTCGGCAAGCCGCACTGATGCAGTTTCAATTGCGGGCCCACGACGATGACCGAACGACCGGAGTAATCGACGCGTTTGCCCAGCAAGTTTTGACGGAAACGGCCGCCCTTGCCCTTGATCATTTCTGCCAGCGATTTCAGCGGACGCTTGTTGGCGCCGGTCATCGCTTTGCCGCGACGGCCGTTGTCCAGCAGCGAATCGACCGCTTCTTGCAGCATGCGCTTTTCGTTGCGCGTGATGATCTCTGGAGCGCGCAGCTCCATCAGGCGTTTCAGACGGTTGTTACGGTTGATGACGCGGCGATACAGATCGTTCAGATCCGAGGTCGCGAAACGGCCACCATCCAGCGGTACCAGCGGACGCAGTTCCGGCGGCAGCACTGGCAGCACTTCCATGATCATCCAGTCAGGCTTGATGCCCGAACGTTGGAACGCTTCCAGCACTTTCAGGCGCTTCGCGTATTTCTTGATCTTGGCTTCGGATTTCGATTCCTTCAGTTCCACGCGCAGGGTTTCGGCATCGCGGTGGATGTCGATCGAGCGCAGCAGTTCACGGATACCTTCGGCGCCCATGAAGGCGGTGAAGTCGTCGCCGTACTCTTCGTACTTGGCGGCGTAGTCGTCTTCCGACATGATCTGGCACTTCTTCAGCGGGGTCATGCCTGGATCGGTCACGACGTATGCTTCAAAGTACAGCACGCGTTCGATGTCCCGCAGGGTCATGTCCAGGACCATGCCCAGACGCGACGGCAGCGATTTCAGGAACCAGATGTGCGCGGTTGGCGAGGCCAGCTCGATGTGACCCATGCGCTCGCGGCGCACCTTGGCCAGCGTGACTTCGACGCCGCACTTTTCGCAGATCACGCCGCGGTGTTTCAGGCGCTTGTACTTGCCGCACAGGCATTCGTAGTCCTTGATCGGGCCAAAGATCTTGGCGCAGAACAGGCCGTCGCGCTCAGGCTTGAAGGTACGGTAGTTGATGGTTTCCGGCTTTTTGACTTCGCCGTAGGACCACGAACGGATTTTCTCAGGCGAAGCGAGACCGATCTTGATTGCATCGAAGGTCTCGTTGGTCTGTACTTGCTTGAATAGATCGAGCAGTGCTTTCATGTATCACTCCAGAGGTGATTAAATTTCTATATTCCTGAGACTACATTGCCCGGCATGGTTTCCCAGCCGGGCTTTGTGTTTCCCAAACCAAATGACAGGTGGCTGTCGTTTAGTTGCGTTCGAGGTCGATATCGATACCGAGCGAACGGATTTCCTTGACCAGCACGTTGAACGATTCCGGCATGCCGGCGTCGATCACGTGGTCGCCCTTGACGAGGTTTTCGTACACTTTGGTACGGCCATTCACGTCATCGGACTTGACGGTCAACATCTCTTGCAAGACATACGACGCGCCATACGCTTCCAGTGCCCAGACTTCCATCTCACCGAAACGCTGACCACCGAACTGGGCTTTACCGCCCAGTGGCTGTTGCGTCACCAGCGAGTAAGGACCGGTCGAACGCGCATGCATCTTGTCATCGACCAAGTGATGCAGTTTCAGCATGTGCATGACGCCGACGGTGACCTTGCGCTCGAACGCTTCACCGGTGCGACCGTCATACATGGTCACCTGGTTTTTCGACGCGGTCATGCCCAGGTTCTTGGCGATGTCGTCCGGATACGCCAGGTCCAGCATGCGGCGGATCTCTTCTTCATTGGCACCGTCGAACACTGGCGTGGCGAATGGAACACCTTTTTTCAGGTTTTCCGCCAGCTTCATGATCTCTTCGTCGTCGAAGTCGTTCAGCTCTTCAGCACGGCCGTTATCGTTGTAGATCGTCGTCAGGTACTTGCGCACTTGCTCGACCTTGGTTTGCGCCTTCAGCATTTCGCCGATGCGGATACCCAGACCCTTGGCAGCCCAGCCCAAGTGAGTCTCGAGAATCTGACCAACGTTCATCCGCGAAGGAACGCCCAGCGGGTTCAGCACAACGTCGGCTGGCGTGCCGTCGGCCATGTATGGCATGTCTTCCACAGGAACAATACGGGAAACCACACCCTTGTTACCGTGGCGACCCGCCATCTTGTCGCCCGACTGCAGGCGGCGTTTCACGGCCAGGTACACCTTGACCATTTTTTGCACGCCTGGTTGCAGCTCATCGCCTTGCGTCAGTTTCTTGCGCTTCTCTTCGAAGGCCAGATCGAACTGGTGACGCTTCTCATTGATCGATTCCTTGATCGCTTCCAGCGCTACCGCCGCATCGTCGTCCGCAGGGCGGATGTCGAACCAGTGGTATTTGTCCAGATCGGCCAGGTAATCCTTGGTGATCTTGGCGCCTTTGGCCAGCTTTTTAGGGCCGCCGTTGACGACTTTGCCGATCAGCATTTTTTCCAGACGCTGGAAGGCATCGCCTTCCACGATACGCATCTGGTCGTTCAAATCCAGACGGAAGCGTTTCAGTTCGTCATCGATAATTTGCTGGGCACGCTTGTCGCGCACGATGCCTTCACGGGTGAAGACTTGCACGTCGATCACGGTACCGATCATGCCCGAAGGCACGCGCAGCGAAGTGTCTTTCACGTCCGATGCTTTTTCGCCGAAAATCGCGCGCAGCAGCTTCTCTTCCGGGGTCAGCTGGGTTTCGCCCTTAGGCGTCACTTTACCGACCAGGGTGTCGCCAGCCTGCACTTCAGCGCCGATGTAGACGATACCGGACTCATCCAGACGTGCCAGCTGATTTTCAGCCAGGTTCGAGATGTCGCGCGTAATTTCTTCCGCGCCCAGTTTCGTGTCACGGGCCACCACCGACAACTCTTCGATGTGAATCGAGGTGTAGCGGTCGTCCTTGACGACGTTTTCCGAGATCAGGATCGAATCCTCGAAGTTCAGACCATTCCATGGCATGAAGGCCACGGTCATGTTCTGGCCCAGAGCCAATTCACCCAGGTCGGTCGATGCGCCGTCGGCGATCACGTCGCGCTTGGCGACACGGTCGCCCACTTGCACGATAGGACGCTGGTTGATGTTGGTGTTCTGGTTCGAACGGGTGTACTTGATCAGGTTGTAGATGTCGACGCCCACTTCACCAGCTTGCGCTTCGTCATCGTTGACGCGAATCACGACACGGCCCGCATCGATGTAATCGACGATACCGCCACGCAGGGCTTGCACGGTGGTGCCCGAGTCGACCGCAACGGTGCGTTCGATACCGGTACCGACCAGCGCTTTTTCCGGACGCAAGCAAGGCACAGCCTGGCGTTGCATGTTGGCGCCCATCAATGCACGGTTTGCATCATCGTGTTCGAGGAACGGAATCAGCGAGGCAGCGACGGAAACGATCTGGCCCGGCGCCACGTCCATGTACTGGATGCGCTCTGGGGATACCAGGATGGTTTCGCCGGCTTCACGGGCCGAGACCAGTTCATCGGACAGCATGCCTTCGTCGTTGATGGTCGCATTCGCCTGAGCGATGATGTAGCGGCCTTCTTCGATGGCGGACAGATAGTCGATCTGATCGGTAATCTTGGAGCCTTCGACCTTGCGGTACGGGGTTTCCAGGAAGCCGTATTCATTCAGGCGGGCATACAGAGCCAGCGAGTTGATCAGACCAATGTTCGGACCTTCCGGTGTCTCGATCGGGCAGACGCGGCCGTAGTGGGTCGGATGCACGTCGCGCACTTCAAAGCCGGCGCGTTCGCGTGTCAGACCGCCGGGTCCCAGAGCCGATACGCGGCGCTTGTGGGTAATTTCCGACAGAGGATTGGTTTGGTCCATGAACTGCGACAGCTGGGACGAACCGAAGAACTCGCGAATCGCGGCCGAAATCGGCTTCGAGTTGATCAGGTCGTGCGGCATCAGGTTGTCCGCTTCGGCTTGGCCGAGGCGTTCCTTGACGGCGCGCTCAACACGCACCAGGCCGGCGCGGAATTGATTCTCAGCCAGTTCGCCCACGCAACGTACGCGACGGTTACCCAGGTGATCGATATCGTCGACTTCGCCGCGGCCATTGCGCAGTTCCACCAGGATCTTGATCACGGCCAGCACGTCTTCGTTCGACAAGGTCATGGCGCCCGTCAGTTCATCGCGGCCAATGCGGCGGTTGAACTTCATGCGGCCCACGGCCGACAGGTCGTAGCGGTCCGAGTTGTAGAACAGGCCGTTGAACAGCGCTTCAACGGAGTCTTCCGTTGGCGGTTCGCCTGGACGCATCATGCGGTAGATCGCCACTTTCGCGGCCATCTGGTCGGCGGTGTCGTCGATACGCAGGGTTTGCGAGATGTAGGCGCCCTGATCCAGGTCGTTCGTGTACAACGTTTGGATTTCGGAAATGTTGGCATCGCGCAAACGACCCAGCAAGTCTTCGGTCAGCTCATCGTTCGCGGAAGCGACGACTTCGCCGGTGTCGCCATCGACGATGTTCTTCGCCAATACGCGGCCCAGCAGGTAGTCTTCCGGTACGGAAATGTGCTTGATGCCGGCAGCTTCGATATCACGCACGTGCTTGGCGTTGATACGCTTGTCTTTCAGGACCAGGGTCTTGCCCGACTTGTCGACGATGTCGAAACGCGCAACTTCACCGCGCAGGCGCTCGGCAACGAATTCCATTTCCGCGCCTTCGGAGCGCAGGTTGAAATTGTCGAAGACAAAGAAGTTGGCCAGGATTTGCTCGTGCGACATGCCGATTGCCTTGAGCAAAATCGTCACAGGCATCTTGCGGCGGCGGTCGACGCGGAAGAACAGGATGTCCTTCGGGTCGAACTCGAAGTCCAGCCACGAACCGCGGTAAGGAATGATACGCGCGGAGAACAGCAGCTTGCCCGACGAGTGGGTCTTGCCGCGGTCGTGCTCGAAGAACACGCCAGGCGAACGGTGCAGCTGGGAAACGATAACCCGCTCAGTGCCGTTGATCACGAACGAACCGGTGGTCGTCATGAGCGGCAATTCGCCCATGTAGACTTCCTGTTCCTTCATTTCCTTGACGACTGGCTTGGTTGGCGATTCCTTGTCCAGGATCACCAGGCGCACTTTCGCGCGCAGCGGCGACGCGAACGTCAGGCCACGTTGTTGACATTCTTTGACGTCAAAGGCAGGATCGCCCAGAACGTACGACAAGAATTCGAGACGCGCAAAACCATTGTGCGAAACGATAGGGAAAATCGAGGTGAAAGCCGACTGCAGGCCATCATTCTTGCGGCCGGACGGTGCTATGTCCTCTTGCAAGAAGCTATGATAAGACTCGAGCTGGGTCGCCAGCAGGAACGGAACGTGGTGAACGTTGGCGCGCTTCGCGAATGATTTGCGAATGCGTTTCTTCTCAGTAAATGAGTAGTGCATGGACACTCCGTGAGTGACAGAAAGGATAGAAAATTCAGGTTTTGCAAGTGTTCGTTTGCACCGCTGCGTGTGACACAGACGAAACCTCAAGGCTCTGCTTTCCGGCTTGAATCGAATAAAAACTGCTGCTACAACTACATGACAAATACGATGCAGACGACAAAGGAGCCAAAGTCGGATTTCCCCCCTTGCGAGGGGAAACCTCAGACTTTGACTCGGGCGCTAACTGACGCCGGTACAGATATTACTTGATCGAAGCGGTTGCGCCGGCTTCTACCAGTTTCTTCTGTGCTGCTTCAGCGTCAGCTTTCGACACTGCTTCTTTCACAGTTTTTGGTGCGCCATCGACCAGGTCTTTAGCTTCTTTCAAGCCCAGGCCGGTGATTTCGCGAACTGCTTTAATAACGCCAACTTTGTTTGCGCCGAAGGTGTCAAGGATGACGTTGAATTCGGTTTGTTCTTCAGCAGCTGCTGCTGGGCCTGCTGCAGGACCGGCCGAAGCCATTGCTGCTGCGGACACGCCGAATTTTTCTTCGAATGCTTTAACCAGGTCGTTCAGGTCCATTACGGACATGGCGCTAACTGCTTCCAGGATATCGTCTTTGCTAATTGCCATTTTGAAACTCCTAAATTTATTACGTTAGTTACATCAGATTGGTACTGAGAGAAAAAAGCGCGCGCAATTAAGCGGCTGCTGGGGCTTCTTCTGCTGCTGCTTCTGCAGGAGCTTCGGCGCCTTCGCCTTTTTTCGCTGCCAGGGCAGCCAGACCACGTGCAAAGCCCGAAACCGGAGCCAGCATAACGCCCAACAACTGCGAAATGAGAACTTCACGGCTAGGAATGCTCGCCAACGCGGTGACAGCAGCTGTATCCAGCGGCTTGCCTGCGTAGTTACCTGCTTTGATGACCAGTTTGTCGTTGGTTTTAGCGAAGTCAGCGATGACTTTAGCTGCAGCAACGGCATCGGCCGAGATCGAGTAGATCAACGGACCGGTCATGGCATCTGCCAGGCTGGCGAATGCGGTACCTTCAACGGAGCGACGAGCCAGAGTGTTTTTCAACACACGCAGGTACACGCCTTGGGCACGCGCTTTAGCACGCAGTTGCGTCAAGTGACCAACCTGGATGCCACGATATTCGGCCACGACGATCGTTTGCGCAGCTGCTACTTGTGCGGAAACTTCGGCGACGACGGCCTTTTTGTCATTCAGATTGAGACTCACGGTCAACCTCCTTAAATGATGTTCGGCAATCACAACCGAGTGGTTGAGCGCCTTGCATCGGTTCGAACACGGCGTCCGAAGTCAAGAAGTACTAAACTGAGCGGATACATTCACGCAGCATGAGGACTACAAAACTTGTTCGGGTACACCATCTGCGTTGGGCACTTCCCGTTGCCGGAAAGTCTATTAACCTTCTGCACATGTGGTCGCAGTCGGCCCAACGGTCTTTGATTGTCTGCCTGCCTGGTGCGAACACCGGGCAGACAGCCCAAAGATGCGCCCGCAGCGCCCGAAGGCGCTACAGGACTTGATTCTGTTACTTAAGCTGCCAGGCTAGCCTGGTCAACACGGACGCCAGCGCCCATGGTCGACGACAGCGAAACTTTGCGCAGGTACACGCCTTTGCTCGATGCTGGCTTGGCTTTGTTCAGGGCGTCGATCAGTGCGACCAGATTCGATTTCAGATCTGCGTCAGCGAACGATTTACGGCCGATGGTAGCGTGGATGATACCGGATTTGTCGGTACGGTACTGAACTTGACCGGCTTTCGCGTTTTTCACGGCGGTAGCGACGTCAGGAGTAACAGTGCCAACTTTCGGGTTAGGCATCATGCCGCGTGGGCCCAGGATCTGACCCAGGGTACCAACGATACGCATGGTATCTGGCGAAGCGATGACGATATCGAAAGGCATGTCGCCGGCTTTGATCTGCTCAGCCAGGTCTTCCATACCAACGATGTCGGCGCCGGCTGCTTTAGCAGCTTCCGCTTTTTCGCCCGACGCGAAGACAGCGACGCGTACGGTTTTGCCGGTACCAGCTGGCAGCACGACGGAGCCGCGCACCACTTGGTCGGATTTCTTAGGATCTACGCCCAGTTGTACCGATACGTCGATCGATTCATTGAACTTGGCCGTTGCGCACTCTTTGATCAGAGCGACAGCGTTGTCGAAAGCGTACACTTTGGTACGGTCGACTTTGGCTTTCAAAGCCTTGATACGTTTGGATAACTTAGCCATTATACAACACCTTCCACCGTGATACCAATCGAACGAGCGGAACCAGCGATGGTGCGTACAGCAGCATCCATGTCGGCAGCGGTCAGATCAGGGGTTTTCAATTTAGCGATTTCTTCAGCTTGTGCGCGGGTCAGCGTACCGACTTTGTCGGTATGTGGCTTCGGCGAACCTTTGGTGATCGCAGCAGCTTTTTTGATCAGGTAGGTTGCTGGAGGCGTCTTCATCACGAACGTGAAGGACTTGTCCGCAAACGCGGTGATCACGACTGGGATCGGCATGCCTGGTTCCATACCTTGGGTCTGCGCGTTGAACGCCTTGCAGAATTCCATGATGTTCAGACCGCGTTGACCCAGAGCTGGACCGATTGGTGGGGATGGGTTTGCTTTACCAGCTGGCACTTGCAGCTTGATAAAACCAATGATTTTCTTTGCCATGATGGCTCCTATCTTGGATTGAGTAGTAGCGCCCCGCCGATCCTACCCTGGCGGGGCTCCTCTGACCGGATTTCGCTGAGACTGCCGCGGCGCTCCTGGTGGCGCTTGATAATGCTTAAACTTTTTCGACCTGGCCGAATTCGAGTTCCACCGGAGTGGCGCGGCCGAAGATGGTGACCGAGACGCGCACCTTGGATTTCTCGTAGTTGACTTCTTCGACATTGCCGTTGAAATCGGTAAACGGACCATCCTTGATGCGGACTTGCTCGCCCACTTCGTACAAGGTCTTGGGACGGGGCTTTTCAACACCTTCCTGCATCTGGCGCATGATGGCGTCGATTTCGCGCGCGGAGATCGGCGTCGGCTTGTTCGATTTGCCACCGATGAAACCGGTAACCTTGCTGGTGTTCTTGACCAAATGCCAGCTCTCGTCCGTCATTTCCATTTCAACCAGCACATAGCCAGGATAGAAACGACGCTCGGTAACCGACTTCACACCATTCTTGACTTCAACTACTTCTTCGATCGGCACCAGAATCTGGCCGAACTGGTCTTGCATGCCCGCGCGCTCGATGCGCTCGGTCAGTGCGCGCATGACGCTTTTTTCCATGCCGGAATAAGCATGCACGACATACCAGCGCTTGCTGCTCACTGGCACGCTCAGCGCTGCACCAGTATCCGCTGCCGGAGCGTCGCCCGGAACGGACTCTTCCGCCGCTTCATCATGCACATTTTCGCTCATTATTTTTTCCAACCCAGAATTACGTCATACAACAAAAACTCGAGCAATTTATCCGTGCCCCACAGGAAAATCGCCATGACCAGCACAAAGGCAAACACGATCGCAGTGATCTGCGTGGCTTCTTTGCGGGTAGGCCAAACGACTTTCTTGGTTTCGCGCACAGCTTCTTTGGCGAAATTGAGAAATTCACGGCCGGTCGTCGAGACATACAAGAGCGCAACAGCAATAACCAAACCAGCCACAAGCGCGCTTGCACGCACCAGAGCTGGTTGGCCTGCCAGGTAATAAAACCCGACTACTCCTGCAATCGCAGCTACTATTGCCAGCGCGACTTTTATCTTGTCACTCGACGTGCTAACGGTTTGCACGGATTGATTTGACATTTTTCTACTTTCGGTGCCCTGCACCTTGACGGTGGCAGGGACGGAGGGCATCGAACCCCCAACCTTCGGTTTTGGAGACCGACGCTCTGCCAATTGAGCTACGTCCCTACGTAAAACTTTCGAGGAGTGCTATTCTACCACCCAGGACGCCCCGGGTGGAAGCATAACATTTCCTTATGCGAGGATTTTTGCAACCACGCCGGCGCCGACGGTACGACCGCCTTCACGGATAGCGAAGCGCAGGCCTTCTTCCATCGCGATCGGGTTGATCAGCTTGACGGTGATCGACACGTTATCGCCTGGCATAACCATTTCTTTGTCTGCTGGCAACTCGATCGAACCAGTTACGTCCGTCGTGCGGAAGTAGAACTGTGGACGGTAGTTGTTGAAGAATGGCGTATGACGGCCGCCTTCGTCTTTCGACAGAACATAGATCTCGCCGGTGAAGTGAGCATGCGGCTTGATCGAGCCTGGCTTGGCCAGAACTTGACCACGTTGCACGTCTTCACGCTTGGTGCCGCGCAGCAGCAGACCAACGTTGTCGCCTGCTTGACCTTGGTCCAGCAGTTTGCGGAACATTTCCACGCCGGTGCAAGTCGTTTTGACGGTATCGGTGATACCGACGATTTCGATCTCTTCGCCGACTTTAACAATGCCGCGCTCGATACGACCGGTAACCACGGTACCGCGACCCGAGATCGAGAACACGTCTTCCACTGGCATCAGGAACGCACCGTCAACAGCGCGCTCTGGCGTTGGGATGTAAGCATCCAGCGCATCGGCCAGACGCAGCACTGCGTCAACGCCCATTTCGCCTTCTTTGCCTTCCAGCGCCATACGTGCCGAACCTTTGATGATTGGCAGGTCGTCGCCTGGGAATTCGTACTTCGACAACAGCTCGCGCACTTCCATTTCAACCAGTTCCAGCAGCTCTGCGTCGTCGACCAGGTCGCACTTGTTCAGGAACACGATGATGTATGGAACGCCAACTTGGCGGGCCAGCAGGATGTGTTCGCGGGTCTGTGGCATTGGGCCGTCAGCTGCGGAGCACACCAGGATCGCGCCGTCCATCTGCGCGGCACCGGTAATCATGTTTTTGATGTAGTCGGCGTGGCCTGGGCAGTCAACGTGCGCGTAGTGACGCGTTTCCGTTTCGTACTCGACGTGGGCGGTGTTAATCGTGATACCGCGCGCTTTTTCTTCTGGAGCCGCATCGATCTGGTCGTATGCCTTAGCTTCGCCGCCGAATTTCTTCGACAGAACCGTTGCGATTGCAGCGGTCAGCGTGGTTTTACCGTGGTCGACGTGGCCGATAGTGCCGACGTTGACGTGCGGCTTGGTCCGTTCGAATTTACCTTTTGCCATTTTGAACTCCTAATGATTTGATTAGATTGCTCAGGCACACGCCCGACGGTCTGGTTTGAATTGCTTCTGTGCTGCCTGCTGCGAATTCTGGTGCCCTTGACGTGGATCGAACACGTGGCCTCTCCCTTACCAAGGGAGTGCTCTACCACTGAGCTACAAGGGCTGTAATTTGTTGCATGCGATGCATCAAGCATCTGAACGGAAACTGGAGCGGGTGAAGGGAATCGAACCCTCGTCGTAAGCTTGGAAGGCTTCTGCTCTACCATTGAGCTACACCCGCGAGGTATCGTTCACTTTATCTTCACTTACTTGCTACTACCCAGTTTTCCTTGCAAAAACTTGGTGGAGGGGGCTGGATTCGAACCAGCGTACTCATAGAGAACAGATTTACAGTCTGTCGCCTTTAACCACTCGGCCACCCCTCCGCGGGAACCGCAGAGTATGAAGCATCTACTCACAACTGTCAACCTTATTTACTGATGCCTGACTGCTGCATTTGCTTATAAAGAAGAAGTTGGCTGCTTCGGGGCGTGATTATAAGCTCCCGATTTGAGAATGTGCAAGGGTTGGCGCGAAAAAGTCGTCTTTTTTCGCATTTTTTTTATCCGCCCCGCTTGCAAGCCGCATTTTCCCGTCATTTGCCCCGGTTTTACCCCTGCTCACGGGGCGTCAGGCGGATGCATCCACGACGTGCCGCGCGGCTTATATTTGCGCAATAACTGCTGATGCAGGCCCGACAGCACCGGCAATTTGGGGTTGCGCGGGTCCAGGCGGCGCACGCCGGCGATGAAATCGAGCGCCTGCTGGCCCATGCGTTCATCCCAGCCGCCATGCTCGAGGCATTTCAGCACGGCCACGGCCGCGTTGAACACCACTTGCGGGTTGTCAGGCAGGCGCGTGACGGCTTCGCTCATCAGGTCGACGGCGCCGCGGAAGTCGCCCTCGCCCGCCCTGGCCGCGCCGGCCGCCACCATGTCGGCCACTTCCTGGCGGCTTTGCCGCGCCAACGCCTTGGCCAGCTCTTCGCGCCCCGCCTGTTCGAACACGGCCATGGCGCGCGTCATGGCGGCGCTGTCGGGCGCATTGCGCATGACTTCGCGCATCACCTCGGCGGCGCCATCCTCGCGCCCATGCGCCAGGCAATGGCGCGCCAATTCCGTCTTCAGCGTATTCGAGCCGCCGCCGCTATGGCGGTTGGCCGCCAGCGCCGCATCGAGCGACTGCTGCAGCCTTTCCTCGTTGCCCGTATGCGCATGCAACATGGCGCTGCACAGCGCGCTGCACAGTTCCGCGTTCTTTTGCCCGCCCATCGACTTGTCGAGATCGCGGATCACGGCACCCACCTGCAGCGGGTCGCCCTTGCGCACCAGCGTCTGCACGAGGCGCACATGGTCTTCCGGATCGCGGAATTCCGAATACTTGGCCTTGCTGACGACCAGTTTCAGGGCTTTCTCCGCCATCTCGATATCATCGGCGGCCAGGGCCGCCTCGCCCAAGCGGCGCAGGCGGCGCACGGCATGCGGCGACAGGGCCACCGCTTCGCTCAGCGCCGCCTGCGCCAGTTCCGGCTTGCCTTGCGCCAGATGCGTGCGGGCCAGCCAGTCATAGGCGTCGAGAAAGCGCTTGTTGTTTTCCAGCAACCCCTCCAGCGTGCCCTGCGCCGCGTCGTACTCGCCCAGCAGGAACTGCGTCTTCGCCTGGCCCAGGCGCGCCCAGCCGATGGCCTTGCTCTCATACAGCGCCGCATAGATCGGCTCGGCATCGGCCGCTTCGCCGAGCAGCAGATGCAATTCGGCGCGCAGGCGCATGAAATCGGTCGCATAGCGCGGATACAGGCTGGCGCCTTCGGTGCAGGCGGCAATCGCGGCGCGCTCGTTGCCCACGTCGATCAGCGCATACACGGGCACGAAGGCGTTGCGCTTGTCCAGCGCGCGGCCGATGCGTTCGAGCATGCTGTCAGCGGTAAACGGCTTGAGGATGTAATCGGTGGGCAGCAGCTCGACGGCGCTGACCACCTTGGCAAAGCTGCCTTCGCCCGTGACCATGAAGAACATGGTCGAGGCGTGCATCAGCTTGTGGTGGCGCAAGTCTTCCAGCATCTGCTGGCCATCCTGCCCGCCTTCGAGGTCGTACTCGCACAGGATCAGGTCATACGATTTGTTGCCCAGCATGCGGATCGCCTGGCCCGAGCTGGCCGCGTCATCGATCTTCGCCAGGCCGCACAGGTTGAGCATATTGTGCAGGCTGGCGCGCATGCCCGGATGCGGCTCGATGATCAGTGCGCTGAGACCCTTGAGTTCTTTCATGTCGTGATGTCCGAAAACTCAGCGGCGCACCACACTGGTGCATGGCGCCAGCCAGCATGAGGCTGCCGAGTATATGACGGCGCCGTGCGCAAGGGAATGGCACGGCGCCGAAAACCAGCAAGGAAGCCGGCAAATCAGCCGGTGGCGCGCTCCGGATGCCACAGTTGCGGTTCGTGGTCGATCAGGTCGAGCAGTGCGGCCACCACTTCCGGGTCGAACTGGCTGCCGCTGCGCTGTTCGATATATTCGCGCACCTGCGGATATGGCCATGGCTCCTTGTACGGACGTTCGTGCAGCAAGGCATCGAAGACGTCGACCACGGCGACGATGCGCGCGGCTACGGGAATGTCGCGCCCCGCCAGGCCGTTCGGATAGCCGGCACCATCGAAATGCTCATGGTGGCCGCCGGCGATCTGCGCGCCATACGTCAGGTAGCTGACGCCGTCGACCATGTTGGCAGCGCGCTCGAGGATGGTGCGCCCGACGCTGGCATGCAGCTGCATCTGCGCCCTTTCCTCGTCCGTATGCTTGCCCGGCTTCAATAGCACGGCATCGGGCGTGGCCACCTTGCCCACGTCGTGCAGGATGCTGGCCAGGCCGATCATGTCGAGCAGCTGCGGCGTGAGCTCGTCGGCATATACGCCGCGCTGCTGCATGCGGCGGGCGATGGCGTCGGACAGCTGCTGCACGCGCCGCACATGGCCGCCCGTGTCGCTGTCGCGGAACTCGGCCAGGTCGGCCAGGGCCACCACGGTGGCTTCCTGCGCCTTGCGCAGCTGGCCGAACATGTACAGGTTGTCGAAGGCGGCGGCAATGCGCTGGCAAAACACTTCCAGCAAGTCGCGCTGGATCTGCGCCAGCGGCCACGGCGGCGTGACGGAAATGGCCAGCTCGCGGTTGCCTTCCGTATGGATGAACAGCACATTGGCCGGGTGCTCGAACTGGCTGCGCTTTTCCGCGAACGCCTTGTCGATGGTCGGCGTCAGCGCGTGGTCGGCCGGCATGGCTTCGGACTCGGCCAGCACGGCATAGGTGCCCGTGGCGGCCACCACCTCGGGCCGCCCGGCACCGCCCTGCATCAGGCACAGCACGCCGTCGGCACCCACGTCGAGGATGGCGCTGACCTGGTTCAGCACGCCGGAAGCGAATTCGCGCAGCGAATGGATCTGGTACAGATTGGTGGCGCCGGCCAGGATCTTGCCCAGGCCGATGCGGCTGCGCTCGAGCATCATCAGGCTCTCGTAGGCGCGCAGGGCCGAAATGACGGTGGTAAACAGCTTCTGTGTCGTCAGTTCGGTCTTGGCCTTGTAATCGTTGATGTCGTATTCGATGATCACGCGCTGCTCGGGCGCCTGGCCCGGCTGGCCCGTGCGCAGCACGACGCGCACGATGGCGTTGTTCAGGTCGGCGCGGATGCGCTTGGCGAGGATCAGGCCGGCATCATCCGTTTCCATCACCACATCGAGCAGCACCAGCGCGATATCGGGCGTGTCGCGCAGGATCTCATAAGCCTCGCGGCCGCTGTAGGCGGAGAACAGTTCCAGTTCACGCCCCTTGAAACTGACATTGCGCAGCGCCAGCCGCGTCACCGCATGCACATCGACATCGTCATCGACAATCAAGACACGCCACAGGCGCTGGTCGGGTGCGGCCAGTCCGGCAGGACTCGCCACCGGCTCATCCTCGTCGAGCAGCCAGTTATCATCTGCATCGGCTTTGAGGTCGGTCATGGATACTCCTAAGGGGTAGATTCGCTGTGGATGCTGCTTTGACGCCTATCAAGCATAATCAGATTAGATGTTGCTTACAACAGGATTCTGCGTGTCAGCCTCGCCAGCCACCGGGCTCGGCGCAGGTATGGACGCGCCACTGCGCGTCTTGCCGCCACAACTGTCCTGCGCCGGCTCGACCGCCTGGTAGCGCACCTCGTACTTGCCCGCGCTGAGCTGCTCGACGGCCAGCTTGTCATGCGCCAGGATGAACAGATAGCGCACGTTCGAACGCCGCTCCGTGTCATACAGCTTGACGAACACGGGGGTGGCATTGGCGCGGTTGTCGATGCTCAAGGTCAGCTCGTCACCCTTGTTACTGATCGGAAAACCGTCCACATAGCCGGACTGCGCCGGCCAGGGTTCGCCATTCGGCGCCACCAGCGCCGCGGACTGGGCCGTGCCATCGCAGACGGGCTGCATGGCTTTCAAACTCAGCTGGGACACGGCCAGCACGCGGATCTCGGGCGCCCTGGCCTGCTGCGGTTCCGGCGCATACGGCTTGCCCACGGCCCAGCTATCGACCGCCACCGGCTCGCCCTTCAATGCCGGCGGCAGCAGGGCGCTGGCGCCCGGCGTTGCCGTCTCCGTGCGCGGCTTGGCGCCATCGCGCGCAAAACCGCTCCAGGCCGACACCAGCGCGGACGGCATCGGCTGGGACGTATCGAGCATCAGCAAGGCGCCCAGCCAGCCCAGCAGCAAACAGATAAATAAACTCAGCCACCAGCGCCAGTTGCGCCAGACCGGTCGCGCGCCACGCCGCGGCTTGCCCGACGGCGGCGGCACATCCTGTGCCCAGGCGTGATCATGCGCATGGTGGCGGCCATCCTTGGCCTTGCCTTCTTCGTGATGGGTGCTTTCCAGCCATTCGATTTCCCACTCCTCGGCCGCGATCCACTCGTCATGCTCGCGGCGCCGCTGGGGATCGGACAAGGTGCCATAGGCGCTGTTGAGGATCGCCATGATGCGGGCAGCCTTCTCGTCGCCGGGATTCTTGTCTGGATGATATTTCTGGCTGAGGGCCTTGTACGCGGCACGTATGACTTCCTGCGGCGCCAGGCGCGCCACTTTCAGGTTGTCATAGTGTGTATGTATCTTTCCCATCGTTCTATCTTGAAATCGGTGCGCGGCGACGGGTTCTTGCCGGATGGAACCGTGCTGTATCAATCATCATATACGATATGACAAGATAATAACCACCGGCGGACAGGAAATTGCAGGGCGTTAACGCCCTGCCTTGATATTACAGCCGGTGGCTGCGGTCGCCTGACAACAGGGTTTCCGGCAATTCCACCCGGTGTCCCACCACCAGCACCTTGAACAATTCGCCCATCTCGGCTGGCGACAGCAGCTTTTGCACGGCGCTCGCCTGCGGCAGGTAAGCCTTCGCCTGCTCTGGATCCGTGCGCAGCAGCAAGTCGTCTATGCCGGCGCCCAGCAGGAAGGAGGCCTGGTTCATGTAGCCGAGCACATCGAGGCCCGCATCCTGCGCCGCCACGGCCATGGCCGTGAAATCCACGTGGGCCGTGATGTCCTGCAAGCCGGGCAGATAGAATGGCTCCGCATGGGCATGGTGGCGGTAATGGCACATCAGCGTGCCCGTGGCGCGCTGGCCCAGGTAATACTCGTGCGCGGGAAAGCCGTAATCGAACAGCACGGCCGCGCCCCCCTTGCCGGCGGTCAACATGCGCGCCAGCGAACGCATGAAGCCGCAGGCGACGCCATGAATCTCGCTGACATAGCCGACCGGCAAATCGTCCGCGTCGGGCACCTGGGCGGCGATCTGCGCCGCCACCTCGGCGCCGGCAAGGCGCTCGACAAAGACAAACTGGCCATCGGCAATGCTGACGTCGAGCTCGCACCAGCCGGCGGGCGTCTTGCTGATCAGGTTGACGGGCATGGCGTCCAGCACTTCATTGCCGAACACGGCGCCTTCAAAACTGTCGGGGAAGCCGTCGAGCCACACCACCTGCGGGAAGGCGGCCAGCGCCAGCTCCTGGCGCGCGCGCAATTCGCCGGACAATTCGACGATCGCATACTGTTCTACAGGGATGCCGGCGCTGGCCGCTTCCGTCAGGATATCGCAGGCCAGCTTGCCCGTGCCGGCGCCGAATTCGAGGATGCGCGGGGCCGTTTGCGCCATAATAGCGGCTGCCACGTGGGCCAGGGTGGCGCCGAACAGGGACGAGATTTCCGGCGCGGTTGTAAAATCGCCATCTTTGCCCAGCTTGGCGGCACCGCCGCTGTAATAGCCGAGGTCGGGCGCATACAGCGCCAGCTCCATGAAGCGGACAAAGGGAATGGCGCCGTCGTTGCGCGCGATTTCGGCGGCAATCTGGTGCTGCAAGGCATGGGACGCGGCCAGCGCGTCGCTATCGGGTGCGGGAAGAGACATTCCCGCATTGTAGCGAATCGGCGGGCCAGGCCGCCAGTGCCGCCAGTTCACCGACTACTTCAACCATATATAAAGTACATGAATCCAACGCACATGACGCAAGCAAGGCCGGCAGACGGCACACCCCGCGTCGCCCTCGTCACGGGCGCGGCGCGGCGTATCGGCCGCGCCATCGCGCTGGGCCTGGCGCGCGACGGCTGGGACATCGCCGTGCACTACCGCGACTCGCGCGACGACGCCATCAGCCTGGTGGCGGAAATCGAGGCGCTGGGCCGGCGCGCGCACGCCTTGCCGTGCGACCTGGCGCAGGAAGCCGGCGTGCGCCAGCTCTTGCCGCAGGCGCAGGCGGCGCTGGGCCCCGTCACTTGCATAGTAAACAACGCATCGTTGTTTGAATACGACAATGCCGGCGATTTTTCCGTCGCCGCGCTGGACGCCCACATGCACGCCAACCTGGCCGCGCCCGTGCTGCTGGCGCAGGCCCTGTACGAAGCCACCCCAAGCGGCGGGCAAGCCGTGGTCATCAACCTGCTGGACCAAAAACTGTACAATCTCAATCCTGATTTTTTGTCGTACACCCTGTCCAAGGCGGCGCTGCTGTCGGCGACCACCATGCTGGCCCAGGCGCTGGCGCCGAAAGTGCGCGTGGTGGGCATCGCCCCCGGCATCACCATGGTCTCGGGCGAGCAAACGGCAGCCAATTTTGCCAAGGCGCATGAAAATACGCCGCTGGGCCGTTCCAGCACGCCGCAGGATGTGGCCGACTGCGTCTGCTATGTGGCCGGCGCGCGCGCGCTGACGGGCACCACCCTGCTCGTCGATGGCGGCCAGCATCTGATCGGCCTGCCGCGCGACGTCATGTTCCTGGCCAAATAATCAGCAGCCCTAACGACTACCCAACAAAAAATATTAGCATTCAAGCATTCCCTTAAAAGGTAAAACTATGTCGTCCGCCCTGTCCCACCCTCGCCTGGCCGATTGCCGCCGCCTGTTCCTGCGCAATTACGAAGTCCTCATCAATATCGGCGTCTACGACTTCGAGAAAAAGGGCGAGCAGCGCGTCCTCATCAACGTCGACCTGTACATTCCCCTGGCCCTGTCGACGCCGAAGGATGACCAGCTGGAAGAAGTGGTCGACTACGACTTCATGCGCGAAACCATCGCCAAGCGCATGGCGCAAGGTCACGTGCAGCTGCAGGAAAGCCTGGTGGACGACGTGCTCGCCGCCATGCTGGCGCACCCGCGCGTGCGCGCCGCGCGCGTGTCGTCCATGAAACCGGACGTGTATCCCGACTGCGAAGGCGTGGGCGTGGAAGTATTCAAGATCAAGGATGAAGCATGAACAACGCAGTGATGGAAACGGCCGTAGAAATCCCGGCCAACGTGGAAGCGCAGAAACTGGCGCGCAAGAAGGCGGAAAAGATCGCCCTGGAAAACAACAAGCTGCACAAGCGCCTGTGCCGCCTGGTGGGACAAGCCATCGGCGACTTCAACATGATCGAGGACGGCGACAAGGTGATGGTGTGCCTGTCGGGCGGCAAGGACAGCTATGCGCTGCTGGACATCCTGATGACCTTGCGCGAACGCGCGCCGATTCATTTCGACATCGTCGCCGTCAACCTGGACCAGAAGCAGCCGAACTTCCCCCCGGAAATCCTGCCCGCCTACCTGACGGAACTGGGCGTGGCCTTCCATATCGAAAACCAGGACACCTACAGCATCGTCAAGCGCCTGATTCCAGAAGGCAAGACCACATGCTCGCTGTGCTCGCGCCTGCGCCGCGGCATCCTGTACCGCGTGGCCGATGAGCTGGGCGCCAACAAGATCGCCCTCGGCCATCACCGCGATGACATTCTGGAAACCTTCTTCCTGAATATGTTCTTCGGCGGCAAACTGAAAGGCATGCCGGCCAAGCTGCAGTCGGACGACGGCAAGCACATCGTCATCCGCCCGATGGCGTACGTGAAGGAAGAGGACACGCAGCGCTATGCGGAAGTCAAGGGCTTCCCCATCATTCCATGCGACCTGTGCGGTTCGCAGGAAAACCTGCAGCGCAAGCAGATCAAGGGGTTGATGCGCGAATGGGACAAGAAGTTCCCCGGCCGCGTGGAAAGCATCTTCTCGGCGCTGTCGAACGTGGCGCCTTCGCACCTGATGGACCCGAAACTGTTCGGTTTCAAGAACTTGAAGGCCGATGGCGTGGCCAATCCCATGGGCGACATCGCGTTTGACGAAGAGCCATGCTCGACGCCGACCACCTTTGGCACGATCGCGCTGCAACCGCTGCAAGCCTAAGCCTCCCTGCTGAAATCGTTGTTTCGCCGCCACCGCCCAGGTGGCGGCATCCTGCCTCTTTCCCCTTGCGTCCATTTGATGTACCGTAGTCTGCTCTGCCGGTACGCGATGTGTCACGCGCGCATTCCTGTCCGGCGGTCAGCACGCATTCTTCCGACAACCTCACTGGAATGAACCATGACGCCATCCGCGCTCAAGCGCCCCCTGCTGTGTTCCCTGCTTGCCCTCAGCCTCGCCACTGCCTTCGCCGCGCCCGCGCCAACCGACCAGCAGGCGGACCGCTGGGATCTGGCCGCGCTGTACCAGAACGACGCCGCCTTCGACGCCGATGCCCAAAAGCTGTCGGCGCAGCTGCAGCAGCTGGCCGCCTGCAAGGGCCAGCTGGGCAGCACGCCCGCCCGCCTGAAAGGCTGCCTGGACCTGTACGCGGAGGCGCGCAAGCGCGTCAACACCCTGTACGTGTATGCGGCGCAGTATTACGACCAGGATACGGGCGACAGCAAGGGTAACGAGCTGAACCAGCGCGCCGCCCTGCTGGGCAATGAGTTCAACCAGGCAACGACCTTTTTGCAGCCGGAAATCCTCGCCCTGGGCGCCAGACGCATCGACGCCATGCTGGCGAAGGACAAGGGTTTGCAGCTGTACCGCTTCCAGCTGAGCAACATGCTGCGCAGCGCGCCGCACACGCTCGACGCGGCCGGCGAACAGCTGGTGGCGCAATTCGGCCTGGCGACCGGTTCCGCCGCCACCATCTACCGCACCCTGGCCAACGCGGAAATCCCGTGGCCCAGCGTGACCCTGTCCGATGGCAAGGAAGTCAGGCTCGACCAGGCGGCCTACACGAAATACCGGGGCGACGACAACCGCGCCGACCGCAAGCGGGTATTCGACGCCTTCTTCGGCAAGTGGAAGGAATATGAACGCACGTTCGGCGAGACCCTGTACGGCCAGCTGAAGACGGATGCCGCCTACGCCAAGGTGCGCCGCTATGCCGATTCGCAAAGCGCCGCGCTGGACGCCGACCACCTGCCGCCGGCCGTCTACCAGACCCTGATCGCCCAGACCAACGCCAACCTGCCCACCCTGCACCGCTATTTCAAGCTGCGCGCGCGCATGCTGGGCATCAAGGATCTGGCGTACTACGACATCTACCCGCCGCTGCTGAAAAGCGAACGCACCTTCCCGCTGGCCGACGGCAAGCAGATGATGCTGGCCTCCGTCGCGCCGCTGGGGCCCGACTATGTCAAGACCCTCGCATCGGCCGTGAACGCGCGCTGGATGGATGTCTACCCGCGCCCGCGCAAGGTAGCGGGTGCCTACATGAATGGCGACGCGTATGACGTGCATCCGTATGTGCTGCTCAACTACACGGACAACTACGAAGCCGTCAGCACGCTGACGCATGAATGGGGCCACGCCATGCACTCGGTGCTGGCCAACAAGGCGCAGCCGTCGATCTATGCGCCATACAGCATCTTTGTCGCGGAAATCGCCTCGACGACGAACGAGGCGCTGCTGCTCGACGCGCGCCTGAAGCAGGCCACGGATGACGACGAGCGCCTGCTGTACCTGGGCGCGGCGCTGGAAAACCTGCGCGGCACCTTCTTCCGCCAGGCCATGTTCGCCGAGTTCGAGGCGGCCATCCACGGCAAGGTGGACAAGGGCGAGTCGCTGACGGGCGAGCAGATGACGGCCATCTATGCCGACATCCTCAAGCGCTACCACGGCGAAGCGCAGGGCGTCATGACCATCGATCCCGCCTACGCGCTGGAATGGGCCTACGTGCCGCACTTCTACCACGGCTTCTATGTGTTCCAGTACGCCACCTCGATCGCCGCGGCGCAGGATTTCTCGCAGCGCATCCTCGACAAGGAACCGGGCGCGCTGGCAGCCTACCTGAAAATGCTCAGCGCGGGCGGCTCGGCCTACCCGTATGAGCTGGTGAAGGCGGCCGGAGTCGACCTGGCATCGCCGAAGCCGTACCAGGCGCTGGTGGCGCGCATGAACGGCATCATGGACCAGATCGAGGCGATCGAAGGCAAGCGGGGAAGGTAAAACCCGGCAGCGATCGTTGCAGGCGTAGGTCGGCTTGGCGCAAGGCGCCTAAGCCGACACAACCGGCAACACCAGCAATGTGCCGGATTACGCGGCTTTGCCGCTAATCCGGCCTGCCGCTTTCTACTTCTGCCGCCGCAAACGCCGCCGCATCGCTCTCGAACATGTCTTCCAGCTCCTCGCGCGCCTGGCGCGTAAGCGACATGACTTTTTGCTGGTCCTGGAAGTGTGGCGCCACTTCCAACAGGGTTTTCAGGTTATGCCGGCCAAAGATGCCGGCCGCGCGCTGCGCCCGCTCGGCGCTGTAACCCACCTGCTGCAAGGTCTGCTCGCCCAGCAGCAGGGCCGCCGCGAACGTCTCGCGCTCGATCAGGGTCACGCCCCGCTTCATCAACTCATAGTAATGCGTGACGTTGCGCGCGCGCGCCAAAATCGTCAGCTGCGGCAGGCGCAGGCGCACGGCGTCGACCAAGGCCAGGCTGTCTTCCACGTTGTCGATGGCGATCACCAGCGCCTTCGCCTTCTCGATGCCGGCCGCCACCAGCAAATCCACGCGCGTGGCGTCGCCATAGAACACCTTGAAACCGAACTTGCGCAGCAGCTCGATCTGGTCGGGGTCATGGTCGAGCACCGTCACGCCGATCTTGTTGGCCGCCAGCAGGCGGCCGATGATCTGGCCGAAGCGGCCGAAACCGGCGATGACGATGGGATTGTCCTGCGCCTCGATATGGTCGTCGGGGCGGCGTTTCTTTTCGCCTTGCAGGCGCGGCGCGACGAATTTGTCATGCAACAGCAGCAGCAAGGGCGTGGCCACCATCGACAGCGTCACCACCACGACCAGCAAGGCCCCCGTTTCCGGCGTGAATACGTGCGCGGCCACGGCGGCGGCAAATACGACGAAGGCAAATTCGCCGCCCTGCGACAGCAGCAGCGCAAAGAACAGCTGCTGGCCGCGGGGAATGTCGAACAGCTTCGACAGGCCGTACAGCAGGGCGATCTTGATGGCGACGAAGCCTGCCACCAGCGCCAGGATCAGCACGGGCTGGGCGCGCAGCACGCCGAAATCGACAGACATGCCGACGGCGATGAAGAACAGGCCCAGCAGCAGACCCTTGAACGGTTCCAGGTCGCTGATCAGCTCATGCCGGTATTCGGAATCGGCCAGCAGCACGCCCGCGACGAACGTGCCCAGGGCCATCGACAGGCCCACCGATTCCATCAGCACGCAGATGGCGATCACCAGCAGCAGGGCGAACGCCGTGAAAATCTCGCGCAAGTCGGTCCTGGCGATGAAGCGCAGGATGGGATTGACGAGGAAGCGCCCGCCGATCACCAGCGCCGCCAGCACGGCCGCCAGCTTGGCCACGCGCAGCCAGCCCGGTTCGCCGCCATGCGTGGCCAGCCCGCCCAGCAGCGGCACCAGCGCGATCATGGGAATGGCGGCGATATCCTGGAACAGCAGGATGGAAAAGCCGGCGGAACCGGCCGGCGTGCTCATTAATTTACGTTCGCCCAGGGTGGCCAGCACGATGGCCGTCGACGACAGCGACAGGCCCAGCGCGCCCACCAGCGCCGTGCGCCAGTCCACGCCGAAGGCCATGGCGGCCGCGCACAGGCCCGCGCTGACGAGGGCCACCTGCGCCCCGCCCCAGCCGAAGATGGGACGGCGCAGCAGCCACAAGCGCTTCGGCTCCAGTTCCAGGCCGATCAGGAACAGCAGCAGCACCACGCCGAATTCGGAGAAGCTGAGGATTACCTCGACATTCTTGATCAGTCCCAAACCCCACGGCCCGATGACGATGCCGGCCACCAGGTAGCCCAGCACGGCGCCCATGCCCAGGCGCTTGGCCAGCGGCACCATGATGATGGCCGCCACCAGGTAAAACAGTATGTTGATGAGGAAGCTGTGGTGTTCCATGCGCGGCCCGGGAAAACATGTGGATGAAACGACATCATGCCTGAAATGCCGGAACTCGGGGAGCGCCGCTTATTTCATGAAACTGGCGGGCCTCGCATCGACGCGCATCACCGGATACAGGTTCAGCCGCTCATCCCACGAAGCGTGGCGGCGGGCGAAAAATTCCAGGCGCGCAGCCGGGCTCCCGGCAAACGCGGGATCGTCGGCCAGTTTCTGGTGAAACTGCGCCGCCAGCGCCGGGTCGGCCGCCAGCTGCGCGCGCGCCACGTCTTCGGCGACATATTCCTCCATGTATTCCTTGCGCTCGAACGCCGTATTGAAACTGCCCCAGGCCAGCAGCGAGTCGGGCGCGCGCGGCTCGAGCATGGCGACGACCAGGCGCGCCTTGGGCTGGTTGACGGGCACGTACAGCGCCCCCGCCTCGACCAGGCGCTCTTCTTTGCGCCATTCGCCCTGCACCGCCGCCGTTTGCCTTCCCTCGAACGACTGCGCGCCAAACTTGACGGCGCTGGCGCGGAAGGTTTCGACGGCCAGCTTGCCGGGCGCGGTGCCCAGCACCTGATACGACACGCCATGCTGGCGCAGCTTGGCCGCCACCATCTGCGCCTGCGCGGCGGGCACCAGGTAGCCGGCCTTCGGCGCGGCCAGCTGCAGGTCGGGCACGATCTCGTCGCGCAGCGGCACGTTCCAGATCTGCGGCGTGGTTTCATCGTAGCGCGTCATCAGCGCGCCCGACACCTCGGACGGCGTGCGCGTGTAGGCATAGCCGCGAAACGCGATCATGCGGCTCTTGTCCGTGGTTTTATAGGTAAGCGGCAAGGTGCTGCCGGCCAGCTGCGTTGCGCGCTGGTCCGCCTCGAGCGCCGTTTGCCGCCACTGCGCGCCATGCTGCGCCACTTGCGACAGCAGCGACACGATGGTGTTGCGCGTGATGCGCACGCGGGTCGGATAATCCTTCCACGAATGGGTTTCCACCAGCATGCCGAAGCGGTTGCGCAGCAGGAAATAGCCGTGCGAGAAGCGCGGGTTCGGCGCCGAATCGACAAAGCCCGATTGCGGATTGTCGTTCTCGGCAAACGAGATATAGAACGGCTTCGGATCCGAGCCCTGCTGCGCCAGGTCGGCCAGGACATTGTCGCGCAAGGCCGTGCCGGCCACGCGCAAGGCGGCGTCGCCCGCATGCACGGGTTCGACCTGGATCGAGATATCGGGTTCGAACTGGGCGCCATCGGTGACGTGCAGGTCGACGTAGGCCAGGGGATCCCAGGCGTTCACCAGCGCCAGCATGTGCTGCATCTCGGGCGTATCCGCCTTCATGTATTCGCGGTTCAGATTGTAGTTTTGCGCCGTGCTGCGCCAGCCCATTTCCACGGGGCCGCGCTGGTTCGGGCGGTTCCACTGGCCGAAGCGTTCATGGCCATCGACATTGAAGACGGGGACGAACAGCAGCACCTGCTTGTCGAGCGCGCCGGGCGCCGCCTTGCCGTCCAATACTTCGCGCAGCGCCAGGAAGCCGGCATCCTTGCCATCGATCTCGCCCGCATGGATGCCGCCCTGCACCAGCAGCACGGGCAGCTTGCGCCGCGCCGCCTCGGCCGGCGTCAAGGCGCCCGTATTGGAGACGGCCAGCGCCAGCATGGGGCGGTTTTCCGGCGTGCGGCCGAATTCAAAGCAGCGCACCTGTTTCGGATAGCGCGCCTGGAACTGGCGGCACAAGGCTTCCACTTCCGCATAGCGGCCCGTGTGCAGGAATGCCGAGCGCTCGGCCACCGTCGTCAGGGCGGGAGCGGCGTGCGCGCTGGCGGAAAACACGGTCAACAAGACGGCGGACAACAGGGTGTGGCGTAGCATGGGCAAACTCCATCGAGAGAGGACAAGCGGGCAATTATAGGGTGGCGGTGGCGAGAAAAACGCGCCGGAAATGAAAAAAACCGGAACAGCATGCGCCGTTCCGGTGTGTTTTTTTAATGCCCACCTGCGGCCGGCATTGCGCCAGAAACCAGGTGATGGCGCGCTATCAGGAGCCGAAGTGGTAGTTGAATTCCACCCAGCCCTGGCGTCCCTGCGGGCTGAAACTGCCCACCGGGTAGTACGGCCAGCCGCCGCTGGTGTCGCGCTTGATCTTGTCGAAGACGTTGTTGACGATCAGCGACAAGGTGGCGCGGTCGTTGATGCGGTACACGGTGCTGATGTTGGCCAGCGCCGTCGGCGTCAGATAGCCCGTGCTGGCGGCGTTCGGGATCTTGCCGTAGCGGCTGACCAGCAAGGTGTTCGACCAGTCGCCCGCGCTCCAGTTCACGCTCAGGTTCAGCTTGTCGGGCCAATCCATGTTCGTCAGCGATTTCGTCTCGTCGATCTCTTCGTCGCCGACGAATTGCTGCGACTTCTTGCTCAGCACCTTGGCGTAGTTGGCCTTGAAGGCGAAACGGCCGTAGTCCGTCGTGCGCAGCAAATACTTCAGGCTCACGTCGATACCGCTGCTGCTCTGTTTTGCCGCATTGATCGGATTGACGGTGATGGTCTTGATTTCGCCGGCGCGGTTCAAGGCATTGGCGGCAAAGCGCTCGACGCGTCCCAGGGTATCGACGCAGGTCGGCGAATTGATATCCGTCCTGCCCAGGCGGCAATCGGCTTCATCGCGCAAGATCTTGTCGGCGCTCAGGTTCGTCACCAGGTCATCGATCTTGATGTTCCAGTAATCGACGGAGACGTCGAAGTTCGAGCTTGGCGACCAGACGGCGCCGACGCCGAACGACTTGCCCTTTTCCGACTGCAGGTCCTTGCTGCCGTTCTGCACATAATCGGCGCCTGGCGACTTGTTGGCGTACTCGCAGCCTTCGATGGCCTGGCCGGCCGCGCCGCAGCGGTAGTAGTCGGTGGTGCTCGAGTAGTAACCGGTGCCGCGCGCCTTGTAGATGTAGTTCATGTCCGGCGCGCGGAAGCTGGTGGCGTAGTTGGCGCGGAACAGCAGCTCCGGCGCGGGACGCAGTTCCAGGCCACCGTTGTAGGTGAACTTGCCCTCGTGGCGGCCGGCAAAGCTGTAGCGGTCATAGCGGCCGGCCAGGGTGCCGGTCAGCTTTTCGTGCAGCGGCAGGTTCAGTTCCGCGCCCAGCGCATAGCGCGTGCGGGTGCCAGCCGTCACGTCCGATGGCGTGGCAACATTGAAGTAGCCTTGATTGATGCGCGCGTCGGGCGTATTGCTGAAGCCCTGCTTGCCCACCTCGGCGATAGTGGCGATCTTGGCGGCGCCGGCCGGCAGCTGGAACAGGTCGCCGTTGGTGGCCAGGCTCAGGGTATTCGTCCAGGCCTTGTCGTCGCTGTTGGCATAACCGGTGATGCTGTCAAATTCGGCCGCCGTCACGCGGCGCGACAGGCGGGCCGGATCGGGTGCGTAGATCGGCACGCCATTCGCGTCGGTACCCAGTTTCGGACCGAGGAAGAAGCTGTCGATGTTGGCCAGCGCGCGCGGCGTGTGGCTTTCGCTCTTGTACATCGAAGCGTTGTAGTTCGCTTCATACTGCCAGCTGCTGGTACCCGGCACGCGGCCCTTGGCGCCCAGCGAGATGGCCGTGGCCATGTCGTCCCACTTGCGGTTGTAGCGCGACACGCCGCCCATTTCCTCGGGCGATATATAGCGCGTCCACGCCTCGTAGGCATTGGTGTTCTGGTTGCGGAAGTAGCTGCTGCCGGTCGACGACGAAGTCCAGCTCGGTCCGCGCGTATTGTTCTCGGTCGAGTTCTTGCCGATCAGGAAATCGGCAAACAGCGTCGTTTCCGGCGACAGCTCGTAATTGGCGCTGCCGAAGACGTTCTGGCTCTGGTTCTTGGTTTGCGTGGTCCAGTAGGTCGGGCTCACCTTCGGGCTGGCGCAGTAGCTGCCGTTCTTGGCCTGGTACTTGATGGTGCTGCCGCCGAACAGGTCGCCAAACTGGCTGCAGGTATCGCCCAGGTCCACATACTTGCCGGAGGTACCCGCCTGCACCAGGCGGCGCGAAGCGATATTCGTCGGCGTGCCCGAGCGGGTGGCCATGAAGTCGCGGTCCAGGCTGGACAGCGAATCGCGCTGGCTCAGCTCCACGCTGAACAGCGTGTGCAGCTTGTCGAAATTGCCGCCGCCCGTCAGCTGCACGCGCTGGTTGCCGCCGCCGCCGCGCGTGGTGCCACCGGCCTTGACGTTGATATCGAAGCCTTCCGTCTGCTTTTTCAGGATCACGTTGACCACGCCGGCAATCGCGTCCGAGCCATAGATGGCCGAGGCGCCGCCATTGAGGATCTCGATGCGGTCGACGATGCTCGACGGGATATTCGCCAGGTTGGTGAAGTTGACCGTGCCTTCATAGGCGACGGGGAAGTCGGCCAGGCGGCGCCCGTTCAGCAGGATCAGCGTGTGGTTCGGACCGAGGCCGCGCAGGCTGATGGTATTGGCCGACGGCGTGAAGGTATTGCCGAAATCCTCGCCCTGGGTAAAGCCGCTGTTCTGCACCTGGTTGGTCAGCGCGTCGAAGACATTCTTGTAACCCTGCTTGGTGATTTCATCGCCGGTCAGGATGGTGACGGAAGACGGGCCTTCCAGGCTGGCGCGGGGAATGCGCGAACCGGTGACCACGACGGCCTGCGGGGTGGCCGCCGGCTGCTTGTCCGCTGCGGGCGCTTGCGTTTGCGCGTGCGCCTGCCATGCGGTGCCGCCCAGGATGGCCAGTACGCCAAGGCTGAGCGGGGTTAACTTGAACTGTTTCGACATCGTTGCGCTTCTCAAGGTTGGAGAAAGCCGAAAGATAACAAGATGCCAGCGTTTACAGAACGAATGGATTCATCTTTCTATATATCATAATTGTTATATAGAAATATTTCTGAGCAGAAAACCGCCCCCCATTTGGCGGGGCGGGAGGCAGAAGTCCCCGTCTTATCGTTGCATTACAGCAATTTCCTTGTAGGCGGGCCGCAGCACGCGCAGGGCCGTGTCCGCCGGGCTCTCCACCAGTCCCAGCAGCCTGGTCGCACCCGTGGCCGGATTGCAGCTGCCGCTGGCGCGGTAGCGCAGCGCCGCCGCCAGCATCGCTTCGCCCGTGTCGCCCAGCGCATGCTGGTAATCGTCCGCCACGCTGCAGGTGGGCGCCATGCCGTCGGCATAGTCGCCAAAGCCCTTGGCATTGACGCCCTGGAACTGCACGGCAAAATACGTGGTGCCGCAGTTCGGTTCGGGATAGAAGCCATACGGCTTGCCGCATGTGGCGCCGCCGATCAGATTGACCTCGACATCGACGCCGCGCAAGCCATTGATGATCGACTCGGTGGCCGAGCAGGTATTGCCCGTGGTGAGCAGGGTCACGCGCTTGAGAGCGAGGGCAGGCAGCGGCGTGCCCTTGGCGAGCGGATTCGGGCCGGGAAAGCCCTGGCTCTGCGCGTGAAACGGCAGCGGGGCTTCCGGCTTGCTCTTGTCGTTGAAGAGCACCTGCTCGAACGTCTTGCCGGCCGTCGCCTGCGGACCGGCGATCATGTAGGCCAGTTCGCTGGCGACATCGAGCAAGCCGCCGCCGTTATAGCGCACGTCGAGCACCAGGTCGCTGATGCCGGCCGCCTGGAAGGCCCGCATGGCGTCGACCAGCTGGCGCTCGGCCACATTGTTGTGCGTGTTGAAGGTCAGGTAGCCGACCTTGCCAGTGGGCGTGTCGATGATGCGCTGGTTGAGCACGGCGCTGGTGGCGACCTCCAGCGCTTTCAGGCTCGCGCTCACGGTCGCGCCGTCGCGGCTGAAGGCCAGCGTGTGCGTGCCTTGCGCATCGGGAAACAGGCCAGCGTTGATGATATCCACGCTGGCCTGGCCGCCGGCATTGACGAAATCGACGCCATCGATGGCTTGCAGCACGTCGCCGCGCCGCAAGCCGGCCAGGTCGGCGGGCGAACCCGGCTCCACGATCGAGATCACGGCCTTGCGCGGCGGCGAGGCCTGCGTCATGGCCAGCAGCATGCCATAGCCAAACTCCACGCCATTGAGCGAGGCTTCCCATTGCGCCGTCGCGTAAGTGAAATGAAAGCGGTCCTTGGGCTTGCCGGATGCCGTCGTGGCAGTCGTTTTCAGCACATCGAAATACGCCGTGGCCGTGCCGAAGTTCTGCGGCAGATAGGTCGTCGGCACTTCGCGGTACCACAGATAGGTTTCATCGATCCAGCTGCGCACCCACGTCTGCTCGTCGAGCAGGGTGCCCGGCTTGTCCACGCTGCTGCCGCTGCGCGGCTTCTCGCAGCGGTTCGCCACCGTGGACGAGGCCACCAGCGCCGTCGGTCCGGTCGGCGTCACCGGTGGCGCGACAGGCGCGCTGCCCCCCCCACCGCCGCCACCGCAGGCACTCAAGACGCAGACGAGGGAAACGGCCAGGCAGGAGAGGCGCAGGGCAGGCATGGCATACTTTCCAGAAAGAAATTATCTGAAAATTATAATGCGTTTCCGGCGGCGGCGCTGTTTTCCCTGACACGAAAAAATGGCGCCCGCAGGCGCCATTTCGTCACAGCATGCCATTCACGCCATCAGGCGACGGTGGCCGCCACCGGTGCCGCCACGGCGATTGGCACCACGGGCGGGGCGTTGAAGGCGATCAGCAAGCTTGCCTCCTTCTCCTTGGCCGCCTTCAGGTGACGCTCCTTCACATGGCCATAGCCGCGGATGTCTTCCGGAATACTGGCGATGGCCACGGCTTGCGCCAGTTTGGCCGTCGTCAGCTTGGGCAGCAGGCCGCCCACCGTCGCGCGGTAGTCACGAATCAGCGCGCGTTCCATCTTGCGTTCGGCCGTGTAGCCGAAGATGTCGAACGCGCCGCCGCGCAAGCCCTTGAACTTGGCCAGCACGCCGAACGCCTTCATCATCCATGGGCCGAATTCCTTCTTCACCAGATGACCCTGGGCATCGGTCTTCGCCATGATCGGCGGCGCCAGGTGGAACTTGAGCTTGATGTCGCCTTCGAACATGGCGGCGATCTTCGCCTGGAAGGCGCCGTCCGTGTACAGACGCGCCACTTCGTACTCGTCCTTGTAGGCCATCAGCTTGTAGAAGTAGCGGGCCACGGCTTCCGTCAGGCGCAGGTGCGGGCCATTCAGGGCGCTTTCGGCGGCGCGCACCTGGCCGACGAAGTCCAGGTACTGCTGCGCATATGCGCGGTCCTGGTAAGCCGTCAGCAGGGCCACGCGCTTCTCGATCAAATCATCGAGCGTTTCGATGCGCTTGAATTCCACCACTTTCGCCGGCGTCGTCATGCGCACCAGGCTGGCCGTATCGTGGGCACCGGCGCGGCCCCAGTTGAAGGCAGCCTTGTTGAACGCCACCGAGACGTTGTTCAAGTCGATCGCCTTCATGATGGCCGCTTCGCTGAGTGGCACTTTGCCCTTTTGCCAGGCATAGCCGAGCATGAACATGTTCGTCGCGATGGAGTCGCCCATCAGCGCCGTGGCGATCTGGCCCGCGTCGATGAAGTCGACATGATCGCTGCCGCAAGCCTTTTCGATTTCCATGCGCGCCGAGGCGCCGGGGAATTGCCAGTCCGGGTTCTTCACGAAGGCGGCCGTCGACGAGCTGGTCGAGTTGATCATGGCCCAGCTGCGTCCTTCTCCCATGCGCGACAGGGCGTCGCGGCTGGCCGTGACGATCAGGTCGCAGCCGATGACGAGATCGGCCGCACCGGTGCCGACGCGCGTCGAGTGGATGTCTTCCTGGCGGTCCGCCAGGCGCACGTGCGACATCACGGGGCCGCCCTTCTGCGCCAGGCCGCTCATGTCCAGCACGGAACAGCCCTTGCCTTCCACGTGGGCCGCCATGGCAAGGATCTGGCCGACGGTGACCACGCCCGTGCCGCCGATGCCGGTGACCAGGATGCCGAACGGCTCGGCCGTCGAAGGAATATCAGGCGTCGGCAAGGCCGGCACTGCCGGCGCGTCCTTGTCGGCGGCAGCCGCCTTCTTCGGCTTTTTCAGGCCGCCGCCTTCCACCGTCACGAAACTCGGGCAGAAACCCGTCGTGCACGAGAAATCCTTGTTGCAGGACGACTGGTTGATCTGGCGCTTGCGCCCCAGTTCCGTTTCCAGCGGTTCCACCGACAGGCAGTTCGATTGCACGGAGCAGTCGCCGCAGCCTTCGCAGACGGCTTCGTTGATGACGGCGCGCTTGGCCGGGTCCGGGTATTCATTGCGTTTCCGGCGGCGGCGCTTTTCCGAGGCGCAGGTCTGGTCGTAGATCATGGCCGATACGCCGGGCATGTCGCGCAGTTCGCGCTGCACGTCCATCAGTTCCGAACGGTGGCGCACGGTGACGCCTTCCGCCCAGGCGTAATCGTCCGGGTACTTTTCCGGTTCGTCGGTGACGACGATGATCGGGCCGACGCCTTCGGCGGCGATCTGGCGCGAAATGATGGCCGGCGACAGCGGGCCGTCGAATTCCTGGCCGCCCGTCATGGCCACCGCATCGTTGAACAGGATCTTGTAGGTGATGTTCACCTTGGCCGAGACGGCCGCGCGGATGGCCAGGATGCCCGAGTGGAAATACGTGCCGTCACCGAGGTTGGTAAACACGTGCTTTTCATTCGTGAACGGCGCCTGCCCCACCCAGGTGACGCCTTCGGCGCCCATGTGGGTAAACGTCGAGGTCTCCCGGTCCATCCACAGCACCATGTAGTGGCAGCCGATGCCGGCCAGCGCGCGCGAGCCTTCGGGTACCTTGGTCGAGCTGTTGTGCGGGCAGCCCGAGCAGAAGAACGGCGTGCGGTCCTTTTGCGGATCGGGTTTCACGCTGATCGCTTTCAGCACATTCTCTTTGGCTTCCAGGTAGGCGATGCGTTCCTTCACGCGCTGCTCGACGGGGTGGCCCGCGTAGTAGCGCGAAATGCGGCTGGCAATGGCGCGCGCGATCATCGCCGGGTTCAGCTCATACGTGGCCGGCAGCAGCCAGTCGCCGTGACCCGTGCCCTTCTGGTTGCTCCACTCGCCCGTGTCGTCGAACTTGCCGACCACGCGCGGACGCTCGCCATCCTTCAGGTTGTACAGCTCTTCCTTCAGCGCGTATTCGAGGATCTGGCGCTTTTCTTCCACCACGAGGATCTCGTCGAGGCCCTTGGCGAATTCGTGCACGCCGTCCGCTTCCAGCGGCCACGTCATGCCGATCTTGTACAGGCGGATGCCGATGTCGGACGCCGTCTGCTCGTCGATGCCCAGGTCGGCCAGCGCCTGGCGCGTATCGAGGTAGGATTTGCCGGCCGTGATGATGCCGATGCGCGCCTTCGGGCTGTCCCAGATGATTTTATTGAGCTTGTTGGCGCGCGCATACGCCAGCGCCGCATACCATTTGTAGCTGTTCATCCGCACTTCCTGCTCCAGCACCGTGTCGGGCCAGCGGATGTTCAGGCCACCGGCCGGCATCTCGAAGTCGGTCGGCAGGGTGATCTGCACGCGGTCCGGGTCGAAGTCGACGGCGGCGCCCGACTCGATGATGTCGGTCACGCATTTCATCGACACCCACAGGCCCGTGTAGCGGCTCATGGCCCACGCGTGCAAGCCGTAGTCGATGTATTCCTGCACCGACGACGGATACAGCACGGGGATGCCGCAGGCGTTCAGGATATGGTCGGACTGGTGCGCCGTGGACGACGATTTCGCCGCATGGTCGTCGCCAGCCAGCACCAGCACGCCGCCATGCTTGGCGGAACCGGCGTTATTCGCGTGCTTGAACACGTCGCCGCAGCGGTCGACGCCGGGGCCCTTGCCGTACCACATGCCGAAGACGCCGTCGTATTTCGCGTCTTCGAACAGATTCGTTTGCTGCGTGCCCCAGACGGCCGTGGCGGCCAGGTCTTCGTTCAGGCCCGGGTGGAATTTGACGTGGTGCTCGTCGAGGTATTTTTTTGCCTTGATCGCCGTCATGTCGACGGACGTCACGGGCGAACCGCGGTAGCCGGTGATGTAGCCGGCCGTATTCAGGCCCGCTTTCAGGTCGCGCTCGCGCTGCAGCATGGGCAGGCGGATCAGCGCCTGCGTGCCCGTCATGAAGGCGCGGCCACGCTCGAGCGTGTATTTGTCGTTCAGGGAAATGTCGGCCGCGTGCGGGCCTGGCTCAAGACTCGAGCCCTTGACTGGTGCATTCATTACTTGTCTCCATTATTCTCGGTGCTACGCGTGCAAAGTCGGTTGAACTCACACGTACCGGCCGCGCTTTGTGGGCATGCCGGTGCGGAAAAATGACTTGTTTGTCGTAGACTACCACAGGAATGCGTGCAGTTCTTTGCTGCACTGCACTCCCAGGCTGCTGCTATTTTTACTACTATTTGTTACAAAGCAACATTACGCCGCGTTCGTATCCTTCAGCACGCCGCGCTTGATCTGGTCCAGCTCGATCGACTCGAACAGGGCGCGGAAATTGCCTTCGCCGAAGCCCTGGTCGCCCTTGCGCTGGATGATCTCGAAGAAGATCGGACCGATCACCGTCTGCGTGAAGATTTGCAGCAGCAGTTCGCGTTCCGTTTCCGTGCTGTGGCCATCGATCAGGATGCGCAGGCGGCGCAGTTCTTCCAGCTGCTCGCCATGGTTCGGCAGGCGGCGGTTGACCAGCTCATAGTAGGTTTCAATCGTATCCTGGAAATCGATACCCGTATCGCGCATGCCTTGCACGGACGCGTAGATATTGTCCGTGCCCAGCGCGATGTGCTGGATGCCTTCGCCATGGTACTCGTCCAGGTATTCGGCGATCTGCGACTTGTCGTCCGACGATTCATTGATCGGGATGCGGATCTTGCCGCACGGCGAAGTCATGGCTTTCGACTTCAGACCCGTCAGCTTGCCTTCGATGTCGAAATAGCGCACTTCGCGGAAGTTGAACAGGCTTTCATAGAACGTCGCCCATTCCTTCATGCGGCCACGGTGCACATTGTGCGTCAGGTGGTCGATATAGGTCAGGCCATGGCCGACCGGGTTGGCGACGGCGCCCGGAATGGCGACGAAATCGACGTCATAGATGCTGATGTCGCCGATGCCGCCCGGGGCGGCCGCGTCCGGCTTGTCGGCGCCCTTGCCGCGCCAGCGGTCGACGAAATACAGCAGGGAATCACCCACGCCCTTGATGGCGGGGATATTCAGCTCCATCGGGCCGGTCTTGTTATCGAAACCCCAGGCGCCCAGTTCCAGCGCGCGGCGGTAGACGAAGGCCGCGTCGTCGACGCGGATGGCGATGGCGCACACGGACGGGCCGTGATGGCGGGCAAAACGCTGCGCGAACGAATCTTGTTCGGCATTGATGATGAAATTGATGTCACCCTGGCGGTACAGGGTCACATCCTTGTGGCGGTGGCGCGCGATGGCCGTGAAGCCCATGTTCTCGAACAGCTTGCCCAATGCTTTTGGGTCTGGTGCTGCATACTCGACGAACTCGAAACCATCGGTACCCATCGGGTTGTCCCAAGGCTGAAATTGCATGATGTCTCCTCCAAGAAGTAGCGCACAGTATAGGCGCGGTCTGTGGGCATTAAATGCCAAAGATCTCCCGAACAATCATGATTTGCGCAATAATATTGCGTGAAACAAGAACCACCGGAGGAAGCATGAGCAAAATTACGCTGGATAAAACGGACCGCAAGATCCTCGCCGTCCTGCAGGCCGACGGCCGCTTGTCGAATCAGGACGTGGCCGAGCAGGTCAGCCTGTCGCCGTCGCCATGCTTGCGCCGCGTCAAACGGCTGGAAGAAGCGGGCGTGATCCGCCAGTACGTGGCCCTGCTGGACCCGGAAAAGATCGGCCTGGGCTTGCTGGCCTACGTCAACGTGCGCCTGGAAAAGCACAGCGACGCCACCGCGCACAGCACGGCGCGCGTGCTGGCGCCCAACCTGGTGACGAACACGTCGCCGCGCGCCGACTTCGCCGTAGCCGTGGCGCAATGGCCGGAAGTGGTAGCGTGCTATGCGATGACGGGGGAGATGGATTACCTGCTGCGCGTGCACGTGGAAGACATGGAGCATTTTTCCCGCTTCATGATGGCGACCCTGCTGCGCCACCCGGCCGTGCTGGACGTCAAATCGAGCTTCGCCTTGCAGCGCATCAAGGATACGACGGCCCTGCCGCTGCTGTAATTACTCGGCTGGCGGCGGCGGCGGGGGGAGCACCGGCTTCTTGCGCCCCGGCAAGCGCTCGAACAGCTTGTACGCGGCGCGCGCGTTGGCCTTGAACGTGTAGTCGAACATGGCGAATTGCTCCTGCACGGCTTCCTGCAGCATGCTCGATGGGTTCGGCGGCAATAGTTTCAAATAAGCATCAGCTTCGCCATAGTCGCGCTGGATTTCCATGCCCGCCTTCTTGGCGATATGCATCATCGTCTTGTTGGACGACAAACAATGCATGTACAGGGTGTCGACGTCGTTGTTGCGGCAGTGGATCGCCGCCCGCTCGAACAGTTTCGAACCCACGCCCATGCCGCGCATGGATTTCGACACGGACACGCCAAACTCGGCCACCTGCTCCTTGTCCGTCACCACGCTTTTCGCCGGCGACTGGTCCTTCGGCGCAAACGCCAGATGTCCCACGCCCACCAGCTTGAACAGGCTGTTGTAGACGCCGTAAATCATGTCGCGCGAGAAATCCATTTTTTGCACGTACTGCGCCACGAGTTCGTCGGGCAAGGCGCTGCCGAAGCGCAGCAAGCGGTCGCTGCGCTCGAGCGAGAGGAAATGCTTCATCATGCGGCGCCGGTCGCGCTCGTGCAGTTGCTTGACGAGCACGGTCGGCCGCGCGCCGCCGCTACGGCTGAGCCAGCGGCGAAACGGGTTTTGAAACAGCTTGGGTAAGGTCACGTCGACTCCTGGAAGCGGTGCTGCCGCACGTCACGTCGCTATTGTGCAGTGCAACATCATGCCGTCATTGTAGCGTATTCCCGCCATTCAAGCCTGTGCCAGAAAGGCCGCCACGGCCGCCACCCGCGCCGCATGGATGACTTCCGGGATGCGTTTCGGGTCCGTGCAGCCTTGCGCCAGCGCGCCCGCGTTGACGGCGCGCGCCGCGTCCAGCCCGCCTTGCAGCCGCGCCGCCGGCGCAAAATCGCCGGTGACCAGCCCATCGCAGGCAACGGCTTGCAGCAGTTGCGCGTAGCGCTGCGGCTTGCGCAAGCCGTCGCAGCGCTCGCACAGGCTGACGATGGCCTCGGCGCTCAAGTCCAGCGCGCCGTTGATATTGTCCAGTTCGCGGGCCGCCATGACGGCCAGTTCGCGGCATTCATTGGGCACGCGCAGGCGCTCGCTCAACTGCTCGATGGCATCCTTGCGCATATGCAGCATCAAGGCAGCAAAGCGCACGGGCAAGTCAACACCTTGCGCGGCAGCATGGTCGATCACCTGCAGCAAACGCGCGCTGACGGTGATTTCGCCCATGATGCGCGCCAGGGCGCCGCATTCCTGCAACACGGTCAGCATGCGCGAAGGATGGTTTTCCATCAAGCCTTTCGCCACTTCCTGCCACACGCGCTCGGCCACGAGGGCGTCGACTTCGCCGTCAGCCACCATGCGGCGCATCAAGTCCATGGTGGCGGGCGCCACCGTGAAAGCGTCGTAGCGGGCGGCAAAGCGGGCCAGCCGCAGGATGCGCACGGGATCCTCGCCGAACGCGCCGGAGACGTGGCGGAACACCTTGTTTTCGATATCCGCGACGCCGCCGAACGGGTCCGTCAGGCTGCCATCCTCGGCCATGGCGATGGCGTTGATGGTGAGATCGCGCCGCACCAGGTCGTCTTCCAGGGTGACGTCGGGCGCCGTGTGGAAGACAAAGCCCCGGTAGCCGGGGGCCGTCTTGCGCTCCGTGCGGGCCAGCGCGTACTCTTCCTGCGTCTGCGGGTGCAGGAAGACGGGGAAATCCTTGCCGACGGGCCGGAAGCCCTGGCGCAGCATGTCCTCGGGCGTGGCGCCCACCACCACGTAATCGCGGTCCTTGATGGGCAGTCCCAGCAGTTGGTCGCGCACCGCGCCACCGACCGTGTAAATCTTCATGGTGAACTTTTCTTTAATCGGGTAATTCCGCGTCGTGCTTGGGCGCCGTTTCCGTTTCCGCCAGCGCTTCCGCGATCCAGCGCGCCACGGCCGGGTGCGCCTGCACACGCTCGCAATACGCGTTCAGCGCCGGCGCCAGGCTCACGCCATAGGTGCGGAAACGCATGACGACGGGGGCGAAATATGCGTCGGCGATGGAAAAGTCGCCAAACAGGAACTGGTGGTGGCCAAAGCGCGACAGACACTCTTCCCAGATTTCGCTGATGCGGCCAATGTCCGCCTGCGCGGCGGCAGTGCGGCCCCGCCCCGGCAGCTTGGCTTTGATATTCATCGACATGTCCGTGCGCAAGCCCGCGAAGCCGGAATGCATTTCCGCGCAGACACAGCGCGCCATGGCGCGCGCGGCCACGTCCTGCGGCCACAAATGCTTGTCCGGAAACTGCTCGGCCAGGTATTCGCAGATGGCCAGGCTGTCCCAGATCGTCATCTCGCCGGCCAGCAGCACGGGCACGCGGCCGCAGGCCGAATACTCGGCGATTTTCGTCGCCGTGTCGCTCTGGTCGAGCAGCACGCGCACTTCCTGGAACGGGATGCCGAAGGCCGTCATGGCCACCCACGGGCGCATCGACCAGGATGAGTAATTCTTGTTGCCGATGATGAGGGTCAGGCCCGGCTCGCGCGCGGCGGCCAGGGCTTGCGTCAGGCTGGGATCAAGGATGGTCGTTTGCATAATCAGCTATTCCAGGAAAGGTTCAAGGCAAATCGGCCGCGACGGCGCTGTTTTTCGGTCCCACGGTGCCCAGGCGCGCCTTCAGCGACTGCGGGCTCTTTTCGAACAGGGCTGCGTAATAGGTGGCGTTGGCCATCACGTTCTTCACGTAGCCGCGCGTTTCCGTGTAGGGAATGATCTCGGCAAAGATGGCGCCTTCCAGCGGCCGCGTCATGGTGGCGCGCCAGATGCGCAGGCGCCCCGGTCCCGCGTTATAGGCGGCGCTGGCCAGCACTTGCGAGCCGTCCAGGCCACCGAGCACCATGTTCAGGTAGTTGGTGCCCAGCAAGACGTTGGTGCGCACATCGCTCAGCGTTTCCGTGACGAAATCGGTCAGGCCGATCTTCTTGGCCACATAGCGGGCCGTCGACGGCATGACCTGCATCAGGCCGGAGGCGCCCACGTGCGACTGCGCATCCATGATGAAGCGCGATTCCTGGCGGATCAGGCCATACACCCAGGCCTTGTCCAGACCCAGGGTTTGCGTGGCCGGATGCATGACGTCGTCGTGCGGCGTCGGATAGCGCTGCGTATAGTCCACTTCCAGGCGCGTGCGGTCCGAGGTGTTGACCATGCGGTCGAGCACATTGTTCTGGCGCGCAAATTCCGCGGCCGCCAGGTGCTGGCGGTCCGTCATCGAGCGCAATTCCCAGTTCCACTCGCGCGTGCCTTCGAAGCGCAAACGCATGTTGAAAAATTTCAAGGCCCGCTGCAGGCCCGGATTGGCGGCCATGGCGGCGATTTCCGTCGGGCTGATCGGCTGGCCCGGCGGCGGCAAGACCAGATGGTTGCCCAGTTCCTCGTTGGCCAGCAAGCCATAGAAGTTCGACTGTTCGCTGATCGTGCGGTACAGCGCGTCGGCCTGGGCGTTCGGGCGGCCCGGCGTTTCCGCCTGCTGCGCGCGCGCCAGCCAGTACACCCAGGTCGGGTCCGCGCGCAGCGAGGCCGGCATGGCCTGGATGCTGGCCTTCACCAGCGGCCAGTTACCTTCGCGCAAGGCGATACGCGCCTTCCACTGCATCTGCTCCTGGGTCAGGGGCGCGCCATTGGTTTTTTGCCAATACTCAAACGCTTCCGGCGCCAGCGCATACGACGCCTGCAGGGCCAGGCTGGCCCAGCCGATGGCCTGTTCCTGCACCGTCAGTTGCGCGCTGGCCTTTTGCAGCGCCACCACGCCCAGCTTCAAGGTGCTTTTCGCCATGCGGCCGACAGCCACCAGGTACATTTCATGGTCGGCACGGCTGGCGCCCGCGCCCTTGGCCAGCACCAGCGCCGGCAAGTCGATCGCCTGCGCCATCTTCGCGTCGGATGCGCCCAGCAGCAGCGCGATGCGGCGCGCCGGCCCCGTGGCATTGGTCTGGCCCGCCAGGCGGATCTGCGCCCACAGGTCGTTCGTGTCGAACTGGCCGCTTTGCGCCAGCGCGGCGATCAGGCTGCCGCACGCTTCGCCATAGCCGGGCGGCGACACGAGCAGGGTGCGCGCCTCGGGCGCCACGTTCTGTCCCTTGGCGATGCGGGACATCAGCGCATAGCACTTGAGCTGGGTGTCGTCGTCGAGGGCGAATTGCGGGTATTGTTCATCAAAGATGAGCCAGTCGCGCTTGCGGCCCAGCTCCAGCAGCCAGTCGTTGCGGAAACGGTCGGCGATGGCGCTGCCCTTGTAGCGGTTCAGGTAATCGCGAAATTGCGCTTCGCTCAACTGCTTGATGCGCGGTTTCAGCCGATAATAGTCAACATATGAGGGAATCTGGTAATTCGTCAGGCGCCCGGCATAGAAGTCCGCCTTGTCGACGTCATCCTTGCGCGCGGCGTCGCGCAGCAGCAGGAAGGCGTCGTCCTCGCTGCGCGTATCGGGCGCGGCGGGCGTTGCAGTGGCGGACACCTGGGCAAGGACGGCCAGGGGAGACATGGCCGATGCAACACACAGCATCGTGCCGGCAATCCATTTCAGTGGGGAAATCAATGTACGACTCTCAATCTTAACTTGATGGTGATATGAATAGCGACCCTAGAATAACATGCGATCCGGCTACACGGCCACCCATTGCGCCACAGGATAAAGCCGGCTTGCGCAAGGCCTTGCTGGCGGCCCGGCGCGCCCTGCCCGAGGCCACGCGCGCGCAATGGGATGCGGCCATCGCGCGGCGCCTGCTCGACTGGTGCGCGCAGGAAAATATCGGGGAACTGGGCGTGTACTGGCCCCTGCATGGCGAGCCGGACTTGCACGGCGCGTATGCGCAGCTGGCCGCGCGCGGCGTGGCATTGTCCCTGCCGGTGGTGCTGGAAAAGCATGCGCCGCTGGCGTTTTCCGGCTGGACGCCGGGCGAGCCCATGGTCAAGGATGGCATGGGCGTGGCCGTGCCGGCGCAGTTGCGCCTGCGCCCGGCGCCCGCGACCCTGCTGGTGCCCTGCCTGGGTTTTAACGCGGAACGCTACCGGCTCGGCTATGGCGGCGGCTATTACGACCGCACCCTGGCGCAAACGTCGCGTCCGCGCACGCTCGGCATCGCGTATGCCTGCCTGGCGGCAAGCTTTCCTAACGGCCAATACGACATCGCCCTCGATCACATCGTGACCGAGGGCGATCTGCTCTGACGGATCAGAACGCGGCTACTTGACCAGGCGCTGCCACAAGGCCGTCGTGGCGGCCGCCTGGTTCATGCTATAGAAATGCAAGCCTGGCGCGCCGCCTTCCAGCAGGCGTTCGCACATGCCCGTGACCACGTCGAGGCCGAAGGCCTTGATCGAGGCGCTGTCGTCGCCAAAGCTGGCCAGTTTCAGACGCACCCAGCGTGGAATTTCCGCGCCGCACATGTCCGAAAAGCGCATCAGCTGCGTGTAATTCGTGATCGGCATGATGCCGGCCACGATAGGCACGTTGATGCCCATCTTCTGCGTCTGCTCGACAAACTGGAAATACGCGTCGGCATTGTAGAAGTACTGGGTGATGGCGGCATTGGCGCCGGCCTGCACCTTGCGCGCGAACGCGTTCAGGTCGTCCTGCGGCGAACGGGCTTGCGGATGCACTTCCGGATAGGCTGCCACTTCGATATGGAAATGGTCGCCCGTCTCGGCGCGGATGAATTCCACCAGCTCGTTGGCGTAGCGGAACTCGCCGGAGGCGCCATAGCCGCTCGGCAAGTCGCCGCGCAAGGCCACGATGCGATTCACGCCCGCCGCCTTGAAATCGGCCAGCACGGCGCGGATCGATTCGCGCGAGCCGCCGACGCAAGACAGATGGGGTGCGGCTTCTTCGCCGGCCGCCAGAATCTCGCGCACGGTGTCGAGCGTGCCCTGCTGCGTGGTGCCGCCGGCGCCGAACGTCACCGAAAAGTACTTCGGATGCAATTCAGACAACTTGACACGCGTGGCGCGCAGCTTTTCCGCCCCTTCCGGGGTTTTCGGCGGGAAAAACTCAATACTGAAGTTATGGTTTGCCATCGTCATGACTCAAAAGTAAGGTCGACAAGGCCCAGGAAATGACGCTGTACAGCAATGCACCACCCACGGCCGACCAGAAACTGGCGACATGGAAACCGTCGATCATCTGCGCCACCAGCCAGAACATGAAGCCATTGATGATCAGGATGAACAGGCCCAGCGACAAAAACGTCACGGGCAGGGTCAAGAGGATCAGCAAAGGACGGATCAGCGCGTTGACCAGTCCCAGCACGGCGGCGGCCAGCAGCGCGGTCCAGCCGCTGCTCATCGTCACCGAGTGCATCAGATACGGGACGGCAAACAGGGCTGCCGCATTGATAAACCAAATCAGTAGCAAGCGCATTTCTCTAGCCTGTCAAAAGTGAGGTCAGGCCGGCGGCGGACGCCGGCCCTCGGAGGATGAGTTACAGCCCCGGACTACCGATTAGTAGCGGTAGTGGTCTGGCTTGTATGGACCTTCCGTGCGCACGCCGATGTAGTCGGCTTGCTCTTGCGTCAGTTCCGTCAGCTGCGCATTCAACTTTTTGAGTTGCAGGCGCGCGACTTTTTCATCGAGGTGTTTCGGCAAGGTGTACACGCCGACCGGGTAGTTGGCCGTGTTCGCGTACAGCTCGATCTGGGCGATCGTCTGGTTGGCAAACGACGAGCTCATCACGTACGACGGGTGGCCCGTGCCGCAACCGAGGTTGACCAGGCGGCCTTCGGCCAGCAGGATGATGCGGCGGCCCGACGGGAAGATGATGTGGTCGACTTGCGGCTTGATGTTTTCCCACTCGTATTGTTTCAGCGAAGCGACGTCGATTTCATTGTCGAAGTGACCAATGTTGCAGACGATGGCCTGGTCTTTCATGCGCGTCAGGTGATCGTGCGTGAGGATATGGTAGTTGCCGGTGCAGGTAACGAAGATGTCGCCGTGTTCGCAGGCGTAATCCATGGTTACCACGCGGTAGCCTTCCATCGCCGCCTGCAGTGCGCAGATCGGATCGACTTCCGTCACCCACACCTGGGCCGACAGGGCGCGCATGGCTTGCGCCGAACCTTTACCGACGTCACCGTAACCGGCGATGACGGCAACCTTACCGGCGATCATCACGTCGGTGGCGCGCTTGATGCCGTCGACCAGCGATTCGCGGCAGCCATACAGGTTGTCGAACTTCGATTTCGTGACGGAATCGTTCACGTTGATCGCAGGGAAGGCCAGCTTGCCTTCCTTGTGCATCTGGTACAGGCGGTGCACGCCGGTGGTGGTTTCTTCCGTCACGCCGAGGATTTCCGGCAGGCGCTTCGAATACCAGGTCGGATCGGCCAGCAAGTGCTTCTTGATCGAGTTGAACAGGCAGATTTCTTCTTCCGAACCGGGGTTGGCCAGCACCGACAGGTCGGTTTCCGCGCGCACGCCCAGGTGCAGCAACAGGGTAGCGTCGCCGCCATCGTCGAGGATCATGTTCGAGTAGACAGCCTTGCCGTCCACGTTCGGCCATTCGAAGATGCGGTGCGTGTATTCCCAGTAGTCATCCAGCGATTCGCCCTTGACGGCGAACACCGGCGTGCCGGCGGCGGCGATGGCGGCGGCGGCGTGGTCTTGCGTCGAGTAAATGTTGCACGATGCCCAACGCACTTGCGCGCCCAGTGCTTCCAGGGTCTGGATCAGCACGGCGGTCTGGATGGTCATGTGGATGGAACCGGTGATGCGCGCGCCTTTCAGGGGCTGCGCTGCCGCGAATTCCTCGCGGATGGCCATCAGGCCAGGCATTTCCGTTTCAGCAATCTTGATTTCTTTGTCGCCCCATGCGGCCAAGGTGATATCGGCGATGGTGTAGTCGTGTTGCGATTTGAGTACGGCGTTCATCACGCCCTCCTTTCAGTTGTTGAAAAAGGTACGTGAGCGCGGTTGCAGGATATTCCGAGCCTGGCGAATTTCTTCGTCGCAACGCTCCTCGGACACGGGATTTTATCATTGTCAAGGCCGCCGCGCCAGCCTGTTTGCACGGCATTGCCACGTAACAACACATAAAAAAAGCGCCCGCGGCCAGCAGGCCGGGGCGCTTTGCTTGCCAGTCTGACTAGATTACTTCAGGCCGGCGGCGTCGCGCAGCAGGGCCACCTTGTCGGTGCGCTCCCACGTGAATTCCGGCTCTTCGCGGCCGAAGTGGCCGTAGGCGGCGCTCTTCTGGTAGATCGGGCGCAGCAGGTCGAGCATTTGCACGATGCCCTTCGGACGCAGGTCGAAGTGCGCCAGCACCAGCTTGGCGATTTCCGCATCGGGAATCACGCCCGTGCCTTCCGTGTAGACGGTGATGTTGATCGGCTTGGCCACGCCGATGGCGTAGCTGACCTGCACCTGGCATTGGCGCGCCAGGCCGGCCGCGACGATGTTCTTCGCCACGTAGCGGGCCGCGTAGGCTGCCGAACGGTCGACTTTCGACGGATCCTTGCCCGAGAACGCGCCGCCGCCGTGCGGGGCCGCGCCACCGTAGGTATCGACGATGATCTTGCGGCCAGTCAAGCCGCAATCGCCTTGCGGACCGCCGATGACGAAACGGCCCGTCGGGTTGACGAGGAATTTCGTTTCGGTCAGCCATTCGCGCGGCAGGATGGGCTTGATGATTTCCTCGATCACCGCTTCTTCGATCTGCGAATGGGAAATTTCCGGTGCATGCTGGGTCGACAGCACGACCGTGTGCACGCCGACCGGGCGGCCATCGACGTAGCGCAGGGTCACTTGCGATTTCGCATCCGGACGCAGCCATGGCAAGCGGCCATCCTTGCGCAGCTGCGACTGGCGCTCGACCAGGCGGTGCGCGTAGTGGATGGCAGCAGGCATCAGCTCGGCCGTTTCATCGCAGGCGTAGCCGAACATCAGGCCCTGGTCGCCAGCGCCTTGATCCAGGTCAATGCCCGCACCTTCATCGACGCCTTGCGCGATGTCCGGCGACTGCTTGTCGTAGGCCACCAACACGGCGCAACCCTTGTAGTCGATGCCGTATTCCGTGTTGTCGTAGCCGATGCGTTTGATGGTTTCGCGCGCAACTTGAATATAATCCACATTGGCGTGGGTGGTGATCTCGCCAGCCAGCACCACCAGACCGGTGTTGCACAGGGTTTCGGCGGCCACGCGGGCGGCTGGATCCTGGGTCAGGATGGCGTCAAGGATGGCGTCGGAAATTTGATCGGCAACCTTGTCGGGATGGCCTTCCGAGACGGATTCGGAAGTGAAGAGATAGTCGTTTGACATTGCAAGCTCCTGATTACTATGTGAATGTTCTGTCGCAGTAAAGAGGATTTTGCCTGCGACGCTTTAGCGATATTTATATTCCGCTTCGCAAGTTGTCTATTAACTCAGCGGTTACTGCATACGTGGTATTTTACGCTTCTTAAAAAATTTTGGCACGGCAACACGCCATTCCTGGAAACAGCTTATTCATGTTAGTCCCTATTTTCCGCTTCTTATCCGTCTTTCCCTTGCCGGTCTTGCATGGCCTGGGCGCTGCGCTCGGCTGGGTGATTTACGCCATTTCCCCGTCCTACCGGCGCCGCATGCGCGAGAACATGCAAGGTGCGGGGTTTTCGCAACACTTGCACACGGCCGTGGCCGAAGCGGGCAAGAGCGTGCTGGAACTGCCCTTCATCTGGTGCGCGCCGGCCGAGCGCGTAGCGCGCCATGCCACCGTGGAAAACTGGGAACTGGTGGAAAAAGCGTTGCAGCACGGCCGCGGCATCGTCTTCCTGACGCCGCACCTGGGCTGCTTTGAAATCGTCGCGCAGCAGATCGCCCTGCGCACGCCGCTGACCGTCATGTACCGCCCGCCCAAGCGCGCCGCATTGAAACCGCTGATCGAAGGCGCGCGCGCGCGCGAAAACCTGATGCTGGCGCCAGCCAACATGTCGGGCGTGCGCATCTTCGCCAAGTGCCTGAAAAAAGGCCAGCCGATCGGCCTGCTGCCCGACCAGGTGCCGCAGGAGGGCGAAGGCGTGTGGGCCGACTTCTTCGGCCGTCCCGCCTACACCATGACCCTGCCGGCCAAGCTGGCGCAGATGGGCGGCGCCGAAGTCATCATCACCTATGCCGAGCGCCTGCCGGGCGGGCGCGGCTACGTCGTGCATTTCGTGCCCTTCACCGAGTCGCTCGACAGCACCTCGGCCGAACAGGCGCGCACCATCAACGCGGCCATGGAGCAATTGATCGCGCGCAGTCCCGCGCAATACCTGTGGAGCTACAACCGCTACAAGGTGCCGCGCGGCGCGCCGCCGCCGGCGCCAGCCAGTCCGGATGCGGGCAAGGAGCCGGCATGAGACTGCTGATCGCCTTCATGTGGCTGCTGCACTGGCTGCCCTTGCCCATCCTCGGCCGCTTCGGCGTGGCCGTCGGCAGCGTGCTGTTCATCGCCATGCCGACGCGGCGCAGGATCGCCCTGACCAACCTGCGCCTGTGCATGCCGGAACTGACGGAAGCCCAGCGCGTCGCCCTGGCGCGCCAGCATTTCCAGGCCTATTCGCGCAGCGTGTGGGAGCGCAGCATCCTGTGGTGGGCCCCGGAAGCGCGCCTGAACCGCCTGATCAAAAAAGTGCCGGCCTTCCCGGGCCAGCAGATCGCCGACAAGCCGACCATCCTGCTGTGCCCGCACTTCGTCTGCCTCGACGTGGCCGGCGCCGCCACGGCCATGGAGATCTCCGCCTCGTCGATGTATGTGCAGCAAAAGAATGCCGTCTTCGACCAGGCCCTGCGCGCGGGCCGCTCGCGCTTCAAGCCGCCCAAGCTGTTTACGCGCCAGGACGGCATCAAGACCATCCTGCGCGCGCTGCGCGACGGCTTGCCCTACTTCATGCTGCCGGACATGGATTTTGGCGAGAAGGATGCGGAATTCGTGCCCTTCTTCGGCGTGCCGGCCGCCACGCTGACGGCCACGGCGCGCCTGGCGCTGGCCGCGCGCGCGCAGGTGATCCCCGTCATCGCCACCTTCCTGCCCAACTACCAGGGCTGGAAAGTGACCTACTATCCGGCCTGGGATGACTATCCCGGCGACGACATCACGGCCGCCACGCGCCGCATGAACGAATTCATCGAGGAACGCGTGCGCGAGGCCCCAGCCGAATACTTCTGGACGCACAAGCGCTTCAAGACGCGCCCGGAAGGCGAAGCGTCGTTCTATAACCAGCACAAGTGACACGGCACACCATGAAACTCCACTTTACCAAGATGCATGGCGCCGGCAATGACTTCATCGTCATCGACGCCATCAACCAAGACATCGACTTCACGCCGGCCCAGTGGCAGCGCCTGGCCGACCGCCGTTTCGGCATCGGCGCCGACCAGATTCTCGTGGTGGAAAAGCCGCGCCTGCCCGGCTGCGACTTCCGCTACCGCATCTATAACAACGATGGCGGCGAAGTCGAGCAATGCGGCAATGGCGCCCGCGCCTTCGTCAAGTTCGTCAGCGAAAAAGGCCTGTCCGACAAGCGCAGCATCAGCGTGGAAACGATGGCCGGCGTCATCGCGCCGCGCCTCGAGGCGGACGGCAGCATCACGGTCGACATGGGCGCGCCCGTGCTGGAGCCCGCGCTGGTGCCGTTCGACGCGAATGGCCTGGACGGCGTGGCGCAAGGCACGGATCTGCTGTGGCCGCTGGACCTGGCCTTGCCGGGCCATGGCGCCACGGTCCTGGTGTCGGTGGTCTCGATGGGCAATCCGCACGCCGTGCAAGTGGTCGACGATGTCGATGCGCAAGAGCTGGAAGTGTCGGGCCCGCTGATCGAACGCCACGCGCGCTTCCCGCGCCGCGTCAACGCCGGCTACATGCAGATCGTCGACCGCCACCACGTGAAACTGCGCGTGTACGAACGGGGCGCGGGCGAAACCCTCGCCTGCGGCACGGGCGCCTGCGCCGCCGCCGTGGCCGGCATACGCCGCGGCCTGCTCGATTCGCCCGTGCGCATCAGCGCGCGCGGCGGCGAACTGTCGATCGCCTGGCAAGGTCCGGGCCAGCCCGTGCTGATGACGGGCCCGGCCGTGACCGTGTTCGAAGGCACGATCGAACTGTAATCCCCTTGCCTCATGCCGCCAGGAACTGCCGCTCCTGCGCCAGATCGTCCTGCGGCACGTGCTCCTGCGCCGACTCCAGTTCGGCCAGGTAGCATTTCAGGCGGTACAAGCGCTGCCGGTAATTGCCTTCCGGACCATCCATGCCGCAATCGACGCGTTCGAACAGGCGCATCACCTGGTCGAGCACCTGGCGCTCCTGCGCCGTGCGGATCAGCACCAGGCGCCGCTTGCCGCGCCCGTGCGTGGCGCTGATATCGATCAACAAGCAATGCCCCTGGTCGGCCGCATGCACATCGAGCAGCAGCGCTTCGGCGCGCGACAGGTGGAAGCAGCGCGCCAGTTCCAGGCGCGCCGCCAGCAAGGGGTGATTCTGTCCCAGCTGGCGCCGCTGCGCGCCCGCATGCAGGACGCCGCACTGGCCCCAGTCGCCGGCGTCGCCGCGCGGCGCGATGCGCGCCAGCGCCGCCTCCGCTTCATGGCTGCCTTGCGCCTGCGCCTGCAGCAGCCAGTAGGCGGCACGCACGTCGCTGTTCACGCCTTCGCGGCGAGTGCGCCACGCATGCATCCCACATTCAAGCTGGGCCGGGCCATGCCCGAGGTCGGCAGCGCGTTCGAGGCAGGACTGGGCTTCGACCACATTGCGCTGGGAAAATTCCGGTTTCGTATAGATGCGCGACAGCACGAACCAGGCTTCGGCCAGGCCCTGCTCGCCAGCCTGCGTCAGCCAGCGCACTGCCCGCTTGAAATTTGCCGCGCCATTGCGCGTGGCCAGGCGCTGGCCATGCGCATCCATGCGCGCATAGCCGAGTCCCAGCTCCAGCTGCGCCGTGCGGTCGCCGCCATGCGCCGCCAGTTCGCAGCACTGCCAGCCTTCGGCACCGCCGCCGGGCGCCAACGCCTGGGCGCAGCGCGACAGCAACAGCACCTGCTGCGCATCGAGGGCGAGCGTGCGCGCGCCTGCCGCCGCCTGGCGCTGCAACAGCTCGCGCGCCAGCGGCAAGCCCTGCGCCAGGAATGCCGCATGGTCGCCCGTGTTCCAGGCCTGCTCCAGCCACGCGTGCGTATCGACATCGCCGCCCTGCGCCGCGGCCTGCCTGACGGCCGGCATGAACGCGTCCGACGGCCCTTCCTGCAAGGACAATAGCCATTGTGCATCGGGCAAGCCGGCGCGCACGGCCGCCTCCAGCCCCAGGCGCGCCTTGGCCCGCAAGGTGTCGCAACTGGTGCTGGCGGCATTGCCCAGCACCAGTTGCGCCAGCACCAGCCCGGCCTGCACCAGCCCCGCATCGTACGCTTGCGCGTAATACGGTATCAGCGCCTTGGCCGTCGGTTGCGCCAGCTCGAACGGTACATGCGTGCCGATCAGCAAACATGCCTCCTGGCTATCCTCCTGGGCCGCCCGCGCCAGCCAGTGCAGGGCCGTGGGCAAACTTTGCGGCACGCCCTGCCCGAACAGATAGACGCGTCCCAGTGCCAGCTGACAGGCAACGTCACCCGCACGCGCCCCCTTGATCAATCCTAGTGTTTCGCGATTTGCCATCGATTCTCGATATTTGAGTCAATGATTCTAATAATGGTGAACGGTCTCCGGGCCCGTCGATGCAGGCCGTCCCCTAGTGTAACGTCCTTGTGTCACAAATCCGCCGATACGGGCGTAAGAACTTGATTCAACGCAACAATATCGGACCGCCACCACGCCAGCATGCGGGTTTGCGCGAGGTATGGCAGGGGTAAACGGCGCTCGCCGGCGTCCGCCGCGAAGCAATCGCTGCGTTACGAAAATACAACAGGGCCATGGATTTATGGCGCTTTCCACCAATCTTTTCACGCATATTTGACCAATCCCATGCGCCCGGCACGCCGAGGAATTAAGGTTCATTCATCGAAACGCGGCAATTGGCGCATTTCAATCTGCTCGGATCTCGGACGGAACTCACTTTTAAATAGGGAATAAGACATGAAAAAATCACTCGTTGCCCTCGCACTCTTCGGCGCATTTGCCGCAACCGCACAAGCACAGTCGTCCGTTCAAATCTACGGCACGGTTGATGCTGGCCTGGGCAAAACGACCGGTTCGACCACTGCCGTGACGAAACGCGACAACAACAAGCTGGGCTTCAAGGGCACGGAAGATCTGGGCAATGGCCTGAAAGCCATTTTCCAACTGGAAATTCGCTATGAATCCGACACCGGCACGCTGGAAAACAATTCCCGTCCGCTGTTCCAGGGTCAAAGCCGCGTCGGCCTGCAAGGCGACTTCGGTACCGTGCGCCTGGGCCGTGGCCTGACCGCATTCCAGGAATCGAGCACCGCATTCGAACCATGGTCGGGCATGCCAACGCCAGCCGGCTTCCAGACCGACATCACCGTGGCCGCCTACAGCAGCGATCCACTGAGCGCGCCAGGCAACTCGCGTAACCGCTTCTCGAACGCCGTGTTCTACAACTCGCCAGTGTTCAGCGGCTTCCAGATCAACGCCACCGTCGCCGCCAAGGAAGCCAATGGCAACGCCGCCGTCATCGCCACGCCTAGCAACCACGGCGTACCGGCCAATGCCACGCCGGATTCGAATCCATACTCGGTCTCGGCCACGTACACCAACTCGCAATTCGCCGCCATGGCCGCCTACGAGCGCAATGCGCTGGAAGCCAAGCTGTGGTCGGTTGCGGCATCGTTCAATCCGGTCCCGGAACTGAAACTGATGGCGTCGTACCAGCATCAGGATGACAGCGGCCTGAAAATCATCAACACCGATACCAAGGCATGGCTGGTCGGCGCCAACTACGACGTCGGCCCAGGCAAGATCCGCGCTGGCTACGGTCAAAAAACGCCGGATGGCGTGACCAAGACCAAGCAGGCATCGCTGGGCTATGACTACAACCTGTCGAAGCGCACCTACCTGTACGCGGACATCTCGAACCGCAAGGCAGCCACCTCGATCACCTACATCGGTCTGGGCGTACACCACAACTTCTAATGGCTGCGCCTGTCGCCCGCTGCGGGTGACAGGCCAGACGCAGGGAAGACCAGGCGGCATGGGCAACCATGCCGCCTTTTTCATGGGCGCGAGGAAAATGCACGCGCGTGGCGCCCTTTGCGCCTATGCCGCGGCACTCTCGGTTAGAATTAAGCGTTCACCCTTCTATCATCTGACACTATCAATGACCGCCACACTCGATTCCAGCACCGTCGCCCAGTATCTGAGCGAGCATCCGAATTTCTTCGAAGAGCATACCGCTCTGCTCGGCGAAGTCAAACTGAGCAGCCCGCTGACGGGACGCACCATCTCGCTGCAGGAGCGGCAAATGGAAGTGATGCGCGACAAATACAAGGCGCTCGAACTGCGCATGTCCAAGCTGAGCCGCGTGGCCGAGGAAAATGGCGACATCGCCAGCAAATTCCACGGCTGGAACCAGGCCATGCTGCAGGTGCGCAACGATGCGGCCATGCCGCGTGTGCTGGTCGATGCGCTGCAAAGCAATTTCGACGTGCCCCACGTCAGCCTGCGCCTGTGGCAAGTGCTGCCGGAACACGCCAACGGCTGGTTCACGGAAGATGTCACGGCCGACGTGCGCATGTTCGCCAACAGCCTGCAAGCCCCGTATTGCGGCAGCAACCGCGATTTCGAAGCCGTGCACTGGCTGCAGGCCGAGAAAATCGAATCGACCGTCATGATCGCCCTGCGCGCGCCCGGCACTACGGGCACCTTCGGCCTGCTGGTGCTCGGCTCGCCCGACAGCGAGCGCTTCACCTCGAGCATGGGCACGGATTTCCTCGTGCATATCGGCGCCACGGCCAGCGCCGCCCTGGCCGCGCTGCGCGCCGGTGCGCCTGCCTGAGAACGCCATGAATGCGACGCGCGGCAAGGCGGAATGGCTCGACGCCTACCTGGCGCAACTGGCCACGCAGCGCAAACTGTCGCCGCACACGCTGGACGCCTACGGGCGCGACCTGCGCGCGCTGCTGGAACTGAGCGGCAACACGCCCTGGACGGCCCTGGCGCACAACGAAGTGCGGCGCTACACGGCCAAGCTGCACGCAGGCGGCCTCGACCCGCGCTCGATCGCGCGCAAGCTGTCGTCGTGGCGCGGCTTCTTCAACTGGCTCAGCGGTGAAACGGCACTCGACGCCAACCCCGTCGACGGCATCCGCGCCCCGAAGCGGGCCAGGACGCTGCCGCGCGCGCTGTCGGTGGACGACGCCGTGCGCCTCGTGGCGCCCGCGCAACACCAGCAGGGCCAGGCCGAACCGGAGCAGCTGTGCAACCGCGCCATGTTCGAACTGCTGTATTCGAGCGGCTTGCGCGTTTCCGAACTGACCAGCCTGGACACCCACTACTGCAAGGCCGAGGGCGGCCAGCCTGCCTCGCTGGGCTGGCTCGACATGGCCAGCTTCGAAGTCATCGTCACGGGCAAGGGCAGCAAGATGCGCAAGGTGCCGGTCGGCAAGGCCGCCCTCGTCGCCCTCAGCAGCTGGCTGGCCGTGCGCCCGCCGGCCAGGGATGGCAGCGCCGCCTTGTTTTTGAGCACGCGCGGTACGCGCATCTCGCCGCGCGTCTTGCAGCTGCGCCTGAAGGCGCACGCGCTGGCCACGGAGATTCCCGCGAATGTGCATCCGCACGTGCTGCGCCACTCGTTCGCCTCGCACGTGCTGCAATCGTCGGGCGACTTGCGCGCCGTGCAGGAAATGCTGGGCCATTCCAGCATCACCTCGACCCAGGTCTACACGGCCCTCGATTTCCAGCACCTGGCGCACGTGTACGACCAGGCCCACCCGCGCGCCAAGGTCAAGTAAAGAGAGCGCCGGCCTGATCCATATCAAGCGGATCGGCGCCCATTTGCAAGCATTTGCAAAATTCCGGCATAATCGTCCGGATTCGCCCGCTTGCGCGGCGGCACCACCGAACCACAGCATAGGCATGCATTCTTCATGGCACTGATTCCCACCACCATACTCACCGGTTTCCTCGGCGCCGGCAAAACCACCTTGCTCAACCGCATACTGCAGGAAGACCACGGCATGCGCATCGCCGTGATCGAGAATGAGTTTGGCCAGGAAAACATCGACAATGAAATCCTGGTGCAGGACAGCAACGAACAAATCATCGAGATGAACAACGGCTGCATCTGCTGCACCGTGCGCGGCGACCTGATCGTGGCCCTGTCGGCCCTGGCGCAAAAGCGCGATGCGGGCCTGATCGCGTTCGACCGCCTGGTCATCGAAACGACGGGCCTGGCCAATCCCGGCCCCGTGGCGCAAACCTTCTTTGTCGACGAGGAAGTGGGCAGCCACTACATGCTCGACGCCATCATCACGGTGGTCGACGCGCGCCATGCCATGAAGCAACTCGACGAATACGAAGAGGCGCAGCGCCAGGTGGGCTTTGCCGACAAGCTGCTGCTGTCGAAAACCGACCTCGTCAGTGAAGACGACGTGGCCGCCCTGACGCGCCGCCTGACGCGCATCAATCCGCGCGCCCCCATCGGCAAGGTCGACTTCGGCCGCGCGCCGCTGGCCGAGGTGCTCGACATCCGCGGTTTCAATCTGAATGAAAAGCTGGAACTGGACCCGGATTTCCTCGCCACCGAAAGCGAGCACGTCCACGACCACGACCATGCGCATGAACACGCAGATCAGCACGCACACGGCCATGCGCATGAGCACAAGCATGAGCACACCGCAGCCTGCGCCACCGATTGCGGCCATGCCGACCACCACCATGCGCAGCACAGCGACGACATCGCCGCCTTTGTTTTCAAGAGCACGCAACCGTTTGACAGCGCCAAGCTCGATGAGTTCCTCGGCGGCCTGGTACAGGTGTATGGCCCGCGCATGCTGCGCTACAAGGGTGTGCTGCTGATGCAGGGCGCCGAACGCAAGGTGGTATTCCAGGGCGTGCACCAGCTGATGGGCAGCGATCTGGGCGCCAAATGGGGCGAGAACGAGGTGCGTGGCAGCAAAATGGTCTTTATTGGCAAAAATCTACCAAAAGACATTTTTATTCGCGGACTCGAACAATGTTTGGTATAAACTAGCCGGGTTTTGCGAAGTATCCGTTGCAAAGCAGAAACAAAAGGGAAAGTTAAGCATGCTTTCCCCCTGCCTGACGAACATCTTGCTGGCATAAACCAACAAGTGGCCACATCTGATCGGCTAGTCAACAAATCGGGATGGCAATATAAAGCAAAGCGTGCCAAAATCAGCGACGAAAACGGCCCATGTCGTTCGCCTGTCATGAAATGCTGGCAAACTGCCGCTGGCCGCATGCCAGGCATGCAACCGATCCACCCAACACGCAGGTCGACGCGGCGAGCGAGACCGGCATATAGCGGCAAAAAGTTATCAACATGGCATTATCGCCGGCCGGTAGTCCTGGCCACCGCCGGCAAGCCAAGGTCGCAAGCAGTACAGCTGGACAGCAATGCCAAGCGGAACCTGTACAGTTGCTCGGCATCGCCGATCAACTGATCAATTTGAAAACTCTGTCGTATCGAAGGTAAGCGAAGTTATGACCAAAACTAATAAATCGACCCCGGCCGCCAACCAAGACATCCCTCTCATCAGCGAAGACCAAATTCGCGCCATGAGCGAAGATGACTACATGAATCCGGCACAACTGGCATTCTTCAAGGCACGTCTGCAACAGCTCGAGAAAGACTTGCTGAAAAACGCAGGCGAAACCACGGAACACTTGCGTGAAACCGTGCTGGTACCGGATCCTGCCGACCGCGCCACCATCGAGGAAGAGCATGCGCTGGAACTGCGCACGCGCGACCGCGAGCGCAAATTGCTGAAGAAAGTACAACAATCGATCGCCAGCATCGACGCCGGCGACTATGGCTGGTGCGAAGAAACGGGCGAGCCTATCGGCATCCCGCGCCTGATCGCCCGTCCGACCGCCACCCTGTCGCTGGAAGCCCAGCAACGGCGCGAACTGAAGCAAAAACTCTACGGCGACTGATCGCCCCGTCCCTTGCGCGGCCGCCCCGGCGGCCTGGCGATGGCGAATAAAAAAGCACACAACCCCGGTTGCGTGCTTTTTTTTCGTCCCGCGCCGACTACACTGAAGCAGGCGCGACAGTGGCACATGCCGCTTGCAATTGCCTTTTCCATCCCCACTTTTGGGCCATGGGCGCGCACACGCATGACGCTGCACGCATAGGCACGAATCTTTTGAGGTCACTATGGAACAATTTCACGGCACCACCATCCTCTGCGTCCGGCGCGGCAAGCAAGTCGCGCTGGGCGGCGATGGGCAAGTTACGCTAGGCAACATCGTCATGAAGGGCACGGCGCGCAAGGTACGCAAGTTGTACCAGGGCAAGGTCCTCGTGGGCTTTGCCGGCGGCACGGCCGACGCCTTCACCCTGCTCGACCGTTTTGAAGGCAAGCTGGAAAAACACCAGGGCAACCTGCTGCGCGCCTCCGTTGAACTGGCCAAGGACTGGCGCACCGACCGCGTGCTGCGCCGCCTCGAAGCGATGCTGCTGGTGGCCGACAGCGAGTCGACCCTGGTCATCACGGGCAACGGCGACGTGCTGGAGCCGGAAGACGGCATCGGCGCCATCGGCTCGGGCGGCACCTACGCCCAGTCGGCCGCCAAGGCGCTGCAGGAAAACACGGACTTGTCGCCGGCCGAAGTGGTCAAGAAATCGCTGACCATCGCCGCGGAACTCTGCATCTACACGAATATGTCCCACATCATCGAGACCCTGGACTAAGAGTCCTTCGAGAAAACGCCCATGGCTGCGTTGCATGGCCTGGGCGTACAAAAAGGTACTGCCTGCGGCCACGCGCCTTGCCCTGAACGTTTTTCGGGCACTCTACGCAAAAGAAAGATAGAAAGCCAACTATGATCATGAACATGACCCCGTCGGAAATCGTCACCGAACTCGACAAGCACGTGGTGGGCCAGGCCAAGGCCAAGCGCGCCGTCGCCATCGCCCTGCGCAACCGCTGGCGCCGCCAGCAGGTGGCCGAACCCCTGCGCCATGAAATCACGCCCAAGAACATCCTGATGATCGGCCCCACGGGCGTCGGCAAGACGGAAATCGCGCGCCGCCTGGCCAAGCTGGCCGAGGCGCCGTTCATCAAGATCGAAGCGACCAAGTTCACGGAAGTGGGCTATGTGGGCCGCGACGTCGACACCATCATCCGCGACCTGATCGACATCGGCATCAAGCAGACGCGCGCGCTGGAGATGAAAAAAGTACGCGCGCGCGCCGAAGACGCGGCCGAAGACCGCATCATCGACATCCTCGTGCCGCCGGCGCGCGACTTCGGCTTCACGCCGAATACGGCGGCGGCCGTGGACACGGGCAGCGGCGACAGCACGCGCCAGACCTTCCGCAAGCGCCTGCGCCAGGGCGAACTCGATGACAAGGAAATCGAGATCGAGCTGGCCGAGGCGGGCCCGCAGATGGAAATCATGGCGCCGCCGGGCATGGAAGAAATGACGGAACAGATCAAGTCCATGTTCTCGGGCGTGGGCGGGCAGCGCAAGAAGGCGCGCAAGGTCAAGATCAAGGAAGCGCTGAAACTGCTGGTCGAGGAAGAAGCGGCCAAGCTGGTGAACGAGGACGAGCTGAAACAGAAGGCCATCCAGAACGTCGAGCAGAACGGCATCGTCTTCTTAGATGAAATCGACAAGATCGCCTCGCGTTCCGAAGCGGGCGGCGCCGACGTCTCGCGCGCCGGCGTGCAGCGCGACCTGCTGCCGCTGGTCGAAGGCACGACCGTCAACACCAAGTACGGCATGATACGCACGGACCATATCCTGTTCATCGCCTCGGGCGCCTTCCACCTGTCGAAACCGTCGGACCTGATCCCCGAGCTGCAGGGACGCTTCCCCATCCGCGTGGAGCTGGAATCGCTGTCGATTTCGGACTTCGAGCGCATCCTGACGAGCACCGACGCCTGCCTGACGATGCAGTACGAAGCGCTGCTGGCGACGGAAAACCTGAAGCTGCAATTCGCGCCGGAAGGCATCACGCGCCTGGCGGAAATCGCCTACTCGGTTAACGAGCGCACGGAAAACATCGGCGCGCGCCGGCTGCACACGGTGATGGAAAAACTGCTGGAAGAAGTGTCGTTTACGGCCAGCGAAGGCAGCAGCAGCACGGAAAACCTGCTGGTGATCGATGCCGCCTACGTCAACGAACGCCTGGAAGCGCTGTCGGTCAACGAAGACCTGTCGCGCTACGTGCTGTAAACAGGGAGGGGACCGATGGCAAACAAGGCATTGGCGACGCGGCAGAAAATGCAGTTCCGCGTCGAACCCTCGCAAAAACCGCGCAACCCGGTGGCCGCCGCGGCCCTGCAGCGCGCCGCCGGCGCGCACGTGAAGACCGTCTCCGGCCAGCGCCAGCAGGAAAAACGCCTGCTGGCGAAACTGCTGCAGAAAGCAGACGTCACAGACTGATCTTGAAATGTCCAAGGCAAGGCGCCTGGACGCAGCAGCATGAATCAAGGCCTTGGGGCGTGCTCATCGCAGGCCGCCTGCGGACACCCCCGATGGGGGCGTCCGCGATCAGGCCATCGTCTGCCCGGCGTCCGCCTTAGAAGCGGTAGGACGCGCCCAGCGAAAACATGTCGACCTTGGTCGTTTGCTTGCTGCTGTACTTCACTGGCACGCGATCCCAGTCCAGGTGCAGCGACCAGTTCTTGTTCAGCGCGTAAGCCGTGCCAATGCCGTAGGTCAGGCCTATCTTGTCCTTCTTGTCCGAACCGCCGTCCAGATAATCGACCTTGCCCTGCGTGTAGGCCGCGCCGGCGCGTCCGCTCAAGGTGAATGCATCGAACTTGTAGGCCAGCACGCCCTGCATGCCGAGGCCCGTGAACTTGCCGCGCCCAGCGCGCTTGCCGGCGCCCGTGTCGAAGCCGGACTTGACCTCTCCCCCCAGATACCCCACCAGCTCAATCGCAGGCACGGCCACGCCGCCCTGAAACGGCAGCGCGTCGAAAGTGTAGCCCACGTAGGCCTTGCCGCTGCGCTTGCTGCTTTTGTCGCAGTCGCGCTGGGCGGGCACGCAATCGAGGTCGGTGTTGGCGCGAAAGCCGTAGCTGGCGCCCATGTAGACGGGGCCCGGCGCCGGCTCGGCGGCAAAGGCGGACAGGGGAGCGATGGCGGCAAGCGCCAGCATCGCTACTGGGAAACGTAATTGGATGGACATGAATAACCTCTACAAGTGGATGAGTGCCTGGTTGTAGCGCGCTGTGCGGGCTACAAGCGGGAGTGTCATCTCTTTTGCCTGGAAGTACTATCTCCTTGTGCAAAGTGCCATTAAGGGCTACATTCGGTACCGGCATCCGCTACCAAACTTGTAGAAAGGAATTATCGTGAGTTCGCCTGAACTGGTCCTGCGCGTCCTGCGCACCCAATTGCGCGCCGCCGGCATCACCTACAAGGTGCTGGCCGAGCGCATCGCCATGAGCGAATCGAGCGTCAAGCGCATGTTTGGCCAGCACGACATGTCGCTCTCGCGCCTGGCCTTGATCTGCAAGGCCTCCGGCATCGCCATGGAAGACGTGCTGCGCGGCGCGGCCGACATCACGCCGCATGCCGACACGCTCACCCTGGTGCAGGAAAAGTCGCTGGTGGCGCATCCGCGCCTGCTGCTGGTGGCGATCTGCTGCCTCGGCCACTGGAGCGTGGAGCAGGTAGTGGAAACGTATGCGCTGACGCAGGCCGAATGCATCGTCTGCCTGGCCGAGCTGGACCGGCTGGGCTTGATCGAGCTCAAGCCGCTGAACCGCTACAGCCTGCGCGTCTCGAACGCCTTCCACTGGCTGGCCGACGGTCCCGTGCAGCAGTACTTCCGCGAGCACGTGGTGGCCGACTATTTCAGCGGGCATTTTGACGGCGCCGGCGAGACGCTGATGTGCATCCCGGCCCGCCTGTGCCTGCCCAGCGCACAGGAAATGGTGCAAAAGATCCGCCAGCTGGCCGAGGAACTGGCGCGCCTGCACCAGAGCGACCGGCGCCTGGCGCCGGCCGAACGCGATGGCTTTACCCTGCTGCTGGGATTTCGCTCATGGGAATTCGCCGCCTTCACGGCCCTGCGCCGCAGCGCGCCCGCCGCGCCGCCGGCGCCGGGCGCCAGCTACCAGACAGGGCCCAGGAACAGGTAGAACGTGCTCTCGCCGCCCTTCGATGCGCCCGAGGCCATGTAGACGGGGCCGAAGCGCGTGTCGACCGAGATGAAGGCGCTGCTCGCCTGCGTGAATTTGCTGGCCTTCCAGCGTTCGCTCTGATCGAAGCCGCCGCCCATTTCCAGCGAAAAGCCGGCCCGCACGGCGCCGCCCAGGGTACTCGGCAGGGAACCGATGCGGCGCGCCATCACCAGGCGCGCCAGGGCGATGCTGCGCCCGCTCACCGATTGAAATTCCGTGCCGGACAGGCGCAGGAAACCGCCGAGGTTGAGCGGCGCCTCGCCACGCTGCGAACGCGCCCATTCGCCATACACATGGCCAGCCCAGTTGCCGCGGCTAAACGCCTTCAACCCTGTGATGGAGGATTGGCCCACGGCCGTTTCGCCCGATCCCGTGGTCGTATCGCGCGTCCAGGTGGCGTCGAACAGCACGCCGCGCGTGGGGAAGCCGGGCGAATCGAGCGTATCGACGCGGAACTGCACGAACTGCGTGGTGCCCAGCGCGCGCAACTCCGGCATCTCGGGGTCGGCCGGAATCGCCAGCTTGCCCTTGACTTCCCTGCGCGTGACGCCAAACTGCAAATCGCCCCAGGTACCAAACTGGCGTCCCAGCACCAGCGCCGCCGTCTGGCCGTTATAGGCCAGGCGCGCGCTGCGCCGGCCCTGGTCGAACAAATCCATCGCCGACGAGGTGTATTGCAGCTGCGGCGCGATATACCACGGGTTGCCGGCGCCCAGCGGCTGCCAGAACTGCACGCCATAACCGCGCGCATTGCCGATCTGCGCCGTGCTGCGCAACTCGCCACCCCAGCTGTTCAGGTTCGAACGCACATGCAGCAGCTTCAGGGCAAAGTTGTTGCTGTCCTTGAAATCGCTGGCCAGCTCCAGGCCCACGCGCAGGCGATTGCTGGCCCACGGCGCCTCGACGGCCTTGATGGTCACCGTGCGCTGCTCGCCCGCGTCCACCACCGCGCTCTCCACGCGCGCCACGTCGCCGCGCCCATACAGCTTGCCGGCCGCCTTGAGCACGTCTTCCTGGGTGACTGACTGGCCTTCCACCAGCCCGGACTGGGCTTGCAGGATGCGCGGATTGATATCGCCTTCGCTTTCCACGGCCAGACGCGTGAGCGGCAGGGCCACGTCCAGCAGGGCCGGCGCGGCCAGGCGCAGCTGCTCGCGCGCCGCATACTGCTCCGGCGGCAGGGCCAGCGGCGCCAGGCGCGTGGCCAGCGCCTGCGCCGCCTGTTCGCCGGCGCGCATGGCGCGCGCATAGTTTTCGAAGTCGAGGAAACTGACGCCCGTCAGGTCCGGCGCCACGAGGATGTCCTGTGGCCGCATTTCCTTGAGCGAGCGCTGCACGTTCTGCTCCGTGAGGATCTGCAGCATCTGCTGCGCCACGCCGATGGCGCTGCCCAGCTCCTTTTCCGGCGCCAGCGGCGTGCCCACGTTGACGGCGATGACGATGTCGGCGCCCATGGCGCGCGCCATGTCGACGGGCAGGTTGCGTACCAGCCCGCCATCGACGACCAGGCGGTTATTCACGCGCACGGGCGAAAACACGCCCGGCACGGCCAGCGAGGCGCGCATCGACAGGAACAGCGGCGTGTCGACCAGCTCCACCAGCTCGCCACTGACGAGGTCCGACGCCACCGAACGGAAAGGCAGCGGCAGCTGGCTGGCGGGACGGTCGCGCATGCCGGCGGGCAGCAGCCGGTTCAAGGCCATCTCCAGCGCCGCATTGCTGGCCGCCGCCGGCGGCGTGGAAATACCGTTGCGGCTGATGCCGAACTCGATGCGCGACGGCAGCAATAAATCCTCTTCGCGGCGGCGGAACACCAGTTCGTCGCGCGGCGGACGGTCGGCCACCACGCGCGCCCAATTCGTTTCGCGCGCCATCTTTTCCAGGTCCGCCACGGAAGCGCCGGCCGCATACGCGCCACCGACCACGCCGCCCATGCTGGTGCCGACCACCATGTCGACCGGCACGTGCAGCTCCTGCAGCACTTTCAGCACGCCGATATGCGCGAGGCCGCGCGCGCCGCCGCCCGACAGCACCAGCGCGATGCGCGGACGCGCCGGCAAGGGCGTGGCGGATGATGGCTGCGCGGCGGCAGGGGAAGACGTGGCGGCGGGAGTGTCAGCGGCGGCGCCGGCTTGCGGCAGCGCGCACAGCGCCGCCATGCAGCCTGCTGCCAGGACGGCACGGATCGAAAACATGAAGACTCCTGTAGCGATGGCGGCACGGCGCCATCGGCAAAAATGCGGTTGAAGCGAAGGTGCTGATTAATGCATCAATTTGACGGCGGCTGCACGCTCGTCACCTGGGCCGGCGCCGGCATCATCGTCGGACGCTGCTGCGTCTCCATCGGCATCGGTGGCGGCACCAGGTTCGTCGTCGCGGCCGGCGCCGGGGCGGGAGTCGGCGTCGGCGTGGCCGGCAGCACTGCCGGCATGGCCAGCGCCTTGTCGTCCGCCACCAGGTCGATGCGCTTGCTCACGCCGCCATCCTGCAGCAGCACGTGGCGCGCATGCACTTCCAGCACCGTCACGCCGGGCACCACCTCGGCACCCTCGGGCAAGGCCACGGAAGGCTTGCCGTCGGTCGAGATGATGGCCACGCTGCCACGGCCGTTGCCCGCCGCCACCACGCCCTTGAGCTGGTAGTTGCTGGCCGTGGCCACGCTGACCTGGCCGCCGAACAGCGAGGCGCCCGCCTCCACGCTGGCGTCCTGCACCACCGGCACGGCGGGCGGGTTGATCGGGCGTTGCGGCGCCTTGAACAGCTGCATGGCCCAATAGGCCAGCGACACGGACAGCGCCACGACGGCGACCAGGCTTACAAGTTGGGGCAAACGCTTCATGGTTTCCTTGATATTTCTCTTAACGCACCAGCTGATTAATTTCGATAATCGGCATCAGCACTGCCAGCACGATCAGCAGCACCACCACGCCCATCGCCAGGATCAGGGCCGGCTCCAGCAGGCCGGCAATGGTCAGCGTGCGGCGCTCCAGGTCCTGCTCCTGCGCGCTGGCGGCGCGTTCGAGCATGGCCGGCAGCTCGCCCGTGATTTCACCGGCGCGTATCATGTGGATCAGCATCGGCGGGAAATGCTTTTGCGCCGACAGCGCGCGCGCCAGGCTCACGCCCTCGCGCACGGCGCCGCTGGCTTCCTGCACCAGCTCCTGCATCGCCACGTTGGTCAAGGTGTCGCGGCTGGTGTCGAGCGCGCGCAAAATCGGCACGCCGGAACCGGTGGTGATGGCCAGCGTGCTGGCGAAACGGGCCGTGTTCAGGCTGCGCTCGAACTTGCCGTACAGGGGCGCCGTCAGCAGCCACGTATGCCAGCGCCGTTTCAGGGCCGGCTGCTGCAGCGCGCGGCGCCAGGCCACCCAGGCGCCGACGAGGGCAATCGCCACGACGATGCCGTAATGGCGCACGAAGTCCGACAGCGCCAGCATGATCACGGTCAGCATGGGCAGCTTCTGCTTGGTGTTGGCGAACACGGAAACGATCTGCGGCACCACGTAGGTGAGCAGGAAGATGACGATGGAAAACGCCACCACCGTGACGATGGCCGGATAGGTAAACGCCAGCTTGACCTTCTGCACCAGCGCGTTGCGCCGTTCGATATAGTCGGCCAGGCGCGACAGCACGCGCGACAGATGGCCGATCTGCTCGCCCGACGCCACCAGCGCGCGGTAGATTTCGGCGAAGTCGCGCGGATGGCGCGCCAGCACGTCGGAAAACGCGGCGCCGCCGATCACTTCCGAGCGGATCGAAGCGATCAGGTCGCGCAGGTAGGGCCGCTCGGCCTGTTCCAGCAGCGCGGAAAACGCCTGCTCCAGCGGCAGGCCCGCTTCCAGCAGGCTGGCCAGCTGGCGCGTAAACAGGGCCAGTTCGGTGCTCGACAGGCGCTCGCCGAAGCCGCGCCGCCTGGTCACGCCGGCGGCGTCCACCTGCGCGGCGATCTGCTCGACGGCCAGCGGCACCAGGCCTTGCACGCGCAGTTCGGCGCGCGCGGAACGGGGGCTGTCGGCGTTGAGCACTCCCTTGCGGGTGGCGCCCTGGGCGTCGACGGCTTCATAACGGAATGCGGGCATGGTGGCGGGCCTAGTCTTTGGTCACGCGCAGCAATTCCGCCTGCGTGGTGGTGCCGTCGCGCAGCCAGCGTTCGCCGTCGTCGCGCATGCTCAGCATGCCGTCCTGCAGGGCGACCGTGCGCACCTCCGCCTCCGAGGCGCGGTTGTGGATCTGCGCGCGGATCTGTTCCGTCGTGCGCAGCAGTTCATATACGCCGACGCGGCCCTGGTAGCCGGTCTGGCCGCAATGCTCGCAGCCGACGGCCTGCCAGTATTCGCCATCGAAGGTCTTGCAGGAACCGCACAGCTTGCGCACCAGCCGCTGCGCCAGCACGCCCAGCAGGGAGGACGACAGCAGGAACGGCTCGATGCCCATGTCGAGCAGGCGCGTGACGGCCGCCGACGCATCGTTGGTGTGCAGGGTCGCCAGCACCAGGTGGCCCGTCAGCGACGCCTGCACGGCGATCTGCGCCGTTTCCAGGTCGCGGATCTCGCCGATCATGATCACATCGGGATCTTGCCGCAGAATCGCCCGCAGCGCCTTGGCAAATGTCATGTCAATGCGCGGATTGACCTGCGTCTGGCCCACGCCCGCCAGGTCGTACTCGATCGGGTCTTCCACCGTGAGGATGTTCGTGGTGGTGGCGTTGAGCATCGACAGCGCCGCATACAGGGTCGTGGTCTTGCCCGAACCGGTGGGGCCCGTGACGAGCACGATGCCGTGCGGCTGCGTGATCAGGCCATCGAACTGCGCCAGCATGGGCGCGCTCATGCCCAGGTGCTGCAGGTCGAGGCGGCCCGCTTCCTTGTCCAGCAAGCGCAGCACGGCCCGTTCGCCATGCCCGGTGGGCAGGGTCGAGACGCGCACGTCGACGGGCTTGCCGCCCACGCGCAGGGTGATGCGGCCGTCCTGCGGCAGGCGTTTCTCGGCGATGTCGAGCTGCGCCATGATCTTGATGCGCGAAATGAGCGAACCGTGGATGGCCTTGCGGGGGCGCACCACGTCGCGCAGGCTGCCGTCGATGCGGAAGCGCACGACGGACGTCTGCTCGAACGGCTCGATGTGGATATCGGAGGCGCCTTCGCGCAGCGCCTGCGTCAGCAAGGCGTTGATCATGCGGATCACGGGCGCGTCGTCGGACGACTCGAGCAAGTCCTCGATGGCCGGCACGTCCTGCAGCAGCTTGGTCAGATCGAGGTCGGCGTCGAATTCATCGGCCATCTGCGAAGCGTCGCCGCCGCCGCCCGCATAGGCGCCGGCGATGGCCGCATCGAGGTCGGCGCGCGGCAGCACCGTCAGCTGGATCTGGCCGAAGCGGCGCGACACTTCGGCGATGGCCGCCGGCGCCGTCGATGCGGCCACCAGCACGTCGACCGGCGCGCCATCGACGGCGCCGGGCCGGGCCAGCAAGCCGAAATCGCGCGCGTAGGCGTAGGGAAGCAGGTTACTCATGGCTGTCCCGTCATTTCTGCTGCTGCGGCAGTTGCTGCTGCTGGTATTGCTGCAGCAGCGGCTGCGGCGGCGTGGCCGCGTTGGCCGGCGCGCCTGGCGGCGGCGTCGGCGCCGGCGGCACGGGACGCGTCACCATGTTGCCGCCCACCGGCTGGCCATCCTGCAGCGCCGGCAGCACGGGCGTGCCCAGGTCTTTCAGCATCAGGTTGCCCGAAGCCGGCACGGCGGCCGTCTCGGCCGAGCGCATGTAGTCGTAGCGGTCGGCCGCCAGGCTGCCGCTCTGCTCCTTGTTGCGCACGATGACGGGGCGCAGGAAGATCATCAGGTTGGTTTTCTTGCGCTCGCGCGTCTGGTACTTGAACAGGTTGCCCAGCAGGGGAATGTCGCCCAGGCCGCGCACCTTCTCCGCGTTGTCGCCCGTGCTGTCCTCGATCAGGCCGCCGAGCACGATGATCTGGCCATCGTCGGCCAGCACATTGTTTTCGATCACGCGGTTGTTGATGGTGATGCCGCTGACGGCCGACGCCGTGGATTTGTCCACGCTCGACGTCTCGTGATAGATGCCCAGCTTGATGGTGCCGCCTTCGGAAATCTGCGGACGCACCTTCAGCGTCAGGCCCACTTCCTTGCGGTCGATGGTCTGGAACGGATTCGTGTTGGTGCCGGCCGTGCTCGTGTACTGGCCCGTCAGGATAGGCACGTTCTGCCCCACCTTGATGGTGGCCAGCTCGTTGTCCAGGGTGATCAGGTTCGGCGTCGACAGGATGTTGGCGTTGCCGTCCGATTCCAGCGCATGCGCCACGGCGCCCAGGCCCAGCGCGCCGTTGATCTGCTTGAAGATGCCCAGGGTCAGGCCGCCCGTCGGCAGCACCTTGCCGCCGCCCAGCGCCAGCTTGGCGATATTGTTGTCGGTGCCGCCGGCGAACGACTGCAGCGCGCCCACGCGGTAGCTGCTGTTGCTGTCGCCGGAAAGCCCCAGCCACTGCACGCCGAACTCGGACGCCTTGGCCGACGTCACTTCGACGATCAGCGCCTCGATGTAGACCTGGGCGCGGCGCACGTCGAGCTGGTCGATCACGGCGCGCAGGTTGCGGTACACGGCTTCGTTGCAGGTCAAAATCAGGGTATTCGTCGAGGCATCGGCCTGGATGAAGCCGGCCGCGCCGCCCGAGGACAGCTGCTGCGGTCCGTTGCTCAGCGACGCGCCGCCCGAGGTGCCGCTCTGCGAGCCGCCGCCCAGGCCCGTGCTGTTCATGCCGCCGCCCTGGTTATTCTGGTTGTTCGTGTTCAGGCTGTTGCTGGTCGGCTGCTGCGCCGTGGCGGCCGTGCCGTCCGACGTCACCACCGAACGCAGGGTTTGCGCCAGCTTGGTGGCGTCGGCGTTCTTCAGGTACACCACATGCACATTGCCCAGCTGCGTGGTGGGCTGGTCCAGCTTCGAGATCAGCGACTTGGCCAGATTGGCGCGCGCCGCCGATGGCGCGCGCAGCACCAGCGAATTGGTGCGCGGGTCGGCCAGCACGGAAACCTTGCCGCTATCGGCCGTCGCGCCGGCGCCGCCGCTGCCGCCTTCCATCAGCTTGTTTACCATCGAGGCCAGGTCGGAAGCGATCGCATAGCGCACGGGGATCACGTCCAGGTCCGTCGAGGCGGGCACGTCGAGCGCGGCGATGATCTTCGCCAGGCGCTTGAGGTTATCCGCGTAATCGGTGATCACCAGCGAGTTGTTGCCCGGGTTGGCATTGATCGTGTTGTTCGGCGAGATCAGCGGACGCAGCACGGCCAGCAGGTTGGCCGACGACTCGTAGTTCAGGTAAAACACCTGGGTGGCGATCTGGTCGCCCTTCACCTGGCTGCTGCCGTTGCCCACCTGGGTCGGCACGGATTGCAGCTTGGCGTCCGCTTCCGGCACCACCTTGGCGTAGCCGTCGCCCGAGACCACCGCGTAGCCCTGCAGGCGCAGCGCCGAGGCCAGCAGCCCGAACGCCTGCGTCTTGCTGATCGACTTTTCCGACACCAGCGTGATCGTGCCCTTGACGCGCGGGTCGATGACGAAATTGATGTTGGTGTAATGGCCGACCGCCTTGATCACCGACTCGATGTCGGCGCCGACGAAATTGAGCGCCGCTTCGTCGCCGGGCGCGGCCCAGACGGGCGCCGGCATGCCGGCCACGGAACAGCACAGCAAGGCGGCGGCGGAGAGGCGGCGCAGCGAGAAGGTGGAGGTATTTGGGCTCACGGATGGTTTTTTCATTGTCTAAACTCTAAGGCGATGATGTTTTTTTCGCTATTGCTACGGCGCTGTCCCAGCAAATTCAACAAACTCGCCAAGGTCTCTTCATATCCTGCTGCGGCCTGGGCCTGGCCGGAAAACTGCATGCGCCCCTGATTCAGGCTGCCGCTGCCATCGAGCAGCAGCGGTCCCTTGATGGAGCGCAAGGTCAATGCCGCCTGCTGCCCCTGCCAATCGAAATCGAGTTCATAACTGCCCAGCGGACGCAGGGACGACAGGCGCGACGCCATGTCCGTCATTTGCAGGGTGGTGCGGCCGACGGCGGAAAACTGCCGCTGCTCCAGCGCCAGCTGCAAGGTGCTCCACGACAGGCGCATGCTGCCCGTCGGCGCCACCGTGTTCAGCGGCGCGCCGAGGCCGCCCAGGCCATCGGCCGGCAGCAGCAACGCCGCCGGGCTGACTTGCCAGTGCGACCACGACCCGCGCAGGTTGACGGCCTGCGACAGCGCCTCTGCATTCTGCAGCTCCACGTCGACCGCACCCCACAGCACGGACGGCGAAATGCGCCAGCTGAAGCGTCCCGGCAGCAGCGGCGTCACGGCGCCATTCGCGCTGGCCGCCCCGCCGATAAAGGCCGAGCCGCGCCACAGGGTACCTTGCGCGTCGCCCAAGGTCAAACGTCCGCCCGTCTGCCTTTCCACGATGCCGGCTACCCAGCCGGCCGGGAAAAACACCAGCAGGGTGATGCAGACGCTGGCGATGATGGCCAGCAGCCATCCGAGCACGCGCATCATCGTGCCGCGCCCGGGCTCTGGTGCAGGCTCAGGCTGGCGTCCACCAGGCCGGCCTTGGTCTGCGCCGTGATCTTCGCTTCCTGCACGGCGATGCGGCCTTCGCGGCGCAAGCCATCGAGCCACAGCATGACGCTGGCAAACGGCACGCCCGTCAGCTGCACGCGCGCATATTCGCCCGTCAGCGACAGCGATTGCGGCGTCAGGCCGCGCGCCTTCAGCGATGCCTCGAGGCCGGCGCGGCTCATGGGCGCCACCTGCACCGGCGTCTGGCGCGACAATTCACCGGCTTCGCGCGCCAGCGCCTGCAGCTGGGCCGCGCTCTGGCGCAGCTCGGGCAAGCTCTTTTGCAATTCGATGCGTCCCGTCCAGGCCGGCTCGAAAAACACGGCGTAGACGAGGGCCAGGCCCGCCACCACGCCACCGATGGCCAGCAGCTTGCGCTCCTGCTGCGTGCGTTCGGCCCAGAAGGCCTGCGCGGCTTGCTGGCGGCCGGCCAGCGCGGCGCGGCCCCTGTTCAATGCTGCACTCATGCTTTTGCTCCCGTGGCCGGCGTGATCTTCCACACGCCCGGCTCCGTTTCATTCAGGGCCAGCTTGCGCGCGGCCAGGCCATCGCGCACCTGCGCCTGGGCGCTGGCGTCGACCATGTCCGGCTTCAGGCGCACGATCAGGCTGCGCTCGCGGTATTCGAGCGAAGCCACCACGCCGCGTCCGGCCAGGCCGCCCAGCGCCTCGCCCAGGGCCGCGCTCATGCTGGTGAAGTCATCCATGCTGGCTTGCCCGCCCTGCAGGCGGGCGGCGGCGATATTGCGCCGCATCTGCTCCGCTTCCAGGCCATACACGGGCGCCTCGTTCGGGTAGGCCGCCTTGAAGGTTTGCTGCATCGAGGTGCGCACGGTGGCCACCTCGCGCTTCAGACGCATCCATTCGATATTCATGCCCACCAGGTTGACGACCACCGTCAGCAGCGCCAGGCGCAGCGGCCAGCGCCAGCGGCGCCAGTCGGCGGCCGCACCCGTCGCCGTGCCCAGCGCACCCGCCAGGTCCAGCGCTGCGGCGCGGGCGCCGGCGATCCAGTGCGCCCAATGGTCAAGCTCGACCGTCACGCCATCCATGCCTGCGGCCAATTGTTGATATTGCGCAAGCTCCGCCTGCGCCACGTACACGGTCAGCGGCACGTCGCCGGCAAATGCGCGCGTCGTCAGCAGCGCCTGCTGCGGCTGGGGCGGCAGCACCAGGCCCAGTCCCTCCTGCGGCGCCTGGCGCAAGGCCAGTTCCAGGCCATCGCCGCTCGCCTGCAGGGCGGCCGTCACGCTGCCCGGCTGCAACGGCAGGCACAGCTGCGACGGCAGCAGCGCCACCTTGCGCGCGCCCTGCGCCAGCAAGGCTTTTACCAGCACCTCGACCCAGGCACGCTGCGCCACGGCCACCGTGCGCATGCCGGCCGCATCGGGCGCGCCGGCGGCCAGCAGGCAATCCTGGGCGTCGCCGAGGATGTGCTCTTCCACCAGGCCCGGCAAGGCCGCGCGCAGGCGGGCGCCGGCCAGGGGCGGAGTCTTCAGGCGCAGCAGGGTCACGTCGGCCGCCGCCAGCAGCAGCACCACGCGCTGCGCGCCGGCGATCAGCTGGCCCAGGCCGCCCAGCGGCGCACTGCCCTGCTGCAGCAAGGCGCCGCCGTCGCCGGCCAGCACGAAGGAGCAGGCCGGTGCGCTGTCGGTGGACGCCTTGGCCGGGTGCCGGATATACAAAGTTGTCAAGGTGACTCGCTTTCAGGGGTTAATTTTCCCGCAACCAGACCAGGCTGGTGGTGCGCTGCGGATCCGTTTTTCGATTGACGAGCGCCACGGCATCGAGGGCGGCGCGGTCCAGCCGCACCCGGATCACGGTGAGGAAGTAGCGGCTCTTCACATCGATATCCACGCCGTCGATCGGTTTCTTGCCATTGATATTATTCTGGAAATTTGCTCTATCGACAAACTTTTTACGCGGATTGCTCAAAGTCAGGGCGCTGGCCTCGGACAAGGACATGTCCGTGATGGCCGACAGCACTTCGGCCGGCGCCGTGTTCACGTTCACGGCCGTCAGTTCCGGCAGCACGATGACGAAATCGCGCAGTTTTTCGATGATTTGCGGCGTATAGCCGGGCACGGCCAGCAAATCCTCGACCTGCGTGAAGGCCACCGGCTCGCTGCCGCCGCCCGCCGTCTTGCCGGCCGCCTTGCCATCCTTGCCATCCTTGCCGCTGTCGCTGGCGACGCGCGGCACCGGCTTGGCGCGCAGCACGGCGTCGGCCGTGGCCTGCGCCAGGCCGCTGTCGAGTTGCAAATTGGACAGCAAGCGCTGGTAAGCCTGCACCTGGTTCGGATCGACGCCGCCCGTGGCCGCCGCCAGGTTGGTGATGTTGAAGCGCGCCTGCGCGTCGAGCGCGCGGCCCGACACGGTGGCGTCAAATTTTTCCGTGTCGACCTTTTCACGGTCGACGTAGTCGTCGAGCCGCGCTTCCTCGATGGGCGTGGCCCACACGCCGTCGGCGGCCGTCAGCATGGGATTGTCCTGGCGCAACCAGAAACGGGCGAAGTCGACCATGCCGCGCATGGCCCACTGCGTCTGCAGGCGCAAACGCTGGTTTTCCATCGAGCGCACCTGCACCTGCTGTTGCCAGAACAGGCTGGCAACCACCGTGATGGCCAGCGCCGTCAGCAGCAAGGCCGTGATGACGGCCACGCCGCGCTGGCGCGAGGGGCGGGTGTATGGCTTCATCCCGGCCCCAATAAAAAGACTTTGGACAGGCCCGCCGCCTGGCCCGGCATCTGCAAGGTCACTTCCAGGCCCGGCACCTGCGTGGAAATGGTGGCGCCCGCCGTCAGCACGTTCCAGGCGCCATTGTTCCAGCCGCGCATGACCATGCTGTCGACGCCGCGCATCAGGGTCACGTCGGCGCTGCCCGTGTCCGTATCGTCGCGCGCCGCCTGCCACAGGGTGTCGAGCACGGCCAGGTCGCGCGTGCCGTTCGACTCGCGCCGGATCAGCACGCCGCCGCGCAGCAGGTAAGTGACCACTTGCAACTGTTGCGGTTCCTGCTCCGAGGCGGCCAGGCGCACCAGGGTCAGGCGGTCATTCTCGGCCGTCAGGTTGGTGCGGCCATTGAGCAGGTTGTTGCCCTGGCCGGCGCCGGCCAGGTGGTCGCAATCGCTCTGCATCTGGGCGAATGCCAGCTGCATGCCGCGCGCCTGCTCCAGCTGGCTGGTGAGCACTTCGCGCGAGCGCATGATGCTGTCCAGGCCGCGCCAGCCCAGCACGGCCACCATGGCCAGGATGCCGATGGCCACGAGCAGCTCGATCAGGGTGAAACCCGCAGCGGAAAGGTTGCGGCGCGCCATCAGTCGTTAAACGAAAGCAGGACCAGGCGCACGATGCGCCGGGCCGGATACTGGGCGTCATAGACGTTGACGCGCACTTGCCGGATGCGGGGGTTCGGCGTGGCCACCACTTCTTCCTCGCAAATCAGTTGCAGGTCGCCTTGCGGGCATTCGACCGTGCGCTTGCCCGTCTGCGGGAAGGTTTTCGCCAGGCGCAGGCGCACCAGGTGGTTTTCCGCCGACCAGGTGGCCATCATGGCGCTGCGCAAGCCGTCGCTGTTCTGCGTCAGGCTGCCCACGGCGCGCAGGGACGCGCCCAGGGCCGTGCCGACGATGACGAGGGCCACCAATACCTCGAGCAAAGTAAAGCCGCGCTGGCGGCGTTGGCAGGAGTAGCCCATCATTGCTCGACCGTGAAATGGCCGATGCCGTCAGCGCGGATGGCCACGCTGCGTTCGCCGCTGGCCAGGGTCAGGACAAACGGCTTGTCGACCGGTTCGCGGCCGAAGATGATGCGCAGCGGCTGCGCCACGCTGTTCGATGGCTGCACGCTGAGCAGCATGGGCGTATTCGCAAACGTCCGTTCGCGCAGCAGGTCGTCCTGCGTCACGGGCTGCCACAGCTTTTCATTGAGCACCAGGAAACGGTATTGATTTTCATCCGCCTCGAACGCCACTTGCCGGCTGCGCACGATGGCTTCATCGCGCGCCAGCTGCAGCAGCAGGGCGATGCGCTCGGCTTCCTTTTGCAGGGCTTGCTGGCCATTCGGCATGGCGTTCAGCGACACGAGGCCCAGGGTGACGCCGATGATGACCATCACCACCAGCAATTCGATCAGCGTGAAGCCACGGCTGCGCTGCTGGCCTGCCCTGCGTCGCCGGCTCATGATGGTCATGAAGGGAGAAACTTACAGGTCCCACGAGCCGAGATCGGCGTCGTCGCCGCTACCGCCAGGCTGGCCGTCGGCGCCCAGCGAGATGATGTCGACTTCGCCCTTCAGGCCTGGTGACAGGTACTGGTAGGGATTGCCCCACGGATCTTTCGGCATCTTTTCCAGGTAGCCGCCCGCCTTCCAGCCGTTCGCGGCCGGGCCGGTCGTGGGCTTTTCGATCAGCGCATGCAAGCCCTGCTCGGTGGTCGGGTAGCGCTGGTTGTCCAGGCGGTACAGTTTCAAGGCTTGCATCACGGTGGCGATGTCGACTTTCGCCGCCGCCACTTTCGACTCGCCCGTGCGGGCGATCAGCTTGGGCACCACGAGCGAGGCGAGGATGCCCATGATCACCACCACGACCATGATTTCGATCAAGGTGAAGCCGCGCGCGCGGCGCTGGCGTATCGGATGGTTTGCTGCGTTTTGCATAAGAAAGAGAGAAGAAGGTGAGTAATGAGAGCAGAGTATAAAGCGGAAATATGACAAAGCCTGTCATATGGGGAAAAAATTCTGCAGGGGCTGTCAGGCCGACAAGACCACTTCGCCGCAGACGGCGCAGGCGGGGTCGCGCGCCACGCGCATGCTGCTCCATTCCATGTGCAAGCCGTCGAGCAGCAGCAGCCGTCCGGCCAGCGATTCCCCCACGCCCATCACCAGTTTCAGGGCCTCGGCCGCCTGCATGGCGCCGACCACGCCGACCAGCGGCGCGAACACGCCCATGGTCGAACATGCCTCGTCCGTGAACTGCTGCTCCTGCGGAAACAGGCAGGAATAGCACGGCTGCGTGCCCGTGCGCGGGTCGAACACGCTCACCTGGCCGTCGAAGCGGATCACGGCGCCCGACACCAGCGGCACCCTGGCCGCCACGCAGGCGCGGTTGACGGCATGGCGCGTGGCGAAGTTGTCCGTACAGTCGAGCACGACCGTGGCCGACAAGACCAGTTCGGCCAGGCGCGCTCCGTCGAGCCTTTCCTTTAATGCAACAATTTCGATCTCGGGATTGATACCGAGCAAGGTTTCGCGTGCCGACTGCACTTTCGGCTGGCCCACGCGGGCCGTCGTGTGGGCGATCTGGCGCTGCAGATTGGTCAGGTCGACCGTATCGTCGTCGACCAGGGTCAGCTTGCCGATGCCGCTGGCGGCCAGGTACATGGCGGCCGGCGAACCGAGCCCGCCCGCGCCGATCACCAGCGCATGGGCGTCGAGCAACGCTTGCTGGCCTTCGATGCCGATCTCGTTGAGCAGGATATGGCGCGAATAGCGCAGCAATTGGGCGTCATGCATGGCGGCGACTACGGTTTCTGCACAGGAATCTTTTTATCGTCGGCCTTGATGTCGGAGGCGATCTCGGGCTTGGCGCCGATCTTCTCCACCTTGGCATCGACCTTGGCCAGCTGTACCGGCAAGCCCTGGAAGTGGTTCAAGGCTTGCTGCAATTGGAAATCGTCCTTGGCGCCGTATTCGAGCGGCTTGCGCTTTTTCGCCGTGGCGATCAGGCGCTGCTCTTCCTCGAGCTGCTCGTGCATGCCTTCCATCGTCGGCTTGGCCGCTTCCGGCTTGCCGTCGTCGCTGCTCAAGTGTTTTTCCAGGTCCGCCTCGCGCACGCGCAGGCTGTTCCAGCCATCGCCGTCGGCCGTCTCATCGACCAACAGGTCGGGCACGATGCCGCGCGCCTGGATGGCGCGGCCTTTCGGCGTGTAATAGCGGGCCGTCGTCAGCTTGACGGCCGTATCGGCCGTGATCTGGCGCAAGGTTTGCACGGAACCCTTGCCGAACGTTTGCGTGCCGATGACGGTGGCGCGCTGGTAATCCTGCAGGGCGCCGGCAACGATTTCCGAGGCCGATGCGGAACCGGCGTTGACCAGCACCACCAGCGGCACGGTTTTCAGCGCGGCCGGCAGCTTGGCCAGCGGATCGGCCCTGGTGCCGGGCGGCGCATAGAATTCGCGGCGGCCATAGAACACCTGTTTCGACTCGGGCAGCTGGCCCTTGGTCGAGACGATGATGGAGTTGCCTGGCAGAAAAGCTGTCGCCACGCCGATGGCGCCCGGCACCACGCCACCGGGATCGTTGCGCAAGTCCAGCACCAGGCCCTTGAGCTTGGGGTCTTGCGCATACAGCGCGTTGATCTTTTTGACCATGTCATCGACGGTCGGTTCCTGGAACTGGGCGATGCGCAACCAGGCATAGCCGGGCGCGACCATCTTGGCCTTCACGCTTTGCACGCGGATTTCCTCGCGCACGATGGGGAATACCAGCGGCTTGCTCTCGCCCTTGCGCGACATGGTCAGCACCAGCTTGCTGCCGGGCTGGCCGCGCATCTTCTTGATGACTTCTTCCAGCTGCAAGCCTTTCAGCGGAATATTGTCGAGACGGGTGATCAGGTCGCCCGCCTGGATGCCGGCCTTGGCGGCGGGGCTGTCCTCGATGGGCGAGACCACTTTCACATAGCCGTCTTCCATGCTCACTTCGATGCCGATGCCGACAAACTTGCCTTGCACGCTTTCGCGCATTTCCTTGAAGGCATTTTTATCGAGGTAGACGGAATGCGGGTCCAGCGACGACACCATGCCGGAAATGGCTTCCGTCAGCAGTTTCTTGTCTTCCACCTTCTCGACGTAATCGGTCTTGATCAGGCCGAAGACGTCGGACAGCTGGCGCAGCTCGTCGAGCGGCAGCGGGGCATTCGTGATTTTTTGCGCCACGGCCGGGTACTGCAGCGACAGGCCGATGCCGGCCAGTACGCCCAGACCGATCAGGCCGATACTTTTGACTTTGATGCCCATGTGTTCTTCGCAATCTACAAATTCGATGCCGCAGCAATGGTGGGGAACTTAAAACTTCACCCAGGTGGCTGGATCGAAGGCGCGGCCCTGATGACGCAGTTCAAAGTATAGCCCTGATTCCTCGTTGCCGCCGCTGTTGCCCGCGCTGGCGATGGTCTCGCCGCCCTTGACGGCGTCGCCCACGCGTTTCAGCAAGGACTGGTTATTGCCATAAATACTCATGTACTGGCCGCCATGGTCGACGATGATCAGGTTGCCAAAGCCGCGCAGCCAGTCGGAAAACACCACGCGTCCGCCGGCGATGGCGTGGATCTCGCTGCCCTCGCCCGTGCGGATGAAGACGCCCTTCCAGCTGGGGCCGTCACCGCGCTTGCTGCCGAAACGGGCCGCGATCTTGCCCGCCACGGGCGCGCGCAACTGCCCTTTCAGGCTGGCAAAGGCGCCGGCCGGCGAGGCCGGGCCCAGGCTTGGACGCTCGGGCTCCGGCTTCGGTTCGGGTTTCGGCACCACCTTGGCCACCTGCGGCGGCTCGTCGTCATCGATGGGGTCGAGTTTCACGGGCGGCGGTGGCGGCGTCTGCGGCTTGATCTTGCCCGATTTATTTTGTTGCTCCTTAGCAATGCGTTCGCGTTCGGCCTGCGCCTGGGCCGCCTTGGCGCGCGCGGCCAGCAGGCGTTCGCGTTTTTCCGCGGCAATCTTGGCGTCGGCGGCCGCTTTCGCGGCGGCGCGCTGCTCGGCCAGCAATTGCTGGCGTTTCTTCTCGGCCGCGGCGGCGGCGGCCTGTTCTTCGATCAGCTTGGCCAGCTTGTCGACCAGGTTGCCCATGCGCTGTTCGTCGCGCTCGACATTGCCCACTTCCTTGCGCTGCGCCACCAGGCGCTGCGACAAGCTCGTCAGCAAGGCGGCGCGGCGCGCCTTTTCCTGCACCAGCAGGGCTTTCTGGTCGCGCTCTTCCTGCGCGATCTCTTCCAGCTCATCCTTGGCGTTCTGTACGTCCGCCTGGTTCTTTTCCACGGCCAGCAAGTTGGCGCGCAAGGCTTCCAGCAGGCGCGCCTGCGCCTGCGACACATACGCCATGAATTGCAGGTCGCGGTTGATGCGGTTCGGGTTGTCGCCCGACAAGAGCAGCTTGATGCGGTCCTCGTTGCCGGCGACATATTGTTCACGCAGCAATTTTGACAGCTGCGCCTTCTGTTTCTCGACCGTCGCCGTCAGCCGCTGGTGTTCCTGCCCCAGCGCACCCAGTTTGACGCCCGTCTCGCTTTGTTCCTGCGCCAGGTCGCGCAAGGCGCGGTTGGCGTTGGAAATCGCCTCTTCCGACTCGGCCAGGGTATCGGCCGCGTCATCCTTGGCGCTTTCCGTGCGGCTGATGTCGCGCTTGAGCTCTGTCAGCTTTTGTTGCAGGCCAGCACGTTGTGCTTCCGCGGCCGCCTTCTGCTTGCTGCGTTCGGTGGGTTTGGCGCCCTGCGCCGCGCCGCTCGACAGCAGCAGCGCCAGGCACAGCATGGCACCGGCGCGCCACGCCGGCAGGGGTCGTTCAGCAGAGGGGGCGAGCGCTGTGCCGCGGAAGAAAGACGACAAAGTTACTTGGCCTTCCCTTGGTTCGCGACGGCAGCTTGCGCCGCCGCGATCGCTGCCGGGTCGCCCAGGTAGTAATGACGGATCGGTTTCAGGTCGGCGTCGAGCTCATACACGAGCGGCTGGCCGTTCGGGATGTTCAGGCCGACGATGTCGCTGTCGCTGATGCCGTCGAGCATCTTGATCAGCGCGCGCAGGCTGTTGCCGTGGGCCGAGATGATGATCTTCTTGCCGGCGCGGATGGCCGGGGCGATTTCCTCGTCCCAGGACGGCATCACGCGCGCCACGGTGTCCTTCAGGCATTCCGTCAGCGGAATCGCGGCCTTCGGCAAGCCGGCGTAGCGCGGGTCGTTGAACGAGGCGCGGTCGTCGTCGGCTTCCAGCGGCGGCGGCGGCGTGTCGTAGCTGCGGCGCCATACCAGCACTTGCTCGTCGCCATACTTGGCGGCCGTCTCGCCCTTGTCCAGGCCTTGCAGGGCGCCGTAATGACGTTCGTTCAGGCGCCAGTCGTTCTTGATCGGCAGATACATCATGTCCATCTCGTCGAGGGCCAGCCACAGGGTGCGGATGGCGCGCTTCAGGACCGAGGTGTAAGCGACATCGAACGTAAAGCCTTCCTGCTTGAGGATCTGGCCGGCGGCCCTGGCTTCGTTGACGCCCTTTTCCGTCAGATCGACGTCGGTCCAGCCGGTGAAGCGGTTATCGAGGTTCCAGGTGGACTCGCCGTGACGCATGAAAACGATTTTGTACATAGTTCTATCTTCTCAAGGGGTTCAAATCAAAAAAGCAAAACGTAAAAAGACCTCGTCCAGCTTCTATTTTATAATGCGCGGATTGACTTAAACCATTGGACCCTACGTGAAATTCATTATCGACCACATTTTTCTGTTTGCTATCGTCATTATTTCCGGCGGCGCCCTCCTCTGGCCACTGCTGTCGATGCGCGGCAAGCGCGCGACCGTGCTGGAAGTCACGCAACTGATCAACCGTGGCAAGACCACCATCGTCGACGTGCGCAGCAAGGAAGAATTCGCCACGGGCCACTTGCCTGACGCGAAAAATATTCCGCTGCCGGAACTGGCAAAACGCCTGGGCGAGCTGGAAAAATTCAAAACGCGCCCCATTGTAGTGGTTTGCCAGAAAGGTTCGCGTTCGGCAACGGCTGTCGGCCTGCTGGGCAAAGCCGGTTTCGCTGAAGCAACGAGCCTGGAAGGCGGCATCGACGAATGGAAAAAACAGGGTTTGCCACTGAAAACCTTGTCGCTGGCGAAATAAACATCCGCCTGCACTCATATAAGGAAACATCATGACTGTCCCAGTAATTGTCTATAGCACCGCCGTGTGCCCGTATTGCGTGCGCGCCGAGCGCCTGTTGGAAGCCAAGGGCGTGACCGTGCAAAAGATCCGCGTCGACCTCGACCCGGAAGAGCGCATCAAGATGATGGAACGCACGGGCCGCCGCACGGTGCCGCAAATCTATGTGGGCGATACCCACGTGGGCGGTTTCGACGATTTGTATGCGCTCGATCAAGCCGGCAAGCTGGACCCCTTGTTAAATGGCACGGCAGCCTGATATAAAGCGGGTTCGAGAAATTGCTTGGTTTTTTGTCGTATTGTTTTGATACAATTGCCCTCGCACCTGATCTGGCCGCGCCTACCCGGTGCGGTTTGAATACCGCAAGCACCATATTTGAACGGTGTGCCGTTCTTGTCCTTTACAACGAAAGCGTTCCATGTCTGACGAAAATCTGCAACCAGTCTTCCAAATCCAACGCGTCTACCTGAAAGACATGTCGCTGGAACAACCTAATTCCCCAGCAATCTTCCTGGAACAAGAAGCGCCAGCGATCGAAGTTGCTCTGGACGTGGGCGCCGCGCCTCTGGCCGACGGTATCTTCGAAGCCACCGTGACCATCACCGTGACGGCCAAGGTCGGCGATAAAGTCGCTTTCCTGGTTGAAGGCAAGCAAGCTGGTATCTTCGAAGCACGCAACATCCCTGCCGATCAACTCGATCCGCTGCTGGGAATCGGCTGCCCGAACATCATCTACCCTTACCTGCGCGCCAACATCGCCGACGTGATCACCCGTGCCGGCTTCCCGCCAGTGCACCTGGCCGAGATCAACTTCGAAGTGTTCTACCAACAACGTCTGCAAGCTATTGCTGACGCCGCTGCCGCAGCGCCAGCAGCCAGCGAAACGCACTAAGAACATCTCACCAAACCTGCGGCGCGGCGCGCCTTGCGGCCTGTGATGCGCGCTGTGCTCTGGCACAGCTGCGCTTCTCGGCCACGATGCACTGCCGCTCGCGACGGTTTTGTGAGTGTTCTATACTGCAGGTAAGAAACGGCGGCCTGGCCGCCGTGTTTCGTTAAGGTTCAAAAATATCATGTTGAAAAGTGCGCTCTTGAGCAAGTTCCGCTGGATCGCCGGCGCCGTACTGATGCTGGCCACTGCCGCCAGCCACGCCGTCGATTTCAAGACGGTGGGCGCGGCCCCCGTCATCCTGTATGACGCGCCGTCCGCCAAGGGCGGCAAGCTGTACGTGGCGCCACGCGGCATGCCGCTGGAAGTGGTGCTCAGCTACGGCGAATGGGTCAAGGTGCGCGACGCCAGCGGCGAAATGGCCTGGACGGAAGCGAAAGGCCTGTCGGCCAAGCGCAACGTCGTGGCGCGCGCCGCCAACCTCAAGGTTCGCGTCAGCCCCGACGACAACGCCTCGCCCCTGATCCTCGTCGACAAGGGCGTGCTGCTGGAAATGAGCGAACAGGCAAGCTCCGGCTGGGTCAAGGTGCGCCACAAGGACGGCCAGAGCGGCTACGTCAAGACCAGCGAAGTGTGGGGCCTGTAAGCACCGCCAGATTCATCCGGGCACCGGCCAGCCGTGCCGTGCCTCTCCCCCTGCCAGACTGAGGTTGCATGCAAGTTTCCCCTGAAAACACTCCCGATACCGCCGCCAAGGCCGACGCGCGCCGCATTACCGTGCTGGGCGCCGGCGCCTGGGGCACGGCCGTGGCCATGGCCCTGGCAGGCCGCCACGACGTGCTGCTGTGGGGCCGCAATGGCGAGGCCATGGCCGCCATGGCCGCCAGCGGCGAAAACAGTTATTTGCCCGGCTTCGCCCTGCCGCCGCAACTGCGCATCGGCGCCGATTTTGACGCCGCCGTCGCGCATGCCAGCGGCGAACATGGCCTGCTGATCGCCGCCTGCCCCGTGGCGGGCCTGCGCCCCCTGCTGCATCAGTTGAAAGACAAGGCCATCCCCAACCTAGTGTGGCTGTGCAAAGGGTTTGAAGGCGGCACGGGCATGCTGCCGCACCAGATCGTGCAGCAGGTGCTGGGGGACGCGATCCCCGCCGGCGCCCTGTCCGGCCCCTCGTTCGCGCAGGAAGTGGCGCGCGGCCTGCCGTGCGCGCTGACCATCGCCTCGCACAGCGCCAGTTTGCGCGCCTGCGTCGTGTCGGCATTGCATGGTGGAAATTTCCGCGTGTATGCGAGCGATGACCTGGTGGGCGTGGAAGTGGGCGGCGCCGTCAAGAACGTGCTGGCGATCGCCACCGGCGTGGCCGACGGCCTGGGCCTGGGCCTGAATGCGCGCGCCGCCCTGATCACGCGCGGCCTGGCGGAAATCACGCGCCTGGGCACGGCCCTCGGTGGCCAGACGGAAACCTTCATGGGCTTGACGGGCATGGGCGATTTGATTCTGACCTGCACGGGCGACCTGTCGCGCAACCGCCGCGTCGGCTTGGGCCTGGCGCAAGGCAAGGCGCTGGCCACCATCGTGGCCGAACTCGGCCATGTGGCCGAAGGCGTGCCCTGCGCCAAGGCCGTGCGCGAGCTGGCGCGCAGCATGGGTGTCGAGATGCCGATCACCAATGCGGTGGCCGGCGTGCTGTTCGATGGCGATTTGCCGCACGTGATGGTGCAGCAACTGCTGGCGCGCGATCCGCGCGACGAAGCCACCTGAAAGAATGACGAGGCCGGGCTTAGCGGCCCGCCTTGTGCATGAGTATGGTCAGCAGCAGCAAGCTGTCCTCGCGCGCGGCCAGCGCATGCGCCTGGCCGCCGTGCAGGTACAGCATCTGCCCCGGTCCCAGCACATGCACGCCGCCATGCGCTTCCACCGCCACCTCGCCTTGCAGGCACAGCAGGGTGATTTCTCCCAGTACATGATGCTCGGGCATGGTCTTGCCTTTGGGCATGCACATGCGGATCAATTCCAGTTCGTCCGTCTTGGCCAGCGCAATGGCGGAAAACTGCGACAGATTCTCGCCATCCGCCCCCTGCACGTCGATCACCTGGCCCGATGCTGCATGTACTAATGCCATCATCTTCTCCCGCTTAGCTAGACTACCGGTTCAAGCCGCCTCTTCCTCCGGCTCCTTCGCGCCGCGCATCCACTCGACCAGCGGCCACGCATCCTTCAAGCCTTCCGCCAGGGTTGGCAGCAGTTTCTCGGGCGCGTTGACGGGCAGCGGTATTTCGGTCCAGACAAAAAAGCTCTTCAGCTTGATGAATTCGATATGCTCGGCATCCGCCGCGAAGCCCTTCGGTGGACGCTGCAGCTTGCCCTCGTTCTGGATGGTGCCGTAACGGGCCTTCAGGCGCTTATTTTTCAGCACTTTGGAAAAACCTGGCGCGTCGTTGACCATGTGTTCGCGCAGGGCCTTCAGGCGACCAGAGGGCGGCATGTATTCGCCGGCGCCGAACAGCAAGTTGCCCTGGCCATCGATCTGCAGATAATACGTGGGACCGCCCGCCTTGCTGGGGCGGCGCATGTCGTTCGGCGCGATGGCGGCCGAAAAACGCGTTTTATAGGGGCTCTTGTCGTGCGCAAAGCGCACGTCGCGGTTGATGCGGAACAAGGCCTTCTTCGGATTGCAGTATTTCACGGCCGGGTCAAACTTGCCCAGCTCGCCGATCAGCGATGTCACCAGGGCGAGGAATTCCTCGCGCAGGATGTCGTAGCGGGGCTTGTTCATGACAAACCAGGGCCGGTTGTTGTTATCGCTCAGTTCACGTAAAAATTGGGTCAAGTCACGCACATGCATGTGTCAGCTTCCGATCAGCAACTATTTGGAAAGCTCTTTCGGGATGGGGCGCTTGCCCACCACCACGTCGAGCGCCGCTTCGCGATTCTTGCGCAGCACCGTCATTTTAGCTTTTCCGCCGGGCGCCAGTTGGGCGATCAGGTTCAGCATTTCCGTCGTATCGCCGACGGGCTTGCCATCGACGGCCAGCAGGATGTCGCCGGGCACGATGCCGGCCTTGTCGGCCGGGCCATTGCGCACGACGCCGGCGATGATGGCGCCGCTCGAGCGCTGCAAGCCGAAGCTTTGCGCCAGCTCAGGCGTGATGTCCTGCGTTTCCACGCCGATCCAGCCGCGCACCACGTGGCCGTCCTTGATGATGGCTTCCATCACGGTTTTCGCCGTCGAGACGGGAATGGCGAAGCCGATGCCGACGGAGCCGCCGCTTTGCGAATAGATGGCCGTATTGATGCCGATCAAGTTGCCGCGCGTATCGACGAGGGCGCCGCCCGAGTTGCCGAAATTGATGGCCGCGTCCGTCTGTATGAAGTTTTCGAAACTGTTGATGTGCAGATTGTTGCGTCCCAGCGCGGAGATGATGCCCATGGTCACCGTCTGGCCCACGCCGAACGGGTTGCCGATGGCCAGCACGACGTCGCCCACGCGCGCCAGTTCCGACTGGCCCAGCACAATCACGGGCAGCTTGTCGAGGTCGATCTTGATGACGGCCAGGTCCGTTTCCGGGTCCAGGCCCACCACCTTGGCGGGCGCCTTGCGGCCATCGGTGAGCACGACTTCGATTTCGTCGGCGCCTTCGACCACGTGGTTGTTGGTGAGGATATAGCCTTCATGGCTGACGATGACGCCGGAGCCGAGGCTGTTTTGCAGGGTGTCGTCATCGTCGGCGCCAGGATCGCGCTCGCCGAAGAAACGTTTGAAGAAGGGGTCGCGCGCCAGCGGATGGGCGCCGCGCTTGGGTACTTGCAGGGTGAGGATGTTGACGACGGCGGGCATGGCGCGCGCCGCCGCGTCGCGGTAGGAACCGGGCGCCAGGCTGCTCGACGCCGTTTCCACCACGGGCACCGGTTTCGCCGGCGAGCCCAGCTGCTGTACCCGGCTGGCCGGGCGCAGCGCGCCATACACAAAGTACAGCGCCAACGCGATGGTCACGGTTTGCGCAAACAATAACCAAAATCGTCGCATAGGGCTCTCTGTCCAGGTCAGCCGGCCCGGTGCCGGTCCGGCTTATTTTGCCAGATCGTTGCTCTTCTGTCCGTTCTTCTGCAGGGAGTCGCGGATTTCACGCAGCAGGACGATGTCTTCCGGCGTGGCAGGCGCGGCCGCCGGCGCTTCCGGCTGGGCGCGGCGGGCCTTGTTCATCAGGCGCACCATCTGGAAGATGATGAAGGCGAGGATGACGAAATTGAGCAGAATGGTGAGGAAGTTACCGTAGGCCAGCACGGCGCCCGCCTTTTTCGCTTCCACCAGGGTCAGGGTGGTGGCCTGGCCATTCAGCGGCAGATAATAGTTGGCGAAATCGAGGCCGCCGAAAATGCGCCCGATGGGCGGCATGATGACGTCTTGCACCAGGGAATCGACGATCTTGCCGAAGGCGCCACCGATAATGACACCGACCGCCAGATCGACGACGTTGCCCTTCATTGCAAATTCTTTAAATTCTTGCATCATTGCCATGAATTTCTCCTTCGGATATGTATAAAAAACATGCCGATCATACTATTGATTCCCAGTGCCACCAACTTCTGGTTGCCGGCGAGACCAATTCCGGCACAGCCTTGCGCATCTAGTTCGAAAGAACTAGCCACCTCCTGCAAAAGTATATAAATTATGGTACAAGCAACGTTTTTGTTTTATTCGTTGTTTGCTTCACTTATAATTTGCGGTTGCCAGAAGCACCTTTTTTGCTTCCGGATAATCAACAAGAAACTGGCACGGGCTGCGCCATTGGCCGAAGTTCCGCAGGGATGTTGTCACTTTACCGTACAAAGATGCGGGTTGCGGCAAACAGTGGGAAAGAGCTTCGGCGACGGGTTTTTCGCGGCTGCCACTCATAATAAAGATTCGCATTTTGACTGATTGGGGTTTGCATGAGTAACGAAAAGCAGGTCGATTCAGGCCGTCGCGGCTTGCTCGTCGCCACGTGCGCGGCGGGCAGTGTAGTTGGATTGGCAACCGCGGGAGCCTTGGTAAGCACCTTCCAGCCGTCGGAGCGCGCGAAAGCGGCTGGCGCGCCGGTCGAAGTAGACATCACCACCTTGCAACCCGGCGAAATGCGCACCGTCGAATGGCGCGGCAAGCCGGTCTGGATCATCAAGCGCACGCCGGAAATGGTCGCTTCGCTCAAGAAAACGGACGGCAAGGTCGCCGATGCCGATTCCAAACGCAACCCCGCCGAATTCACGCCCGAATACTGCATGAACGAATGGCGCTCCATCAAGCCTGAAATCCTCATCGCCGTCGGCATCTGTACCCACCTCGGCTGCTCCCCTTCCTCGAAATTTACCCCCGGCCCGCAACCGTCCCTGCCCGATGACTGGGAAGGCGGCTTCCTGTGCCCTTGCCATGGCTCCACCTTCGACATGGCGGGCCGCGTGTTCAAGAACAAGCCTGCGCCGGACAACCTGCAAGTGCCGCGCCATATGTACCTGAGCGACACCAAACTGCTGATAGGTAAAGACGAGAAAGGCGAGGCTTGATCATGGCTGCTTTCAAAGAAACGAAATTTCCCGCCGATGCACCCGCCGCTGAAAAAGCCCTGGGCTGGGTGGATGACCGCTTTCCCCTGACCAAGCTGTGGAATGACCAATGGGGCAAGTACTACGCCCCGAAAAACTTCAATTTCTGGTACATCTTCGGCTCGCTGGCCATGCTGGTGCTGGTGCTGCAGATCGTCACCGGCATCTTCCTGACCATGCACTACAAGCCCGATGCGGCGCTGGCCTTCAATTCCGTCGAATACATCATGCGCGAAGTGCCGTGGGGCTGGCTGGTGCGCTACATGCACTCGACGGGCGCCTCGGCCTTCTTCATCATCGTCTACCTGCACATGACGCGCGGCCTGCTGTACGGCTCCTACCGCAAGCCACGTGAACTGATCTGGCTGTTCGGTTTCGCCATCTTCCTGTGCCTGATGGCCGAAGCGTTCTTCGGCTACCTGCTGCCATGGGGCCAGATGTCGTACTGGGGTGCCCAGGTGATCGTCAACCTGTTCGGCGCCATCCCCTTCATCGGCCCTGACCTATCGCTATGGATACGCGGCGACTATGTGGTGTCCGACGCGACCCTGAACCGCTTCTTCGCCTTCCACGTGATCGCCATCCCGCTGGTCCTGCTGGGCCTGGTGGCAGCGCACTTGATCGCCCTGCATGAAGTCGGCTCGAGCAATCCGGACGGCATCGAAGTGAAGGAAAACCTGGGCGCCGACGGCCACCCGCTCGACTCGATTCCATCGCACCCGTACTACACCGTGCACGACCTGTTCGGCGTGTCGATCTTCCTCGTCATTTTCAGCGCCGTCGTCTTCTTTGCGCCGGAAATGGGCGGTTATTTCCTGGAATACAACAATTTCCTGCCAGGCGACTCGCTGAAGACCCCGCTGCACATCGCGCCAACCTGGTACTTCACGCCGTTCTACTCGGTGCTGCGCGCCACCACGGCCGACTTCATGTATGTGCTGATGGCTGCCGTGGCCGCCTACGTGGTGTTCATCTGGCTCAAGTCGCGCCTGTCGACGACTGTCAAGGCCATCATCGCCGCGATCGCGCTCGTCGCCATCGTCGGCATGCTGCCGCAGGTGCTGGACGCGAAATTCTGGGGCGTGGTGTTCTTTGGCGGTTCCGTCGTGATCCTGGCCTTCCTGCCATGGCTCGACCATTCGCCCGTGAAATCGATCCGCTACCGTCCGACCTGGCATAAATACATCTATGCCATCTTCGGCCTGTCGTTCCTGACCCTGGGCTACCTCGGTACCCAGGCGCCAACGGATGCGAAAACCATCGTCTCGCAAGTGTGCACCCTGATTTACTTCAGCTTTTTCCTGCTGATGCCATGGTGGAGTGCAATGGGCAAGTTCAAGACCGTGCCGTCGCGTGTGACGTTTCACCCGCACTAAGCCGCTCCCACGCCACGCTCAAAGGACATACATCATATGAAGATTGCAAAAAAACTGCTCGCCATCCTGGCACTCGTGCCCGCCATGGCCCTCGCCAGCGAAGGCGGCTTCCCGCTGGACAAGGCGCCCGACCGCCAGACCAACATGGCAGCGCTGCAACATGGCGCCAAATTGTTCGTCAATTATTGCCTCAATTGCCACTCTGCCGTGTCGATGCGCTACAACCGCCTGCGCGACCTGGGCTTGACGGAAGACCAGATCAAGCAGAACCTGTTGTTCACCAGCGATAAAGTCGGCGACCTGATGACCACTTCCCTGGCGCCGCAGGACGCCAAGGCGTTCTTTGGCGTCGTACCGCCCGATTTGTCGGTAATTTCGCGCGCGAAATCATCTTCCGCTGGCACAGGCGGCGACTACCTGTATACTTACCTGCGTACGTTCTATAAAGACGACACTCGTCCGACCGGCTGGAACAATATGGTCGTGCCGAATGTTGCTATGCCGCATGTGTTATGGGAATTGCAAGGTATCCAGACTGCCAAGTTCGTGGAAGAGAATGACCCGCACGAAGCGGGCAAGAAAATCCACAAATTTGTCGGCTTCGAGCAAGTCAAGCCAGGCACGTTGAACAAGATCGAGTATGACACTGCGGTAGCCGACCTGGTCGGCTACATGGAGTGGATGGCCGAACCGGCACAGCAGACACGCAAACGCCTGGGCGTGTGGGTGCTGCTGTTCCTGTCGGTTTTTGCTCTGCTGGCATGGCGCCTTAACGCGTCGTTCTGGAAAGAAGTCAAATAAGTGAGGCGCCGGCCGAAGGCCGGTTGGTGCCTGTTTCTGCGTTGTCCGCACGAGTGGACAAGCGACCTGGGGTGAGCCGTTCGCGGCTTCACCCCCTTTGTTTCTAAGGAACTATAAAAAATGATGGTTCTCTATTCGGGTACAACCTGCCCATTTTCGCAACGCTGCCGCCTGGTCCTGTTTGAAAAAGGCATGGACTTCGAAGTGCGCGACGTCGACCTGTTCAACAAACCGGAAGACATTTCGACCATGAACCCGTACGGTCAGGTGCCTATCCTGGTCGAACGCGAACTGATCCTGTATGAATCGAACATCATCAACGAGTACATCGATGAGCGCTTCCCGCATCCGCAACTGATGCCGGCCGATCCGCTGATGCGTGCCCGCGCGCGCCTGATGCTGTTCAACTTTGAAAAAGAACTGTTCGTGCACGTGCACGTGCTGGAAAGCGAACGCGCCAAGAGCAACGACAAGGCCCACGACAAGGCACGCGCGGAAATCCGCGACCGCCTGACGACGCTGGCGCCGCTGTTCCTGAAAAACAAGTACATGCTGGGCGACGAATTCTCGATGCTCGACGTGGCTGTCGCGCCGCTGCTGTGGCGCCTGGACCACTACGGCATCGAACTGTCGAAGACGGCTGCACCGCTGATGAAATACGCCGAACGCATCTTCTCGCGTCCTGCGTATATCGAAGCACTCACTCCTTCGGAGAAGGTGATGCGCCGCTAAAAGATATCCCCATCAAGCTACTGCGCAGCCCGCTCTCGACTTGGCGTTACTCGCCGTACTCAAGTACGGCTGCGTTGCTGAAGCCGATATCGGGCTTGCTCGCTACGCTTTCTGGGGCATCTTGGGCCATGTGTTAAAGTTGCTTTTTGCGCTGCCCAGTCTTTTGAATTACCGGTGCGCCCGCCTCATGCTTGACGGGGCGCTCCCGCCTCATAGTGCCTACCATGTCTGAAATCTCAACCAAACCTTATATGCTGCGCGCCATCTACGAGTGGTGCACCGACAGCGGCTACACGCCTTATCTCGCGGTCAAAGTCGATTCGCGCACCACGGTACCGATGGAATACGTGAAAAAGGGCGAAATCGTCCTCAACATCAGCTTCGGCGCCACCAGCGGCCTGAAGATGGACAACGACGCCATCCGCTTCCACGCCCGCTTTGGCGGTATCTCGCGCGAAATCTACGTGCCGGTCGACAACGTGATGGCCATCTACGCCAACGAAAACGGCCAGGGCATGGCCTTCGAGCCCGTGCTGGGCAACGACGACCCGGACGCGCAACCGACCGACAGCCCCGCCTCCGCCGACGTCCCGCCGCCAGTACTCGCCCCGGCCGCCAGCGCGCCGACCCTGTCGTCCGTGCCGACCAGCTCCCCCGAACAACGCGACAACGCCACGCCCGGCGACGACGAGCCACCAAAAAAAGGCGGCCGCCCGACCCTGACGCGCATTAAATAGCGTATAATTCGCAACGCGCAGTTTTTGCCGACTTAGCTCATTTGGTAGAGCAGTTGATTTGTAATCATCAGGTGGCCAGTTCGAAACCGGCAGTCGGCACCAGAATTCAGTAGGAAATCAAAGGGTTACCCGCTTCGGCTGGTAGCCCTTTTTTCTTTTCGACTCCTGCCGCTGCACGAGAGCGCACCGACGCTCGCCCCTGCACCGTGACTCCGGCAACGCCTCTGCAAACCCCGGCGGCACGGCAATCCCGTCAGAACGCCGGGGTGCCAACAGCCACCACAAAATGCCAGGCGGGAGTCTTCCCATCGATAGGGCGACCATCCGTACCTCGCCGCGATCAATTTGCGGTGGCCGCCGTAAAGGCACGCCTATTGGACATACCAACTGACCAGCCGCCACGCTGGCTGGCCAACAACAGGCACTTCCTACAGTCCCGACGTGAAATCGTGCTGCCTGTAGCGCGCAATCTGATGCCCCGATCAAGCCAGCCGGTATCACGCTGGACAGCCGCTGGCACTCGCTACGCGCGCAGCTTCTATCTTCAGCCACAACGGCTTTTTGCTCCACTACGGTTTATCAGGTGCCATTCATCTGCGCCCCTCTCACACCCCTAGAAACTTGCCCGATGGAAATTTATAATGCATACTTCTTTATTAATACTTTAGAAATTCATCTTCCATCATTTTTCTGTTACCTACCATACCCTGGAGAACGCTTTGACACTCAAGAAAAAAATTCTGCTGGCCTATTTTTCCATCGCCATCTTGTTCAGTGTATATGGCTGGTTATTTGGAGAGTTCAAGTACCGCGGGTTCTCTTACAACCTTGGCAGAGGCATTGTCTGGCCCGTTACCGTATTCCCCGCATTGGGCGAAATTATCGGTGCAATCATTATTGTGGCCGTTGTCATAGCGGTGCTCATTTTTGGAAAAAATAGAAATCGCTGATACGATTTTTCAAATCAATGACTATTTTCCATTTGCATGCCGACATTTTGCACATGAGGGGAAAAACTCTCCGGCGAACGGCATGCTTGTGAAATTTATTGCACAGATAATTGTCTTTGGCACGGGAGCATATTTTATTTTCCATGCGATAGGATTCTGGCGCCTGCTCTTTGGACCCATCGTGCTTACCCTCGCCAGCACCAAAAAATAACAGGCATCATTCTAAGGATCTATATTTTGAAAGCACAACTGAAGCAGTTGAGAAATTGGGGAGCTGTCATCGCATGCGGTTTCAGTATATTTCTGAGCGGCTGTACCAGCAGCGAGCATGAACAGATTATATCTATCGGGAAGTGTGCAAAAGCAGCCAACTACCTGGAGGACAGCAGCTTGAGAGCGGCGACAGAATACCGGGCCAAAATTGCACTGAAGGATGTTCCTGCCAATCCACGGTATGCGATGGAAGTTGCGCAGGAGATCAGGGATGAAGCTGAGCCTTATGGTTCGTCAACCAGCATTGTGGACGTATTGAAGGTAGCCCTGGAATGGAAAAATTCGTCTTACTGTAAACAAGTGGAGGCAGACTTTGCGACGCATATTGCTGAGCGAGTAAAGAGCAATCTGCCAGTCATTGCAGATACGACTGGCGATCCGGCAAGCTGTCAGAAATATGTCGCGCAAGTCGATATTTATACGAGTCGCCATGCAAAAAAATACCATGCACAAATGGGACAAGTATTGCAGGCAACACTGAACGCTTCTGCGGGACGGCTCAAGGATTTTCAGATGGATGCTGTCAAACACAAAATCAACAGTACGGATTTTGGCGAGTTCGCACTCGATGTATATGCACAATGCCAAGCCGGTGGTGCGCTGTCGGAGAAAATTGGAACAAGTCAATTCGTGCAAAAACTACAATCGCCAGCCACCAAGGAAATTAACTCTTTTTTGACAGAAGCACGCACAACCAAGGGTGATTGCGGCGAATTCCCTCAAGATTATTGCGCTGCTGACTTCATGATCATGGCTGCGGAAAGAGCCTTGCAAAGAAGTGTGCAATGCGATCGCAATCCATTGGAGAAAAATTGCACATCAACTTCCGACATACTGATCAAGCAAGAATTTAAAGCTCTGGAAAATGAAAAGTTAGTGAGCATGCAGGAAAAATATGAGAACTACATAGCCCATCCAGAGAAATATAATTACAACACCTATTCGAATATACATGCCATCGCAGACAAATGTAAACGGGTTGCAATCGATAAGGGCTTGCGTGACGGTGCATACAGCGACTACGTCGCCGCCAACTGCATGCCGCAAGCGAGGATAGCCTTTCTGAAACCACAACAGGAAATATTAGACAGAATAAAGGCTCGCCTGTCGAGTTGATGTCCTATAGCTGCTGATCGGCATCTGGATGGCAGACTCGGTTTTGCCTTCCAGACACCTTACCTTCAGCGATGTTTCAGGCCCGCTGTTTCAGGTAAGCCTCACGCGACGCATTGCTGCACTGCGTAATGACTGCGGCTGCGATTAGGCGCAAGATGGGTGCTTGTTAGCAAAGAAGAACCTTTCGATGTCCGGCTTTCCTACTGGGGAAACATCATGTCCGCACACACTTACAAGCTGATCGAACTGGTTGGCACATCGACCGAGAGCAGCGATCAGGCGATCCGCGATGCCATTGCCAAGGCGGCGCTCACGGTCAAGCACATGGACTGGTATGAAGTGACCGATTCGCGCGGGCATATCGTCGATGGCAAGGTGGCGCACTTCCAGGTCACGCTGAAGGTCGGCTTCCGCCTCGAATAAAGCCATGTGGCATGGGCGGCAGCGGCGTGCCCGCTGCGGCGCCTGGCCCAACCTTGCCCTCTCACTAGCGCCTGGCGACTGACCTGCTCTCCAGCCACTCCCGGCCGCCGTTGTCCAGCGCGGTCTCGATGACCTTGTCCGGCAAGCTGTAGACGGTTGCCCAGCTGGCGCGGCCGTCCTGCGTATTGGCGGGGAAACTGTGCGTCTCGATCGGCCAGTGGTATTTGCGCTTTAACGCCTTGACGATGGCGGCCAGCGAGACGCGGCCTTGCAGCGGTTCGGCGCCGGACTGGTCGCGGTTCGACAGCAGCACGGCCAGGACCTGGCCGCGGCCCGTGCGCGCGCCGGGGAAGGTGGGAGTTTTGTTTGCCATGACCTATTTTACCGGGCGAGGGTCGACTGCCGCACCTTTGATCTGGCGCAAGCGCCGCAGCAGCCTTACGGCCACGATGGGCATTTCGCCAGGCGTGCCGGCGCCCCTCCGGCGGCCTGGGCCATTCATCACGGGGCACAGGAGACAGTCATGGATAGCCTAAACATCCACGCCATGCAGTGGCAGCCCGTCGCCGATATTTCCGCCGTCAATCCCTTGCTGCCCGAGGACGTGGCCTGCTTTCGCGAGCTGCGCGACGTGCTGCAGCGCTACGGCGCACTCGAGCGTTTCGGCATTTCCCTGATCCACCGCCATTTCGATATCGCCGACGACGAGGAGCTGATGGAATACGCGGATGCGCAAGCGCGCACCCTGACGGTAAAACCTGTCAAGAAAAGCGACATCGACTGGCAGCATACGACGATTACCAACTGGAAACTGACGGCAGGCGAGGAAGTGGCGCGCATCGGCTGCGGTTGCGCGCGCAATTCCGGTGGGCATCTCGGCTACCACCGCGGCACCTGAGGCGCGGTAGCGACCGGCCGGCAAGCGGCGTCGGCCATTCTTACACTTTGCTTCCACCAGTCCAACCCGCTTTGCGCAAGCGTTTGATTCGACAGGATTTTCTTGTGTGGCACGCAAGCTGCTTATCTCCGTCTACGAGATGAATCCAGGCAAGTCGTCCTGGATTCTTTATCCCCCCGGATTTTCCGAGACTGACCACGATAAGAGGCTGCGATGAATGTCGATCACACACGAAGCAAGACCCTGGGCTGGCTGGGCGCACTGGCGGCGGCAAGCCTGCTGGCCAGCGGCCAGGCGCATGCCGGGGCGTACGGCCTGGCCGTCAATGAGTTGAGCAATTTCCGCATCACCACCAGCGCCGGCGCGCTGTCGCTGGCCGGCGCCAACCGCAACGCCAGCGACAGCGCCTTTTTCCAGGGCGGCGTGGCCGTCAATCCGCGCGCCGTCAACACGGGCCCGGCCGCCAATGCCGACGTGCCGCAAGTGTGTTCCGGCAGCGGTTGCACGGGCCTGCCGCAGAACCACTACGCCCCCACCACGGCACTGGAGTTTGCGCGCGGCGATGCCCACGCCTTCGGCAACATGCTCAACGGCACTGGATCCACCGTGCTGGCCGTTTCGGAGGCGCAGCGCAACACGGTGGGCGCCGCCTCGGCCACGGCCGGCGACACGCTGACCGGCTCCGTCAACCTGACCCTGTCGAGCGCCGGCTTCATCACCTTCAGCTTCATGGGACGGCGCGACCTGCGCACCAGCGTGACGGCGATGGGCGACAAGTCCAATGTGTCGATCATGGATATCTTCAATATCTCGTGCAACAGCGCCAGCCCCGTCGGCTGCCTGTCGCATGCCAATGCCGACGGCGTGATCTTCCAGTTCGCGCCCGATGGCGACGCCAACAATGGCAGCGACATCAACGGCAACCACGGCGCGGGCAGCCTGGATCCGTTCAGCCTGAACATGACGGCCGGCACCAACGATCCGTCCACAGGGCGCGCCTTCACGAATGGCCTGGCGCAATTTTCTCTGACGTCGAACTTCGCGCTGGCGGCCGGCAGCTACACCTTGAATTTTTCCAAGTCCACGCGCACCGATATCGTCGTGATCGATCCCGTGATCGTCGTGGTGCCGGCACCGGCCACCCTGCTGTTGCTAGGCACGGGCCTGGCGGCCCTGGCCTTCACGCGGCGGCGGCAACCCAAATAATTAGCAGCAAGCAAAAACACGCGGCGCCCGCCAGGGCGCCGCGTGTTTTTGCTTGGGCGGCTGCGCTTCAGCCCAGCCGCGCCAGCGCCTGGCGCGCCAGTTGCAGCTGCTGCAGATAGTAACGGTGCAAGGTGGCGGGGTCGCCGAAGTCGCGCCCGAGTACCAGGCGCAGTTCACTGGCGGGACAGTCGGCGGGCAGGGTTTGCACCGGCATCCCCAGTTGGCGGGCCAGCTGGCGCGCCGCCTGTTCCTGCGCGGGCCGGTATTCGACGCGCGTGCGCGCCACCTGGAACGAGCTGTCATTTCCCAGGCGCACCACCTGCACGGGCCCGCCGGCCAGGCTGCGCGCCAGCGCGGCGGCCATGCCCGGCACGCCATTGCCATTGAGGATTTCCAGGCGCGGACGCGGCGCGCCGGCCAGCGCCGCCGTTGCCGGCGCAGCGACAGCAATGGGGACGCCGCGCTCCGTCGCCGGCACGCGCCGCAACAGGGCCATGCCGTCGCGTTGCGTGATTTCCACGCGCGCCATGGCCGGTGCCGCCGCTACCGGCGCGAGCGCAACGGGTTCCGCCGCGCCGCGCAACAGGGCCGCATCGCGGCGCGGGTCGTGCTCTTGCAAGCTGTTCGCCTGGCGCCGCATCACGGCGGCGCGCTCGTGCTGCCCCAGCCGTTCCAGTACTTGCGCCAGGTGCTGCCAGGCCAGCGCATTGAGCGGATCGAGCAGGCAGGCCTGTTCCAGCACGGGCAAGGCCAGCGCATCGCGGCCGCTCAAGGCATAGGCGTGGCCGAGATTGCTGAACAGATAGGCCTGCTGCGGGCGCGGCGTGCCCGCTTCCTGCGTCAGGGCCAGCCAATGGGCGATGGCGGCGTCATGCTCGCCGCGCTGCGCGTGCAGCACGGCCAGCGCGTTGCGCGCATGCACATGGCGCGGCGCACTGCGCAGCGCTTGCTCATACGCCGCCTGCGCGGCGGGCAGGTCGCCCCGGTCGAAGGACTGGCGCCCCGCCGCATAGGCGCTGTCGGCGTCAGGCAGCGGCGACAACGGCGGCGGCGCGGGCGCCGTGTGGCTGGCGCAGGCGCCCAGGCCCAGGCAGGCGCAGGCGGCGGCCAGGCGGGAAATCGTCGAACGCATGGTATCTCCTTTCAGCGGCTGGCCATGGCCGGCACGAGCACGCGATAGACTTCGATCACGGCCGGCCCCATGAGGACCAGCATGAGGGTGGGAAAGACGCAAAAAATCAGGGGAAACAGCAATTTCAGGGCGATCTTGGCCGCAGCCTCCTCGGCCAGCAGGCTGCGCTTGCTGCGCAGGTTTTCCGAATGCACGCGCAAGGAGTCGCCCATGCTGGTGCCGAAGCGTTCGGACTGGATCAGCATGGCGACCAGCGTGTCGACGTCTTCCACGCCGCTGCGCAGGGCCAGGTTGCGCAACGCCTTTTCCTTGCTGAATCCGGCGCGCATTTCCATCAGCACCAGCTGCAATTCCTGCGCCAGCACCACGCTCTTGATGTGGATCTCGCCCGACACCTTCACCAGCGCCCGTTCCAGGCTCAGGCCCGCTTCCACGCACACGGTCAGCAAGTCGAGCGCGTCGGGAATGTTTTCGAAGATGTCGCGCTGGCGCCGCTTCGCCGTGCCCGACAGCACCAGGTTCGGCAGGTAATAACCGGCCGTGGCGCTGACGCACAGCAACAACAGCAGCACGCTGCGCAACTGCGCCGCCATGGCGCTGGCCGCATACAGCCCCAGCACGGTGGGAAACAGCAGGGCCAGCACGGTTTTCGCCGCAAAGTACAGGGCCGGCGCACTGGCTTGCCGCCAGCCCGCATTCATGAAACGCGTGCGCAGCGGCGAGCGCTCCCAGCCTTCTTCCGGCAGCGACAGCTTGCTGAACGGCTGCGCCACGCGCGCCACGCGCTCCACCCAGCCGCTCTCCGGCACGGCATCGCTGGCGGCCGGCGCCATGGTGCCGGACAGGCGCTGGCGCAAGGCGCCGGGAAAAAAGATCAGCCACGCCAGCAGGGCCAGCGCCACCACCACAGCAAAGACGATCAACAGGAACAGCAGTTGCGGGCCAGTCATGGCATTTCCTCCGATTGATCGACTGACAAAACGTTCGGGGCCAGGCAAGTACGACCGTACGACGAGGCGACGGCACAACGTCACGGACGTTTTTCAGGCGATCGCTTAAATGCGGATGCGGATGACCTTGCGCATCCAGACCACGCCCAGCGCCACCATGCCGGCCGCATACCACAGCAATTTGATGCCGCTGGGGTCGGTCCACAGCAGGCTGATGTACTGCGGGTTGACCAGCGCCATGACGCCGATCATCACCACCGGCATCAGCCCCAGCACCCAGGCCGACATGCGGCCCTCGGCCGACAGCACGCGCACCTGGCCCAGCAGCTTTAGGCGGGCGCGGATGATGCGGGCGATGCTGACCAGCACTTCGGCCAGATTCCCCCCCGATTCGCGCTGCACCAGCACGGCGATGACGAGGTAGCGCAAGTCCGTCAGCGGGATGCGCGCGGCCAGGTTTTGCAGCGCCTCGTTCATCGGCACGCCGTAATTGATCTCCTCGTGCGCCATCTTGAATTCGCCGCTGATCGGCTCGTTCAACTCGTCGCCCACCATTTGCAGCACGTTGGAAAACGAGTGGCCGGCGCGCAGCGCGCGGGCAAGGAAGTCGGCCGCCTCCGGCAACTGCGCCTCGATCTTTTGCAGCCGCGCCGCGCGCGCGCGCAGCACGACCATGACCGGTCCGCCGCCGGCCACGCCCAGCAACAGCACGGCGCCCGGCAGCGGCATGGGCCAGGCGGCCAGCAGCAGCAAGGCCGCCAGCAGCACGGCACCCGTGCCGCCGAGAAATTGCGCCACCGACCAGGACAGGCCCGATTGCAGCAGCAGCCGGTCCAGCTGCGCCGCCTGCGGCGCGCGCCGCAGCAGCCGGTCCAGGCCCGGCGCGCGCGCATAGCGGCGCTGCTTGAGGATGGACACCCGTTCGCCGCCCGCCTCGCCGCGCGCCGCCATCAGGCGCAGGCGCCGGTTGATGCGCCGCGCCGCGCTGCCGTGCGTGCCCGACCACCACAGCCAGGCCCCCTCCACCATCAGGATGCAGGCGGCGAACAGCAGCACGGCAAAGCCGTAGAACACCAGGTCCATGCTGCCTCCTATTCGTAGATGCGGTCCGGATCGAAGACCGTATCCGGCACGGGCGCGCCGAACATGCGCAGGCGCTCCGTGAAGCGGGGCCGCACGCCGGTGGCGCAGAAGTGGCCGAGCACCTTGCCGCCGGCATCGACGCCCGTCTGCTCGAAGCGGAAGATTTCGTGCATGGCGATGATGTCGCCTTCCATGCCCGTCACTTCCTGCAGGCTGACCAGCTTGCGCGCACCATCCGTCAGGCGCGACACCTGCATCACCACCGTCACGGCCGAACAGATCTGCTGGCGCGTGGCGCGCGGCGTCAGGTTCACGCTGGCCATGCCGACCATGTTTTCCAGCCGCGCCAGCGCGTCGCGCGCCGTGTTCGAGTGGATCGTCGCCAGCGAGCCTTCGTGACCCGTGTTCATCGCCTGCAGCATGTCGAGCGCCTCGGCGCCGCGCACCTCGCCCAGGATGATGCGGTCGGGGCGCATGCGCAGCGCGTTGCGCACCAGCGCGCGCTGGCTCACTTCGCCCTTGCCCTCGATATTCGGCGGCCGCGTTTCCAGGCGCACCACGTGCGGCTGGCGCAGCGCCAGTTCGGCCGCATCCTCGATGGTGACGATGCGCTCGCTGCCGGGGATGAAGCCGGACAGCACGTTGAGCAGCGTCGTCTTGCCGCTGCCCGTGCCGCCCGAGATCAGGATATTCACCTTGGCCTGGCCCAGCGCCTGCAGCACCTGCACCATGGGCGGCGTCAGGCTTTTGTAGTCGAGCAGGTTGGCGATCGTCAGCGGCTGCACGGCGAAGCGCCGGATCGACAGAATGGGACCATCGACGGCCAGCGGCGGGATGATGGCGTTCACGCGCGAACCGTCGGGCAGGCGCGCGTCGACCATCGGGCTCGATTCGTCGACGCGCCGGCCCACGCGCGAGACGATCTTTTCGATGATCTTCATCAGGTGTGCATTGTCGTGGAAGGTCACGTCCGTCAGCTGCAGGCGCCCGCCCCGCTCGACATACACCTTGTCGCAGGTGTTGACGAGGATATCGGAGACGCTGGCATCGGCCAGCAGCGGTTCCAGCGGACCAAAGCCGAGCATCTCGTGCTGGATGTCGAGCACCAGGCTATGCCGCTCGTGCTGGTTGAGGACGATGCGCTCTTCCTCGATGACGCGCTGCACCAGCAGCGCCAGCTCGTGCTTGAACTGCTCGGCCGTCAGGCGCTTCAGGCGCTCCAGGTCGATACGGTCGAGTATCGTCTGGTGCATGGTCTTCTTCAGCTCCTGGTACGCATGCAGCGCCAGTGCCCCCTGTCCATTGCTGACCGGCCGTGTCTGTTCATTCGCCGCCAGGCGTTCGCGTAAAGTCATCTCGGCTCCCATGATGGCTCCCGGCGGGAGCCTTTGCTGCTGTGTGCTGCGTCAAATTTCGCTGCGCTCGCCACGGCTGAACAGGCGGTCGAACAGGCCGCGGCTTTCCGTCACGCGGCGCGCCGTCACCAGTTCCACCAGCTCGGCCAGGCTGCGCGCCACGGCGCTGGTGCGCGACAGCTGCAGCAGCGGGATGCCCTGGTTGACGGAATCGGTGGCCGCGATGTAATCGTTGGGCACCGTGTGCACCACTTCCGCGCCCAGCGCCTGCTCCAGGTCCGCCAGGCGCAGGCGGCCGCCCTTCTCGTAGCGGTTGACGATCAGGCGCAGGCGCTCGCCCGGGTAGCCGAGCGAACGGAAGATGTCGAGCAGGCGGCGTCCGTCGCGGATGTCGGGCAGGGCCAGCTGCAGCACCGGGTAGATGGCGTCGGCATTGTCGAGCGCGCGCAGCGACAGCGCGTCGATCTGGCGTCCCACGTCGAGCACGATGTAGTCGTAGTGCTGGCGCGCCACGGCGAGGATGCGGTCCATGTGGTCGGGCTGCATGTCGACCTTGTGCGCCGGGTCGTCGGCCGCCGCCAGTACGCCGAAGTTCGGCGTCACGTGCACCAGGCACGAGGCGAGAAAGGCGCCATCCATGCGCGCGATCTGCGCGCAGATGTCGGACAGGGTCATGGCCGGCTTCTGGTCCGACACATACAGGGTGGCGTCGCCGAACTGGCCGTGCAGGTCGATCAGCAGCACCTTGCAGCCGGCCATCGTCGCCAGCGCGTAGGAAAAATTCGTCGACAGGAAGGTGGCGCCGCTGCCGCCCTTGCAGGAAATGAAGGCGAGCACCTTGCCGTCGCGCATCTGCGTCACGCCGGCCTGGATATCGACGCGGTCCATCGCTTCATGGAAGGCCTTGTGCACGAGCGGCAGCTGCAGCACTTCGCGCATGCCGGCGCGCATGGCGCGGATCAGCACATCCTGCTGCTGGCCGCGCGTGAGCAGCATCAGCACGGCCAGCGGATACTGGCGCGCCAGGCGCTCCAGCAAGTCCGCCTCGTCGGTCTCGATGGCGCTGGCGTCGACGATCACCAGCTCGGGCGGCTCGGGCAGCATGCGCTCGACGGCGTCGCGCAGGCCGCTGCGCCGTTCCAGCAGGCGCAGCACGGGCATGCGGGCCGCGCCCTGCGCCGCGATTTCATCGTGCAAGCTGGCGTCGCGGGTAATCATCAAGGCTTTCATCACACATCCTTCATTTCAGTGCAACACGATCGGCTGCGCCCGCCTGGCGGCGCTCAAGGACAAAAATTCGGATTGCCCGGATAACCGAGCGATTCGGCCACCGCCATGGTGCTGCCCGTGGGCAGGCGCACGGCCTGCGCGCCGGTGGGAAACATCATCCCCAGCAGCGGCAACATGGGCCGGTACGGCACGCCCTCGCAGCGCGCGCCCTGGGCCGGCACACACAGGCGCGCGCGCACGAAACGGATGCAGCTGGCGCCATGCGGATCGTCCAGGCAATTGATGCGGTTGCGCTGCGGACAGCCGGGCATCGCGCTCACCGGCAGCGCCGCCAGCGCCGCGCCGCCGCCCGACTCCGACAGGTAATCGATGCGCACATAGGCGTCGCTGATGGCGCCGCCCAGCGGCAGCGTGCCCGGCGTGGCGCGCAGCACGGCTTGCGCACGCACGGCCTGCAGCGCGCCGGTATTGCTGAAATCGGTGACGGCGGCGCCGCGCGCGGCGCGCCGCGTGACCTCATGCACCATGTTCCACAAATACACGGCGCGCGCCATTTCCAGCAGCGCAAACAGGAACAGGAAGAACAGCAGCGCCAGCATGGCGAACTCGACGACAAAAACGCCGTGCTGGCGCGGCAGGCGGCGCAGGCGGCGCAGGCGGTCAATTAACATAGCGCATCGTCACATTGGCGCGCAGCGGTATCGGCCCCAGCTGCGGCAGCCACTTGCGCGTCAGCTCAGGCAGGAACACCATGGGCATGTCCACGGTGACATTCAGGCGCACCTGCTGCGGCGCCGTCGCATGGTTGCCGCAACTGGAGAGCTCCTCGAAATACACGCAATCGACGCTGACGCGCGTCGATTCCATCTCGGGCCAGCTTTCCGCCATCGCCTCGACCACCATCTGCCGCGCAAACGCGGCGCCCTGGGCCGCTGAGCCGTTCTTGGCCATCTGCGGCAGCGGCATGGTGGCCATGTAGCGCGCCGCGTCGTGCACGCTTTTTTGCAGGGCCGTGTAGGTCAGCAGCGCGCGGCCGAACAGCAGCATGAAGGGCAGCAGCCCCATGAAAAACAGCAGGATCAGCGCCAGTTCGATGGCCGCCACGCCCCGCTGGCGGCGCGCCGTGCGGTACGGCGGCCTCATCGCAGCAACTCCACGGGACCGGCCAGCGTGCCTTCGGGCGCCAGGCCGGCAAATTCGGCGCTCAGCATGCCGTTGCTGGCCGGCGCCGTCATGTAGAAGCGGCCGATGCCGCGCACCTGGGCCAGCACGTCGCTGCCGGCCGGCACGGGACAGGCCAGCAAGGCGATATGCAGCAAGCGCCGCAGCGCCACGCCCGTGTTCACCGTCGGCGCCGTCTGGAAGGCCGGCGTCAGGTATGGCGATTTATCGGCCGGATACGAGGACTTGGCGGCCGGCGCGGCCGACGCGGCCGGATACAGCGCCGCCCAGTTGCTGGTGGCCAGCGCGAAATGGCCGTCGGCCGGCCGCTCGGCGTTGTAGCCCCACGCCCTGCCGAACGACCACAGCGGCCCGTAGCTGGCCGCCGTCGGCAGCGGCACGCTGGTTTCGGGATCGGCCACGGACAGCAGCGGGTTACCGCCGCTGAGGGCGCTGGGCGCGTCGGGCGCATTCGTCATCCACCAGTTCGCGGCCGTGTTCGGATAGGCGCGGATATTCGTGTCGGGCGGCGCCGTGACGGGGTGGCAGCCACCGCCCGCGTACTGGTTGAAGCGCGCATTGAATGCCGGCCACAGCGCGGCGGGAAATGGCCGGTGCACATGCATGCGCGCGCTGCCGATGCGCGGGTACAGCACGCTGCCCGTGCAAACGAATGGCTGCACGGCGGCCTCGCTCACCTGCGCCGACGGGCCCACCAGCCCCGGCTGGCCAAGCGGATTGAGCACGAAGTGTTCGGCCACCGGGCCGTGCGGGTTGAGCTTGAACAAGTTATATGCGACGCCACGGCGGAAGCCGAACTCGAGCACTTCCACCAGCGGCTGCAGCGCCACGTTCGTGCGTTTGGCCGCCGCGCTGGCCGACAGCGCGCAGATGGCCAGCGGCGCCACGCGCAGGCTGGTGCGGCCCGCCACGGCGCGCGCGCCCGTGTCCAGCGTGCGCAGGGCCGGCGACCAGGCGCCCAGGAAGGCCGTCGCCACGTGACCCAGCGGCGGCACGTTGGCCTGCGTATCGATGCGCACGAACAGGGCCGCGCCGGGGTCCGGCACGGCGCCGGCCGCATGCCACTCGCCGTCCGGCGCATCGACCGCGCTGGCGAAACGGATGCTGGCGTCCGACAGGACCACGCCCTGCATGCGGCGGCGGTACATATTCTTCTCGGCCGCGCTGGCCTTGGCTTTCGTCACGGCATTGGCCAGGCCGGCGGGCGTGCCTTCCAGTTCGGCGGCCGCCGCCAGCGCCGCATTGTCAGCCAGGTTCTGCAGTTCCGTCTTGCGGCCGATGACTTGCCCCACGTCGAGCGCCAGGCCGATAAAGCCCAGCACCACGATGAGCAGGATGGAAAAGGCGATCAGCATCGCCCCGCGCTGGCGTCGGCGTCTATTTGCCACTGCCGCCTCCCAGCATGAACTGCACCGGCTGCGGCGCCTGGCCATTCGTCTCGGCAAACGAGGCGCGGTAGCGCTGCATGACGGCATGCGCGCTGGGACCGTCGAGCCCGTCGGCCGGCTGGCGATTGGCGGCGGCGGCCGGATGACGCACCTGCTGCGCCGTGGACAGGCGCACGGCATCGCCAAAGCGCTGGTCCAGCAGCGGCGTGCTGCTGTGCGCGCAGGCGGCCAGCAGCAGCGCCAGGGCCGGCACCGCCAGGCGCCGCGGGCACGTCAGGAGCGAGTTCGGCATGGCGTATCTCCCCGTCTCATTTCAATTCGAAACCATGGGCCGCGCGCGGCGGCGGCACGGCGGGCGATGCTGGCGATGGTGGCGGCACGGGGCCTTCCATCTTGCCGCCCAACATCAGGGTCGCGCGTGACGGCGGTGCCAGCTGCGCCGTCGGCAGGACGGCGTCCGCCGGCAAGGGTTTCACCAGGTGCGCGGTAATGACGAACAGCAGTTCCGTGCGGTCATGCTGGAAGTCCGTGCTGCGAAACAGCGCGCCGAGGATGGGCAGCTCGCTGAGCCACGGCACGCCCGTGATATTGCTCACCTGGTTATTCTTGATGAGGCCGCCGATGGCGTAGCTCTGGCCATCGAACAGCTGCACCGTGGTCGAGGCGCGCCGCGTCGTGATGACGGGCAGGATCGAGCGTCCGCTGACGCCGGCGGCGGAAATGCCCACGCCTTCGCGCGACAGTTCCGACACTTCCGGCGCCACCTTCAGATTGATGCGCCCGCCCGACAGCACGGTGGGCGTGAAGCGCAGGCCGACGCCGTATTCGCGCTCTTCCAGCGTGATCTTGTTGTTGTCCTGGCCGACGGGAATGAAGATCTTGCCGCCCGCCAGGAAACTGCCCTCCTGGCCGCTGATCGCCATCACCGTCGGCTCGGCCAGGATGCGCACCAGGCCATCCTGCTTCTGCGCCTCGATCGTCAGCTGCTGGCCGTTCGACTTGCGCACGTCGAGCAAGCCGTTGGCCGTGCCGCTGAGGAAATTCGACAGCAAGGTGGTGGCCCAGCTGCCCGAGGCGAAGCGCAGGGTGGCGCCCACTTCCAGGCGCTCGAGCAGGGACTTCGACACTTCGGCGATCTGCACGGCCAGCATCACCTGCTGCGGCGCGCTGACGTCGAGCATGTTGATGATGCGGCTGTTCGGCGTGGCGCCGCCGCCGGCGGCCACGGCCGGCGGCGGCATGGCGGCGCCGTCGGCCGGCTTGGGCAGCGCCAGCGGCACGGTGGTGCGCCGCACATAGGCGTGCGCCAGTTCCACGGCGCGCAGCACGGCGCCCGCATCCTGCACCGTGCCAGACAGCACCAGGCTATCGGCCACGGCCGTGACGCGGATGGACTTTTCGTCCGGCATCAGCGCGGCCAGGGTCGCCTGCAGGCCGGCCGGATCCATGCTGACGCTGACGTTGACGACGCTGCACACGCCGCTCTTGCCCTGGATGATCATATTGGTGCTGCCGACGTCGACACCCACCACATACAAGGTGTCGGGCGCCACCAGCATGGCTTGCACGACGGCCGGGTTGCCGACGCTGCGGGCAAACACGGCTTCCGGCAGGCGCAGCATGCTCGACTTACCCACCTGCAGCTGCAAGTTGCCGGGCGACGCCGCCTCGCCGCCGCAGCGGGGACCAGGCTCGGCCGCCGCGCCGGCGAGCGGCGGCAGCAGGCAGCAAAAGAGGAGCAAGGCGCGGTTCATGAGCGTGTCCATGGTTGGCTAAAAACATTCGCGCGACTGGCGCGTACCGTCGATGACGCCGCTGCACTGGCGCGCCGGCTCAGGCCGCGCCTTCGCCACGCGCACCGGGCGCGGCGCCACGGCGGCCATGGGCACGGCGGCGGGCGCCGGCGCGGCAGCCGCTTCCGGCGCGCCGCCCAGCAGAGTCAGCTTGGTGGCACCCGCCGTCACGCCCGGCTGCGGGTCGACCTGGTTGCGCAGCACCAGCGACAGGCTGCCCACGCTGCGCGCCAGGTCCAGGTTTTCCGCCTGTTCCGGCGTCACTTCCAGGGTCACGGCATTGACCACGCGCGGCTTGGTCTCGTCGCGCCCCACTTCCTGCGCCACGGCCAGCACGAGGATGCGTTCGAGCACGATCTTGGAGATATTGCGGCTCTGCGGAAACGCGCGGTCGCCCGCATCCTGCTGCGTACTGACGATGATGTCGACATAGTTGCCCGGCAGGGCGAAGCCGGCCACGCCGATGACGTCGTTGACGCGCACGGTGATGGCGCGCCGCCCTTCCGTGATCAGGGCCGACAGGCCGCCCAGGGTGCCCACGGGCGCCAGCTTGGCTTCGCTCAGCGGCTCGCCGCGCAGCACGCTGCTTTTCAGCACGCGCCCGGCCAGCTTCAAGGGGTCTTGCAGCGCCCCTTGCGGCAAGCTTTCCGCCGGCCATTCGGCCAGGCGCAGCATCTCGGGCGACAAACGCTGGCCCAGGTTGACGTCGCTGGCGGCGACGACGATCTTGCCCTTGCCGGCCGGCGTCTGGCGCAGCAGCCAGTGCGAGGCCAGCAGCACCGCCAGCAAGCCCAGCACGATCGCCAGGCCCATCATCAGCAGGGCGCGCCGGTTTTTCATGCGATGCGCTCGCACAGGCTGGCGGCCGGCATGTCGCAGCGGGCAAACAGGCTGCCCCAGGCTTGCTCCAGCGCCGCCACCGTCAACTGCGCTTCACTGCCGGCAAAGCCGGCGAAGTCGGCTATGCGCGCCAGCAATTCGCGGGGATAGCTGGCCAGCAGCGGCCGCCCCTGCGCGCCATGCAGCTGCTGCATCAGGTGCTGCAGCACCAGCTCGTCAAACGCGATGCCCGCCACCCGGCATTGCTGGCGAAACAGGGCGCGATAGGCGCCGTCGGCCAGCGGCCCCACCTGCACCTTGTAGCCGATGCGGCGCAGCAAGGCGGCATCCAACAGCTCGCCCGGCGGCAAGTTGGTGGCCAGCACGAGGGCATTGTCGAAGGGCACGCTGATCTTCACGCCGCCAGGCAAGCCCAGCTGATCGACGCCGCGCGCCAGCGGCTGCATCAGCCGCGTCAGCAGGTCCGCTGCGGCCAGGCGCTGGCGCCCCAGGTCGTCGACGATCAGCATGCCATTGTTGGCACGCACATGGGGCGGCGCCTGATAGCAGCCGCCGCTGGCGTCGTAACCAAGCTCGAGCATCTCGGCGTCGAGCTCGGCGCCCACGTGGATCACGGGCCGCTGGCACAGCACCCAGCGGATGTCCGTGCTGCGCCGCTCCAGCGCCTGGCGCGCATGGCTGACATGCTGCGCCGCCGGCGGCAGGTGCTGCGCGGGGTCGTACACCTGGATGATGTCCTGGCCGACGACGATGGCATACGGCACGGCCACCAGGCCATGCAGCAATTGTCCCAGCTGCAGCGCCAGCGTCGACTTGCCGCTGCCGGGCGGCCCGTACAGCAGCAGCGAGCGCCCCGAATGCAGGGCCGCGCCCACCACGTCGAGCATGCCCGGTCCCGCATGGGCGCCGCCCAGCACGGCCGCCAGGTCGTCGCTGCCCACACGCAACTCCTGCGCCTGCCACGACTGGCGCGCCACCATGGCGCGGTAGGCGTCCAGCGTGACGGGCGCGGCGCCGATGTAGGCACAGCGTTCGAGAAAGGCGCTGGCGCGCTGCTTGCCGGCACTCGTCAGCTGATACTGCACGTCGATATCGGACTCGCCGCGCCACGCCACTTCCGCCCATTGTTCGCCGACCATGAAGTCGAGCACTTCGCGCAAGACATTGATCGACAGGCGCAGCCGCGTCGTCAGCGCGGACAGGTGCGTCTTGCCGCCCACGAACATGCACTTGGCTATCAGTTCGACCACCAGCTGGCGCTCGAGTCCCGTTTCGCGCAGGCTTTTCGGCTGCGGCGGCAAGGGCGGCATCAGGTTCGCGTCGGCAGGGCGCGGCGCGCTCTCGGTGCCCATGGAATAGTCGACCTCGGTCATGCTGCATCTCCACGCCGGTTAAGACTGCATTGAACAGATTTCATTCTAGCCAGCGGAGGCTGGCGCCCATTGATCAAGAGCAATGAATACCACTCAGAAATAACCGCGTCCCTGCACGGCCAGGCTGCCCAGGGCGATGGCCAGGCCATAGGGCATATTGCCCACGCTGGCATGGCTGTCGAACGGGATGGGCGCCAGCGGGACGCCGGCCGTGCGCGCGATCATCGGCCACAGCAGCTGACGCAGGTTGCGCAGGCAGGCGCGCCACTTGCCCTGGTACGTGATCATCAGCACGGCCATCAGGCCGCCCAGCACGAACGTGGCAAAGCAGATTTGCAAGGCCGGCCATGGACCGACGAAGGTGCCCACCATGGCGATCAGCTTGACGTCGCCGGCGGCCATGCCGCGCAGCACGTACAACGGCAGGAACAGGAAGAAGCCCGTCGCCATGCCGCCCAGCACCAGTTGCGGCACGCGGTGCGGCCACAGCCACAAATGCAGGACCAGCGCGGCGAGCATGCCCGACAGCACCAGCCAGTTCGGAATCTTGCGTTGGATCAAATCACTGACGGCGGCCCCCGTCACGAACAGCAGCAACAGCAGGTCGCACAGGGCATACGCTGGCATGGCATACCTCCTGAAAAAAACCCGCCGCCGGCCGGCCAGCGGCGGGCACCCGCTTAGGGCGTCAACACCAGGTTCGACGAAATATCGGTGAGGACAGCCAGCAAGTTAGTCTTGATCAGCAAGAAACCGGCGGTGATGGCTGTCGCCATCAACGCCGCAATCAGGCCGTATTCGATTGCCGTAATCCCGTCCTCATCTTTGACAAATTGCTGCACTGCCGACAGGAAGGTATGCATGACAAGCTCCCAAAAGTGAATCACAAGTCCCTGGCGCAATCGGGTGTGAAACATTGCCCTTTCCTGCTAATATGTTTCCTGCCGTAAATTTCTGCGCCATTAGAGTAACTATAAAGCGCACGCATTTTGGCAAATTGACGCACCACAAGTTTCCATGTGGAAATTATCAAATGGCGCCTGTATCGGCGCGGATCTTGATAAATATTGCGACGGGGATCAGCAACCGTCGTCAAAGCAAGTTTTTTACAACGCCATGCAGCAATCTCATGAATTTGCATGAAATATTGCATACGTTAATTGCCTATTAGGCAAAAAGACATTATCCTGCTTAGCTCTTCTTTGGAAAGGCCGATCGCCCGGCAGCGACTGACGACAAGAGGCGCGACACTGCGACGTCGAGCCAAGTTGATTGTTGGTTATTGCGCAGCGTGTCATGCCGCCAAATAAACTAGGCTTCTTGTAGACGGACGCGAATTGCTTGACGCAATGTTGGTATGAAGAATCTTGTGTGATTACTTTCCAGAGAACGACAATGGATTCCCTACTGAAACACATGGTGGACATGACAGGGCACCGCGATCACACGATGCTCGACATCTCCGTGATCTCGGCCGTCCAGGAACTCGCTTCCGCGTCGCAGACCCGTGTGCTGGCACTGACCACCGTGCGTGGCCAGGTGTTCGTGCGGTCGCGGGCCATCATCGTGGCGGGCAGCGTTGCCCGCATGGAAGAGCATAACGATCCCACCCTGCCCGGCGAACCGCTGTCCGACTACCCGGCCCTGGCCGCCTGCATCGCGCGCCACGAGGCCAGCGCCGACACCCTGTGCGCCGATGGCCGCCACCTGCTGTGGCTGCCCATCTGGATCGGCGACCAGGTCACCACCTGCCTGGAAATCACCAATCCCACGCCATACACAGGCGCCACCATCCAGGTGATCGGCGGCATCGTCAGCGTCTACCGCAATTTCCAGAACCTGCTCGACTACAGCGAGCGCGATTCGCTCACCGGTTTGCTCAATCGCAAAACCTTCGACGACCAGCTGGCGAAAATCCTGCAAAGCCGCGGCGAACCGGAATCGGACAAGCCGCTGCCCGTCGATGCGGAGCGGCGCCACCACACGGATACCGAGCGGCAATGGCTGGCCGTGATCGACGTCGACCACTTCAAACTGGTCAACGACAAGTTCGGCCACCTGTACGGCGATGAAGTGCTGATCCTCATCGCCAACCAGCTGCAATCGTCGTTCCGTTCGCAAGACCGCATCTTCCGTTTCGGCGGCGAGGAATTCGTCGTGCTGCTGCGCTCGATCACGCTGGAAAATGCGCAGAAAATCATCGACCGCTTCCGCACCAACGTCGAGGCGCACGACTTCCCGCAAGTGGGCAGGGTCACCGTCAGCGTGGGCTTCGTCAGCATCAGCGCCTTCGAGGCGCCCGTCATCATCCTCGGCCGCGCCGACCAGGCCCTGTATTACGCCAAGAGCCATGGCCGCAACCTGGCCTGCCACTATGACGAATTGGTGGCCAAGGGCATGTTGACCACGGTGACCTCGAACGATACGGCGGAATTCTTTTAATTAGGTCAGGCGTCCGCCAGCGATAAAAAGCGCATGGGATCGACCTGCCACTTGGCGGCCGACTCATGGCCGACGATCTTGTCGGCGCCACCAAAGCCGAAGCCGCGCGACAGGTCGACCGTCTCGGGCTTGATGTAGGTCTTGCTCTTCGTACTGAAAAACACATTCACCTTCGGCGCCAGCAGATTGCTTTCGTGCGCCTCGATGACGACGGCCAGGCGGCCCGATTCCAGCATCACCATGGTGCCCACCGGATAGATGCCCACGCAACGCATGAAATCCTGCGCGAACACGGGGTTGAAATGGAATTTGCTCCACTCATAGATCTTGCGCAAGGCTTCGGCCGCCGGAATGCCCCTGTGGTAGCTGCGGTCCGACGTCAGCGCGTCATACACGTCGACGATGGCAGCCATCTGCGCCAGTTCGCTGATGGCGTCGCCGGCCAGCTGGTCCGGATAGCCGCTGCCGTCGCGCCGTTCGTGGTGGTGCAAGGTGATGTCGAGCGGAATCGGGCCCACCTCGGGCGACTGGCGCAGGATCTCGTAGCCGTCGCGCGGATGGCGCTTGATCTGGGCAAACTCTTCCGGCGTGAGGGGGCCGGGCTTGTTCAGCACGCTGTCGGGCACCAGCGCCTTGCCCGTGTCGTGCAGCAAGCCGCCCAGGCCGGCCTGGTGCGTGGTAGCCGCTTCCAGGCCGCGCGAACGGCAAAACGCCACCAGCAGCGCGCACACGCTGACGGAATGCAAAAAGGTGTAATCATCCTTGCTCTTGATGCGCAACAAGCCGACGAGGGCGCCGGGATTGCGCAGGATCGATTCGGTGATATCTTGCACGGTATGCTGCACGCGGTCGATCTCGACGGCCTTGCCCAGGCGCACGTCGGCCATCACCGTGCGCACCAGGCTCGACGCCTGCCGCCGCACTTGCGTGGCGCGCGCCAGCTCCATGCCCAGCGACACGCGCGTGACCACTTGCGGCGCCGTGGCGATCTGCACCAGCGCCCGTTCCGTCTCCGCATGGGCTTGCGCCAGCGTGGGCGCATCCTCCACGTCGAGACCCTTGCCGCTGTCGATCACCACGTCGTGGATGCCGGCTTGCACGATCTTGCGGATCTCGTCTTCGCTGCGCAACAGGAAGCGGTTGCGCACGAACGGATGCGTCATCCAGTCGCAACTGAGGTCATGGATGTACATGCCCACTTTCAATTGCGCGGAATCGACTTTCTTGAGCATGCTTTCATCCCACAAATAAACGGCTGGAGCACCGGAGGCGCTAGAATGAGTATAACAAACTTGTCATGCTGCTGGCCGCGTTCGGCGCGGGGGTGGCAGCGCCTGTTTTCTTTCATCACAGCACTGTTGCCGGCGCGCTTGCCGGGCAATGGCGCACGCTACGCTTCTGGAAGCAACCAAGCATGGAACTGCGCCAATTACGCTACTTTGTTGCCATCGTCGACCACGGTTCCCTGTCGCGCGCGGCCCTCATCCTGCACGTGGCGCAGCCGGCCCTGACGCAGCAGCTGCGCCAGCTGGAAGAGGAACTGGGCGTGCAGCTGCTGCACCGCTCGGCCCAGGGCGTGCTCAGCACCGATGCGGGCAAGGTGTTCTACGAACATGCGCAGGCGATCCTGAAACAGGTGGCCGACGCCCGCTCGGCCGTCACGCAAAGCGCCACGCGGCCGTCCGGCAACGTCACCTTGGGTTTGCCGCACAGCATCTCCGGCGCCCTGGCCCTGCCGCTGCTGCTGGCCGCGCGCGAACGCTATCCCGAGATCACCTTGCAGCTGACGGAAGAAATCACGGGCAACCTGAACGAGCAGCTGAAATCGGGCCGCATCAACCTGGCCGTGCTGTTCGACGATGGGCAGCTGACGCCGTTCGCCTGCAGCCCGCTGGTGGAAGAGGAAATGCGCTTCATCTGCCGCAGCGATTCGCCGTTCGCGCCCGCCGGCAAGGACATCGCATTCCAGCAGGCGCTGGCCGCGACGTTGATCCTGCCGGGCCTGCAGCATGGCGTGCGCCCGCGCATCGACAGCCGCGCGCGCGACGCGGGCCTGGCGGCGGCCAACATCATCGAGATCAACTCGATCGCCATCCTGAAATCGGCCATCCTGGCCGGCATGGGCGCCACCATCCTGCCGGCCGCGCCGCTGCTGGCCGAGCTGGAAAGCGGCGCCATGCGCAGCTACGCCATCCACAGCCCCGCCCTGTCGCGCACGGTAGCCCTGTGCGCCTCGAAAAACATCCCGCTGACGAATGCGGGGGCGGCCGTGAAACACCTGGTGCTGCAAGTGGCTGCCGAGCTGTGCGACAGCGGCCAATGGGTGGGCGCCCACATGCTCTCGCCCACGACATAAGTTTTTCTTATACCCCCATCGGCAAAGCGTATTTGCCCCTTCCTGCCCGCCGTTCTACACTGACCACATTAACTATTTTAAATTTAAAGTAGTCATGTGCCGCCCACACGCGGCAATCCCGTCTGCACAGCGCGCGCCTTACCGGGCGCGCCCCTTGTACAGCCGCTATCTGAAACACCATTTTGGAGACAGCCATGTCCGTGACCACGGAAAACGGCTCCGCAGCGTTCGCTAGAAACGCCGGTGCCGCGCCATCTACACCGCCTGAACCTTCCCGTTTGACCACCGTCAGCCTCGACGACAAATACACGGCCACTTCCGGCGCCATCTTCCTGTCCGGCATCCAGGCCCTCGTGCGCCTGCCCATGATGCAGCGCCTGCGCGACCAGGCCGCCGGACTGAACACGGCCGGGTTCATCTCGGGCTACCGCGGCTCGCCGCTGGGCGGCCTCGACGAAAACCTGTGGAAAGCCAAGAAACAGCTGGAAGCGCACCACGTGCAGTTCGTGCCCGGCGTCAACGAAGACTTGGCCGCCACGGCCGTCTGGGGTTCGCAACAGGTGGACCTGATCGGCCCGGCCAAGTACGACGGCGTATTCGCCATGTGGTACGGCAAGGGCCCGGGCGTGGACCGCTGCGGCGATGTCTTCAAGCACATGAACCATGCGGGCACGGCGAAACTGGGCGGCGTGCTGCTGGTGGCCGGCGACGACCATGGCGCCTACTCGTCGACCCTGCCGCACCAGTCCGACCATCTGTTCTCGGCTTCGATGATCCCCGTCTTGTACCCATGCAATGTGCAGGAATACCTGGACCTGGGCATCCACGGCTGGGCCATGTCGCGCTTTTCCGGCTGCACGGTGGCCTTCAAGGCCCTGGCCGACACGGTCGAATCGTCGGCGTCCGTCGATGCCGACCCGTTCCGCGTGGAAGTGAAGATTCCGCACGATTTCATCATGCCCGAAGGCGGCCTGAACGCGCGCCTGTCGAGCATCCCGCTGGGCCAGCAGGCGCGCAACCAGGAAGCGCTGATGCAGGACTACAAAATCTATGCGGCCCTGGCCTACGCGCGCGAAAACAAGCTCAACCACACCACCATCGACAGCCCGAACGCCAAGCTGGGCATCATCGCGTCCGGCAAATCGTACCTGGACGTGCTTGAAGCGCTGGAAGAGCTGGGCATCGACGAGCAGATGGCGGCCGACGTCGGCATGCGCCTGTTCAAGGTGGCCATGCCATGGCCGCTGGAGCCGGACAGCGTGCGTGAGTTTGCGCAAGGTCTCGATGAAATCCTCGTGGTAGAAGAGAAGCGGCAAATCGTCGAATACCAGCTCAAGGAACAGCTGTACAACTGGCGCGACGACGTGCGTCCCAAGGTCATCGGCAAGTTCGACGAAAAAGGCGAATGGGTGGCGCCGCGCGGCGAATGGCTGCTGACGTCCAAGGCCGACTTTTCCGTCTCGCAAGTGGCCAGGGTCATCGCCAGCCGCATCGCGCGCCTGATTTCCGACCCCGTCACCTGCGACCTGATCAAGGCGCGACTGAGCTTCCTTGACGCCAAGGACGCCGTGCTGAAGAAGGCCGTGAACACGCCGTTCCGTCCCGCGTTCTATTGCTCGGGTTGCCCGCACAACACCTCGACCAAGGTGCCCGACGGCAGCCTGGCGCTGGCCGGCATCGGCTGCCATGTGATGGCCACCTCGATCTATCCGGAAATGAACAAGCTGACCACGCACATGGGCGGCGAAGGCGCGCCGTGGATAGGCCAGGCCGCGTTTTCCGAATTGCCGCACGTGTTCCAGAACCTGGGCGACGGCACGTATTTCCATTCCGGCTACCTGGCCATCCGCGCCGCGCAGGCGGCCAAGGTGAACATCACCTATAAAATCCTGTACAACGACGCCGTCGCCATGACGGGCGGCCAGCCCGTGGACGGCCTCATCACCGTGCCCATGATGGCGCAGCAGGTAGCCGCCGAAGGCATCGCCCGCATCGCGCTGGTGACGGAAGACTTGTCGCGCTATAGCGACTGCAGCAATCTGCCCGCCCACCTGACCTTGCACGATCGCAAGGACATGGATGCCGTGCAACGCGAATTGCGCGAGGTAACAGGCGTGTCCGTGCTGATCTACGACCAGACCTGCGCGGCCGAGAAACGCCGGCGTCGCAAGAAAGGCGAGTATCCCGACTTGCCGAAGCGCATGGTCATCAACGACGCCGTCTGCGAAGGCTGCGGCGACTGCGGCGTGCAGTCGAACTGCGTGTCGATCTTGCCGAAAGAGACGGAATTTGGCCGCAAGCGCACCATCGACCAATCCTCGTGCAACAAGGATTACTCGTGCGCCAAGGGCTTTTGCCCCAGCTTCGTCACCGTCGAAGGCGGCAGCCTGAAAAAAACCAGGACGGGCGCGAGCAAAACGGGCGAGACGGACAACTTCGGCCCGCTGCCGGAACCGGTCCTGCCCGGCTGCGACGCACCGTACAATATCCTCATCAACGGCATCGGCGGCACGGGCGTGATCACGGTCGGCGCGCTGATGGGCATGGCGGCCCACCTGGAAGGCAAGGGCGCCTCCGTGCTGGACATGACGGGCATGTCGCAAAAGAACGGCTCCGTCACTTCGCACGTGAAGATCGCCCAGTCCCCGGCGCACATCCGCGCCCAGCGCATCGCCACGGGCGAAGCGGACCTGATACTGGGCTGCGACATGCTGACGGCCGGCGCGCAGGATGCCGTGTCGAAGATGCGTCCGGGCCGCAGCCTGGCCGTCGTCAACCTGCACGAGCAGCCGCCGGGCACGTTTGCGCAAAATGCCGACTGGCAATATCCGACGGCGGAAGTGCGCCAGCTGATCGAGGAATCCGTGGGCGGCGCCGACGCGGCCGACTTCATCGACGCCACCAAACTGGCCACCGCGCTGATGGGCGACTCCATCGCCGCCAACCTGTTCATGCTCGGCTACGCCTGGCAAAAGGGCCGCATCCCGCTGACGGAAGCGGCCTTGCTGCGCGCCATCGAGCTCAATGGCGTGGGCATCGAGTCGAACAAGAAAAGCTTCCTGTGGGGCCGCCGCGCCGCCGTCGACGTGCGCCGTGTGACGCAGATCGCCACGCCGTCGCAAGCCATCATCGTGCAAATGCCGCAGAGCCTGGATAGCGTGATCAAGAAGCGCGTGGAGTTCCTCACCGCCTACCAGAACGCCGCGTATGCGGATGGTTATGCCACCCTGGTGAAACAGGTGCGCGACCGCGAAAACACCCTGGGACTGGGCCAGAAACTGTCGACAGCCGTGGCCAAGAACTACTTCAAGTTGCTGGCCTACAAGGATGAATACGAAGTGGCGCGCCTGTACACGGATGGCCGCTTTGTCGAGCAACTGCAGCAGCAGTTCGAGGGCAATTTCTCCGTCAAGTTCAACCTGGCGCCACCGCTGTTCGCGAAAAAGGATGCGAAAGGCCACCTCGTGAAAGCGGAGTTCGGTTCCTGGATGTGGCGCGCCTTCAAGCTGCTGGCGAAAGCCAAGGGTTTAAGGGGCGGCACCTTCGACGTCTTCGGCTATACCGCCGAGCGCAAGATGGAGCGCGCGCTGATCGTCGAGTACCGCGAACTGCTGGCGGGCCTGCTGGTGAACCTGACGGCGGAGAACCTCGGCACCTGCGTGGAACTGGCATCGCTGCCCGAGAAAATCCGCGGCTTCGGCCACGTCAAGGAAGCGGCCGTCGCCACGTATCGCCAGGACAAGGCGAGATTGCTGGCCGTACTGGCCGATGGAACGAAGCACGTGGCATAAGCCAGCGGAGCTTGAAGACAAAACGCAGAGCCTCGGCTCTGCGTTTTTTTTGTCAATCCGGACAGCGCCCCACGGTCGCTCCCGGCAACAGCACCGGTTGCCAGATTTCCTGCAACCGTTCCGGCGGCGTGCCGGCCAGCAAGGATTGCAGCATTTCGACCATCTTGGCGCCGGCGCGGCGCAAGTCAGGCTGGTCGATGGTGGTGACGTTGATGCCGATCAAGGTGTCTTCCACATTGCCCCAGACGATGACGGAGATTTCCTTGCCGATTTCGATGCCGGCGTCCATCAGCGCGCGCACCACGCCCACGCCGGACAAATGGTTGTCGACGATGACGGCCGTGGGACGCGGCGAGCAGGCCAGCAATTGCTGCATGGCTTGATAGCCGCTGCGGCGGTCGAGGCTATTGTCGAGCAAATAATTCGGATCGGCCTGCAAGCCCGCCTGCGCCATGCAGCGGATAAAGCTTTCCTTGCGTTCCAGCGCGAAATGCAAATCCAGCGGCGCGCTCAGCAGGGCGATGCGCTGATGCCCATGGGCCACCAGGAAAGACACGGCCAGGTCGATGCCCGTGTCGTTGTCGTAGTCAAAATACGCGTACGGCGCGTCGATGCGCGTGCGGCCATTCGCGACAAAGGGAAAGCCCACCTTCGTCAGGTAGGCGATGCGCTCGTCGATCACCTTGGTGCGCCCCACCACCAAGCCATCGACCTGGCGCCCGCGCACCATGGTTTCATATGACGGCTGTTCGTTTTGCGGCGACACGGGGGCGATGATGAGGCTCATCTTTGACGCTTCGACCGCGTCCGACATGCCATTCACCACGGAAAGGAAGACGCTGTCGCCCAGATCGCTGGGCAGCAGCGGATAGATCATGCCCAGGACATTGGTGCGGCCGACGGCCAGGCTGCGCGCCAGCGGGTTGGGCCGGTAGCCGACTTTCTTGGCGGCGGCGAGGACGATTTCACGGGTGCGGGAATTGACTTCCGGATAGCCGTTCAACGCCCTGCTGACTGTCGTTTTCGACATGCCGAGGGCAATTGCGAGGCTCTTGAGATTCATGTTAACTACCTGTCTGTATGGCAAAAGAAACCAACTCTGACCGTCAATTATAGCCCAGAGCGCCAAACAGGCCGCGCATTCGCGTGCGCCGCCATGGTAGAAAAACAACAACACATTGACTATTTAAAAAGCAATGTTTTAAATGTGATCACGCGTATCCTCTGCGCAGTCCGACATCAGCCATGGCAGGCAGGCAATACACCCCGACAGAAGCGTGTACTCACTTTAACAACAGCGCCGCCAGCTCGCGCATATCAGTTCGGCAACGCCAGGCGCGCGCGAAAAAATTATCAAGAAAACATAATTTACTGGAAGTGTGCGAGAATTTGTCCTACTCTTGATTCAGGTAAAGATTACTGCTTGGCATGTTGTGCCTGGCGCAGTACATCGGCCTGGACTCCCCCGTCTCTTCTGCACACGCTTGGGCATACTTTCAAAGGTGAACAATGTGGTCACGCTAACGTCCGTCAACAATTTGCAAGCCTCGCTGGCCACGGCGCAGCGCAGGGTCGAGCAGGGCCAGAACCAGGTGCAGCGCGACAGCGAACAGCTGGCGCAAAGCCGCCAGCTGCTGGCGCGGGAACAGGAATCGCTGAGCCAGACGCAGCGCAGCAGCCAGCAAGCCGAGGCCAGCGCCCCGGCCGCCGTGAAGGCGCCGCAACTGGAGCAGGCGATCAAGGTGGCCGTGCCGCAGCAAGCGGTCCCCGCCGCACCGAAAAGCGCGCCGCAGCTGAACAGCTATGGCCAGACGCTGGGACGCCTGATCGACGTGACGGCGTAAGGCTGGCCTAGCGCGCCATCTCCTCTTCCAGCATCGCCAGCCACCATTTTTCGCCCTTCTTCGGCCGCGCCAGGTCGACCGCCTCGCCCATCTGCGGCGTGGCCAGATTGACGCCCTGCTTGGCCGCCAGTCCCGTGATGCGGTCGAACGGCTCATGCCATGCATGCAGACCCAGGTCAAACGTGCCGTTGTGCACGGGCATCAGCCACTTGCCGCGCAAGTCCAGGTGCGCCTGCAGGGTCTGCTCGGGCTGCATGTGCACGTCCGGCCACAGTTTGTCATAGGCGCCCGTCTCGATCATGGTCACGTCGAACGGGCCGTACTTGTCGCCGATCTGCTTGAAGCCGTCGAAATAGCCGGAATCGCCGCTGAAAAACACGCGCACGTCCGGCGCGTCGATGACCCACGACGCCCACAGAGTCTGGTTGCCGTCAAACAAGCCGCGTCCCGAGAAATGCTGCGATGGCGTGGCGACCAGTTTCACACCGGCAATCGTCGTCCCCTGCCACCAGTCGAATTGCCGCACCTTGGCTGCCGGCACGCCCCAGGACACCAGGGTATCGCCCACGCCCAGCGGCGTCACGAAGTGCTCCGTCTTGGCAGCCAGCTGCAGCACGGCGGCATGGTCGAGGTGGTCGTAATGGTCGTGCGACAGGATGACCGCCTTGATCGGCGGCAAGTCGGCGATGCTGATCGGCGGCTGGTGGAAGCGCTTCGGCCCCGCCCACTGCACGGGCGAGGCGCGCTCGGAAAAGACGGGATCGGTGAGGAAGAACTCGTTGTTGAGTTTCAACAGCAGGGTCGAATGGCCGAGGCGAAACAAGCTGTTGTCGGGCGCCGCCAGCAGCTGCGCCCGGGTCAGCGCTTGCACGGGCACGGCCGCGGCCGGCACCGTGCTGTCCGGCTTGTCAAAGAAAAATGTCCACATCAGCTTGAGGGTTGCTGCCGTGCCCAGCTTATGCATTTGCACGGGATTGCGGAATTTGCCTTCGTGGCGTTGCGGTGATTCAGCTAGCGCCGCAGGCTCGGCGCGCAAGGTGCAAGAACTCATGATGATCAGGACTCCCAGGAAGAAGAGACGACGTACGACTCGATGCAAGTGCATATGCGGCCCGGTCAATAAAATACAAGGATTAAATTACACTACACAGTGTAGTTCCTATTTCAAGCAAAGTAAACCAGGAGGTGTAAAATATTGTTTTCAAAGGAGATTTCCCGCCATGGCCTCACCGCAACGCCTCACCGACCGCAAGCGCGTCGCCATCGTCGATGCAGCCATCGCCGAGTTCCGCGAGCACGGTTTTGATGCGACCAGCATGGACAAGATCGCCGCCACGGCCGCCGTTTCCAAGCGCACCGTGTACAACCACTTCCCCAGCAAGGACGAGCTGTTCGCGGAAATCCTGCAGCGCATGTGGGAAAGCAGCATGGCCCAGCCTGCCGTGCCCTATGTTGCCGACCAGCCGCTGCGGCCGCAGGTGCTGGCATTGGTCGAGCAGAAAATGGACTTGCTGTGCGATCCGGCCTTCATCGACCTGGCGCGCGTGATCTTTGGCGAAACCATCCACTCGCCTGCGCGCGCGCAAGCGATGGTGACGCGCCTGAATGAAAAGGAAACGGGCCTGAATATCTGGATCCGCGCGGCGCAGCAGGACGGGCGCATCAAGGCCGGCGAGACGCTGGAAGTGGCCCACCTGCTGATGTCGCCACTGAAGACCTTTGCCTTCTGGCCACAGATCACCCTGGGTGAGCCTCTGCTGGGTCCGGCACGCCGGCACGAAGTGACGGAGCTGGCCGTCGATATCTTCCTGTGCTACTACGGCGTGGCAAAACAGACGGCATAGACGGGCGGCAAGTGGGCAGACAGCGTCTGCCAGTGTTCGCCGCCATCGCCCGAATACCAGGCGCCGCCCGTGGTCGACGCCATCAGCAGGCTGCGCCCATCGTCGGCCAGCGCCAGCCCGTGGCGGTACACCAGGTCGTAGCAATGCTGCTGCGGCAATCCCGCGCGCAAGACGTCGAAGGTCTTCCCGCCATCGCGCGTGCGCGTGACGGCCAGCGCGCCGTCGAGCGGGATGCGCAGCACGTCCGCCTGTGCCGGCACGAACCAGGCCGTGTCGCCATCGCGCGGATGCACGGCCACGGCAAAGCCGAAATGCGACAGCGGCGCCGTCGTCACTTCCTGCCAGTGCCAGCCCCCGTCCTGCGAGCGCCAGATGCCGTTATGGTGCTGGCACCACAGCACCTCCGGCGCGCCGGCGCTGCGCACGATGCGGTGCGGGTCTTGCACGGCCTCGTTTTCATCGAGCTCGGGCGGCATGTAGTCGGCGCGCATGCCCGTCGCGCTCAAGGCCCAGCTGGCGCCGCCATCGACCGTTTGCCAGACGCCGCCGCAGGACACGCCGACCAGCACCTTGTTGCTGTCGCGCGGATCGACGCAGATGCTGTGGATGCCGGGCACGTCGTAACCGCCGCCAAACCATTCGGCCCGCTGCGGCACGTTCCACAGCGCGTCCACCAGTTGCCAGCTGTCGCCGCGGTCGCCTGAGCGGAACAGGCCGCCCGGCAAGGTGCCCGCCCACAAGACGCCGGGCTGGTCGGCCCCGCCGGCCGCCAGCGACCAGATCTGCCGCAAGGTCCAGTCCACCGTGTCGCTGCTGTCTGTGGGCTTGGCGGGATAGGCGGGCACGGCGATTTCGCGCCACGCCCCGCCGCCGGCATCCAGGCGGTGCAGCTTGGCGCCGAAATGGCCGAGGTTCAGGGCCGCATACAGGGTGCCGTCGCGGCCATCGTGCAACAGCATGGAGACGGGGTCGCCGGCAAACTGCACCAGCGCCAGCTGCCAGGCGCCGGCCGCATCGACATCGAACTGGAACAGGCCCTTGCGGGTGCCGAGATACGCGCGTTGCGGGACTCCTGTCATGGCGTCAACCTCCGGAAAGTGCCTGCAAGATATACACCTGGCTGTCGGGCAGCAAGGCGTCGTCAAGCACGCGCCGCTCGCGGCAGCGCGCGCCATCGATGAAGATCACCACATTCGGACGCAAGGCCCCCTGCTCGTCGAGCACATAGCCACGCAGGCGCGGCTGCTGCGCAAACGCCGCATCGAGGGCGGCGCGCAGCCGTGGCGCGGCCACCTGCACGGTGGGAACGTCCAGGAAACGTGCCAGTTGCCGGGTGAAATGCAGCTGCGCCATGCTGTCCTTGACGTCGTCGGCCAGCCCTCATTCTAGTCCGCTTTGCCGACGATACAATGGTGCATGGCCTAAAATAGGGCCACGCACACAAGGAGGCCAGGCATGACGATTACCCCGGAAGAACTAGCGGTGCTGATGCAGGAAGTGGAAGTGGCCGATCCCATCGATTTTGCCGACCTGCCGTTCGACGAGCAGGAATTGCGCGGGCTGATCGCCAACCACCTGTGCGAGATGGCCGACGCCATGGAAAGTTTCAGCCCGGAAGACCGCAACCTGGCCCTGCTGGCCGTGGCGGCCAAGCTGGTGCTGGAAAACCTGGTCTTGCACGTGCAGCTGCTGCGCCGCCACGGCTTGCCCGTCAGCGACAGCGTGGAAGCGCTGCTGCAACGCCTCAAGGGCGGCAAGCCGTCCTGAGTTAATGGCCCGTGCGCACGGCGCGCGCCTGCAGGGTGAGGTCGCTTTCCGCCACGGCCACGCAAGGCAGGATGTAGCCGTCGAGCCGTTCATCGGGGCTGATGCCGGGCCAGTCCACCGTGTAGCGCACCTGGCCCGCCGGCATATGGCAGAGACAGGTGCGGCAGGTACCGTTGCGGCAGGAACTGAGCAGGCGGATGCCGGCCAGCTCGGCGGCGGCCAGCAGAGTCGTTCCCGCCTCGGCCGTGAATTGCCAGCCCTGCGGGACGATGGTGATAGTAAAGGTGGTGACGGTCAACGGTGCGCTCATGGCGCCAGTGTAGCAGTCAGCTTGCCAGGGTCGTCCAGCGGGCGCCATCCGCATGGCTGCGCAGCACGGCCTCGGCAAAGGCCAGGCCGGCCACGCCATCGGTCACCGTCGGCAGCCAGCGGGCCGCTTCCGGCACGGGCAAGCCCGCTTGCAGGGCGCGGATGCGCAGGGCCGCATCCAGGTACAGCTGGGCAAACGCTTCCAGGTAGCCTTCCGGATGGCCGGCCGGCACGCGCGTGGCGTGGCGCGCCGCGGCGCTGTCGACGCGGCCCGGACGCAGCAGCTGGCGGTTGCCGCCCTGCGGCGTGAACCACAGTGCATTCGGCTGTTCCTGGTCGAAGTCCAGCTGCGCCTTGCTGCCGAACAGGCGCAGTCGCACCGTGTTTTCGCAGCCGGTCGCCACCTGGCTGGCCCACAGGGTACCTTTTGCCCCGTTCGCATAGCGCAGCATCACCTGCACGTGGTCGTCCAAGGTGCGGTGCGGTACAAAGGTCGACAATTCCGCCAGCACGGCATGCGGCGTCAAGCCGCTGACGAATTGCGCCAGGTGATACGCGTGCAGCCCCACGTCGAGCAGCACACCGCCCGGCCCCGCCTTCTGCGGGTCGTTATGCCAGTTGCCGTCGTTCATGCCGCCCGCCGCGATGGCGTCGGCCAGCCAATCCTGCGAGTATTCCACCTGCACGAGGCGCAGTTCGCCGATCTCGCCCGCCTCGACCATGGCTTTCGCATGGCGCAGCAGCGGATAGCCGCTGTAGGTATGCGTGAGCGCGAACAGCAGGTTTTTCTGCTGCGCCAGCGCCGCCAGCGCCTGGCCTTCCGCCAGCGCAATGCCGAGCGGCTTGTCGCAGATCACGTGGATGCCCGCTTCCAGGAAGGCCGTGGCGACGGGCGCGTGCAAATGGTTGGGCGTGACGATGGCCACGGCCTCGATGCCGTCCGCGCGCGCGGCCTCCATCTGCGCCATGGCGCGGTAATCGCTGTAGCAACGCTCCGGCGCCAGGTGCAGCGCGGCGCCGCTGTCCCGCGCGCGCAGCGGGTCCGACGACAGGGCGCCCGCCACCAGCTCGTACTGGTCGTCGATGCGCGCCGCGATGCGGTGCACGGCGCCGATGAACGCGCCCTGCCCGCCCCCTACCATGCCCAGCCGTAAGCGTCGCTGCATGTCGTCTCCTTATTTCAAGCCAAGCAAGTGATGAATTTGATCCTGGTCAACCGCGCTGCCGGCGAAATCGTCGAACGCGTGCTCGGCCACATGGATGATGTGTTCGCGGATGAAGCGCGCGCCCTCGGCCGCGCCATCCTCGGGATGCTTCAGGCAGCATTCCCACTCCAGCACGGCCCAGCCGGGAAAATCGTATTGCGCCATCTTCGAGAAAATCGCCTTGAAGTCGATCTGCCCGTCGCCCAGCGAGCGGAAGCGCCCGGCCCGGTCCTGCCAGTCGCCATAGCCGCCATACACGCCCTGGCGCCCGTTCGGCCGGAATTCCGCATCCTTGACATGGAACGCCTTGATGCGCGCATGGTAGATGTCGATGAAGGCCAGGTAGTCGAGCTGCTGCAGCACGAAGTGGCTGGGGTCGTACAGGATGGACGCGCGCGGATGGTCGTCGACGGCGGCCAGGAAACGCTCGAAGGTCACGCCGTCGTGCAAGTCCTCGCCCGGATGCAGTTCATAGCAGAGGTCCACGCCGGCCGCGTCGAAGGCGTCGAGGATGGGCAGCCAGCGTTTCGCCAGCTCGGCAAATGCCGTTTCCACCAGGCCGGCCGGGCGCTGCGGCCACGGGTACAGGTAGGGCCAGGCCAGGGCGCCGGAAAACGTCACATGCGCCTTGAGCCCCAGGCGCTGCGAGGCGGTGGCCGCCCACAGCAGCTGCTGCGTGGCCCAGGCCGTGCGGGCCGCGCTGTCGCCGCGCACCTGCTCGGGCGCAAAGCCGTCGAACAGCGCGTCGTAGGCGGGATGCACGGCGATCAGCTGGCCCTGCAAGTGCGTCGACAATTCCGTCACCTGCAAGCCATGGCGCGCCAGCAGGGCCACCACGTCGTCGCAATACTGCTGGCTGGCGGCCGCTTGTTGCAGATCAAACAGGCGCGGCGCCGTCGGCAGCTGCAAGCCCTTGTAGCCCAGGCCGGCCGCCCATTGCGCCAGGTGCTCGAGCGAGTCGAACGGCGGCTCGTCGCCGAGAAACTGGGCCAGGAAGATGGCCGGGCCCTGGATGGTTTTCATGTCAATGTCCTGTTAACCCAAACCGAAACCCGGGATCGTACCCTGAGGATACGACCCCGGCCCTTGTTGTGGGGTGTCGTTAAAAAGGCGAGTTCGGAAAGTAAAACTGCTTGGCGTTCTCGCGCGTGATCAGCACCGACGGGATGATGGTGTTGGCCGGCAATTTTTCACCTTTCAGCCGTGCTTCCGTCGTCAGCTTGATGGCGTCGTACATGAACTTCGGCGAATAGGATACATCGGCCACGATCTGCGGGTCGGAACCGTCCATGATCTTCTTCACGGCGCCTTTCGCACCCGCGCCGCCGAACACTTGCTTGATGTCCGTGCGCTTGGCCTGCGCGATGGCTTTCTGCACGCCGATGGCCATGTCGTCATCGGCGGCCCAGACGGCGTCGATGTGCTTGAAGCGGGTCAGGTAATCCTGCATGACCTTGAAGGCATCGTCGCGGTTCCAGTTGCCGTACTTGGCATCGAGCACCTTGATCTCGGGATGGCCCTTCATCACGCCGGAAAATGCGTCGAAGCGCTCGTTGTCGAGCGTGGTCGGCATGCCGCGCAGCACGACGATATTGCCCTTGCCATTCAGGCTTTTCGCCAGGTACTCGGCCGGCAGCTTGCCGAAGGCCGTGTTGTCGCCCGCGATGTAGGCATCCTGCGACTGCGTATTCGTCAAGCCACGGTCCACCACGGTCACATACACGCCCTTGTTCTTCACCTGCGCGACGGGCTGCGTCAGCGAGGCCGACTCGATGGGGAAGATGACCAGGGTGTTGATCTTGTTCACCGTCAACATGTCCTGCAGCTGGTTCGCCTGCTCGGGCGCCGTGGCGGCCGTCTTGACGATGATCTTCACGCCGGGATGGGCTTTTTCCAGCTCCGCCTTGGCCTGGTTCGCCCACCACACGATGCCCGAGGTAAAACTGTGCGTGGCCGTGGGAATGGCCACGCCGACGACCAGCTTGTCCGCAGGCGCCGCCGCCTGCGCACTCGGCAGCGCCCACGCCTGCATCACCAGCACTGCCATCCCTGCTACCCGTATAAAGCTCTTCATGCTGCTCTCCTCCAAGGTTGTGGGCGCCCGTTGGCTGCCCTTTCAGAACGCCGCCGTATTTTTATTTGCGGCCTCGCTGCAGGAAGGCGACGGCGATGATCACCACGCCTTGCACTGCGGCATTCAGGTAGACACTGATGATGCTGGTCAAATTCAGGATATTGCTGATCACGGACAATAAAATGGCGCCGATCACGGTGCCGACGATGCGCCCCTCGCCGCCCTTCAGGGCCGTGCCGCCGACGACGACGGCGGCGATGGCCTCGAGTTCCCACAGCAAGCCCGTCGTCGGCGTGGCCGAGCCCAGGCGCGGCACGTACAGCACGGTGGCGATGCCCACGCAGATGCCCAAGAGCATGTAGGTGGCGATCTTCACCTTGTCGACGTTGATGGCCGCATAGCGCGCCACTTGCTCGTTGGAACCAATCGCCTGCACGTGGCGGCCAAAGGTCGTGCGGTTGAGGATGATGGCGCCGGCCGCCGCGACGAATAAAAAGATCCAGATCGGTATCGGCGCGCCCAGCACGCTCGTGTAATACACGGGGCTGTACAGCTCGGACAGGGTGGCGTCCAGGGTCAGCGCGCCGCCGTCGGCTAGGTAGGTGAGCACGGCGCGGAAGATGCCGAGCGTGCCCAGGGTGACGATGAACGGCTCGATATTGCCCTTGCTGATCAACAAGCCATGCATCAGGCCGAAGCCGGCGCCCAATACCAGGGCCATGGCAATGCCCAGCACCAGCATGGTGATCGGCGCCAGGTTGCCCCCCGCGCCTTGCGCCAGCGCGTTCATGAAGTAAATCATGCAGCCGGCGATCAGGGCCGCCATCGAGCCCACCGATAAGTCGATGCCGCCCGAGATGATGACGAAGGTCATGCCGACGGCGATGATGCCGATGAAGGCCGTGCGCGTGAGCACGTTCATCAGGTTGTCGAGGGTGGCGAAGTCGCCGTTGAGCAAGGTGCCCGCGATGCACAGGGCCAGCAAGCCCAGCACGGGGCCGAAACCCTTGATGCGCGCGCCCAGTCTGGCGATGCTGGCACCGGTGGCGCCGGTGGATACGGTGGTGTCAGTGCGTGCCGGTTGCATGGGCAATCAACTCCTCTTCAGTCAGGTGGTCAGCGGCCAGGGTAGCCTGCAAGGTGCCGGCGCGCATCACCGCCACGCGGTGGCACAGGCCGATCAATTCGATCAATTCCGAGGAAATCACGATCACGGCGCGCCCTTCGGCGGCCAGGCGGTGGATCAGAAAGTAAATGTCGCGCTTGGCGCCCACGTCCACGCCGCGGCTCGGTTCATCGAGCACGACGACGCGCGGGTCCGAATGCAGGTATTTCGCCAGCGCCAGCTTTTGCTGGTTGCCGCCGGACAGCATGCGCGCGCGGCTGTCAAGGTCGCCCGTGCGGATATTGAAATCCAGCACCGCCCTGGCCAGCGCCGCCTTTTCCCCTGCCACATCGAGCCACGGCCGCGCATAGCGCTCCATCGTCATCATGGTGAGGTTTTCGCGCAAGCCCAGGTGCACGTGCAAGCCTTTTCCCTTGCGGTCTTCGCTCAGGTAGGTCATGCCGTGCTGCATCGCTTGCCTGGGGCTGCGGATATCGACGGGCTGGCCATTGAGCTGGATCATGCCCGCGCTGCGCGCACGCAAGCCCAGCAGCGCCTCGAACGATTCCGTGCGCCCCGCGCCCACCAGGCCCGCAAAGCCCAGCACTTCGCCGGCGCGCACCTCGAACGACAGGTTTTTGGACCAGCCCGGCACGCTGAGCCCATCGACTTTCAGGAGCACGGGCGCGTCGGGTGCCAGCGCCACTTTGGCCGGGAACATGTCGGACAATTCGCGCCCCACCATCAGGTTCGCCATCTGCTGGCGCGTGAGGCTGGCCGTCGGCTCGCGCGTGACGAAACGCCCGTCGCGCATGACGATGACCTCGTCCGTATTGCGCTCCACTTCATCGAGCTTGTGGGAAATATAGAGGATGGTCACGCCGTCGGCCTTCAGCTGCGCCATCACGGCGAACAGGCGCTGGGTTTCCAACGACGTCAGCGTGGCCGTCGGCTCGTCCATGATCAGGAAGCGGGCGCGGCGCGACAGGGCCTTGGCGATTTCCACCAGTTGCTTCTCGGCCACGATGAGGTCGCGGATCTTCGTATCGGGCGACACGTCCAGGCCCACCTGTTTCAGGTAGCGCGCTGCCTGCTCGCGCATGGACGCCTCGTCGAGCAGCCAGCCCTTCGTTTTCTCGTGGCTGAGGAACATGTTCTGCGCCACCGTCAGGTGCTCGGCCAGGTTGAATTCCTGGTGGATCAGCACGATGCCGGCCGCTTCGGCGGCGCGCGAGCTGGCAAAACGCTGGGGCTGGCCATCGATCAGCAGCTGGCCTTCGCTCGCGGCTTCATAGCCGGCAAGGATTTTCATCAGGGTCGACTTGCCGGCGCCGTTTTCGCCCAGCAAACCATACACGCGCCCTGGCGCCAGGCTGAAACTGACGCCATGCAGCACGCGCACGGGGCCGAAATCCTTGCAGACCCCCTCGAAACCGACGGCAACGCTCACTATGCACTCCCTCGCAGAATTAATCGATGTTGCAGCAGCACGCCCGGCACATTGGCCGCCGGATCCGCCAAGCGTTGCAGCAGCAGGCGCGCCGCCGTCTCGCCCAGCTCGCGCATCGGCTGCGCGATGGTGGTCAGGCCCGGCGCCATCTGCGCGGCGATGGCGATATCGTCGAAGCCGATGACGGCCACGTCTTCCGGCACGCGCTTGTGCAACTGGCGCAGCGCGCTGAGCACGCCGATGGCCAGGGTGTCGGAGACGGCAAAGATGGCCGTCGGCGCATCGGGCCCGGCCATCATTTCCAGCGTCGCCTGCGTGCCCGCTGCGTAATCGAGGCTTTGCACCGTGTGCACCCACTGCGGCTGCACCGGCAGGCCGGCGGCGGCCAGGGTGTCGAGGTAGCCTTGCTGGCGTTGCCGCGCATACAGGTAGCGCTCGTCCGAATTGATCAGGCCGATGCGCGTGTGGCCGCGCGACAGCAAATGCGCGACGGCGTCCGAGGCGGCGCGGTGGTTGTCGATGCCCACATACGGCACGGCCACGCCGGGATCGAATTCGCAGCACGCCACCCATGGCAGGCTCACCGACTCATGCGACAAGGCATGCTGCACCGTGTCCGGATCGAGGCAGATGGCGCCATCGGCACGGTGCATGCGCAGCAAGTCGAAATACGAGCGCTCGCGGCCCGCGTCGGCGCCCGTGTCGCACAGCAGCACGAAATAGCCGTGCTCGCGCGCCACCGTGTCGATGCCGCGCACGATCTGCGCATAAAACGGGTTGCCCACGTCGGGCACCATGGTCAGCAGCATGCGGCTCTCGGCCGTGCGCAGGCTGCGCGCCAGGTGGTTCATGCGGTAGCCGAGGGCCGCCACGGACGCCAGCACCTTCGCGCGCGTGGGCGCCCGCACGCCGCTCTGCTCGTTCATGACGCGCGAGACGGTGGCCACCGACACGCCCGCATGCGCGGCAACGGCGCTGATGGAGACGGTTTCTGTGGGCAAAGATGATGGAACGGCTGCTGACATGACGGTTTTGAATAAAATGTAATCGATTACATTTATATGCCAGACCACTAGCCGATGCAAACATTATCGATGCTGCGCTGCGCAAAAAATGGGCAGGAACAGGAACAAAAAACGGCCCTGCGCGGGCCGTCGATGCAGGTGCCGCATGGGGAAGGACAGGCATCTGCTGCACGGCAAAATGGCCGCGCAACAGATCAGGGACAATTTACTGCATCATCGCGCAAAACGTTTCGGGGTTGCCGTCAAGAATGACGCCGCTGGGCCAGCGGTGATTGCGCTGTTGCGCGCGCAGCAGGGAGGCGGCCAGGGCCGAGTCGCCATCGACGGCGTAGACAAAGACGGGCATGTCCAGGCTGGCCGCGTCGCCGAGCAGGGTCGGGTTGGCGTCCAGGCTGCGCGCATCCACGTGCACGCCGACGGGCATGCCGATCTGCTGGCGCACGCGCTGCAGCCACGGCTTGTCGAGCTTGGGCGCGCGGGCATTCTTGGCGATAAAGCGGCTGACCTTGTTCGTGCCGGCCGCCGCCTGCGCGTTGCGCGGGTCGAACACGAGCAGCCCCAGGTAACCGTCCGGGTCGGCGCGGCGCGCGCACGCCAGGTTGTTCGGCACGCCCGACGTCAAGAACCAGTTGCCATGCTTGATGTTGCCGCGCAACTGCGCCACCAGCGCGCCGATCGGCGCGCACGAGGGCACGACATCCTTGATTTCCGCATTCAGGGTCTTGCCGGGAAAGGCCGTGGCCAGGTCGGCGATATCGCTGACGAAGGGCGGCGTCTCGGCCGTCAGCACGCCGCGGTTTTTCATGCTGGCGGCGCGCCAGTCGTCGGCGTTCAGTTTTTTCACCGTGCGGGGCGAGCCCGTGTCGACCACCCGGCCCGTCAACAAGTCGTGGTGCACGACCCAGTTGCCGTCGCCCAACAGCTGCAAATCCGTCTCGACGCCATCCCAGGTGCCGAAATACGTGTTGCGCAGGGCGCTCAGCGAGTTTTCCGGCGCATTGCCGGCGCCACGGTGGGCATGCACCTTCATGCCCAGGCAATCGGCCTGGACGGCCGTGCTGAACATGCAAAGCAGCAAGGCCAGTGCGGCCGCCTTATTTTTGGTGTGCGTGATAGCCATAATGAATTCCCTGCAAAACATGGGTGCGGATCGCTTCGTTGACGGGGTAGCTGTAGCCCTGGCCGACGGCCACAACGTGCGTGATGTTGGCCAGGATGGCCTTGCCCGCGATATTCCAGCGCGTGCTGTCGGGTTCAGGCTGGCGCGTCCAGTCCAGCATTTGCCGGAACAGTTCGCTGCGCGTGACGTTGTTGTCGAGCACGGACAAGACCCCCCAGGTGCCCGCGAACGCCGTCGCCAGCACGCCCGTGGCGATCCAGGCGGAACGGCGGCTCAGCTGTCCATCGGCGCCCGCCTGCTCGCCGCGGCGCATGGCCAGCAGCAATAATACGACGGTAGCGATCAAGTACAGCAATTTCGAGAAATGGCCGATGGCGCCCAGCAGGGAAAAGAACAGGGCCACGGGCGGCACGATGGCGGCGCGCGCCGCTTCCTTGCCTTCATGGAAGAACCTGCCGCCGTTCTCGAAATCCGTGCGGCTGGCGCGGTATTCCACCAGTCTTTCCGCCGTCTGGCGATCGAGGAACTGGTCGAACAGGCGGCCGAACTCGGCCGGATTCGCATACGCGGCCTGCACCGCGGCGCCGGCCGGCAACTTCAAGGCCTCGCGCAATTCCGCCTGCACGCCGGGACGGGCGACAAAGGCGGCAAACGACAGGCCCGGCGGGATGCGCTCGCCGCGCACGGAGACGCCCTTGCTGGCCGCCTCGGCCGTATAGCGGCGCTTGACGGCGGCGCGGAAGCCCCGCTCGTCGTCCGTCTTCCAGTTGGCGGGCACGGGCACTTTCTTGCGCACATTGTTGACGACGGCCGCCTGGCGCCGCATCGGCACCGAATGCGGTTGCCAGCCCCGCCGCGACAGGCTGCTCACGTATTCCTGCCACGACGATTGCTGCTTGGCACGCAAGCCGGCATCCGTGTCGGGAATGATGCCCGCATACAGTTCCCACTTGCCGGCCAGCTCACGCATCGCTTCTTGATATTTGTCATAGTAGCCAGCCGGGCCACCGGCCACCTGGCGCACGTTGGCGCGCACCAGCTGTTCCTTGGCCGGCCCCATGCGCTCGTCGAGGTGCTTCACGGACACGGCCAGAAACGGAAACAGGGCCAGGAAGGATTTGCCTTCCGGCTTGGCGAACAGGGTGGGATCATCGACCAGGCCCTGCAGCTGCAAGCTGCCGCCTACCAGCGAGCGCTGCAGCAAGGTGGTATTGAAGGCCATGCGGCGAAATTCCGCGTCGCGCGTATTGACCAGCACGTTCACCGTGGTTTTCAGCACGCCGAAGACGACGCCGGCCGTGGCCACGCAACAGACGATGATTTTTATCCAGCCGGGGCCAGTGCCGCCCTTGCCGCCATTTTTCAGGCGGCGGCGCCACATCAGTTGCAGTACCACCAGCGCGGCGGCGATGCCGGACAGGCTGCGGCCATAGAATTCCACCCCTTCCACGTCTTCCGGCTTGACGTTGCCGCCCACCACGTCGAGCAGTCGGGCATTGAAGCCCAGCTCGAAGCACAGGTAGATGATCGTCAGGACGATCAGGATCAAGGTCTGCCGGATTTGCAGACTGCGCAAGCTTGCGGCCATCTTATTTCCTCAAATCGATGACGACGGGCTTGATCTCTTCCGTCTGGAAACTCATGGCGGCCGGCACGCGCGAGGCGCTATCGGCAGCGCGCGCGGCTGGGGCTGTCATGACCGGCGCGTTGGGCACCGTGCGCGCGGGTGCGGGCGCTTCCTGCACCACCTGGCGGCGGTTCTTGCCGGCCGCGCGGCTCGTCGCTTTCGGCGCCGGGGCAGGCGCCCGCGTGGCGGCCGGCGGCGCGGGAATCACGCGCCCGCTGTCATTGCCGGGCAGAGTGGCGATGGCCGGGCCCGTCGCGCGCAAGGCGTCGTCGGCAAACGGCTGGGCACGCGTATCGACGCCGGCCGGCACGGGCACGCTGGCGTTGAGCAGGCGGTTGTCTGCATACACCATGCGCGACAGGCGGTTGTGGTTGGGAAAATCGATATTCAGCGATTTCCCGTCCGCCGCCAGCTCCACGCGGGGCCGGTCCTTGCAGTTGCCAACCGTCCACTGCAGCACGTCCGTGCCCTGGAAGGCCAGCACTTCATAGCGGTAGGCGCAGCCGCGCTCCTGGGTTTCGACGATCACCACGGTGCGCTCGCCCACGTTTTCCACGCGCGCCACGCGGGCCGTGAGGGCCTTATCCAATGGCACGACGCGAAACGCCTGCGACAACTTGATCGAATACTTGCCTTTCGGATCCTTGCGCAAAGTGCCTTCCGTGCCGTCGCGCAGGCGGAAGGTGGAGATCGGCGTGCCGAACAGCTCTGCCGTATCGAGGCCCACCATCACGCCGCCACGGCCATTCGGTGTCATGGCGCACCCCGTCAACAGGATGCCGGCGGCCACGCCGGCGATCAACTTGCGCCAGTGCGCAGATGCAAAATTCTTATACGTTGTCATGCTTGATAACTTTCTCTTATTACTGAATTCAGGGATTGATGACGGCCAGCGGATTGCCCGGGCCTGGCGGCGGCAAGACTTTCTGGCGGTCGCGCGACAGCACGGTAAACGCGCCCAGGGTATCCGGGCCGGCGACGATTTCCAGCTGCTCGCGCTGCAGCCAGGTGCGGATTTCCGCTTCCGTCGCCTCGGCGCGGAACAGCACGCGCGTGCGCACGCCCGTCTCGGCGCCGCTGCCGCCGCTGCGGAATTGCGCGTTGTCGACACCAGCCTGTTCCTTCGGCAGGAACAGCCACGCCGATTGCACCACCATCACGCTGGCGGCAACGGCCGTGACGACTTTCAGCCAGCGGTTTGAATTTGCCGCCGTGATCGGCGCAGCCACCTGTGGCGCCGCCGCGTCGGCCACGGCGATCTGCAACTGCTGCAGCCCCTGGCGCAGCAATTGCCGGTACGCCACGCGACCATCCTTGCCCAGTTCGGTCGACAGGGGCGTGCCCGTCAGCGCATAGCCGTCGCCGGGCAAGGCCACGCGGGCGATCACGCCGGGCGCGGCCGCGGCCCCATTCGCGCGGCCGTGCAACTCCAGCCAGCGCGCCGCCTGCAGGCGGTCCGGGCTGAATACACCCAGGCACGCACCCAGGTCCGTCACGGCCACGATGACAGGCAGGTCGCACAGCACCAGGCCGGCGCGCGGATCGACGGGCGCGTCGCGCTCTTCGACCACCAGGCCGCAGGCATCCGCATACGCCGTGTCCGGCGTGACGAGCCAGCCGCGCCAGCGCTGCCGCGTGCTGTCCCAGGCGTCGAGCAGCACGGCGCCAAAGCCCGGGCAGCGCGCCAGCACATGGATTTGCCCGCCGGCGATGGGCCGCGCGGCCAGCGGCGCGGCATCGCTGCGGCGCGCAAAGCGTTCCAGCACATGCTCCGGCACGGCAATGCCGCGCCAGTCGGGGGTCGCGCCGCCCACCTCCGCTTCCAGCAGCTCGGCGGAAGACGGCGGCGACGGCAGGCGCGCGGCAACGATGGCCAGGGTGGGCGTCAATGCAGTCATGCCGGTGGCCTTTCATCAGTGTTCGGGTGGGTGGGCGCGGGGTCCATATGCAGGGATAACGCGGCCACGCAGAGAATATCCAAAACTATTTGCGCCGCCTGCAGGTCGCGCGCGGCCAGGGCGTCCCCCACGCGCAGCTTGAGCAGGGTCAAGACCCAGCTGCCCAGCAGGGTGGCGCGGTGGGCCGGCGCGACGATCTGGCGGGCCGCGCTGATGACATCGCCCTTCTGTTTATGCACGAGGCCCAGCTTGCCGCCGTGGTAATGCGCGGACGCGATCTGCTCGGCCAGTTCCTTGACGGGCATGCCGCCGCAGCCGCAGTGGCGCAGCAGCAAGACCAGGTCGCGCGGCAAGCTGGTGACAAAAACGTCGGCCGCGGCGCGCACCGAGGCGGGCGTCAGCCGGTAGTCGCGCAGCGGTTCCGCATACGCGTCGGGTGCCTGCAAGTCGCAACCGTCCTGCGCATCGGCATCATCGTCATCGCGCTGCTTGCGCAGCTGGTCGATGATGAAACGCTTGAAATACAAAAACAGGGCGCCCACGTGGTGGGGCGCAGCCTCGCTGTCGCTGTTGAGGACTTTTTCGATGAAGAACTGGTGGCGCAAGTCGGCCAGCGAGTCGCCCAGCGACGCCGCCTCGCGCGGACGGCAAGGCGTCAGCGCGGCGATGACGCGCTGGTAAAACTCGCCCAGTTCGCCTTGCGTCAGCTGCTGGCGGCGGGTCCAGAAATCATGAATCCGTTCAAATTGTTCCGATTGCACTGCCGGTCCGATCGTGTGTTGGGCGGCGCGCGCCACTGGCCGGGAGCAAGGCTGGCCGGTAAAGAGGAAATACGCTGGACAACAAGACAAACTTGTCAGTCAGGTAAAATGCATTCAGGCAATTTTCTCATACCGCACTGGAAATCGCTAACTTTTGTTACTTCAACGACAATTTCCGAGACCCCGATGCAGCGCCTGATTCCCCTGTTGTTGTCCCTCTTTTTGCTAGTTAGCAATGTCGCGCCAGCGGCCGTGCCGACAGCGGCGGGCAAGCGCATCGCCCTCGTGATCGGCAATGCGGCCTATGCGCAGCCATTGCTGAATCCCGTGAACGATGCGCGCGCCATGGCCGAGCGCCTGCGCCGCCTGGGCTTTGACGTGCTGCTGCGCACGGATATCACGGCGGCGCAGTTGCAACAGGCGTCGGCCGCGTTTTCCACGCAGGCGCGCGGCGCCGATATCGCCCTCGTGTTTTACGCGGGCCACGGCGCGCAGGCGGGCGAAGCCAATTACGTGCTGCCGCTGGGCGCCAACATGAACGCGCTGAGCGCGGCGGCCATCGCCGCCCAGGGCGTGTCCGTCTCCAGCCTGGCGGGCGACTTGCAGCGCACGGGCGCGCGCGGCGCCGTGCTGATCCTCGACGCTTGCCGCCAGGAATATACGCGCGGCGGCGCGGCCGTTCCCGTGCCCGGCGGCAGCAATGCGGCCAGCCACGGCTTTGCCGATACGCAGGCGCCGCGCGGCGTGGTGATCGCCTACTCGGCCGGCCCGGGCGCCCTGGCGCGCGATTTCTGGTCGCCCGATTCGCGCAACAGTCCGTACACGAGCGCCCTGCTCGACGCGCTCGACGCGCCGGGCTTGCCGATGAGCGACGTCTTTTCGCAGGTGGCGGCCAGGGTGGCCGCCATGACGCACGACGTGCAAAAGCCGCGCGTGTCGTTCGGCGAAACCTCGGCGCGCCTGGTGCTGAACATGGGCAGCGGCAAGGGCGTCAGCCAGCCAACAAGCGGTGTGCTGGCCGCGGGCAACCACGGCATGCGCGCGCCTGGCCCGGCGCCAGCGCCAGCGTCGACGCTGCCTGCCGCCACCGCTGCAGGCGCCAAAGTCTGGCCGGGCAATGTGTTGCAAGACATCAACTATGAAATCCGCATGCAGATCGCGGCGCGGCCGTTTCCCCGCCAGCAGCTGGAAAAGCGCGCGCGCACGGGCGACCTGGTGGCGCTGACGGCGCTCGGTTATGGCATCGGCGGCGGCGACGCCGGCGTCAAGCAGCCGAAGGCGGGCATGCAGTGGCTGGAAAAAGCGGCCGCCAGGGATTTTCCCATCGCCCAGACCTATCTGGCCGAATTGCTGATGGTCAAAGGCGACCCGGCCTCGTTGAAACGCGCGGGCGTGCTGCTCGACGCCGCCTCGCAGGCCGGCTACAGCCCCGCGCACGCGTATAAATTCGACCTGGCGCGGCGCACGGGCGCGCCGCCGCAGGACGCGGCACGCCACTTGCAGGATGCCTTCATGGGCTTGATGAAGGATTACCAGGGCGCCGCCAGGGATGTATTACAGCCGCCGAAAAAATAATTCAAAATAATTTTAGATTTCCCTGAACTGCCCCCGTTATCCGTGGGTACATGCAATACAGCATGACAGTGACCAGGGAAATCTCATGCACACATCCAGCCCGGCAACACCCGCCACCATCGGCCAACGGGGCCGCATCCTCGCCTACCAGCCCAGCGGACAAGGTTCCGTCAGCGTGGCCGGCATTCAACATCCATTCGACGTGGCCACGCACTGGCGTTCGGACACGGCGCCCGCCATCAACGCCGTCGTCGACGTGCGCTTCGATGACGGCGGCAGCCTCGCCACCGTCAGCGCCGTCGCGGCGCAGCAGCTGGCGCAGGAAGAGATGGCCGGCGCGGCAAAGCTGGCGCGCGACAAGGGCCGGCAACTGTGGGGCCGGGCCGTCGATGCGCTCGGCATCAAGGTACTGGCCGCGCTCGGCGTGCTGATCGCCGGCGCCTTTGTCTTCAACACCCTCGGCATCCGCCTGTTCGCCGCCGTCTCGCGCAGCTATTGGCAGCTGCTGGGCCTGTCGGCGGACAGCCTGGAAAGCTTCGCCCGCGACGGCGGCAGCGGTTTTACCTCGGCACAATTGTTCTTCCTGCTGGCCATTGCCGCCTGCTGCGCCACCATGGCCAGCAAGCACCCGAAAGCGGCGCTGGGCAAGTGCGCGCCGCTGCTGTTCATCGTCGTGCACAGCAGCTTGCTGTTAATCAAGATCAAGGGCGCCGTCAGCGATGCGGGCAACGCCATGGGCGGCCTCATGGGCAGCCGCGCGGCCCGCATGGCCGAGCAGATGGCCAGCGAAATGCTGGGGCAGGTGTGGCAAGGCCTGTCCTTCGGCATCGGTTTTTACCTGGTGCTGGCGGCTTCCATCGTCCTGGCCGCTTACGGCGTGGGCGAATACCAGCGCTTAGGAGGCAAGCACTGAAAACCTGCTGCGCTGCCGTGACTTGCATAACGCTAAAAATTAAACCCGTCATTACCGTTTAAATCATCTTGAAGGAAATATCATGCATCGTACCCTGCCCGCCCTGCTCGCCATCGCCCTGCTCCTGTCCGCCTGCGGCAAGACGGATAACGCCGCACCGGCCGCTTCCGCTCCCGTCGCCGCAAATGTCGCCGACCTGGCTGCGAAAGCCCAGGTGAAGGCGGCCGCCGCCAGCCTGCCGCAGGCGGACGCAGCCACGCCAGCGTCCAGCTATGTCGACATCACGAGCGGCAACCAGTTGATGTACAGCTACATCGCCCTGTCCGGCGTGCCGCCCGATTACGCGGCCGTGGCGCAGCGCATCTCGCGCGAATATGCGGGCAGCAACGATGCCTTCCGCAAGCAGGAAGTGCTCGACGCGCTGAAACCGCAGATCGACGCCAAGGTCGGCGAAGCGAAGACGAAACGCTACCTGCGCTACCAGATCAACGGCCAGGGCGCGCTGTCGCCGTACGCCATGGACAAGGCCGCCTTCCCCGCCAAGTTCGCCGAAGCGGGCACGTATTACTACATGTACGACAACGGCGACTACAAGCTGGCGTTCACGAACGGCGACGGCTACTCGCTGCTGAACGTGGCGCAGGATGCGGCGCGCAAGATCGAGGCGGCGCGCAGCGGCTACAAGGATTTCGCCATCATCGTGTATGCCTACGCCCAGGAAGCGGACATGGCCAGCCACCAGGTCAAGGCGCAGATCGTCAAGGTGGCGATCAAGCTGAACGGGGAAGAAATTCCTGTGCAGCAAGCGCTGTAAGCGCCCGGACCTTTGCGTTACACTGTTCGCCACATTGCATCGGGATAGCGACATGGGCGAACAGACACTGGCGGAACAACAACTGGCAAACGGGCAACGGCTGCACCAGGCGGGCAAGCTGATCGAAGCGATCAATGCCTACCAGGCCGCCTATAAACTGGCGCCCAGCCTGGTGGAAGCCCAGCATTTCCAGGGCCTGGCCATGCTGGAGCTGGGCCAGGCCACCATCGGCCTGGGCCTGTTGAAACTGTCGCTCAAGCAACAACCGGACAACGCCCTGTTCCACTACAACCTGGGCAACGTGCTGCGCGGCACGGACAGCGCAGCGGCGCTGGCCAGCTACGCCACGGCGGCGCGGCTGGCGCCGCACGAGCACGATTTCGCCATCGTCCATTCGGAATTGCTGCTGGCCAAACAGCGCTTGCCGGAAGCCATCGCGGAACTCGAGCGCGCCCATGCCTTGCGCCCCGAACGCTGGCAAAACCTGCAAGGCCTGGCGGAAATGTATTACCGCACGGGCCAGCAGGCACTGGCGCTGGCGCGCTACGCGCAGGGTATCGCGCTGCACCCGGCGCTGGCAGACAGTTGCCGCATCGGCTATGCCAACCCGCGAGCGGAACAGACAGAAACATTGACACCGCTCAATGTCGCGCCATCGCTGCATGACTTCCTGCACGAAACGGACTTGCACATCCTCGACGATTTCCTGCCCGACCCGGCCGCCTGGCGCGCGCAGGCGCTGGCCCTGCCGTTCGAGCAGCAGCGCTATGCGGGCCAAAACTATCCGGGCAGCCAGACGGCGGGCCAGCCCTGCCAGGCCGCCATGGAGCGCATCGCCACGGCGCTGGGCCGTCCCATCCGCTTCATTTCGCCCGACAATGGTTCCTACCGCCTCAGCTATGCCGACGCCATGGCGCGCACGGATATCCACGTGGACAACGAAACGGGCAATAATTTCAATTTCTATGCGGGCGTGCTGTATCTGAACCCGCCCGAGCAGTGCCAGGGCGGCACCACGTTCTGGCGCCACCAGCCCAGCGGCTGGTACCGCAGATTAGCCGAGGCGGACGTCAAGGCGGGCGGCTACGCCAGCTTCAAGGATTTCCAGAAGCGCTGGCTGCCGAACAGTAAAGTGCAGAAATTCAATGACTTGCAGGAACAGCGCGACAGTTGGCAAGCGCTGCTGGAAGTGCCGATGCGCCACAACCGCCTGATCGTGTACAAGGGCCACTATTTTCACTCGATCAGCAATGTGTTTGGCGACACGCCCGAGAATGGCCGGCTGGTGCAGCTGTTCTTTTTTGAAGTGCCCGATTAAGCATGCGGCGCGGGTATTGTCGGATTACGCCCTGCGGGCTAATCCGACCTACCAGTCACTGGACCATGCGTAGGTCGGATTGGCGGAACGCGTAATCCGACAACGGCTACCAGTCACTGGGCCATGTGTAGGTCGGATTAGCGGAACGCGTAATCCGACAACGGCCGCTCAGCATTCAATACATGTCCGCAGCCGTCGCGCGCACGGCCTTCAACAACATATCCGCCCCCGGCGACAGCAGATGATCCTGCTGGCGGATGATGCCGAACGCATCCATCTTGCACGGCAGCTCGATGGGCAGGATGCTCAGCACGTTCAACGATTCATAGTAATGCGCCACTTCCGTCGGCATCACGTGCAGGGAATCCGTCTGCTGCAGCAAGGACGTGATCAACAGCAAGGCCGTCGTGTCGACCACGTCGACGGGCGGTTCCAGGCTGGCGCGGCGGAACATCATGTCGAAACGGTGGCGCAGGATGCTGCCTTGCGGCGGCAAGATCCACGGCTGGGCCGCCAGGTCCTTCAACTGCAGATTCTTGCGCGACAGCAGCGGATGGCCATTGCGCGCCACGGCGCTGGCCGGCTCTTCCGTCAATTCTTCGTAGATGAGGCCGGCGCTGCTTTCCTTTTCCAGGATGCGCCCGATCATGAAGTCCAGGGTACCGTGCTGCAGCATGTCCATCAGGGTGTTGCTATGCTCCAGGTGCACGCCGATGCGCATCAGCGGCGCCTGCTGCTTGATGCGGGCTATCGCGCGCGGCAACAGCGCCATGGCCGGCGTCATGATCACGCCCACTTCCACCTGGCCCGTCAGGCCCGACTTCAGGGCGACGATGTCGTCATGCGCCAGCGACAGGCTGGTCAGCGCCATGCGCGCGTGGCGTATCATCGTCTCGCCGTAGATGGTCGGCTCCATGCCACGCGGCAAGCGGTCGAACAGGCGCACGTCCAGCATCTCTTCCAGGTCCTTGATTTGCTTGGACGCGGCCGGCTGCGTCATGTGCAATTCTTCCGCCGCGCGGTGGATATTGCGCTGCTCGTCCAGGGCGATCAGGAGCAGCAATTGCCGCGTCTTCAGGCGGGCTCGCAAGAACCAGTTGGGGTTGAGGGTATCCATGAATAAATCATATCATGATCGATATCGCTTTTAACTCAATATCGATATTATAGATATCGGTGTGTCTCCTTTTTGTACGCGTGATGAAATGGCTCAGGACGCCTTGCAGGCGGCACTCGGGTTGGCGGCCGGGCCCGCCGTTTGAGGGATGAATTCGATGGTGCCGTCGGGCTTGTATTTCAGCTCTTCCACGGCGACGGAACGCCGGTATTCTCCGCCGCCGGGCAACTTGTCGTTGTGATAGAAGATGTAGGACTTGCCGTTGAATGCGATGATGGCCTGGTGGATGGTTTTCACGACGGCATTCTTGTCCATGATGGTGCCGCGGAAATGCCAGGGACCCGTCGGCGTGGGGCCCGTCGAGTAGGCTGTTTCCTCGGGAAAATTGCGCGAGTACGACAAATAATAGGTGTCCGCATGCTTGTGCATGTACGCCGCTTCCGTGAACGCATCCATGCCGAAGGTCAGGATCGGGCCGTCGAGCTCCGTCATGTTCGCTTTCAGCTTGGCGTACTTCAAGACCGTGTTGCCCCAGTAGATGTAGGCCTGGCCATCCGTGTTGATGAAGACGGCCGGGTCGATATCGTCCCACGGGATCGCCGTCTGCTTCGTCATGTCGTTCGTGATCAGGGCGCTGCCGCGCGCATCGACGAACGGCCCCGTCGGGCTATCGGACACGGCCACGCCGATGGCCTTGCCGGGGATGGTCTTGTGGTCGACGGTCGAGTAAAAATAGTACTTGCCGTCGCGCTTGACGATGTCGCCGGCCCACGCATCCTTGCCGGCCCAGGCGAAGGTGGAAAAGCGCACGGGCGAGCCGTGGTCCGTCCAGTTCGCCATGTCGCACGAGGAATACACGCGCCACTCGTGCATGCGGTAATCCGTGTCCGTGGCGCTCGCCTCATCGTGGCCGACGTACAGGTAGACTCGGCCATTGTCGACCAGCGCGGCCGGGTCGCCCGTGTAGATATCCTTGACGATGGGGTTGGCCGCCTGCGCGCCAAAGGCGGCACAGGCGAGCGCCGCCGCCATGCCGATGGCTGCGGCACGTTTGTTCTGCTTCAACATCAATTAACTCCCGTTGGTAGTTTTCTGGCCCATGGCCATCAGTCGTTGCACGACGCAAAAGACAAACAGCAGGCCGCCGATGACGATCTTGGTCCACCACGAGCTGAGCGTGCCGTCGAAGGCGATCAGGGTCTGGATGGTGCCCAGCACCAGCACGCCGGACAGCGCGCCCGCCACATAGCCGTAGCCGCCGCTGAGCAAGGTGCCGCCGATGACGACGGCGGCAATCGCGTCCAGTTCCGTGCCTTGCGCATGCAAGCCATAGCCGGACAGCATGTAAAACGAAAACAGCACGCCGCCCAGCGCGGCGCACAAGCCGCTGAAGGCATAGATCAGCACCTTGGTGCGGCCCACTGGCAAACCCATCATCAGGGCCGACTGCTCGTTGCCGCCGATCGCATACACGGCGCGGCCGAACGGCGTGGCGTGTGCCAGCCAAATGGCCAGCAATAACGTCGCCACGGCGATGGCGACCCCGGGCGAGACGAAGCCGCCGAGAAAACCCAGCTGGGTCTGCGACATGGCGACGAACAGCGGGTCGTCGATGGTGATGGAATTGATGCTGATCAAATAGCACAGCCCGCGCGCCAGGAACATGCCGGCCAGGGTGACGATGAATGGCTGCAACTTGAAATAATGGATCAGCGCGCCCATGCTGGCGCCAAACACGGCGCCCAGCGCCAGCACGGTGGCGATCACCAGCAGCGGCGGCCAGTGCGCCACGTTGAGCAGCCAGGCGGCGATCATGGTCGACAGGGCCAGCACGGAACCGACGGACAGATCGATGCCGCCGGAAACGATGACGAAGGTCATGCCGACGGCGATCACCAGCAAGAACGCGTTATCGATCAACAAGTTAAAGATGACCTGCGTCGACAGCAGGCCCGGATAGGCGGCGCCGCCCAGGCCCAGCATCACCACCAGCAGCAGCACGGTGACGAGCGAGGTGAAATACGGGGTGTGCAGCAAGCCCTTCATGCTTTTCTCCGATGCAGCAATTGCTTGAATTCCGACGATTGCGACAGGCAGACGAGGAAGACGACGACCGACTTGACGACCATGTTCACTTCGGGCGGCACGCCCAGCGAATAGATCGTGTAGGTCAGGGTCTGGATGATGAGGGCGCCGATCATGCTGCCCACGAGGCTGAACTTGCCGCCAGCGAGCGAGGTGCCGCCCAGGGTGACGGCCAGGATGGCGTCGAGTTCCAGCATCAGGCCCGCGTTGTTGGCGTCCGCGCTCTTGATGTTCGAGCTGATCATCAGCCCGGACAGGCCCGCGCAGGCCGCGCAAAACACGTACACGAAGAAAATCAGGGTCGCCGTCCTGATGCCGGCCAGGCGCGCGGCCACGGGGTTGATGCCGACGGCCTGGATGAACAGGCCCAGGGCCGTCTTGCGCATCAGCACGGCCGTGATGAGGAAGACGGCAGCCACGAGGAACAGCGAGAACGGCAAGCCGAACAGGTAGCCGCTGCCGATGAAGAAGAAGGGCTGGTAATAGACGGTGACGATCTGCCCATCCGTCAGCAATTGCGCCAGGCCGCGCCCGGCCACCATCAGTATCAAGGTGGCGACGATGGGCTGCAAGCCCAGGCCCGCCACCAGCACGCCATTCCAGGCACCGCACAGCAGGGCCGCGCCCAGGGCGGCCGCCAGGGCCCAGCCCATGGGAATGTTGCTCACGTAGGTCGGCACGCCATTCTCCATCACCATGGTGCCGCCGATCAGCATGGCGGCCACGGTGCCGGACAGGGCCACGACGGCGCCCACGGAAATGTCGATGCCGCGCGTGGCGATGACGAGGGTCATGCCCAGCGCGGCCAGCATCAGCGGCGCGGCGCGGTTGACGATGTCGATCACGCTGCCGTACAAATGGCCATCGCGAATTTCCAGATGGAAAAAGCCGGGGATGGCAAGGAAGTCGACCAGCAACAGCAAGAACAGCGCGGCCAGGGGCCGGCTCAGGGGGTGATGCAAAACGCTATGCACAATGGAAGAATCCGTGGTGGAAGCCAGACCCGCCGCGGGCGGTGCGCTGGACGGTGTGGACACGCTCATGCTGACTCCCCGGCAATGACTTGCAGCACGGAGCTGTCGTCCAGTTCGCCGCGCGCATAGTCGCCGCAGGCCTTGCGGTCGCGCATGACGAGAATACGGTCGCTACAGCGCAGCACTTCCGGCAACTCGGACGAGATGAAGAGGATGGCCATGCCCTTGCGGCACAACTTGCTGACATAGCTCATGATTTCCTGCTTGGCACGCACGTCGATGCCGCGCGTGGGTTCGTCGAGGATCAGCATGGCGGGCGACGTCACCAGCCAGCGCGCCAGCAAGGCTTTCTGCTGGTTGCCGCCCGACAAGCTGCCGATCGGCGTCTCGATGCTGGCCGTCTTGATGCCCAGCGCTTTCACATACTCGTCGGCCAGCGCCTGCTGGCGCTTGAACGGGATGGCGCGCAGCAAGCCCGTGCGGGCCTGCAAGGCCAGGATGATGTTTTCGCGCACGGACAGCGACAGGATCGCCCCCTCGTGCTTGCGGTCTTCCGAGCAGAAACCGATATCCCGGGCAATGGCGTCGCGCGGCACGTGAAACTGGCGCGGCTTGCCGTGCATGGTGATCGTGCCGGAATCGGCCTTGTCGGCGCCGAACAGCAGGCGCGCCAGTTCCGTGCGCCCCGAACCGAGCAAGCCGGCCAGGCCCAGCAATTCACCCTGGCGGATGTGGAAATCCATGGGCAGCAAGGCGCCCTTGCGGCCCAGCCCCTGCGCTTCGAGCACATTCGCTCCAAAGCTGGCCGCGCCCGCTTCCTGCGCCAGATCCAGCGCTTGTTCCTGCGTGTCAGCCGCCACGCCGATCATTTTATTGACCAGCGCCAGGCGCGACAGTTCGCTACACGCGTATTCCCCCTCGCGCTCGCCATTGCGCATGACCGTGATGCGGTCGGAAATGGCGTAGGTCTGGTCGAGAAAGTGGGTCACGAACAGGATCGCCATGCCCTGCCCGCGCAGGCGGCGCAGCACGGAAAACAGCAGCTTGACTTCCGCCTCGTCCAGGCTGGACGTGGGTTCGTCGAGGATCAGCACGCGCGCGGAAATATTCAGCGCGCGCGAAATGGCCACCATTTGCTGGATGGCCAGGGGAAAGCTGGACAGCTGCGCCGTGACATCGATATCGATCTGCAATTGCTGCAGCAAGGCCCGCGCTTGCTGTTGCATGGTGCGCCAATCGATGGGACCAAAACGCGCGCCGAAGCGGCGCGGATAGCGGCCGATAAAGATATTTTCCGCCACCGACAGGTTCGGGCACAGATTGACTTCCTGGTACACGGTGCTGATGCCCAGCCCCTGCGCATCCGCCGTGGAAGCGGGCGCGATGGGCTGGCCGTCGAGCAGGATCTGGCCGCTGTCGGGCGTGTAGACACCCGTCAGCACCTTGATCAGGGTCGACTTGCCGGCGCCGTTCTGCCCCATCAAGGTATGCACTTCGCCCGGATACAGGCGCAGGGCAACATCGCTGAGGGCTTTGACGCCGGGAAAGGATTTACTGATGCCGCGCAACTCCAGCAAGGGAGCCGGCGCGGCGTCGTGATGCGCTTGCGTCTTCATCATGTGGCAAGCTTAGTACTTACGGTTCGGGAATTCCTTGGCGGCCACCTCGGCAGGGAACACGCCTTCCACCGTCGTGATGCGGGCCGGCACGGGTTTACCGGCCACCACGTCGCGCGCCACCGACATCAGTTGCGGGCCCAGCAGCGGGCTGCATTCCACGGTGACATTGAGCTTGCCGGCGATCATGGCCTCGAACGCGCCTTTCACGCCATCGATCGAGATGATGATGATGTCCTTGCCCGGCTTCATGCCCGCTTCTTCGATGGCCTGGATGGCGCCGATGGCCATGTCGTCGTTATGCGCGTACAGCACGTTGATCTTCTTGCCCTCGGCCTTGAGGAAGGCTTCCATCACTTCCTTGCCCTTGGCGCGCGTGAAGTCGCCCGTTTGCGAACGGATGATCTTCATCTTCGGATTCTTGCCCACCACTTCCAGGAAGCCCGCCTTGCGGTCGATGGCGGGCGCGGAACCGACCGTGCCCTGCAATTCAACGATATTCAGCGTCGCCTCCGGGGTTTTCTTGGCGTGCTCGAGCAGCCACTGGCCGGCGCGGCGGCCCTCTTCCACGAAGTCGGAACCGATGAAGGTGACGTACAGCGATTTATCCGCCACGTTGACGGCGCGGTCCGTCAGGATGACGGGAATCTTGGCAGCCTTGGCTTCGCGCAAGACGGTATCCCAGCCCGATTCGACGACGGGCGAAAAGGCGATGACGTCGACTTTTTGCGCGATGAACGAGCGCAGTGCCTTGACCTGGTTTTCCTGCTTCTGCTGCGCATCGGCAAATTTCAGGGTGACGCCATCTTTCTTGGCGGCATCCTTGATGGAGACGGTATTGGCGGTGCGCCATTCGCTCTCGGCGCCCACCTGCGAAAAGCCCATGACCAGGGGCTTGGCGGCAAAGGCGGACGAGGTGGCGAAAGTGGTGGCAGTAGCGGCCAGCAGCATGGCGCTGGCGAGGAGGGTGCGGCGGCTCAATGTCATTCTTGTCTCCAGTTTTTATTGGAATACCATCACAGCCGGATGCCGGATGGGCGGTTTTTTATGAACCCATGGTAGGAGAAAGCAACATAGCCATCCAATCAATTCTTTTTCGCTTGCGATACCGATTTGCGTATCACTGGATGGCTCACTGCCCTTCTGCTCCCCGTCAGCGCAGCAGGCGCAGCCCGTACAGGCCGCCCGCCACGGAGTCCTTGCCGGCGACAAATTTCACCACCAGCCTGCCCTTGGCCGCCTTGACCAGCTCGGCAGGCAGCGGCACATCCAGCGTATGCAGTTCCTGCGGCGCATCGGCCGCCACGGCGACCGTTTGCAGCCTTGTGCCATTGAGCAGCACATCGAAGACGCGGCCCGCATCGAGCGTGGACAGGGTCAGGCGCAGGGTCTGCGCTTCGCCTTGCGGGTCGCTCAGCGCATAGCTGAACCAGCCCGTCGCATGGCGCCAGTGCCGGCCCTTGTTGACGCCGTTTTCGCCGCCCTCGGCCTGGAAGAAGTGGTCGGACTCGGGCTGCTGTTGCCCCGGCGCCACCTGGTCGATGGTTTGCGCATCGAGCGCCAGGCGCTGCGCCTCGGCCTGGCGCGTGCTGTCCTGCAGCTGTACCAGCCCGGCCGGCGTGGACACGGGCCAGTACAGCATGTAGCGCGCATCATGCAGGCGGAAGAACGGGATCAGTTTCAAGCTCGCCGCATCCTTGCCCTGGATCAAGCCTGGCGCCGTAAACGTCAGCGGCTGGCCCTTCACGGGGCGGATTCTGCGCATGAAATTCCTGGTGTCGCTGACGAACAGCGGCGACGACTCCAGCGGACACACTTGCCCCTGGGCGATATGGCCCATGCGCGTGTCGTCGGCAAGGTAATTGAGTTTTTCGTTGGCAAATGGCTGCGTCTTGGCGGCCAGCACGATGGGGCCGTGCAGCACGGCATAGTAGTTCGACTGGTCCGGCATCTGTTCCAGGCGTGTCGTCATCGGCAAGGTCACGTCGACGGTGTCGCCCGCTTTCCACGCGCGCGCGATGGTCACGTACTCGCCGGGGGCGCCGTTCACGCGCAGGGCCTTGCCATTGAGCGTCAGGCGCAGCTTGCCCTTGGCCACCCACTGCGGATAGCGGATCTTCAGGCTGAACGTCTTCTTGCCCGCGAACTGGCTCAGCGTGATGCGCGTCGTGTCCCGGTCGGGGAATTGCGTGCTCTGGATAATCTTGACGCCCTGCCCCTGCCAGTCCAGCGTGGAAGCCATGAACAGGTTCACGTACAGGGCATCGCCGTCATGGGCGTAGATGAACTCGCCATACTTGGCCTGGCTTTCGATGCCCGAGCCCACGCAGCACCACATGCCCTTGTCCACTTGCGAATACACGCGGTAGTGGTTCGGGCGCATGGGCGTGAAATACACGAAACCGCCCGTGCCGGGGCGTTGCGACGACAAAATATGGTTGTACAGCGCGCGCTCGTAGTAATCCGCGTAGCGCACCTGCTCGTCGCGGCGGAACAGTTGCTCGGTGAGCTTGAGCATATTGTAGGTATTGCAGGTTTCCGGCCCCTCGACCTCTTCCAGCATCGTGGAAAAATCGTGCTCGTCGTGGAAATGCTCCTTGACGCTGTTGCCGCCGATGGCCACCGTGCGCTTGTCGTGCACGGTTTGCCAAAAGAATTGCGCCGCCTGTTGCCAGTCGCGCCGGTCCGTCAGCGCGCCGATGCGCTCGAAGCCGATCACCTTCGGGATTTGCGTATTCGCATGCAGGCCCGTCAACTTGTCCTGCCGCGCCGCCAGCGGCTGCAGGATGGCCTGGTGCGAGAAGCGCACGGCCAGGCCCATGTAGCGCTGATCGCCCGTCATGGCGTAGACGTCGGCCAGCACTTCGTTCATGCCGCCGTGCTCGGCGCGCAGCATCGTTTGCATCTGCGCATCCGTGAGCGAGGCCGAGAGTTTCACGGCCCAGTCCGACAAGGCGATCAGCATGGCCTTGGCCTCCAGATTACCGGCGTACTGGTAGGCGTCGCGCAAGCCGGCAAACACCTTGTGCAGGTTGTACCACGGCACCCAGCGCCCGTTGACGGAAAAGGTATCGGCCTGCAAGTTTCCTTGGGCAATGGCTTGCCAGGCGGCGCTGCCGTCGGGAATACCGCCCAGGTAGCCATTGCCATTGGCGTCCTGGCATTTTTTTAGTTCCGCCACCACATGGTTCAACCGTGCCAGCACCTGGGCGTCGCCCGTGGAAGCGGCCATGCGCGCCAGCGCGGACAGATAATGCCCGCCCATGTGGCCATCCAGCCCCGTCGCTTCCCAGTTGCCATAGCTGGGCTGGATCTGCGGCAAGCCCGCCTCGCGGCGGAATGGCGCCAGCAGCTTGTCCGGCTCGAAGGCCATCAGATACTGCAAATCCGTCGTTTGCGCGTCGAGAAACGGTCCCGCGCCGAGGCGCACGGACGACAGGGGAAACAGTTCCGCCGCCTGGAGCAGCGGCGTGGCAAGGCCGCCGGCGGCCAGCGCCAGCAGCAACACGGTTGTTTTCATGGCGGGGCCTTTACGGTTGGGCGGCGGGCAACTGTTTACTTTGATAGCGGTTCAAGTCGCGCGCATCGACCTGTGGCCAGCCCTCCTTGTCCCACGTCATGGGCAGGATCTTGAGTTTTTGCAAGTAATCATCGGCCGTTTCATACGCATGCAGCACCAGGTAATCCTTGCCGTCAAACGTGTAGGCGCTGTTGTGGCCCAGGCCTTGCCAGTCCTTGTTGCCTTTCAGCAGCACCGTGCCGCCACCCTGCGCCATGTCGCGGCCCTCCCTGTCCAGGTAGGGTCCCGTCACGCTTTTCGAGCGTCCCACGGCCAGGTGATAGGTGCTGTCGGCTTTCTTGCAGCACAGGCCCCACGAGACGAACAAATAATAATCAGCGCCGCGCTGGAAGATGAACGGCGCCTCGATTTCCTCGGGCGCCGGCTTGAATTCGCCCGCGCGCGGCGGCAGCGGCATGCGGCGCGCCAGCGAGTGCCACTCTTGCGGTTCCGCAATACGGGTCCAGTCTTTGTTGAGTTTCACCAGCTTGATGCCGTTCCAGAACGAACCGAACGACATCCACGGCGTGCCCTTGGCATCGGTGATGATGTTCGAATCGATGGCGTTCCACTCGTCGCGCACGGGCACCGATTGCAGCAGCATGCCCTGATCGACCCAGCGGTAGTCGGGCGAGCGGGGATTGAGGGTGGTGTTGACGGTGACGCCGATGCCGGAGGTGTTCTTGCCGAAACCGGAGACCGAGTAGTACAGGTAATACTTACCGTCATGAAACTGCACATCGGGCGCCCAGATATGGTCGTCAAATGAGGGCGCGGCCGTCTTCGCCCACGTGGGCTGGCCCGCAAACACGCGCCCTTCCGGCTGCCAGTCGACCATGTTCTTCGAGCTGTAGAAGGTGATGCCGGGACCCGTGCTGTACAGATAATACGTGTCGCCTTCCCTGGCCATCACGGGGTCGTGCACGCTGACCTGGGCCGCGTGCGCGGCAGCCATGATCGCCAGGGTGCTCAGGATGGCGGCCACGCCGCGCGTCAATGTGTGCATCGTCTTCTCCGATATGAACGGGCCGGCCCATCATGCGGGCCGGCCCAATGAATGACAAGTGACACAGGGCTAGTCGACGGCCACCACGACGACGGCCTTGGCGGGCACGGACACGGTCAGCTTGCCGCCCTGCGCCCTGGCATGAAACGCCACCGGCTGCACGGCTTGCGGTTGCGCAAAGCTGTTGACGGCGTCCATCTTGCCAGCGGTCAGCACGCGGCCATTCACGCTGGCCACTTGCCTGCCGGCCAGGGCCACGTTGACGTCGACGGCCTTGTGCGGGTTCGTATTGACCAGCGACAAGTACACCTTGCCATCCTTGGCGCGCGCGGCCGAGGCGCTCACTTCAGGAATGCTGACCTTGCCCAGGCTGTACTTGCCGTTGCCACTGATGGCGACCGGCAGGGAGGTGGCATCCTGGAACGGCACGTACATTTCAAACGCGTGATACGTGGGCGTGAGGAAATATTTATCCTTGTCCGTGATGATCATGGCCTGCAGCACGTTGACCATTTGCGCGATATTCGTCATGCGCACGCGGTCGGCATGGGCGTGGAAAATGTTGAAGTTCAGGGCGGCCACGAGCGCATCGCGCAAGCTGTTTTGCTGGAACAAGAATCCCGTGTTGGTGCCCGGCTCGACGTCGTACCAGGTGCCCCACTCATCGACATACAGGCCCGTCTTTTTCGACGGATCGTTCTTGTCGATGGCGGCGATATTGTTCTTGATCAAGCTATCGATGCGCAGGGTACGCTCCAGTGTCGATATCCATTGATCTTCGCCAAAGCCCGTGGCGGCGCCCTTCTTTTCCCACACGCCCGTGGGCACCGTGTAGTAGTGGAAACTGATGGCGTCCATCATGTTCGGCTTGATTTCACGGCTCAGGGTGTCGGACCAGCTGATGTCGTCGTCATTGCCGCCGCTGGCGATGAATTTCGGGCGCGCGCTCTCCGGCGTCTTCATGAAGGTGTGATAGTGCTTGTACAGGTCGGTGTAATACTGCGGGCGCATATTGCCGCCGCAACCCCAGGCTTCGTTGCCGATGCCAAAGTAATCGACTTTATACGGCTGGGCGCGGCCATTCTTGCGGCGCAGCTCGGCCAGAGTGGACTTGCTGTCCGACGTCATGTATTCGAGCCACTCGGACATTTCCTGCGGCGTGCCGGAACCGAGGTTGCCATTGATATAGGTTTGCGCGCCCAGCAACTCGGCCAGGTCGAAGAATTCATGCGTGCCGACGGCGTTCGACTCTTCCACGCCGCCCCAGTTGGTGTTGACCTTGGTCGGGCGCTGGGCGCGCGCGCCGATGCCGTCCTTCCAGTGGTACTCATCGGCAAAGCAGCCGCCCGGCCAGCGCACCAGCGGCACGTGTAACTGTTTCAGCGCGCCCAGCACGTCATTGCGCCAGCCCCGGGTATTCGGAATGGAAGAGTCCGGCCCCACCCACATGCCTTCGTAGATGCCTGTGCCCAGGTGTTCGGCGAACTGGCCATACACGTTCTTGTTGATCACGGGACCGGGCTTGGCCGTGTCGATGGTGACGCTGACGGGCGCGGCGAAGGCGCTGCCGACGGCCAGGCTCAAGGCCGCAATGCTGGTATGGATGAATTTCATGCTGTCTCCTGTTTTTGTAGTGAAAACCAAGGGCCGGTATCAAGCCCGGCATAATCTGGATGTGGCGATGCCTCTCCTGCCGCAGGGTTAGGGCGGCAAGAGCGGTATTTCGAAAGAGGAAAGATTTGGCAGGCTGCAACTCTGCGGCCGACAAAACGCCCAGGGCTAGGCGCAGCGTCGAAGACAGTACGCTAGTACGGCGAGACGCTGCAACAACGCCCTGGACGTTTTGTCAGACCCAGCCGGCGTCGACGATGAATTCCTGGGAGGTGCACATCGCACCGTCATCGGAGGCGAGGAACAGCACCATGGCGGCGATGTCCTGCGGCATCAGTTTATTCGGCAGGCACTGGCTTTTCTTGATTTCCGCTTCCGCCGCCTCGTCGACCCACAGCTCGATCTGGCGCTGCGTCATGACCCAGCCCGGCGTGACGGTGTTGACGCGGATATTGTGCGCGCCATAATCGCGCGCCAGGCCGCGCGTGAGGCCGACGACGGCCGCCTTGGTGGTGGCGTACACGGGGTAGCCGCCCGACTTCATGTGCCAGGAGATCGAGCTGACGTTGATGATGGAACCGCCGCCCTGGCGCTTCATGCCGTCGAAGACAGCCTGGCACGTGAAGAACATGGGGCGTTGATTGATCGCAATACGCTCGTTCCAGTATTCCAGGGTCACGTCCTGCGCCTGGTGGCGCTGGTCGTTGGCCGCGTTGTTGACGAGGATATCGAAGTCGCCCAGCTCGCCTGCCAGTTCGGCCATGACGGCTTGCAAGGATGGAATATCCGTGATGTCGCAATGGCGGAACAAGGGTGCCGTCCAGCCCGCTTCAGCCACGCGGCGGCACAGGGCCTCGCTGGCCTCGACGGCGATATCGACAAACGCCACCAGCGCGCCCTGGGCCGCAAATTCGGCCACCAGGGATTCGCCGATGCCGCTGCCGCCGCCCGTGATGAACACGCGCTTGCCCTGCAAGCTGCCATATTTCGCCAATTGCTTCATCTTGTCTCCACCTGTTTATTTTTTATATACAACGTCTGACCAAACCGCGACACGCGGCAAGGCCTGTCGGCCCCGCCGCGCGGCAGGTTTTTAGTCCTTGCCCAGCACGCCATCCTTGCGGCGCCAGATGCCCAGCGGATTATCGTCGCGCAGCGACTCCGGCAGCAAGTCCTGCGCCAGGTTCTGGTACGACACGGGACGCAGGAAGCGGTTGATGGCCGCCGTGCCCACGGACGTGCTGCGCCCATCGGACGTGGCCGGGAACGGGCCGCCGTGCACCATGGCCGTCGACACTTCCACGCCCGTCGGGAAACCGTTGGCCAGGATGCGGCCCACGCGGCGTTCCAGCACGGGCAGCAGGCGGCGCGCGTCTGCCACGTCGCCCTGGTCCATCTGCAGGGTGGCCGTCAGCTGGCCCTCCAGGCTTTCCGTGATCGCCAGCAGTTGCTCGATGTCGCGGCAAGCCACCAGCAGCGACGCGGGGCCGAACACTTCATCGCGCAGATCGTGCTTGGCCAGGAAGGCCGCGCCCGATGTGACGAACAGGGCGGCGGCGCCCTTGCCTTCCTCGCCCGTATTCTGCACCAGCGGCGTCACGTCGGCGTGCTGCGCCAGGGCTGCCACGCCCTTGGCATAGCTGCTGGCGATGCCGGCCGTTAACATGGTGGCGGCCGGCGCCGGCGCCAGCGCTTCGGCGGCGGCGGCGGCGAAGGCCGTGAAGTCGGCCCCTTCCAGGCCCAGCACGAGGCCGGGATTCGTGCAGAACTGGCCCACGCCCATCGTCAGCGAGGCGGCAAAGCCGCTGGCGATCGCGGCGCCACGGGCGGCCAGGGCTTGCGGCAGCACAAACACGGGGTTGATGCTGCTCATTTCCGCATACACGGGGATAGGCTGCGGACGCTCGGCCGCCACCTTCATCAGGGCGATGCCGCCCGAACGCGAGCCCGTGAAACCCACGGCCTGGATGGCAGGATGGGCCACCAGGGTCTGGCCGATGCCATTGCCCGTGCCCGTCAACAGGGCGAAGACGCCGGCCGGCAGCTTGCACAGGGCAATCGCTTTCACGATGGCGCGCGCCACCAGTTCCGAGGTGCCGGGATGGGCCGAGTGGGCCTTCAGCACGACGGGACAGCCGGCCGCCAGGGCCGAGGCCGTATCGCCGCCGGCGACGGAGAAGGCCAGCGGGAAATTACTGGCCGCAAACACGGCGACGGGACCCAGGCCGATCATGCGCAAGCGCAAGTCAGGACGCGGCGGTACGCGCTCCGGAAGCGGGCTGTCGATGCGCGCATCGGTCCATGAACCTTCGCGCAGCAAGCCGGCGAACAGTTTTAATTGACCGACCGTGCGGCCGCGTTCGCCTTCCAGGCGCGCGCGCGGCAATCCGCTTTCCGTCATGGCGCGCACGATCAGCTCGTCGCCCAGTTCGACGATTTGCGCGGCGATGGTGTCGAGGAAATCGGCGCGTTCCGCGTCGCTGGTGGCGCGGAACGGGTCGAACGCGGCTTGCGCCAGGCGGCACGCCTCGTCGATTTGCGCTACGTCAACCATGTGGAAGGCAGGCGCGATGTGCGCGCGCGCGGCCGGATCCCACGCTTCGAAGGAGCCGCCATTGCCCTTGACGGCAACGCCGCCGATCAGTGCTTCACCGGTGATGTTAAAACTCATAATGTGCTCACTTTCGCAAATGCGGTTGGGAAGATGTCGAGGCGGTTGCGCAGGGCGGGGCCAAAGGCCGGCGCTTCGATTTCAAAGGTTTCGCCCGGCGCCACGCTGACGCCATCGGCAAAGCTCAAGGTGGCCGTGCCGAAGAAATGCACGTGTACGTCGCCAGGGCGCTTGAACAGCGGATACTTGAAGTGATGGTGCTCGAGGTTGGCGATCGTGTGCGACATATTCTCTTCGCCGCTGACAAACGCCTTTTCCCAGCGCACATTGCCGGCCACGTCCAGCACGCGCGAAACGCCATCGATGTGCGCAGGCAGTTCGCCCACCAGCAAGGCCGGGCCGACGCTGCAGGCGCGCAGCTTCGAGTGGGCCAGGTACAGGTAATTCTGGCGTTCCGTCACGTGGTCCGAAAATTCATTGCCGATGGCGTAGCCGACGCGGTAGGGCTGGCCGTCGTCGCCGATCACGTACAGGCCGGCGATTTCCGGCTCTTCGCCGCCATCGAGGGCAAAGTCCGGCATGCGCAGCGGCTGGCCGCCGGCGCGCACGATGGAGCCGTCGCCCTTGTAGAACCATTCGGGCTGGGCACCGGCCGTGCCTGGCTCAGGCTTGCCGCCTTCCACGCCCAGGCGGAACATTTTCATCGAGTCGCTCAGGACTGCCGCGTCGCCGCCGATCTTCTTGTGCATGGCGTCGCGCGCGCCGGCGCTGCCCAGGTGGGTCAGGCCCGTGCCCGTCACGTAGCAGTGCGCCTCGTCCGCATGGTCGAGCGGCGCCAGCAGGCGGCCGCTGGCGGCCACGTCCGCATAGGAATGCGTCGTATTGCCGACCGTGGCGTTCACCAGCTCCGCCAGGCTGACCTTCTTGCGGATGGCATCTTGCGCCAGCGCATACGTCGTGTTGTAGCCTTCGATGACGCGGATCTGGTCGTCTTGCAGCAGGCCGACGAGGCGGCCGCCGTGTTCATTCGTAAATTGCAGCAACAGCATGGGAATCTCCGCTTAATGTGAGTGGCGCGGCACGGCGGAACCGCGGTTGCCGACCAGGAAGTCGAAATCGCAGCCTTCGTCGGCCTGCAACACGTGTTCGATGTAGAGCTGCTGGTAGCCGCTCTTCGGTCCTGGCGCGCTGCCCAGTTCGCGGGCCGCCAGGCGCTCGGCGATTTCCGCGTCGCTGATGTCGATGTCCAGGCTGCCGTTATGGCAATCGAGGGCGATCATGTCGCCGTCGCGCACGATGCCCAGCGGGCCGCCCGCCATGGCTTCCGGCGCCACGTGCAGCACGACGGTGCCGTAGGCCGTGCCGCTCATGCGCGCATCCGAGATGCGCACCATGTCGGTGATGCCCTGCGCCAGCAGCTTCGGCGGCAAGCCCATATTGCCCACTTCGGCCATGCCCGGATAGCCTTTCGGGCCGCAGTTCTTCATCACCAGCACGGAATTGGCGTCCACATCCAGGTCCGGATCGAGGATGCGCGATTTATAGTGTTCGAAATCCTCGAAGACGACGGCCTTGCCGCGGTGCTGCATCAGGTGCGGCGAGGCGGCAGACGGTTTCAGCACGGCGCCGCGCGGCGCCAGGTTGCCGCGCAGCACGCAGATGCCGCCATCGGCCAGCAATGGATTGTCCAGCGTGCGCACAACCTCGTCGTTGTAGATCGGCGCTTCGACGCAGTTGTCCCAGATCGACTTGCCGTTGACGGTCAGCGCATTCTTGTGCGGCAGCAAGTCGCCTTCGCCCAGGCGGCGTATCACGGCCGGCAAGCCGCCCGCATAGTAAAACTCTTCCATCAGGAAACGGCCCGACGGCAGCAGGTCGACGATGGTCGGCGTGCCGCGGCCCACCTTGGTCCAGTCCTCCAGCTCGAGCGGCACGCCGATGCGGCCGGCGATCGCCTTCAGGTGGATCACGGCATTGGTCGAACCGCCGATGGCGGCGTTGACCTTGATGGCGTTTTCAAATGCCTCGCGCGTCAGCACTTTCGACAGGCGCAGGTCTTCGTGCACCATCTCGACGATGCGGATGCCCGACATGTGGGCCAGCACGTAGCGGCGCGAATCGACGGCGGGGATGGCGGCGTTGTGCGGCAGCGAGGTGCCCAGCGCTTCGGCCATGCTGGCCATGGTCGAGGCCGTGCCCATGGTGTTGCAGGTGCCTGCCGAGCGCGACATGCCCGATTCGGCCGACATGAACTGGTGCAAGGTGATCGATCCGGCCTTCATCTGCTCGTGCAACTGCCACACGGCCGTGCCGGAACCGATGTCCTTGCCATTGAGCTTGCCGTTCAGCATGGGGCCGCCGCTGACGACGATGGTGGGGATGTCGACGCTGGCCGCGCCCATCAGGAGGGCCGGCGTCGTCTTGTCGCAGCCGACCAGCAGCACGACGGCGTCCATCGGGTTGCCGCGGATCGATTCTTCCACGTCCATCGAGGCCAGGTTGCGCGTCAGCATGGCTGTCGGACGCAGGTTCGACTCGCCGTTCGAGAAGACGGGGAATTCCACGGGGAAACCGCCCGCTTCGAGGATGCCGCGCTTGACGTGTTCGGCCAGCTGGCGGAAATGCGCATTGCAGGGGGTCAGTTCGGACCAGGTATTGCAGATGCCGATGATGGGTTTGCCATGGAACTCGTGGTCAGGTATGCCCTGGTTTTTCATCCAGCTGCGGTACATGAAGCCGTTCTTGTCCTGGGAGCCGAACCACTCGGCAGAGCGCAGGGCTACCTTCTTTTTTGTCTCAGACATGCCATTCTCCTGGTTGTGCCACGCCGATCTCGTCGTCGGCCCGGGCAGCGATGTTGGGATACTAAAGAATCCTGCCATGCCTTTCCAATCAATTTTTAATGCGTTCCGATATCGAAAACGATATCGGCATGTAGCAATGAAAACGCCCTGCGGCGGGTGGCGGCAGGGCGTGGGCGGTTTGCAGTGTGGCGCTTACTCGGCGGAAAAGCGGTACACGGTTTCCGTCCGGTATTCCTCGCCCGGGCGCAGGATGGTGCTGGGGAAATGCGCCTGGTTCGGCGAGTCCGGGAAATGCTGGGTTTCCAGGCACAGCGCGCTGCGGTAGCTGATGGCGCGCAGCTTGCCGTACTGGCTGCTGTCGAGGAAATTGCCCGAATAGAACTGGATGCCCGGTTCCTGCGTGTACACCTGCATCACCCGGCCCGAAGCAGGGTCGCGCACGGTGGCGGCCAGGTTCAGCAGTTGGCCTGCCTTTTGATTGAGCACAAAGTTATGGTCAAAGCCGCGGCCGATGCGGATCTGCTCGTGCGGCAGATCAATATTGTTGCCAATGACCACAGGCTGGCGCAGGTCGAAGGGCGTGCCGGCCACGTCCGCCAGCTCGCCCGTGGGAATCGAACCCGCATCCACGGGCAGGTAGCGCTCCGCGTTGATCGTCACTTCGTGGCCGAGGATATGCCCCTGCCCCGCCAGGTTGAAATAGCTGTGGTTGGTCAAGTTGACGGGCGTGGCCTGGTCCGTCACGGCGTGGTAGCGCAGGCTCAGCGCGTTGTCGTTGTCCAGTTCGTACACGATGGTGACGTCGAGCCGGCCCGGGTAGCCGTCCTCGCCATCCGGGCTGCTGCGGGTGAACGTGACGCCCACCGCATCGTCCTTCGTGAATGGCACGGCCTGCCACATGACCTGGTGCAAGCCCTGATTTCCGCCATGCAAGTGATTGGGCGCATTGTTGACAGCCAGCTGGAAGTCGCGGCCGTCGAGGTGGAAGCGCCCCTCGGCGATGCGGTTGCCGAAGCGCCCGATGACGGCGCCCAGGAAGGCGCTGTTGTGCAGATACGGTTCGATGCGCTCGAAACCGAGCACCACGTCGGCAAAGGTGCCGTTGCGGTCCGGCACGTGGATTTCGCTGATGATGGCGCCAAAGTCGAGCACCTTGACTTGCATGCCCTGGCGGTTCGTCAGGGTAAAGACGCTAACGTGCTGGCCATCGGGCAAGACGCCGAACGGCGCCTCGGTGACGGTGGCGGACGCGGAAACAGGTGCGACAGAGGTCATAAGCGCTCTTCCATGAATTACAGGGTCGATGAACGGCCAAACACGGGCATGCCCTGCGCATCCCAGCGCAGCGGTTTGACAAACGTGTGGCGGTCCGGGTTCCACAGGGGATCGCCGACGATTTCCGTGTAGGTGCGGGCATGGTACACCAGCAACACGCCGTCGCCATCGTCGGCCGTCGTAAAGCTGTTGTGGCCGGGGCCGTAGATGCCGTGCTCGTAGCAGGTGGCAAACACGGGCTCGGGCGACTTGGTCCACGAGAACGGATCGAGCAAGTTTGCCGTGTCATCGGCCCACAGCAAGCCCATCGCGTAGTTTTCATCGGTGGCGCTGGCCGAATAGCTGATGAAAATCTTGCCATTGCGCTTCAGCACGGATGGTCCCTCGTTGACCCAGAAGCCACGGATTTCCCAGTCGAACTCCGGTTTGCTCAGCATCACGGGCGGCCCGCCCAACTGCCATGGCGTGGCCATCGGCGCGATGTACAGGTTGGAATTGCCCTCGATGGCGACATCTTTCTGCGCCCACAGGTAGTACAGCTGGCCATCGTGTTCGAACGTGGTGGCGTCGAGGCAAAAGGTGTCGATACCCGTGTCGATCTGGCCCATGAATTCCCACTCGCCCTCGAGCGGGTTGGCGCTGGTATTGCGGATCGCATACATGCGGTGCTGGAACAGCTGATGTTTGATTTCGCGGCTCGGCGCGGCGGCGAAATACACATACCAGGCGCCCTGGTTGAAGTGCAATTCGGGTGCCCACACCAGTTCGCTGTACGGCCCCGTCTGCGGCATGTGCCACACGTCCACCGTTGGCGCATCGGCCAGGCCGGCGATGCTGTCGGCACGGCGCAGTTCGATGCGGTCGTACTGCGGCACGGAGGCCGTAAAGTAATAATAGCCGTCGCTGTGGCGGTAGATATGCGGGTCGGCACGTTGTTCGATCAGCGGTTTCAGTACTTCAACCATAAGCACTCCAAATCATTTCATTAGATAAAATTAGTTTGCCTTACAACACCTGAGAAAACCGTAGCGAGCGGAAGGGAGAGGTGGCTAAGAAGCGCAACCGTACTCTAGTACGGTGAGCATCGCAGGCCGCCTATACCGACGCGCAGTAGGTTAGCTCAGGTGTCCTCATGCGGCGACGTAGCCACGCTTGTGCATTTCTACCTTGACGCCCGTGTAGTAGCTGTCACTGATGCGGTACTTGAACATCAGCAAGCCCATCAGCAAATGGAAGAAGCCGGGGATGATCGACAGCATCAGGGCGATGCCGTTCAGGGCGAATTGCGTTTGCTCATGGTTGGGCTGATAGTCGAAATACGACAGCAGCATGCCCACCAAAAAGCCGGCCACGGCCATGCCCGCCTTCTGGCAGACGGAAATGCCGCCGAAGGCGAAGCCGGAGACGCGCTTGCCCGTCTTCACTTGACCGTAGTCGATGGTTTCCGCGATGGCCGACCAGAACACGGGCGCATGCAAGTCCACCACAAAGGACAGCAGGAAATACAGGGCGAAGGCCAGCACGGTGTCGCTGGGCTTGACGAAGAAATAGATGGCTAGGCTGATCAGTGCCACGCCGATCTGCGTGTAGCGGAACAGTTTTACCTTGCAATAGAGCTTGGTGATCCACGTCGAGGCGATCATGGCGAGGATGGCCGCCACCACGCCCGTGGTCAAGAAGGCGGCCACGGTTTCCGTGTCGCCGCCCAGATAGTATTTCGCGTAATAGATGGCGACGGAGCCGCGCACCACGTAGCCGACCGTGCCGGTGACGCATACGCCGCACAGCACCAGCCACTGGTCGTTTTTCAGCAGCACCTGCAATTGTTCCAGCAACGATTGTTTTTCCACCACGTGCACGACGCGCTCGGTGGTGGTGAAATAGCAGAACAGGAACAGGGCCACGCCCATGACGGCCATCACGGCCATGGCCGCCTGGTAACCGACGGCCGGGTTGCCGCCGCCCCAGCGCTGCGACAGCACCGGCACGACGATGGTCACCATGAAGGCGCCGATCTTGGCGAAGAACAGGCGGTAGCCATTGGCCGACAGCCGTTCGTGCGGGTCGCTGGTCAGGCCGCTGATCAGGGAAATATACGGGATGCCGACGCCGGCCGTCATGATGGTCATCAAGATATAGGTCGAATACGCCCACACCAGCTTGGCGTCATAGCCCCATTCCGGCGTCGTGAAGACAAAGAAGACGCTGACGCCGAACGGAATGGCCAGCCACAGCAGATATGGGCGGTAGCGGCCCGAGGCAAAGCTGTAGCGGTCCGTGATCTGCCCCATGACCAGGTCGGCGATGGCGCCCACCACCTTCACGGCCACGAACAGCAGGGCCAGGTCCGTGGTTTTCAAGCCATAGATATCGGTATAGAAAAAGGTGATGATCAGCATCATCGACGAGATGACGACATTGAGCGCCATGTCGCCGGCGCCGAAACCGACCTTTTCAACGGTGGATAATTTTTGCGTCTCCATGCTTTCCGTCCATTCTTTTTATGATGAATCGTGCCTGATTGCCCAACTGACAGGGGCGTTGCCGGCCGAAACCATGGCAACGCCCTTGGATACTGCTTTCACGCATGTATAACGTTCAGGGCAAGGCGCGTTGCCGAAGACTGTACGAGGAGTACGGCCAGGTAACGCAGCCATGGACGTTTTACATTTTCCAGCGCAGCGAAAGACCTACCGTGCGGTCATAACGGCGCGTATCGCGCGCATACACGCCCGGCTGGTTCCAGTAATCCTTGAACTTGGTATCGAGCAAGTTATTCCCGTCCAGGGTCACCGTGAACTGGTCGTTGATCTTGTACGACAGCGAACCGTCGAGCTGGGCCGTCGGCGCCACCTTCAAATCCAGGCCGGGGCCGCCCTGGTTATAGCTGTCGATGAATTTCGAGCGCCAGTTGTAGGCCAGGCGGCCCGACCACGCATCCTTTTCATACAGCAGCACCAGGTTGTACGCATAGCGCGACACGCCCGTGATGGCATGGCTGCCCGTCTCGTCATCGGTGCTGCCGCTCATGTACGTGCCGTTCGCTTGCAAGCCCAGGCCGCTCAAGATGCCGGGCAAGCCGTCATAAAACTGCTGGTAGCCGATTTCCAGGCCTTGCAGCTTGCCGGCCGCCGTGTTGTACGGACGGTCCACGTCATACGTCTTGCCGCCGATGCTTTCGCTGGTGATGCGCTGCTGGATATAGCCGTCGAACTTGTGGTGGAATACGGTGGCGTTCACGGAGCCGGCCGGCGCAAAATACCATTCCAGTGCGGCATCGAAATTGTCGCCCGTTACCGGTTTCAAGTTCGGATTGCCGCCGGCACCCGTCGCCTTCACGGTTTCCGTCGAGTTGACGAGGGCCACGCCAGGATTGAGCTGGGCGAAGCCGGGACGGCTGATGGTGCGGCCCGCCGCGAAACGCCCGATCAGGTCGGAGCGCAGCTTGATCTTCAGGGCCACGCTCGGCAGCACGTCGGTGCTGGCCGTGTCGCTGACGACAGGCGTGTACACGCCATCCTCGGACGTGTTGCCCTGCAGGCTTTGCTCGGTGTGCACGACGCGCACGCCGACGGTGCCGTCGACGGGATAGGCGCCGAGCTTGAAGGCGATCTTCGCCTTGGTATAGATGGAATACGTCTTTTCCGTATCCTTGAAGAACGAGCCTGGATCGAGGGCGCGCGCCGCGCCGCTGCCCGTGATAGCTTCGCGCACGGTGCCCGTGTGATTGAGCAGGAAACTGGCGCACGGCGTATACCATTGTGTCAGGCCATAGTTGGGGCCGCCGCTGGACATCGGTTCCGACAGGCAATTCAGGCCGGGAATCGACGTCACGCTCTGGCGGCTGAACGGGAACGCGGCGCCGGACACGTCCGGTGCTTCCGCATTGCCCTCGAAACTCTTGATCGATTGCGCTTCGCGTTTCACGCCGCGCACGCCGACGCTAATTTCCTTGAAAAAACCACCGGCGCCTGGCGTGTACGCGAGGTCGGCGCGCAAGTCTTTCGAGCTGCCCTCATCCTGTCCGTAGCGGTCGAAAAAGCCCTTCAGATAGTAGTTCGACGGATCTTTCAGGTCGATGCCGCTGTAATCGACGTGCAGGGTGCCGTTCAGATTCGTATTGATGGTGGCGTTCGGCACCTGCGTGATGGCGTCGAGGATGGGGTTGCGCCAGTTGAACGTGCTTTTGGTGCTGGCCACTTCCGACGTGAAACGCCACTCCGGATTGATTTCCCACAAGCCGCCCACGGCGAACTGGTGCGTTTTCGATTCGTTCTTGTTCGCCTGCGTCGACATGATGGTATTGACGTTGGTGGACGTGAGCGTTTGCAGCTGGTCGGTGCCGGGAATCTTGGTGGCGGACACGGGCGTGCCCCACCATGGCAGGCCGACGAAGTAATCGGATTCCGCGTCGAGCAGGAAGCGCGTGGCCATGCCTTCCGCGTACAGTTCGACATCGGCATTCGGACGCCATTGCAGGACGGCATTGGCCGTGGTGCGACGGCGGTCGCCCTTGATCGGCAACAAACCGACCTGGTCCGGCGCCGTCAGGCCAGGCAAGAGGAAACTTTTATCCACGGGCGCCGTGTTGAAGGCGCGCTCTTCGTGGTAACGGTGCTGCTGCTGCGACAAGCCCAGCAGCGCGCCCACGTCGCCGATGCCCGTCTTCCAGCGGTTAGCCACCATGCCGCTGACGTTCGGGTCCGTGGCTTTCGATTTGTCGCTGTAGACGGCGCGCGTATTCACGCTGGCGGTGAAGTCCTTGAAATCGAACGGACGGTTGGTGCGCACGTCGATGATGCCGGCCACCCCGCCCTCGACCTGGTCCGCGCCCTGCGATTTGTAGACGTCCACGCGCTGCAGCATGGTGGCGGGAATGTCGGCCAGGTTGACATAGCGGCCCGTGGTGGTGAACAGTTCGCGGCCGTTGAGCAGGGTCGTGACATCGCGCAAGCCGCGGATCATGACGGCGCTCGCTTCGCCCGAATCGCGGCGGATCTGGATGCCGGAAATGCGCGCCAGCGTCTCGGCCACGTTGTTGTCCGGGAATTTGCCGATGTCGTCGGCGACGATGGAATCGATGACCTGGTCCGAGCGCATCTTGATCTGCTGCGAATTCTGCGCCGAGCGGCGCACGCCGCTGACGGTCACCACGGCCACTTCAGCTTCCGCTGCCGGCACGGCCGCAGCTGCCACCTCGGCCGCCTCGGCCGCCGGCGCGGGAGCCACAGTCGCCTGCGCCCATACCGAGGCCGAGCTCAGCAGGCCGATACCGGCCAGAGCCGCAACGGCTGCCTTCAAGGTGAATGGACGAGGGGACGTGGCCGCGAGCGGGCCGGTGGCGTTGCGCATCATGAATCTCCAGATATTGTATTGATATTTTTTCTGCTGCTTGCATGTCGTTCGCATGCTCGGCGTTTATCTTAGGGGCTGGACGATAATCTCTCCAATCAATTTTTCCACTGTTTCGATATCAATTTCGATATCGGCTGGCAGCACCGTGGCGAGGTTGCAAACGGACAACGGCAGGGGCGTCGCGGGCATTTTCCGGAAGAATCTGCACAAAAAATCGGCAGCGCTGGCGTGCAGCATGAAAAGGGGAACAGGATTAAGCTCGTGGACTGGCATCGGCCATCGTTGCCACCACCTGCACAGGAGTCCGCATGAACGTTTTAATGGTATTGACCTCGCATGACCAGCTCGGCGACACGGGCCACAAGACCGGCTTCTGGCTGGAGGAATTTGCCGCGCCGTATTACGTGCTGAAGGACGCGGGCGCGCGCCTCACCCTAGCCTCGCCAAAGGGCGGCCAGCCGCCGCTGGACCCGAAGAGCGATGCGCCCGAATCGCAGACGGCGGCCACGGCCCGCTTCAAGGCCGACCCGGCAGCCCAGGCCGCGCTCGCTTCTACCGTGGCGCTATCCACGGTCAAGGCGGCCGACTACGACGCCGTGTTTTACCCGGGCGGCCACGGCCCCCTGTGGGACCTGGCCGAAGACCAGGACTCGATTGCCCTCATCGAAGCCCTGCACGCAGCCGGCAAGCCCGTGGCCGCCGTCTGCCACGCCCCCGGCGTCCTGCGCCACGTCAAAGGCAGCGACGGCCAGCCATTGGTGAAAGACAAGCAGGTGACGGGGTTCACGAATACGGAAGAAGACGCCGTGGGCTTGACGAAAGTCGTGCCGTTCCTGGTGGAAGACATGCTCAGGGAAAATGGCGGCATGTACTCGAAAGGCGCGGACTGGGCGCCGTATGTGCTGACGGATGGCATCTTGATCACGGGGCAGAATCCAGCCTCGTCGGAGGCGGCGGCGCAGGCCTTGCTGAAATTGCTGAAGTAAGGCTCGTTGCTGAGACGGGTGGCTGCGCAGCGGCAGGCGCAGTCATCTCGTCGCGCGTTGCAATGTGCGGCGCGCTGGCAGAAGAACGGCAAGTCTTGATGTGTCTTGGTGCGGCTGGCGGGGATCGAACCCACGACCCTTGGCTTCGGAGGCCAATACTCTATCCACTGAGCTACAGCCGCGTAGGGGGAATTTCTGAAGTGATGCGAAGGATACCGTTTTTCTTTACCTACGTCTACGGAAACTGTCGTATCGCCGGCAATTGCATGTCACTGCTCAATTTTTGTGCCTATAATTGTGGGTTTCATAAAGGTTTACATCCAGGCATGTAAAAATGCTACCTTACACGGCCATCAGTTTCAAATCTGGACTAAGGACATCATGAGCGACGCACATAACGAACAACAATCAGCGATCAAAACGCCTAAACAATTGCTTGCCGCCGTAGCTGGCTTCTTCCTCGTCACCGTCATCGGCATCATCTTGCTGGTGCAGTTCGTCACCACGCAAAAACTGACGGGCGCCGGCACGGACAGCCAGTCGCCCGAAGCCATCGACGCCCGCCTGAGTCCGGTGGCCAATGAAGGCTTTACCTTCAAGGATGCCAGCGGTCCGAAAGTGCTGCAGAGCGGTGAAGCCGTGTACACGGCCACTTGCGTGGCTTGCCACGGCGCCGGCGTGGCCGGTGCGCCGAAGTTTGGCGACGCGGGCGGCTGGTCGGCCCGCCTGGCCCAGGGTTACGATACGGTGCTGAAACACGCCATCGAAGGCTTGCGCGCCATGCCCGCCAAGGGCGGCAATCCCGACCTCGACGATGTGGAAGTGGCGCGCGCCGTCGTCTACATCGCCAACGCATCGGGCGGCAAGTTCAAGGAACCGGAAGTGCCGGCACCGGCCGCGGCCGCCGATGGCGCCGCACCGGCTGCAGAGCCTGCCAAATAAGCACTGCCAAGTCAGCACTTGCGCTGCATCAAGGAACCGCCCGCTGGGGCGGTTTTTTTTCGCCTGGAAATCTGCAAGAGTATGGCCTGTCGGATGACGCGCGCCGCTCGTCCGGCCTGCGCGACGACCGTTTGTGCCAAATCAAGCGGCGTAAAAAAGCCGCCCGGCTTGCGCGGGGCGGCTGCAACTTATGCCATCAACACACGTCTTACCACATGATGACGCGGTCTTTTGGCGGCAGATACATCTTGTCGCCCGGTTTCACGTCAAACGCCTGGTAGAAGCCGGGCTGGTTGCGCATGGTGCCGTTGGCGCGGAACTGGCCTGGCGAGTGCGGGTCCGTCTTCAGCAAGACCAGTTGCTGCGCTTCGCGCATCTTCATGCGCCATACCTGGGCAAAGCCCGCGTAGAAGCGCTGTTCGCCCGTGAAACCGTCGATGACGGGGGCTTTCTTGCCGTTCAGCGACAATTTATACGCTTTATACGCGATCGCCACGCCCGAGTTGTCGGCGATATTCTCGCCCAGGGTCAGCTCGCCGTTGACGAAGTGACCAGGGACAGGGCTGAAGCTGTTGTACTGCGCCACCAGCTGCTTGGTTTTCTTGGCGAAGTTTTTATGGTCAGCCTTGGTCCACCAGTCGCGCAGGTTGCCATCGCCGTCGTACTGGGCGCCCTGGTCGTCGAAGCCGTGGCTGATTTCATGGCCGATGACGCCGCCGATGGCGCCATAGTTGACGGCGTCGTCCGCGTTGGCGTCGAAGAACGGCGCTTGCAGGATGGCGGCCGGGAAGACGATCTCGTTCAGTTCAGGGTTGTAATAGGCGTTCACGGTCTGCGGCGTCATGCCCCACTCGTCGCGGTCGATAGGCTGGCCCAGCTTGTTCAATTCGCGGTTGTAGTTGAGCAGGTGCGAACGCTGGATGTTGCCGATCAAGTCGTCCTGCGCCACCGTCAGGCCCGAGTAATCGCGCCATTTGTTCGGGTAACCGATCTTGGTGGTGAACTTGGCCAGCTTGATCTGCGCCTGTTTCTTGGTGACGGGGCTCATCCAGTCGAGCTTGTCGATGCTTTGCTTGTAAGCCGTCATCAGGTTTTTCACCAGCGCTTCCATGCGCACCTTGCGCTCGGCCGGGAAATACTGTGCCACGTACAGCTGGCCCAGGGCTTCGCCCAGCGCGCCTTCGACGGCGCCCACGCCACGCTTCCAGCGCGGCCGCATTTCCGTCACGCCCGTCAGCGTGGTGCCGTAAAACGCGAAGTTTTCATCGACATACGCTTTCGGCAGGTAGCCGGCGTTAGCGTGCAGCAAATGCCACTGGAAATACGCCTTCCACGTCTCGAGCGGCGTCTTGTTGGCGATCTCGGCAAACCCCTTCAGGTAGCTGGGCTGGCTGACGATCACGTAATTGACCTTGTCGGCGATGCCCGTATCCTTCAGGTAGCGGGCCCAGTCGTAGCCCGGCGCCACGTCGGCCAGTTTCGCCAGTTCCACCTTGTTGTAGGTCTTGACGGGATCGCGGTTCTGCACATTGCTCCATTGCGCCTTGGCCAGCTCCGTTTCCAGCGCCACGATGGCTTTCGCGTTGGCGGCGGCATTCGCGTCGCCGGACAGGCTGAGCATTTTTTCCACGTGGGCCAGGTATTTGGCGCGCGTGTCGGCCTTGCCCGCTTCCAGATAGTAGTCGCGGTCAGGCAGGCCCAGGCCGCTTTGCACGATGTCGGCCACATATTTCGTGGAATCCTTGGCATCCTGGTGGATGCCGAAATCGTAAGGCGAAGTCACGCCCAGCTTGCTGAAGTGGGCGATCACGCCCGGCAATTCGGCCTTGTCCTGCAGGGCGGCGATCTTCGCCAGCTCCGCGTTCAACGGCGTCAGGCCCAGGCTTTCCAGCTTGGCTTCATCCATGAAACTGTTGTAAAAATCGCCAATTTTCTGCGCGTTCGAACCGGCGGCGCGGGCCTTGTCGGCTGCGGCCCCTTCGACGATGCCGCGCATCTGCGTTTGCGTATCGTCGGCCAGCTTGGCGAAGCTGCCCCAGCTCGACTTGTCGGCTGGAATCACGGTTTCCGCCAGCCACTTGCCATTCAGGTGCTGGAACAGATCATCCTGCGCGCGCACGGCCGGGTCGACGTATTCGATGGCGATGCCGGAGGTGAGCGCCGCTGGCGCGGCGGCCGTGGTGGCGACGGCTTTCTTGGCGGTGTCGGCAGCGCCGGCGGCGCCTGCCATGCCGGACACGCCGGCCAGCAAGCTCAGGGTCAATGCACTTAACAAATAACGATTCACAGTTGTCCTCAGTATCATGTTGTTGAAATAAGGGTCAGAACGCCCGAGGCTTCTGGCCCGGTTTTTGACTGTAGCATACCGCTGTAAGCGCAGAAAGAACTTTGGCCGGAATGTAAAAAAGACCACGCAAGGTGGTCTTTTTTGTTGCTACAGGTTTACGTTTGTGGCATGCCCGCGCTTACCAGATGATGACGCGGTTTTCCGGCGCGACATACATCTTGTCGCCCGGCTTCACGCCAAACGCTTCATAGAAGCCTGGCTGGTTGACCATGGTGCCGTTGGCGCGGTACTGACCCGGCGAATGCGGGTCGGTCTTGATTTGCACGATCTGCTGCGCTTCGCGCATCTTGCTGCGCCATACCTGGCCAAAGCCCATGTAGAAGCGCTGGTCGCCCGTCAAGCCGTCCAGCACGGGCGCCGGCTTGCCGGCCAGCGAGATTTTATAGGCCTTGTACGCAATCGCCACGCCCGAGTTGTCGGCGATGTTCTCGCCCAGGGTCAGGGCGCCGTTGACGTGGTAGCCCGGCAGCGGGCTGTAGCCATCATATTGCTTGGTCAGCGCGTCGGCCTTGGCGGCGAAGTTCTTGCGGTCGGCCGGCGTCCACCAGTCGCGCAGGTTGCCGTCGCCGTCGGACTGGCTGCCCTTGTCGTCGAAGCCGTGGCTGATTTCATGGCCGATGACGGCGCCGATGGCGCCATAGTTGACGGCGTCGTCCGCATTGGCGTCGAAGAACGGCGGCTGCAGGATGGAGGCGGGGAAGACGATCTCGTTCATCGTCGAGCTGTAATAGGCGTTCACCGTCTGCGGCGTCATGCCCCATTCTTCGCGGTCGATCGGCTTGCCCAGCTTGGCCACCTGGCGCGCGGAGCCGAAGTTGGCGGCGCGCATCATGTTGCCCACCAGGTCACCCTGGACGATCTGCAGCTTCGTGTAATCGCGCCATTTGTTCGGATACGCGATCTTCGGCGTGAACTTGGCCAGCTTGGCTTGCGCTTCCTTCTTGGTTTCCGGGCTCATCCAGTCCAGGGTGTCGATGCTGTCCTTGTAGGCGGCCAGCACGTTTTTCACCAGTTCCTGCATGTGCGCCTTGCGTTCTGCCGGGAAATATTGCGCCACGTACAGTTTGCCGACGGCTTCGCCCAGCACGCCTTCGACGGCGCCCACGCCACGCTTCCAGCGCGGCTGGTTCTGCGTCACGCCGCTGAGTACCGTGCCGTAGAAGGCAAAGCTCTCGTCGACGAAGTTTTTCGACAGGTAGCTGGCATAACTGCGCAGCAACTGCCATTCGAAATACGCTTTCAGGGTGTCGAGGTCGGTGGCAGCCAGCACCTTGTCATAGCCGGCCAGGTAGCTCGGCTGGTTGACGATGACGTAATCGACCTTGTTGGCGATGCCCGAGGCGGCCAGGCCCGCTTTCAGGTCGTAGCCCGGCGTCAGGTCGTTGAGCTTGTTAATGTCGGTCTTGTTGTAGCGTTTCACCGGGTCGCGGTTTTCGACCTTGGTCCATTGCACTTCAGCCAGCGCCGTTTCCAGGGCCACGACGGCCTTGGCGCGCGCGGCAGCGTTCTTGTCGCCGGCCATGGCCAGCATCTTTTCCACGTGCGCCTGGTACTTTTCCTTGACGCCAGCCTGCTTGGCTTCCAGGTAATAGTCGCGGTCCGGCATGCCCAGGCCGCTCTGGCTCACGTAGGCCGCATATTTCGTCGAGGCGCGCGCATCCTGGCCCACGTAGACGGCGTACGGCGTCGACACGCCCGTCTGGCTCAGGTGGGCGATCAGGGCCGGCACGCCCTTCTTGTCGCGCAGCGAGCGGATACGGTTCAATTCGCCTGCCAGCGGCTTCACGCCCAGCGATTCGAGCCTGGCTTCATCCATGTAGCTGGCGTACAGGTCGGCGATCTTCTGCGCTTCGGAACCGGCTTTGCGGTTCTTGTCCTGTTGCGTGCTTTCGATGATGCCGCGCAATTGCGGCGTCGTGTCGTCGCGCAGCTTGGCGAACGAGCCCCAGCTCGACTTGTCGGCAGGGATCTCGGCCGTGGCCAGCCACTTGCCGTTCAAATGGGTAAAGAAGTCGTCCTGCACGCGCACGGCAGGGTCGATGTATTGCACGTCGATGCCGGAAACGGGCGCGGCGGCGGCCGGTGCGGCGCCGGGCGCCACGGTCGGTGCGGCCACGGCAGCGGCCGGTTCGGCGGCGTTGGCAAACGCAGCCAACAGGGTCAGGGTCAGGCTGCTCAAGAGATAGCGGTTCACGGATTGTCCTTATGGGGCATGTCAAAAAGACCGGGCGGAAAGCTTCGGGCGGATAGCCCGCCGCGCCAGGCGCTGCAGGAATGTAGCACGCGGACAGGCCCTTTGACCATCGTTGCCCCGGGACTGCCCCGTGGCGCGCCTCAGTTGCCGGGCAAACTCATGCCGGCGCCACCGCCGCCCATGCTCACGCCCATGCCTCCCATGCCCCCCTTGCCGCCGCCCTTGCGTCCGCCATGCTCGCCAGCGGGCGCGCCGCGCGACTCGCTGCGCGGCGCGGCGCCATCCATCACGCGCGCCATCTGGCCGGCGATGAACTGGGCCACGGCCTGGCGCTGGCGTTCATCGAGCGCGTCATTGACGCTCAGCCACCATGCGCGCAGCTGCTTTTCTTCGGCCAGGCTGAGCGTGCTTTCATCGTCCAGGCCACCGAGCAAGTCGCGCAGCTCCAGCTGGGGTGCCTGCAAACCCTGCTGCACGGTCGCCTGCAGGCGCTCGCGCCGTGCCTTGCGTTCGCGCAACATCTGGCGTGTTTTCGCTTCCACCTGCTGCCACAAGATGCTTTGATTCGCATTGAGCTTCAATTCCGTCTTGAAATCGGGCGCCATGGGCAGCAAGTCTTCCAGCCGCATCTCGGCTATCGGCACGGCGGATGCCGTCAGGGCGGCACTGCCCAGCAGCAAGGCCAGGCCGAGGCGGCGCAGGGAGGAAAACGGGGTCAGCGATGTCATGGGGGCTCCGGCGAAAAAAAAGCCTGCATCCGAAGACGCAGGCAAAACCACTTCGGGTCGAGAATGCGAATCCACTATAGGGCCGCCGCACACGCTTTTTTTCGACTCTTACAAATGCTTACTCCCCTCAAGACTAACTATACATCGCATACAAAACCGCAACATTTGGCAAGCTGGCGGCCGCCATTCAGGGCCTAGACTGTGCCTTGGCACGCATTTTCCGCCGGCGCCCCACACCGGCAGAGATTCAGGTCTATACTTTCAGGAAAGCGCCGCTCCACGGGGACTGGCGCTTGTGCAGGACATTCTCAGGTGCAAAGGTGCAATGATGGGCAAACTCAAAAATACCGGCTTGATCGGCCTGGGCGTGGTGGCCGGCGTCGCCGTATCGCTGCAATTTTCAGCGATGGCGCAAAAGACCGTCGAGCCGCCCCTGCCGCTGGAAGAGCTGCGCCAGCTGGCCGACGTGTTTGGCCTGATCAAATCCGATTACGTGGAACCGGTCGAGGACAAGAAACTGCTGACGGAAGCCATTTCCGGCATGGTCGCCTCGCTCGATCCCCATTCCGCCTACCTGGACAAGAAAGCCTATGCCGAGCTGCGCGAAGGCTCCGAAGGCAAGTTCGTCGGCCTCGGCATCGAAATCGGCCTCAGCGAGGACGGCTACATCAAGATCGTCTCGCCCATCGAGGATTCGCCCGCCTACCGCGCCGGCATCAAGGCCGGCGATCTGATTACCCGCCTGGACGGCCAGCCCGTGAAGGGCGTCAGCCTGGACGACAATGTCAAGCGCATGCGCGGCGAACCCGGCACCCAGGTGTCGCTGACCATCGCCCGCAAGGATGAACCGCAGCCGCTGGCCTTTACCATCACGCGCGAGGAAATCCACCAGAAGAGCGTGAAGGCCAAGATGGTCGAGCCGGGCTACGCCTGGCTGCGCGTGTCGCAATTCCAGGAACCGACCGTGGACGACATGGCGGCGCAGATCACGGCCCTGTACCAGCAAGACCCCCATCTCAAGGGCATGGTGCTCGACTTGCGCAACGATCCGGGCGGCGTGCTGCAAGGCGCCATCGGCGTCTCGGCCGCCTTCCTGCCCAAGGACGCGGCCATCGTCTCGACCAATGGCCAGTTGCCGGACTCGAAACAGGTGTTCTACGGCCGCGCCGAATACTATGCGTTCCGCTCGGACGGCGATGCGCTGGCGAAACTGCCGGCGGCCATCAAGCAAGTGCCGCTGGTGGTGCTCGTCAACACCGGTTCGGCCTCGGCCTCGGAAATCGTCGCCGGCGCCCTGCAAGACTACAAGCGCGCCACCATTATCGGCACGCAAACCTTCGGCAAGGGTTCCGTGCAAACCATCCGCCAGCTGACGGCCGACACGGCCGTCAAGCTGACGACGGCCCGCTACTACACGCCGAATGGCCGCTCGATCCAGGCCAAGGGCATCGTGCCCGACCTGCTGGTCGATGAAAATGCGGACGGCGACGGCTTGAACGGCCTGCGCATGCGCGAAGCGGACCTGACCAAGCACCTGAGCAACGACCGCGACAAGGAAAGCGACAAGGCGGCCCCCGTCAACGACGAGATGGAAGAGCAGCTGCGCATCCTGGCCCTGGAAAAAAACCGCAAGCCGCTGGAATTTGGCAGCAAGGACGATTTTCAGCTGAACCAGGCCCTGAACCACTTGAAGGGACTGCCGGTGCAGCTGGCGAAGGCCGAACCGGTGGTGGTGCAGGCCGACGTCAAGAAAGAACAGAAGAAGTAAGCCGCACCGCCAGCAGCGCAACGGGGGGCGCAATGCCCCCCGGTAAGCCGTTCACGCGACAAAAATCAATCTTCCGCCACACATCCCCCTCCCCCGCAACACGAAACTCTCTACAGTCGAGCACGTTTGTGTAAAATTTGCTTCACTTATCGGCATCGCGCCGGTTGCCAAATTTGAAAGTTTAACCATGAAACAAGTCGTTATCAGCGGTACCGGACTGTACACGCCGCCATTTTCGATCTCCAACGAGGAACTGGTCACCTGCTTCAATGCCTACGCGGAAAAGTTCAATGCCGATAACGCCGACGCGATCGCCGCAGGCACCGTCACGGCGCTGGACCTGTCGAGCGTGGCCTTCATCGAAAAGGCGTCCGGTATCAAGTCGCGCTTCGTGATGGAAAAGGAAGGCATCCTCGACCCGGCGCGCATGGTCTCGCGCATCCCGGAACGGGGCGACGACGAACTGTCCTTGCAGGCTGAAATGGCCGTGGCCGCCGCCCGCGACGCGCTGGCGCGCGCCGGCCGCACGCCGGCCGATATCGACATGGTGCTGGTGGCCTGCAGCAATATGCAGCGCGCCTACCCGGCCATGGCCGTGGAAGTGCAGGATGCGCTCGGCATCGACGGTTATGGCTTTGACATGAACGTGGCGTGCTCCTCGGCCACCTTCGGCATCCAGCAAGCCGTGGCCGCCGTGCAAAGCGGCCAGGCGCGCGCCGTGCTGGTCCTGAATCCCGAGATCACCAGCGGCCACCTGAACTGGCGCGACCGCGACAGCCATTTTATTTTCGGCGACGCCTGCACGGCCATCATCGTCGAAGCGAAGGACACGGCCGTGTCCCGGCACCAGTTCGAGATCATCGGCACGGAACTGAAAACCCGCTTCTCGAACGCCATCCGCAACAATTTCGGCTTCCTCAACCGTTTTGACGAGTCCGGCATGGGCAAGGCCGACAAACTGTTCCGCCAGCAAGGGCGCAAGGTCTTCAAGGAAGTGTGCCCGATGGCCGCCGAAATGATCAAGGCGACCCTGGCCAAGGCCGGCGTGGACGTGGCGCAAGTGAGCCGCTACTGGCTGCACCAGGCCAACCTGAACATGAACTTGCTGATCGCGCGCCTGATCCTGGGCCGCGATGCGGAAGCCAACGAAGCACCCGTGATCCTCGACACCTACGCCAACACCTCGTCGGCCGGCTCCATCATCGCCTTCCATAAATATCAGGATGACATGGCGGCAGGCGGCATGGGCGTCATCTGCTCGTTCGGCGCCGGCTATTCCATCGGCTGCGTGGTCGTGCGCAAGGTGTAAGCATGCGGGGCGGGCAGCGCCTGATTCCTTGAATTAGGCGCTGTTCAAGGTGGATAGGCATGCGTTCGCGGCCACCTGGACGAAGATGTAGCGCAAGTTTTTTGCAAAAAAAGCGGCACGATAGTTCCAGCCGCAGCTTTGTTGCGTTTATACTCAATCGCTGAGCAACATCTTCCCATCCGCATCTCCCCATAAGGAACCCACCACGCATGCCCCATGACATCAGTCTGATCACCACCATCGCCGCCGCCCTCGGGTTCGGCCTCATCTTCGGCTTTATCGCCACGCGCATGAAGCTGCCGGCACTCGTCGGCTATCTGGCCGCCGGCATCATCATCGGACCGGCCACGCCCGGTTTCGTGGCGGATGCGGAAATAGCGGGGCAATTGGCGGAAATCGGGGTGATGCTGATGATGTTCGGCGTCGGCCTGCACTTTTCCATCGAGGATTTATGGGATGTGCGCAAGATCGCGCTGCCTGGCGCCATCTTGCAGATCGCCGTCGCCACGGCGATGGGCATGGGCCTGGCCCACTGGTGGGGCTGGAGCATAGGTGGCGGGCTGATCTTTGGCCTGGCGCTGTCCGTGGCCAGCACCGTGGTGCTGCTGCGCGCGCTGGAAGAACGGGGCATCCTCGACTCGCTGAACGGCCGCATCGCCGTCGGCTGGCTGGTGGTGGAAGACCTGGTCACCGTGCTGGTGCTGGTGCTGCTGCCGGCCTTCGCTGGCGCGCTGGGCGGCAAGGTGGCGCCGGGCGCCGAAGCGGTCAGCCTGTGGCAAACCCTGGCCATTACCCTCGGCCAGGTGGCCGGTTTCATCGTCTTCATGCTGGTCGTCGGCCGCAAGCTGTTCCCCTGGATTCTATGGCAGGTGGCGCGCACCGGTTCGCGCGAACTGTTCACCCTGTGCGTGATCGCCGCCGCCGTCGGCATCGCCTACGGTTCGACCAAGCTGTTCGGCGTGTCGTTCGCGCTGGGCGCCTTCTTCGCCGGCATGGTGCTGCGCGAATCCGAACTGAGCCACCGCGCCGCGGAAGAGTCGCTGCCGCTGCGCGACGCCTTTGCCGTGCTGTTCTTCGTCTCCGTCGGCATGCTGTTCGAACCGAACATCCTGCTGGAAAAGCCGCTGCAAGTGCTGGCCGTCTGCGCCATCATCATCTTCGGCAAGTCGATCGCCGCCTTCCTGCTCGTGATGGCCCTGCGCTATCCGCCGAAAACGGCCATCATCGTCTCGGCCAGCCTGGCGCAGATCGGCGAATTCTCGTTCATCCTGGCCGCGCTGGGCCTGTCGCTGGGCCTGATGCCGCAGGAAGGACAAAGCCTGATCCTGGCCGGCGCCATCCTGTCCATCGCCCTCAATCCCGTCGTGTTCAGCATGGCCAAGCCGCTGCTGCGCGTGATGAGCAACAGCGATTTCGCGCGCAAGTTCGAGCGCACGACCGATCCGCTGGCCGAACTGCCAATGACGGTGCCGCAGGAAAAACTCTCGGGGCAAGTCGTGCTCGTCGGTTATGGCCGCGTCGGCCGCCGCATCGCCGCCGCCCTGATGGAGCGGGGCATACACTTCGTCGTGGCCGAGGAAAACCGCGAAATCGTCGACCAGTTGCGCAAGCAGGGCATTCCCGCCGTGGCCGGCAATGCGGGCGAACCGGCCGTGCTGATCCAGGCGCACATCACGCACGCCACCATGCTCGTCATCGCCACGCCCGATACCTTCCACGTGCGCGCCATGATCGAGACGGCGCGCGCGCTCAATCCCACGATCATGACCGTGGTGCGCACGCACAGCGAGGAAGAGGCGGAATTGCTGCGCGCGGAAAATGCGGGCAAGGTGTTTATCGGCGAACACGAACTGGCGAATGGCATGGCCGAACACGTGCTGCAGAGCTTTGATGCGGCCAGGAAAGGACACGGCGCGCATTAATTCGGCGCCCGTTCCTCCAGCAAGCCTGCCCGCTTCCCAGCCGGCAGGCTTTCTTTTTACAGACGGGCGGCCAGCTCCGCGCCTTCGCGGATGGCCCGCTTGGCGTCGAGTTCGGCCGCCAGCGCGGCGCCGCCGATCTTGTGGAAACGCGGACCGCCCGCCTGCAGCGGCTTGCCGTCCTTGTCGACGGGCGGCATCAGTTCCGTCAGGCTGTCCTGGCCGGCGCAGATGACCACGTTATCCACCGCCAGCAGGCGCTGCTCGCCGCCCACCGTGATGTGCAAGCCCTGCTCGTCGATCTTGTCGTAGGTCACGCCGGCCAGCATGGCCACGCCATTGCGCGCCAGCGCCGCGCGGTGCACCCAGCCCGACGTCTTGCCCAGGCCCGCGCCCACCTTCGACGTCTTGCGCTGCAACAGGAAAATCTGGCGCACGGGCGCAGGCGCCACGGGCGGCACCAGGCCGCCGCCCGTGGCCGCGTCCAGGTCCACGCCCCACTCGCCGGCCCAGGTGGCGACCGGCTGGGGCAACGGGTGCGCCGGGTCGTGCAGCAGATACTCGCCCACGTCGAAGCCGATGCCGCCGGCGCCGATAATGGCCACGCGCGCCCCCACGGGCTTCTTGTCCTGCAGCACATCGAGGTAGGACAGCACCTTCCGATGCTCGATGCCGGGGATGGCCGGCAGCCGCACCTTGATGCCGGTGGCGATGATGACGTCGTCATAGCCGCCGGCCAGCAATTGCTCGCGCGTCACGCGCTGGCCCAGGCGCAGCTTGATATTCGACAAGGCGATGCGGCGCGCAAAATAGCGTATGGTTTCCGTGAATTCTTCCTTGCCCGGTATCTGCATGGCCACCTTGAACTGGCCGCCCACGCTGTCGCTGCTGTCGAACAGGGTCACCTCGTGCCCGCATTCGGCGGCCACGGTGGCGGCCGACAGGCCGGCCGGACCCGCGCCGACGACGGCCACCCGGCGCCCCACGGCCTGCTTCGCATACACGAGTTCCGTTTCATGGCAGGCGCGCGGGTTGACGAGGCAGCTGGCGCGCTTGTTGGCAAACGTGTGGTCCAGGCATGCCTGGTTGCAGCCGATGCAGGTATTGATCTCGTCGGCGCGGCCCGCCGCGGCCTTGGCGACAAAGAAGGGGTCGGCCAGGAACGGCCGCGCCATCGACACCAGGTCGCAGTCGCCGCGCTCGAGGATGGCGTTCGCCTCGTGCGGCATGTTGATGCGGTTCGAGGCCACCACGGGAATACTGACTTCGCGGCGCAGCCGGCCCGCCACGCTGGCAAAGGCGGCGCGCGGCACGGAGGTGACGATGGTGGGCACCCTCGCCTCATGCCAGCCGAAGCCCGTGTTCAGTATCGTCACGCCGGCCTGCTCGAGCGCCCTGGCCACCGCCACCACGTCGTCCCAGGTATTGCCGCCCTCGACCAGGTCGAGCAGCGAATGGCGGTACATGATGATGAAATTGGGGCCGACGGCGGCGCGGATGCGGCGCACGATTTCCACGGGCAGGCGCATGCGGTTCTCGATGCTGCCGCCCCAGCGGTCCTGGCGCAGATTCGTGCGCGCGCACAGGAACTGGTTCAGCAGATAGCCTTCGCTGCCCATCACCTCGATGCCGTCGTAGCCGGCCTTTTGCGCCAGGCGCGCGCAGCGCACGTAGTCGCAGATGGTGCGCTCGATGCCGCGTTCGCTCAAGGGACGGGGACGGAACGGCGAGATCGGCGATTTTTTCGCGGAGGCGGAGACGACGAAGGGCTGGTAGCCATAGCGGCCCGCATGCAGGATCTGCATGACGATCTTGCCGCCCTCCTCGTGCACGGCGCGCGTCACCTTGCGGTGGTTCGGCACGTCGCCGAGGAAATTGAGGGTGCCGCCGAACGGCAGCAGCCAGCCCTGGCGGTTCGGCGAGATGCCGCCCGTGACGATCAGCCCCACGCCGCCCCGCGCCCGTTCGCGGTAAAACGCGGCAAGCTTGCCATAATGATAAAACCTGTCTTCCAGGCCCGTGTGCATGGACCCCATGATGACGCGGTTGCGCAAGGTGGTGAAGCCCAGGTCGAGCGGGGCCAGCAAATGGGGATAGGAAGTCATGGTCGGTCCGGTGGAAGATGGTTGCAGGGCGTACGGTAACAAGCATTGCCCGTGGCTGCAGCGTATTTCTCTAGACCGGGAGTTCTAAATCGCCATGGACGCGCCCGGCGGCGGCGCACGCAGCTTGTGTCGGGCGCAACTTTCCCGTAGGCTAGGTGGCATGACGCGACTCTTCCTCTGCCTGCTGATGCTGTGTGCCATCCCCGCAACCGCGCTGGCACAGGCGCAGGCACCGCGGCTGGACAAGCTGAAAGTCGACGTCAAGCGCATCGAGGTCGACGGCCAGCGTATGTACGAAGTCGATGCCAGCGGCAGCGTGCTGGCATCGCCGGCGTCCGTATGGAAGACCCTGACCACTTACGAGCGCATGAGTGAATTCGTGCCCGACCTCAGTTCCTGCCGCGTGCTGTCGCGCAACGGCAATGAAGTCATCATCGAGCAGCAGGGCATGGCGCGCTTCCTGTTCATGAACCACCCGATCCACCTGGTGGTGCGGGCCACGGAATCGCCGCCGACGGCCATCGACATCGCCCTGATCTCGGGCGACATGCGCCATTACGAATCGCGCTGGAATCTGTATCCGGTACCCGAGACGGGCGGCACGCGCATCGTCTTTTCCAGCCGGCTGATGCCGGGCTTCTATGTGCCGGGCATGCTAGGCACGGCCATGATACGCGGCGATATCGAACGCATGATGGCGGCCGTGCTGGCGCGCATCGACAGCCAGCATGCGGACAAGGCTGGTTAACGCCGGTTAACACCGGCGCAATCATCGCGGCAATTACGCCAGGTAGGTGTCGCGGTCGCGGATTTCCGCGAAATTCTCGAGATTGCCCAGCTTCACCGTGACGGGATTGAGGCTCGCTTGCGGCTGCATCGAGCGCCAGGCGAACAGCCATTCCTGTTCAACGGCCTCGGCGCGCGTCTTGGTGAAGGCGGCGCCCAGGGCGGCGCGCTGGCCATATTCGACGATGCCGTCGATGCCGGCCCAGCTGGGCAAGGTGCGCTGCACGGCGCGGTGCAGGCGTTCGCCGAATTCTTCCGTATTGTGGATGATCAGGCAGGCGTCGGCTGGAGCGAACACATCGAACAGTTGCTTGTCCCAGACCTGCGAAAAGCTGAGGGTCAGGCAATTGCCCGCCGGCGTCAGGCGGAACTGCCCCAGGCTCAGCGCCAGTTCGAGTTCGCTGCGCTGGCCGTAGCGGTGCAGGGTGGGGGGGCGTTGGTAATCGTGCATGCTGGACTCGTTCTTCAATAGTAGGGTAAACCGGCGCGGCCGCTTAACGGGGCGGGCGGATATGGCGCCGGATGCGCTGGGCCGTCGCGGCCAGGTAAATTTCGCGCAGTAAATAAATAAAACAGCCGATCAGGCAAATCACGGCCAGCACAAAGAAGGCGGCGATGTATTTGTCCAGGGTCAGGTTCAGAATATCGCCCAAAAACAGCATGGCGATGATGACGCACACGAAGAAACCGCACGCCGTGCTGAGGGAAATCGAATAATTGATCAGATGGGTACGCTTATACAAGGTATCCAGCTCATCCATATAAAAATCGTTGTAACCGATGTCGAGCCGGTCTTCCAGCACGCGCGTGCGGTCGATGATGCGGCCCAGGCGGTTCGTCAGCACCACCAGCATGGTGCCGATGCCGGTCAGCAGGAAAACCGGCGCGATGGCCAGCTGGATGATATGGCCGATGTCGCCGATCTGTATGTTCATGGTTAAAAAGTCGTGGGTTCACACCGGCGCCCGACCGTGGCGCCAGCACAGGCCGTAGTGTAGCAGGCGGCACGCGCAAGGTGCCGGCTTTGCCACCAGGCACGTTTCACGTTCATGCGAAGCCGCGCCCCGGCACGAAGCGCTCGGTGGCCTTCACCAGCGCCGACGCGATGCCGTGCTCGAGCGCGCCATGGCCCGCGTCGGGAATCATTTCCAGCTGCGCGCCGGGCCAGGCCTGGTGCAGGCGGTAGGCCGACAGCGGCGGGCAGATGGCGTCGTAGCGGCCCTGCACGATGACGGCCGGCAAATGCGCGATGCGGTGCATATTACGGATCAGCTGGTCTTCCTCGAAGAAACCGAGGTTGGCCATGTAATGCGATTCGAGCCGGCCCACGCCCAGGTCCAGCGCATCGTTCGGCGTATCTTCCGGCTGCGGCATCAGGTAGACGCGGCGGCCTTCGAAGCGGCTCCAGGCGCGCGCGGCCGGCCAGTACACGGCGGGGTCGCTGCTGAGGATGCGCTTCACATAGGCCGCCAGCAAATCGCCCCGTTCTTCGGGCGGAATCGGCGCGGCGAATTCCTCGTACAGTTCCGGATAAAACCAGCGCACGCCTTCGATGAACCAGTCGATTTCCGCCTGCGTGCATAAAAAGATGCCGCGCAGCACGAAACCGAGGCAGGCCTCGGGATGCGCCTGGCCATACGCGAGCGCCAGGGTCGAGCCCCAGGAACCGCCAAACACCAGCCATTGGGCTATGCCGAACTGGGCGCGCAGCGCCTCGATGTCGGCGATCAGCAATGGCGTCGTGTTGTTGCGCCATTCGCCCAGCGGCGTCGACTTGCCGGCGCCGCGCTGGTCGAACAGGATCACACGATAGCGCTGCGGATCGAAGAAGCGGCGGTGCTGCGGCGACAGGCCGGCGCCGGGGCCGCCATGCAGGAACAGCACGGGAATGCCGTCGGGATTGCCGCACTCTTCCCAGTAGATGGTGTGCAGCGCATCGACCGCCAGCATGCCGTGCCGGTTCGGCGACAGGACGGGAAACAGGGGCGACAGGGAGTCAGGCATGGCGATCCTCTCAATACGCCGGGCAAAACCTGCTGCGCGTCGGTGGTCGCGGCGGTTTTGTCCGGCGTTATCAACATTCAGGGTGCCAGGCAGCAGCTGCATGGCAAAGACCCAATTATAGTGCGGCCCCGGCGGCTCAGGCCAGCGGCAAGGGCAGGCGGTTCGACGACTTGATTTCGCGCATCGACAGGCTGGACTGGATTTCCGCCACGCCGGGCAGGCGGCGCAAGACCGTCGAGACGAATTCGCCATACGCTTCCAGGTCGCGCGCCACCACTTGCAGGAAGTAATCGGCTTCGCCCGCCACATTGTGGCAAGACAATATCTCGGGAATCGTCGCGATCGCCTGTTCGAACTGCGACGGCTGCTCGCCGCCATGGTTGGCAAACACGACGCGCACGAACGCCACCAGGCCGATGCCCAGCTTCTTGCGGTTGAGCAAAGCCTGGTAGCCGGTGATGAAGCCTTCCTCTTCCAGGCGGCGCAAACGGCGCCAGACGGGCGTTTCGCTCAGTTTCAAGCGCTCGGCCAGGCGCGCATTCGACAGCCGTCCTTCATCCTGCAACAGCCTGAGTATCTGTAAATCGGTGGCGTCGAGGCTAACTTCTGAAATTTTCATCTAATTATTATTCTTTTACAGGTGGAATCTACCCGAATACTAGGGCATAGCGGGCAGGAAAAGCAAGCACATTTCATCAAGGCAAGAACATAATGGGGGCCGGCGAGCAGGCGGCACACGGCCGTTGCTCCCGCCCTCATACTTGTTCGTTACCGAGCCGCGCCATGTCCGATTCTACCTTCCTGATGTACTTGCTGGCACTGGCTGGCGCCTTTTTATTGCCGGGCCCCGACATGGCGCTGGTGCTGGCCACGGGCGCGGCGCGCGGCGTGGCCACGGCGCTGGTGACGGCGCTGGGCATCGCCGGCGCGCGCGCCGTGCATGTGGCGCTGTCGGGCGCGGGCCTGGCGGCGCTGATGGTGACGCATCCGCAAGCCTTGCAGTGGGTCAAATGGGCGGGCGCCGCCTACCTGCTGTACCTGGCGGCGCGCCTGCTGCAGTCGGCCCTGTCGACCGGCACCACGCCCGATGCCGAGGCGCCGGCCACGGCGCACAGCGCCGGCGCCAGCCTCGTGCGCGGCTTCCTGACGAATCTGCTCAATCCGAAGGCACTGCTGTTTTGCAGCATGTTCCTGCCGCAATTCGTCACCGGCGCGGCAAGCGTCGGCATGCAATACCTGCGCCTGGGCGCCGTCCTGGTGCTCGTCGGCCTGCTGTTCGACGCCCTGTATGCCGTGCTGGCCGCGCGCCTGGCGCGCCGCCTGCGCGGCAAGCCTTCGCCTTACGGCAAGTTCGTGCTGCCCACCGTCTTCGTCCTGCTGGCGGGACGGCTCGTGCTGGGCTGATCTTTCAGCGGGGCCGGCGCGCCGTCCGTAAAGAAGGCGGGGTAAGCCTCGAGCAAGCTGCGCTCGAGGCCATTGACCTTGTGAAATTGCCGCAAGCCCGGCGCCAGCGCCCGGCCCGCATCCCAGCTGCGCCACGCATTCGGCGCGTCGAACTGCGCCAGCAAGGCGTCGCCCAGGTCCTGGTACACGGCCGCCATCCGCGGCTTCGCCTGCAGCACCTGCAGATACAGCGCCGTCGCCTCGGGCCACTGCCCCAGCTTGGCACGCAGATTTCCCTCGAACAAGGCCAATACCGGCTGTTCCATCCCCGTTTGCGCGCGCAAGTCCTGCACGGTGGCCAGCGCGGCCGCGATGCCCTCCTTGTCCTTGGCCAGCAGCGCGCGCGTCAGGACGTGGATGGGCTCGCACGCCTGCATCGCCTGCTGCTGTTCGCGCGACAGCTTTTCGACCAGCGCACCCGTGGAAAAATGGTCGTCCAGCATGGTCAGAAAAGCCTCGAACGGTTTGTCCGCCGCAAACAGCCGCTCGGCCTCGGCCCGCAGCGCGGGATGCGCCTGGGCATCGAGCGGCGGCAGCCGCGCCGCCTGGTCCAGCAGGCGCTCGAGCGGCGGCGCGCCGGCGGCAGCCTGGCGCGGCCGGTACGCGGCCAGCGCGTAATTGGCAGGCGCGTCCGCGCTGACCCGGCTGATGCGGAAACGCCGCGTGACGCTGCCGCCCACTTCCTGGTAATGCAAGGTGAAGTCGGCGGGAATGCGCTTGCCGCCGGCCAGCATGTCCAGCACCAGCGGATGGCCGCCCCACGTGTAGCGCAGGAACTGGGCGAACGCGCGCGCGTCGTCATCGCCGACGGGACTGCCGCCGATGGCGAGGTTCAGCAGCGGCTGCTGGTCCAGCGACCACAGCACGGCGCCATCGAGCACATGCGGCAGCAGCGGGCCGCGCCGCTTGTCGGCCAGCACCGACAACGCCTGCTCTTCATATACGCGCGGCGTCGCATGCTGTTCCACGCCGCCGGCCTGCAAGACCCCGGCGATCCCCTGCCGGTGACGCAGCTCGATGCTGCGATAGCCGACGGCGTCGAACAGCGAATAACTGTCGTAGGTGGCGGCCGCCAGATCGATCTCGTGGCGCCGGCGTGCTGAAAAATCGAGCACCGTCATGTGCTTGCCGGTGCTGACGCTCAGGTAATGCCTGCCCAGCACGATGTCGCTGTCCTGCGTTACCCGCGCGGGCAGGCTGGTTTTCACATCAGGATGGTTTTGCCGCTCGGTGGTGACGGCAAGGTGAAAGGCGACGCCGGCCTGCGCCGCGACGCTCGCCAGGAGAAGGACGGCGGCCAGACTGGCGCGGCGCAAGGTAAACAGAGCGATCATGAAAGGAGGCGCAAAGGGAAACACCGATTCTAAGGCAAAGCGCGCGCCTGCCCTGTTTTGCTTGCCAGCATAAAAAAAGACAGCCGCAGCTGTCTTTTTGTTTTACCTCAACAACGCTTACGACATGTGCTGGCCGCCGTTGATCGAGATGTTGGCGCCCGTGACGAACGCCGCCTCATCGGATGCCAGGTAAGCCACCAGGCCAGCCACTTCTTCCGGCTTGCCCAGGCGCGCCATCGGAATTTGCGGGATGATTTTGCTGTCGAGCACTTCCTGCGGAATCGCCATCACCATCTTGGTGCCGATGTAGCCTGGCGAAATGGTATTGACGGTGACGTTCTTGCGCGCCACTTCCAGCGCCAGCGACTTGGTGAAACCATGCATGCCGGCTTTCGCTGCCGAATAATTGGTCTGGCCGAAGGCGCCCTTCTGGCCATTCACGGACGAGATATTGATGATGCGGCCCCAGCCGCGCTCCACCATGCCGTCGCAGACGGGCTTGGTCATGTTGAAGACGGAGTCGAGGTTGGTGCCCATCACGGCGTCCCAGTTCGGCTTGTCCATCTTCTTGAAGGTCATGTCGCGCGTGATGCCGGCGTTATTGACCAGCACGTCAACGGGACCGATGTCCTTTTCCACGGCCGCCACGCAAGCGGCAGCCGAATCGTAGTCGGCCACATCGCATGGATAGGCCTTGAAGTCGTACCCCATGTCCTTCGTCGTCGCCAGCCATTCCGCGACCTTCGGATTGCCAGGGGAATATGTGGTGACCACACGATAGCCGAGCGCCGCCAGTTTGAAACAGACCGCTTCGCCAAGACCACCCATGCCACCAGTTACCAATGCAACTCTTGCCATTTTCATCCCCTCAGTGTCGTTCTATTGCTAAAAAGTTAATAATCTAATGAAAGCAATCCAAAACCGCCGCGTGACGGCGGCATACCGCATCGCACTCAAGCGTAGCGAGCGGCAGCGAGTTGTGGCCAAGAAGCGCAACCGTGCTGGAGCACGGTGAGCATCGCAGGCCGCAAAGCGCGCCGCGCAGTAGCTTGGGTGCGGTGCCAGCTACTTAGTCGCGTTCGATGGCCAGGGCCACGCCCATGCCGCCGCCGATGCACAGCGCTGCCAGGCCTTTCTTGGCGTCGCGGCGTATCATTTCGTGGATCAGGGTGACCAGGATGCGCGCGCCGGACGCGCCGATCGGGTGACCGATGGCGATGGCGCCGCCGTTCACGTTGATCTTGCTGGTATCCCAGCCCATTTCCTTGTTGACGGCAATCGCCTGCGCGGCAAACGCTTCGTTAATTTCCATCAAGTCCAGCTCTTCATGCGTCCAGCCGGCCTTTTTCAGGCACAGGCGCGACGCCGAGACGGGGCCCATGCCCATGACGGCCGGATCCAGGCCCGACGAGGCGTAGGCCTTGATGCGCGCCAGCGGCTTCAAGCCCAGTTCCTTCGCTTGCGAGGCGGACATCATGATGACGGCGGCGGCGCCGTCGTTCAGTCCCGAGGCGTTGCCGGCCGTGACCGTGCCGTCCTTGGCGAACGCGGGACGCAGGCCGGCCAGCGAGTCCAGGGTCGAACCGGGCTTGATGTATTCGTCGCTGTCGAAGACCACGGTGCCTTTTTTGTTCGCGATTTCCAGCGGCAGGATTTCATCCTTGAACTTGCCCGCTTTTTGCGCCGCTTCCGCCTTCAGTTGCGACTGCAGCGCGAATTCGTCCTGCTCGGCGCGCGTCACTTCGTATTTCTTGGCGACGTTTTCCGCCGTGATGCCCATGTGGTACTGGTTGTACACGTCCCACAGGCCGTCGACGATCATGGTGTCGATCATCTTGAAGTCGCCCATGCGGAAGCCATCGCGCGAGCCGTTCATCGCATGCGGCGACGCGCTCATGTTTTCCTGGCCGCCGGCGATGATGATGTTGGCGTCGCCGCACTTGATCGCTTGCGCCGCCAGGTGCGTGGCCTTCAGGCCGCTGCCGCACACTTTATTGATGGTAAAGGCCGGGATGGAGCTTGGCAGGCCAGCCTTGATGACGGCCTGGCGCGCGGCGTTCTGGCCGACGGCGGCCGTCAGCACCTGGCCGAGGATGGCTTCGCCGATCAGGTTCGGGTCGATGCCGGTTTGTGCCAGCAAGCCCTTGATTACGTGCGCGCCCAGTTCGGACGCAGGAATCTTGGCCAGACTGCCACCGAATTTGCCGACTGCGGTACGGCCGGCGGCCACGATTACGACATCATCCATTTATTTCTCCGATATGCAGGCCATGAAGGCCAAGGTCAAGGTGTTAATAGAATCCAATGAATCCGAATTCGGGAAGACACAGCAAGCTGTGTTTCATTCTAGCGTGGCATGCGCCACAGTTCCAGCGCCGCACCGCTGGCGGCAGCGATGGCAGCCGGCCCTGCGGTGGCGGCGGGCGGCCTGGCGCGGCGGATAGCCGCTGCCGGGCCGCAACGCGCTTACGCCCGGCGTGCCGGACGCGTGTTTTTATTTTTATCATACCCTTCATCGGCGCCACCGAAAGTGGTTTTTAGAAAATTATTGAAGGGAATAATCAGGGGCACCGGCGTTTGCTTTACCACCTGCAACAGCTCGTCAAATTTTTGACGCGATGCAGCAAACTCACCCTTTGTCACGGTGGCGAATTTGTCCTGGGTTTCCTGAGCAACATCCTTTGCCTGGCGGCCATACGAACCGATGCGCTCGATGGCCAGTTGCGACTGCGCGCGCGACAACTGCAGCAGTTCTTGCGGGTCTTTCGCCGACAGCAGCTGATTGCCCGCCACCGTAGCGGCCGCCAACGCCGTGCGCGCCGCGTCCAGCTGCAACTCGACCACGCTGGCGCCGCTGTCGTAGGCGGCCTTCGCATACGCTTGCGCACTGATCAGCTGTGCTTCCACGACGGCCTTGCCGGCCAGTGTCCATTGCTCGGAAAATGAAAACATTTCGTTCCTCCCCAATTTGAAGGCGGTGCCATGTTGCGCCGCACAGTGCTCCACTGTAAGCGGCGGTTCCCTGCTAAACCTTGATATATCTCAAGCTTTTCTGTTGGTTTGTGCCCACCAACGTCGATCAGGACAACAACTTGATACCATCGAGCGTCGCCGCGCACTGTTCGCGTATCACGCTGACGAAGTCGCGCACATACGCCTTGTCCTGCAAATGCTCGGGCACGGAGACATACAGGTCGCTCCATAGGCCGTGCTCGCCCACCGGGCGCGCCACCACATAATCGTAATCGACGTAATTCTTGATGGCCCAGTTGGGCAAGGCGGCGATGCCGCGCCGGCTCGCCACCAATTGCAGCACGGCCACGGTCAGCTCGGCCGTGCGACGCTCGAAGGCGATGCCGGCCGGCCGCAGCACTTCGCGGATCAGGTCGATGCGCTCTTCCGGCACCGGATAGGTAATCAGTGTCTCGCCCGTAAAATCCTGCGCCATGAGCCGGCGCTGCGCCTGCAGCCGGTGCTTCTGCGCCATCACCACCAGCATCTCGAAGCGGAACAGGGGAAACACGGTGAAGTCGGGGCCGTAGGGCGAACCGATCACCAGGTCCGCCTCGCCCGAGCGCAGCAGCTCGGCCGGCTCGCTGTGAAAGCCCGACACCAGGTCGATCTCCACGTCCGGCCAGCGCTGGCGGAACGCATCCATCACCGGCATCAGCCAGTCGAAGCACGTGTGGCATTCGAGCGCCACGCGCAACTGCCCCTGGTCGCCCTGCGACAGGCGCGCCACGTCGCGCTCGGCCAGTTCGATCTCGGGCAACAGCTTGTCGGCCAGCTCCAGCAGCCGGCTGCCCGTGGCCGTGAATGCGATCGGCATCGACTTGCGCTCGAACAAGGGCGCCTTGTAGCGCTCTTCCAGCAAGCGGATCTGGTGCGACAGCGCCGACTGCGTCAAATTGAGCAGTTGCGCGGCGCGCACCAGGCTGCCGGAGGAACGCAGGGCACTCAGGGTGCGCAGGTGGCGGATTTCTAGCATCGGGAAAAGGGATTCTGTGCGTGAATGATTTTCATGTTATTCGGCAAAATGTTTCGTTTTGATTATAGACCAGATTGCCGCACACTCTAGCGCATCCACATTAAATCTCGATGACATCATGACCGTGCACACCCACATTCTTGGCTTTCCCCGCATCGGCGCCGCGCGCGAACTGAAACGGGCGCTGGAAAGCCACTGGCGTGGCGACGTGTCCGAGGCGGCGCTGGAAGCGACGGGCAAGGCATTGCGCGCGCGCCACTGGGCCCTGCAACGGGACGCCGGCCTCGCGTATGTGACGGTGGGCGACTTCGCCTTCTACGACCAGGTGGCCAGCCAGATCCAGCTGCTGGGCTGCGAACCGGCCCGTTTCCATTGCACGCCAGGGCAATCGCCGCTGTCGCGCTACTTCACCATGGCGCGCGGCGCCGAGCAGCATGCCGGACACGCCGCTTGCAGCCACGGCCATGCGCACCACGCGCACGCCGCCGGCACGCCCGCGCTGGAAATGACCAAGTGGTTTGACACCAACTACCATTACCTGGTGCCCGAATTTTCGCCGCTGACGCGCTTTTCGCTGGCCTGCGAGCGCCTGTTCGACGAAGTGGCCGAGGCGCAGGCGCTGGGCCACCCGGTCAAGGCGACCCTGATCGGCCCCCTCACCTTCCTCTGGCTGGGCAAGGAAAAGACGCCCGGCTTCGACCGCCTGACCCTGCTGGAACAGTTGCTGCCCGTGTATGGCGCCCTGCTCGACCGCCTGAAACGGCAAGGCGTGGCGTGGGTGCAGCTCGATGAACCGATCCTGGGCCTGGACTTGCCCAACGCGTGGCGCAGCGCCTTCGAGAGCAGCTACTGGCAGCTGAACCAGGTGGGCGTGAATATCCTGCTGGCCACGTATTTCTCGCCGCTGGAAGAAAACCTCAGCCTGACCTGCCGCCTGCCCGTGGCCGGCCTGCACGTGGACGGCATCCGCGCGCCGCATGAACTGGTCAGCGTCACGGACTGGCTGCCCGCGCATAAGGTCTTGTCGATCGGCATCGTCGATGGCCGCAATATCTGGCGCACCGACCTCGACGCCGCCCTGGCCGTGCTGCAGCCGCTGGCGGCCAGGCGCAACGGCCACCTGTGGCTGGCGCCGTCATGCTCGCTGCTGCACGCGCCGTTCAGCCTGGCGGCCGAAACGGACCTCGATGGCGACATCAAGTCCTGGCTGGCGTTTGCCACGGAAAAGCTCGAGGAGCTTGCCCTGCTGAAGGGCGCGCTCGAAGGCGAGCCGGACACCACCGCGCTGGCCGTCTCGCGCCTGGCGCTGGCCAGCCGGCGCGCCAGCGGCCGCGTGCACCGCGCGAGCGTGGCCCAGCGCCTGCAGCGCTTGGCGCCCGGCGTGGACCGCCGCGCGTCAAGTTTTGCGCAGCGCCAGGCCGTGCAGCGCGCGCGCTTGCAGCTGCCCGATTTCCCGACGACGACGATCGGCTCCTTCCCGCAAACGACGGCCATCCGCGCCGCCCGCGCCAGTTTCAAGCGGGGCGAGCTGGCGGCGGCCGAGTATGAACGGCAGATGCGCGCCGAGATCGCCCACGCCGTGGAGCGCCAGGAAGCGCTGGGCCTCGACGTGCTCGTGCATGGCGAAGCGGAACGCAACGACATGGTCGAATACTTCGGCGAGCAGCTCGACGGCTTCCTCTTCACGCGCCTGGGCTGGGTGCAGTCGTATGGCTCGCGCTGCGTGAAGCCGCCCATCATCTACGGCGACGTGCAGCGGCCGGCCGCCATGACGGTGGCCTGGACCGTCCACGCGCAAAGCCTGACGCAAAAACCGATGAAGGGCATGCTGACGGGGCCCGTCACGATATTGCAATGGTCGTTCGTGCGCGACGACCAGCCGCGCGCCGCCACGGCGCTGCAGCTCGCCCTGGCCATCCGCGACGAGGTGGCCGACCTGGAAGCGGCCGGCATCGGCATCATCCAGATCGACGAGCCGGCCATCCGCGAAGGCTTGCCGCTGCGCCGCGGCCAGTGGGACGCCTACCTGGACTGGGCCACGCGCGCCTTCCGCATCGCCGCCGCGGTGGCCGGCGACGCGACGCAGATCCACACGCATATGTGCTACGCGGCGTTCAACGACATCCTGCCGCAGATCGCCGCCATGGATGCCGACGTCATCACGATCGAGACGAGCCGCTCCGACATGGAACTGCTGACGGGCTTTGGCCAGTTCGCCTACCCGAACGAAATCGGCCCCGGCGTGTATGACATCCACTCGCCGCGCATCCCCTCCACGCCCGACATGGTGAGACTGCTGCAAAAGGCCAGCGCCGTGATTCCGCCCGCCAATTTATGGGTGAACCCCGACTGCGGCCTGAAGACGCGGGGCTGGATGGAAACGGAAACAGCGTTGCAGAATATGGTCGAGGCGGCCAAACAGATGCGCGCGGCGTAATCGAGGTCAGCGTACTCAGGCCGCATTCCCGGCTGCTTCCAGGGCGGCGCACCGGTTTTCCGGGGCGCCGCCCGTTTTTTTTGACATGAAGTAGGTATTGCCCTGCGGAATAGCACACGCCAGGCCCCTGACGGTGATTTTTTTGCAGTAGAATGCAAGAAATTTACTGCTCCCTATTGTTGCCGTACGGAACATTCGGCCTGCCGCAGTTTCACTTTGATAAATGTTTATGTCCAAAAGCCCGTCGCAGAAGCCTATCGAAATCAAGATTTCCACCGTCGTCGCCGTTTCCGCCATTGTGCATAGCGCCGATACGCAGGCACTCGATGCCGCCTTGCACGACATGACGGGAGGCGTGGCCGACTTTTTCGAGGACGACCTGGCCGTGCTGGACGTGGCCGACTTGCCGCCGGGCAGCGTACCCGTCGACTGGGCCGCCCTCGTGGCCCTGCTGAAAAAATACCGTTTGAATGCCGTGGCCGTGCGCAATGCGCCGGCCGAGATGCATGACGCCATCCTGGCGCAGGGCTTGAGCCTCGATAGCGGCAAGACGCGCGACGACGCGCCGCCCAAGGATGGCCCCAAGGATACCCCCACGGCGGCGGCGCAGGCCGGCGCCGAAGCGCAGGTGATGGTGGTCGACACGCCCGTGCGGGCCGGCCAGCGCATCTATGCGCGCGGCTGCGACCTGATCATCACCGCCGTCGTCAACAATGGCGCCGAAATCATCGCCGATGGCAGCATCCACGTGTATTCCTCGCTGTATGGCCGCGCGCTGGCGGGCGCTTCGGGCAATGCCCAGGCGCGCATCTTCGCGCTGGCCATGGAACCGGAACTGGTGTCGATCGCCGGTGTCTACCGCACGTTCGAGGATGGTTTCCCCGCAGAAATGGCGCGCGGACCCGCGCAAATTCGTTTGGCTGGAGACAGAATCGATATACACTCTGTCAATCCGGTCACTCCCGTGAACCGCTCTTAAGCTGCACAATTCAAGAGATATCTGAAAAGGATTATTTGTGGCAAGAATTATTGTTGTGACGTCCGGCAAGGGCGGTGTCGGCAAGACGACCTCTAGCGCCAGTTTTTCCACTGGTCTGGCCATGCGCGGCCACAAGACAGCCGTGCTCGACTTTGACGTGGGCTTGCGCAACCTCGACCTGATCATGGGTTGCGAGCGCCGCGTCGTCTACGACCTGATCAATGTGATCAATAAAGAGGCCACGCTGAACCAGGCCTTGATCAAGGACAAGCACTGCGACAACCTGTTCATCCTGCCCGCATCGCAAACGCGCGACAAGGATGCCTTGTCGGAAGAAGGCGTGGAACGCGTGTTGAACGACTTGATCAACATGGGCTTCGAATTCATCATCTGCGATTCGCCGGCCGGCATCGAGCATGGCGCGCTGATGGCGCTGACCTTCGCCGACGAAGCCATCATCGTCACCAACCCGGAAGTGTCGTCGGTGCGCGATTCGGACCGCATCCTCGGCATCCTGCAAGCCAAGTCGCGCCGCGCGCAGACGGGCGGCGAGCCGGTCAAGGAACATTTGCTGATCACCCGCTACTCGCCGAAACGCGTGGAATCGGATGAAATGCTGTCCTACCAGGACGTGCAGGAAATCCTGCGCATCCCGCTGGTGGGCATCATTCCGGAATCGGAACAGGTGCTGGCCGCCTCGAACCAGGGCAATCCCGCCATCCATTTCAAGGGGACGGACGTGGCGCAAGCCTATGAAGACGTGGTCTCGCGTTTCCTCGGCGAAGATGTCGAGTTGCGCTTTACCAACTATGAAAAGCCTGGATTACTCCAGCGCATTTTTGGGGCGAAGTGATATGGCCTTGCTTTCTTTCCTGTTCCCCCCCAAGCCGAAGACGGCAACCGCGGCCAAGGAACGCCTGCAGATCATCATCGCCCGCGAACGCAGCGGACGCGATGGTCCGGACTTCCTGCCCGCCCTGCACAAGGAATTGATTGCCGTCATTTCCAAGTACACCAAGGTCAATGCCGACGACATCAAGATTTCGCTGGACCGCCAGGGCAACCTGGAAGTACTCGACGTCAACGTCGTCCTGCCGGACGCATGAGATGGCGGCGCCGCAACCGCGGCGCCTGCCATGCCCTCCTTCGGCCCTAATCCGGCCTGACCGTGAGCAACTCCTGCGCCACCGCGGCGCAGGCATTCACGTGCTGGTTGCCGATCTGGCGGAACACGGCATAGCCGATCGCCGCCGCCACCGCCTGGCCGGCAAACGGCACGAAGCGCGCCACCTGCTTGGTGGCAATCTTGACGCCACTGCGCTTGAGCAGCTGGAGTATCAGCTCGCGCGACACCAGTTTGCCTACCAGCATGCCGCCCATGCCCACCGCCGCGCGGTAGGCCATCAGCTTGAACTGCGGGTTGAGACGCTCGATCTGCTCGGGCGTGAGGCCGAATTCGTGGTTGATATCGTTGATCAGCATGGAAAACAGGCCCACGTCGGACATCAGGTCGATGCCGGGGATGGGGATGGCCGAGGCGCCGGCCGACATCATGGCGCGCCGCTGCACCAGGCGCCGGCAACGCTCGCGCACCTGCTCGATTTCGGCGCTACTGGCCGGTATCAGGGTCCAATCGGTGGTGCTCTTGTCTGCCATGCCCGTTTCTCCGCAGTAAGGGTAGATGAACAAGTGTAACGTAAAGAGCCTGGCCTCCGATTTCACTGGACACAGTTGCAATCTCTGTTATATTTCACTTGAGCATACCTTAACATTACGATAAGCAGAGCGGGCCGTCTGTTTGTTGCAACACATTCCAGCCAATCATGCGAATTGCCGTACTCGATAGCGACCATAGTCAGGCAGAACTGATCTGCCAGGTGCTCACCGCCGCCGGCCACGCTTGCCACGAGTTTCAAAGTGGCAAGGAAATGCTGGGGCAGCTGCGCAAGGACAGTTGCGACATGCTGATCCTCGACTGGCATGTAAGCGACCTGGACGGTGCCGAAGTGCTGCGCCGCGCGCGCGAAAAACTGGCGCCCAAGGCGCCGGTGTTGTTTATGACCAACAGCTCGGGCGAGGACGACGTGGTGGCGGGCATGACGGCCGGCGCCGACGACTACATGATCAAGCCCCTGCGGCGCAGCGAACTGACCTTGCGCACCCAGGCGCTGCTGCGCGTCGCGTATCCGGCGCAAAATGGCGCCGAGCAGCTGCACTTCGGTATCTACACGTTTGAAACCCGTCCCGGCCGCCTGCTGATGCATGGCGAGGTGCTCGACGTGACGCACAAGGAATTCGCCCTGGCGCTGCTGTTCTTCCGCAACCTGGGCCGCCCCCTGTCGCGCGCCTACATCCACGAAGCCGTCTGGCAGCGCGACACGGCCCTGCCGTCGCGCACCATGGATACCCACGTCTCGCGCGTGCGCAACAAGCTGCAGCTGAAGCCGGAACACGGCTACCGCCTGGTGCCCGTCTACAGTTATGGCTATCGCCTGGAAAAACTGGGGGGCTGACGCCGCCGCGCCGGGGCGCAAACTGCCGTGCTGCTCAAAGATCGGGCACAAGGCGCTATAATGTCGGCATAAGAATTCCCAACAGCCCTGAAATGCAACTGCTAGCCGTCGGCCTCAATCACACCACCGCCCCAGTGTCGCTACGCGAACAGCTGGCGTTTGCGCCTGAGCATCTGGGCCAGGCGGTGATGGCGGCGCGCACCTGGTTCCAGCGCATCGACCTGCGCGACAACGACGAAGCGGCCATCCTCTCGACCTGCAACCGCACGGAACTGTATGCGGCCAGCCACGTGCCGAACCCGCTCGATGCGGGCGCGCATTTCCTGGCCGACTACCATAAGCTCAACTACAGCGAGCTGCGTCCCCACCTGTATATGCTGCCGCAGCACGATGCCGTGCGCCACACCTTCCGCGTCGCCTCCGGGCTCGATTCGATGGTGCTGGGCGAAACGCAGATCCTGGGACAGATCAAGGACGCCATCCGCACGGCCGACGAGGCGGGCGGCCTGGGCACGTATCTGCACCAATTGTTCCAGCGCAGCTTTTCCGTCGCCAAGGAAGTGCGCAGCAGCACGGAAATCGGCGCCCACAGCGTCTCCATGGCGGCCGCCGCCGTGCGCCTGTCGCAACGCATCTTCGACAAGATCGCCGAACAGAATGTGCTGTTCATCGGTGCCGGCGAAATGATCGAACTGTGCGCCACCCATTTTGCCGCACAAAATCCGAAAAGCATCACGATCGCCAACCGTACCATGGAGCGCGGCGAGGAACTCGCGCACCGCTTCAACGGCACGGCCATCCGCCTGGCCGATTTGCCGGAACAATTGCACCGCTTCGACATCGTCATCTCGTGCACGGCGTCGTCGCTGCCGCTGCTGGGCCTGGGCCTGGTCGAGCGCGCCATCAAGGCGCGCCGCCACAAGCCCATGTTCATGGTCGACCTGGCCGTGCCGCGCGATATCGAAGCGGAAGTGGGCCGCCTGAACGACGTCTTCCTGTACACGGTCGACGACCTGGGCAAGGTCGTGCAGACGGGCCTGGAAAGCCGGCAAGCGGCCGTGGCGCAAGCCGAAGCCATCATCGAGACGCGCGTGCAGTCCTTCATGAGCTGGGTCGACGACCGCGCCATGGTGCCCGTCATCCAGAATTTGCATGAAAGCAGCGAAGCGCTGCGCCTGATGGAAGTCGAACGGGCGCGCAAGATGCTGGCCAAGGGCGCCGACATCGACGCCGTGCTCGAAGCGCTGTCGAAAGGCTTGACGGCCAAGTTCCTGCACGGTCCGCAGCAGGCGCTGCACCACGCGCAGGGCGACGAGCGCAAGCAACTGGCCACCCTGCTGCCGAAACTGTTCCGCCCCCGCCGTTAGCGCAGCCCCGCTGGCCGCCCGCGCGGCCGCTTCCTGCCCGCCTGCCGGGCCTGCCGAACCTGCCCCACCCTCACACTCTTTTTACCGCGAATCGCTATGAAACCATCCATGCTGGCCAAACTCGATCAACTGGCGAACCGCCTGGTCGAACTCGACGAACTGCTGATGCACCCCGACGCCACGTCGAACATGGACAGCTACCGCAAGATGACGCGCGAGCATGCCGAACTGGGCCCGCTGGTGGCCCTGTACCGTTCCTACCAGGAGGCGGGCAACGACATTGCGACAGCGCAAGAGATGCTGGCCGACCCGGACATGAAGGAATTCGCCCAGGAAGAGATCGAGGCGGCGAAAGCCACCATGGCGCAGCTCGAGCGCGAATTGCAGACCATGCTGCTGCCGAAGGACGTCAATGACGAGCGCAATATCTTCCTGGAAATCCGCGCCGGCACGGGCGGCGACGAGTCGGCCCTGTTCGCCGGCGACTTGCTGCGCATGTACACGCGCTTTGCCGAGCGCAACCGCTGGCAGGTGGAACTGGTGTCGGCGTCCGACTCCGACCTGGGCGGCTACCGCGAAGTGATCGTGCGCGTGGTGGGCAATGGCGCGTATTCGAAGCTGAAGTTCGAATCGGGCGGCCACCGCGTGCAGCGCGTGCCGGCCACGGAAACCCAGGGCCGCATCCACACGTCGGCCTGCACGGTGGCCGTGATGCCGGAGGCGGACGAAGTCGAGGACGTCAACATCAACCCGGCCGACCTGCGCATCGACACCTACCGCGCCTCGGGCGCCGGCGGCCAGCACATCAACAAGACGGATTCCGCCGTGCGCATCACTCACTTGCCGACCGGCATCGTGGTCGAATGCCAGGATGACCGCAGCCAGCACAAGAACAAGGCGCAGGCCATGAAAGTGCTGGCCGCGCGCATCAAGGACGTGCAATTGCGCGAACAGCAGTCGAAGGAAGCGGCCACGCGCAAGAGCCTGATCGGCTCGGGCGACCGCAGCGAGCGCATCCGCACCTACAACTTCCCGCAGGGCCGGCTGACGGACCACCGCATCAACCTGACCCTGTATAAACTGGACTTCATCATGGATGGCGACCTGACGGAGCTGACGAATGCGCTGGCGGCAGAGCACCAGGCGGAACTGCTTGCTGCCTTGGGCGACTAAACGCTGGCGCCGTTGCGTCGGCTTACGCTGCGCTAAGCCGACCTACGCAGCTGTTTGTGGGGCGGCCTGGCGCAAGGCGCGTAAGCCGACAGCTTTAAGTAGCGGCTAAGCAATAAAAATCTGCCCTTGTGCGAAAATGGCCAGCTAATTCCCATCCACCTCACCGTGTCGCCCATGAAAAATTCACGCACCGTCCTCCTGTTGATCGCCGCCCTGTGTTTCCTGATGCTGGGCGTGGCCATGTATTTGCAGCACGCCATGAACATGGCGCCGTGCCCGCTGTGCGTGATCCAGCGCTACCTGTTCCTCGCCATCGGCATCGCCTGCCTGGCCGGCGCGGCCGCGAACCGGCCGAAAATCGGCGCGGCAATCGGCTTGGCTGCGGCCCTGGGCGGCCTGGGCGTGGGCGCCAAGCATCTGTACGTGCTGGCCAACCCCGGCTTTTCGTGCGGCATCGACCCGGTGGAAACGGCGCTGAACAAGATTTTCACGGCGCAAGTCATGCCGTTCATGTTCGAATCGTACGGCGCCTGCGAAAACGCCGGCGAGCCCTTCCTCGGCCTGTCCATCCCGCAATGGGCGTTCGCCTGGTTCGCCCTCTTCGCCATCGCCATGCTGTGGACCTTGCTGCGCCGTCAGAAATAACTGAAAGAACCATGCCAGAAACCTTGATTCCCGCCGGCAGCACTGTCGGCGCCCTGCAAATCCGTCCGCTGCTCGACCCGCTCGATAACCGCATCCTGCTCGGCCACGCGCTGGGCCTGTCGCGCGTGAGCCTGATCACGCAATCGGAGCGAGTACTCACCAGCGACGAAGCCGAACGTTTATCGGCCCTGCTGGCACGCCGCCTGCGCGGCGAACCGATCGCCTACATCGTCGGACAACGCGAATTCTTCGGCCTGCCCTTCGAGGTGAGCGATGCCGTGCTGATCCCCCGTCCCGATACGGAAGTGCTGGTGGAACTGGCGCTCGAGCGCCTGCCGCCGGGCGGACGGGTGCTCGACATGGGCACCGGCAGCGGCGCCATCGCCGTCGCCCTGGCGTACACGCGGCCCGACGCCGTCGTCACGGCCCTGGACGTCAGCAGCGCGGCGCTGGCCGTGGCGCGCCGCAACGCCAGCGCCAACGGCGTCAACATCACCTTCATGGCCAGCGACTGGTTCGAGGCGCTGGGCACGGAAAAGTTCGACCTCATCGTCTCCAACCCGCCCTACATCGCCAGCGGCGACCGCCACCTGGCCGAAGGCGATCTGCGCTTCGAGCCGGCCGGCGCCCTGACCGACCATGCCGATGGCCTGTCGGCCCTGCGCACCATCGTGTCCGGCGCCGCGCGCCACCTGGCGTCGGGCGCCTGGCTGCTGATGGAACACGGCTATGATCAGGCGCAAGCCGTGCGCGGCCTGCTGGCCGACGCCAACTACAGCAAAGTGCAAAGCTGGCGCGACCTGGCCGGCATCGAACGAGTCAGCGGCGCCCGCCTCGGCTGACCGCAGCCACCTGCGCGGAGCTTGATCCAGCGACGCGCCAGATGCTCCGCAGTTTGTTAAAATATCAAGCGAATTCCTGACCGAAGCGCCGTCCCCGTTGCCCGGGGCGGACGCTGGCGATGCGGCGTTTTTTGGGCCGGCGCCGACGCATTTGCCAATTTTCGGTTAATCTCAGCACAAATTATTTATCTGCTGCACAAGAAAGGAAGCTCAAATTGCCCAACCTGTTGACTCGCCGCCTGGCATTGCTGACCGAAGATGCCAACCGCGCGCTGCTGGGCGGCTTGCGCGGCATCGAGCGTGAAACCCTGCGCGTCGACCACGCCGGCCATCTGGCTTCCACGCCCCACCCCGCCGCCCTGGGCTCGGCGCTGACGCACCCTGAAATCACCACCGACTACGCCGAAGCGCTGCTTGAATTCATCACGCCGGCCGAGTCCGACATCGCCACCACGCTGGACAAGCTCGATACCGTGCACCGCCATGCCTACAGCCGCCTCGGCAACGAATTGCTGTGGAGCCAGTCGATGCCCTGCCAGCTGCCGCCCGAAGCGGACATCGAGATCGCCAACTACGGCACCTCGAACATGGGCATGCTCAAGCACGTGTACCGGCGCGGCCTGGCCTTGCGCTACGGCAAAGCCATGCAATGCATCGCCGGCATCCATTACAACTACTCGCTCGACGAGCAGCTGTGGCAAGTCCTGGCCGGCAATCCGGACACCAGCGCCAGCCCGGCGCACGCGGCGGCCACGCCGAAAGACGTGCAATCGGAAAGCTACCTGGCGACGATCCGCAATTTCCGCCGCTACAGCTGGCTGCTGATGTATCTGTTCGGCACGTCGCCGGCGCTGTCCGCCGGTTTCCTGCGCGGCCGCGCGCACAAGCTCGACACCCTGTCCGACGACACCCTGTTCCTGCCGTACGCCACCAGCCTGCGCATGAGCGACCTCGGTTACCAGAACGATGCCCAGTCCGGCCTGCGTCCGCATGAAAACAGCCTGGACGACTACGTCAACGCACTGACGCACGCCGTCAACGACCCGTATCCGCCGTACGAGGCGCTGGGCACGAAACAGGATGGCGAGTGGATCCAGCTCTCCACCAACGTGCTGCAGATCGAAAATGAATACTATTCGACCATCCGCCCGAAGCGCGTGATCCGCACGGGCGAGCGGCCGATCCAGGCCCTGTGCCTGCGCGGCGTGCAATACATCGAAGTGCGCTGCATGGATGTCGACCCGTTCGAACCGGTGGGCATCAGCCTGGAAACGGGCCGCTTCCTCGACGCCTTCCTGCTGTTCTGCGCGCTCGACGACAGCGCCCCCATCTCGGCCGAGCAGAGCGCCTGCTACACGAACAATTTCGCCCGCACCGTGAAGGAAGGCCGCACGCCGGGCCTGACCCTGCGCCGCGACGGCGAAGAGATCACCCTGCAGGCGTGGGGCGAGGAATTACTGGCGCGCATCGCGCCCGTGGCGGCCCTGCTCGATGCGCGCCATGGCGGCACGCAGCATGCGGACAGCCTGGCGGCGCAGGCGGCCAAGCTGGCCGACCCCGATGCGACGCCATCGGCCAGGGTGCTGGCCGAGCTGCGCGCCAACGGCGGCTCGTTTGCCGCCTTCGGCCTGCAGCAAAGCGAGCGCCATGCCGCCCATTTCCGCGCGCAGCCGCCGACGGCCGCGGAAAGCGCGTATTTCGACCAGCTTGCCGCCAGCTCGCTGGCCGAGCAGCGCGCCATGGAAGCGGCGCCAAGCGGCAGCTTCGACGACTTCGTCGCCGCCTACCGCGCCAGCACCCTGTGTTCGCACACCTGACGCCGACCTTGCGCAACGCGCCCCCATGCTGACCTTCTACAATGAGTTGCACAGCCAGCACCGGGGCCGCGTCGAATGGTTTCGCGGCGCCATGGTGCCGTGCTTCGAGACGCCGGAACGGGCCGACATGGTGGTGGCCGAGCTGGGACGGCGCAACCTGGGCCGCATCGTCACGCCGCACGGCGTGCCGCTGACGTCGCTCGAGCGCATCCATACGCCGCGCTACCTGCATTTCCTGCGCCACGCCTGGCACGACTGGCTGGCGCTCGATCCCGACAACGCGGGCAAGGATGCGCTGCCATCCGTGTGGCCCGTGCGCACCTTGCGCCACGACATCGAACCGGAGAATTTCACGGCCAGGCTGGGCCTGTACTCGATGGACAACGGCACGCCGCTGACGGCCGGCACGTGGACGGCGGCCAAGACGGGCGCCGACTGCGCCGTCAACGCGGCACACGCGCTGCGCCTGGGCGAGCGGGCCACGTTCGCCCTGACGCGTCCGCCGGGCCACCACGCGGGCAGCGATTTCTTCGGCGGCTACTGCTACCTGAACAACGCGGCCCTGGCCGCGCAGCACTTGCTCGACGACGGCGCGCGCAAGGTGGCCATCCTCGATATCGACTACCACCACGGCAACGGCACCCAGAGCATTTTCTATGCGCGCGACGACGTGCTGTTCGCCTCGATCCACGCCGACCCGCGCAACGAATACCCGTTTTATCTTGGCCATGCCGACGAGACGGGCAGCGGCGCCGGTGTCGGCTACAACGTCAACCTGCCGCTGCCGGCAGGCAGCTCCACGGCCAGCTGGTTCGCCGCGCTGGAAACGGCCTGCCTGCGCATCAATATGTATGCGCCCGACGCGCTGGTGGTCTCGCTCGGCGTCGACACCTTCGCCGGCGACCCGCTGTCGCACTTCGCCCTGCAAAGCGGCGACTACCTGCGCGTGGGCGAACGCCTGGCGCATTTGAACCTGCCCACCGCCTTCATCCTCGAAGGCGGTTATGCGGTGAAGGAAATCGGCATCAACGTCGTCAATGTGCTCGAAGGTTTTGAAACCGCGGAGTAACTGCCGGCGGGCCGACCCCGGCCTTACATATTCCGGAACAGCGCCATGAACGGCTGGCTCACGGCCAGGGTTTCCGGCCGCGTCTTCAGGCGCAGGGCGCCGCGCCCCACCTCGTCGCGCGTGACGGAGGCCACCATCTTCATGTTGACGATGGTGGAGCGGTGGATCTGTTTGAAAATGGCCGGGTCGAGCACGTCGAGCAGTTCGCGGATCGGCTTGCGCAGCAGCGCCTCGCCATCGGCCGTCATGACGGCCGTGTACTTGGTGTCGGATTGAAAATAGGCGATGTCGTCCACCATGATCAATCGCGTATCCTTGCCGCAGCTGGCCGTCAGCCACACCAGCGGCGGCGACTTGGCCACCGCCGGCAGGGCGCCGCTCAATTGCTGCAGCAGGCCGGCCAGCACGCTGTCGCCGGGCGCGCCCTTGCCGGCGCGCGCCCGCACGCGTTGCAGGGTCGCCTGCAGGCGCTCGCGTCCGATCGGCTTGAGCAGGTAATCGACGGCCCCCTTGTCGAACGCGTCGATCGCGTACTGGTCGTAGGCCGTGACGAACACCACCTGGGTGGCGGGACTCGCTTCCAGCGCGCCGGCCGCCACTTCCAGCCCCGTCAGGCCCGGCATGCGGATATCGAGAAACGCCACGTCGGGACGCAGGGTGGCGATGGCCTCGAGCGCCGTGCCGCCGTCATCGCAGGCGGCGACGATGCGCAGGCCGGGCCATTCCTCGGCCAGCAGGGCCACCAGCGCGTCGCGCAGCAGGGTCTCGTCTTCGGCGATCACGCACGTCATGCCATCCAGAGTCCTATCCATATGACGCTCCTTGCGCCGTGCTGTCGGGCACCGTGATGGTGGCCGTCACGCCATCGGGGAAATTGGCGACGATGGCAAACGCCGCGGCATTGCCGTAGGTCAGGCGCAGGCGTTCGCGCACATTGCGTAAACCAATGCCCGTGCCGGCGCCGTCGTCGCTGAAGCCCTTGCCATCGTCGGCCACCGTGACGATCACCGTGCCATTGCCGCTGCGCGCCATGATCCAGACGGTGCCGCCGCCGCTTTTCGGCTCCAGTCCGTGCTTGATGGCGTTCTCCACCAGGGTTTGCAGCATCATCGGCGGCAATTCCACCTGGCGCAGGTATTGCGGCACCTCGATCTGCAGGTTCAGGCGGGTGCCCATGCGGATTTTCAGGATATCGAGGTAGGCGCGCGCCCGCTCGAGTTCCGTGCCCAGGGTCGACATGGCTTGCTCCGTGCGCGGCAGCGAGTGGCGCAGGTACAGGATCAGGTTGCCCAGCATCTCGTCGGCGCGGGCCGGATCGCTGCGCGTGAGCAGCTGGGCGCTGGCCAGGGTGTTGTACAGGAAGTGCGGCTCCACCTGCGCATGCAGCAGGCTCAGTTTGGCCACCGTGAGTTCCTTTTCCGTCACCGTCTGGCGCGCCTCGGCCTGCTCGCCGCGCCGGCGCTGCGCCACCCGCCGCGTGAGCGCCCGCGTCACCGCTTCCGCATTTTCCAGGTTGCTGCCATGGTCGACGAGGAACCAGTCGGTCCAGGCATTGCGCGCCGGCTCGCAGATCAGGGTCACGCTGCCCGCTTCGCCATTCGGCGTGACGGTGGCGAGAATCTGGTTCGGCCGCGGTTCGAGGAATCCCAGCACGCGCATGCGCGGCAGGCCCGTATGCGTGTAGGGCGCCGCGCGGCGCACGCGGGCTTGCACCTGCAGGCTGTCGCGCGCGCTTTCGACCACTTCGCTGCCCGGCAGTTCGCGGATGGCCGCGTCGATCATGTCGAACGCTTCGCCCGCCTCGAACGGGATCTCGATCTGGCGCCGCTGGCGGCTCGACAGCGTGCTGGCGTTGACCTCGCCGGCGATCAGGCGCACGCGGCGCACGTGCGAAAACGCGTTCGTGATGACGGCGCAGGCCAGCAGTGCGCCGGCGATGACAAAGAAGCCTTCGGTGTGCCCGAAGACATAGCGCAGGAAATTCTCGACCAGGATGGCGGTGGCGACGATATACGTGATCATCGTGGCCAAGGCGAGGCGGAGAATAAAGAAGAGGCTGGTCATGATTTTTCCCTGGTAGTGAAGTGGGGCCAAGCATAACAATCGGCTCCAGCGGCGGTGGCCATTATGCGACGGAAGCCCCGTAGTGGCGACAAAGGCAAGAAAATAAAGCACAAACAGCTGCTGCCCCAAAAATAAAATCGCTTGCAATTAAATAGTGCGCGATATATATTGCATGCATGGACACCGCAGTGAACAGTTTTTGCAGACGTGCAGGCCCATGAAACAAGTAGCACACTATTTAGTCGTTAACTATTTAAATCATACGAGGAAAACCATCATGTCGATCAAACAAGTCCTGTACCGCGCTGTCGCCACCGCCACCGGAGGCCGCGAAGGCCGCGCCATCTCGTCCGACAATGTGCTGGACGTGAAACTGACCACGCCGAAGGAATTGGGTGGCAATGGCGCCGTCGGCACCAATCCGGAACAACTGTTCGCCGCCGGCTACTCGGCCTGCTTCATCGGCGCCATGAAATTCGTCGCCGGCCGCGACAAGATCGCCCTGCCGGCGGACCTGGCCATCGAAGGCCACGTCGGCATCGGCGCCATCGAGACGGGCTTCGGCATCGAAGTGGAACTGAAGATCGCGCTGCCGGGCATGGAGCGCGCCGCCGCCGAAGCGCTGGTCGCCGCCGCCCACATCGTCTGCCCTTATTCGAACGCCACGCGCGGCAACATCGACGTCACCCTGACGCTCGTGTAATCCCCGCCGCCTTGGGACACATCCCCGGCCGCGCCCCCAGGCGCCGCCGGGGATTTTTGTCAGCGCAGCGCCTGCAGCAGCCGCTCCGCCAGGGCTGGCGCGGAGGCGGGATTCTGCCCCGTGATCAGCTCGCGGTCGACCACCACGTGGCTGGCCCACGGCGCCTGGTTCGACACATACTGCGCGCCGGCCGCCTGCAAGCCCGACTGCGGATAAAACTTCATCGTCCCGCCTTGCAACGCGCCCTGCGCCGCCGCCTCTTCCTGATTGCTGATCACCGTCATGCGGTAGCCACTGTAGATCCAGCCGGCGGGCCTGGCGGGTGTCTGGCCCGCTTCCAGCGCCGCCGTGAACGCCGCCGCCTGCGGCAGGGCCGACAGCAGGGCGATGGGGCCATGGCACAGCAGGGCCGTCGGCTTGCCATCCGCGTGGAACTGGCGCAGCAGGGCGCCCAGGCTGGCATCCTTCAATAAATCCTGCATCGGTGCGTGGCCGCCCGGCACCAGCACGGCCGCGTAGTGGCCATAGCCGATCTGCGCCACCCTTTTCAGGCTGATGACGGGCGAGCGGCCAGGCACGGTCAGCGCCAGCTGCTCCAGCAAGGCCTTGTGCGCCGCGTGCGCGGCCCCGTCGCCGCCAAAATAGTCGGCCGTATCGGAGCTGGCGTCGAGCGTGGGCGCCTTGCCCTGCGGCGTGGCGAACGTCACCGTATGGCCCGCGTCGAGCAGCTTTTTCACGGGCTGCATCAATTCATTCAGATAAAAGCCCGTCTGGAACACCTTGCCGTCGCGCAAGTCGAGGTGGTTCGCATCGGACAGCACGACGAGGACCTCGGCCGCCTGGACGGTGGAAAAGGCGGCGAGCAGCAGGCTGCCGAGCAGTAGTTTTTTCATGGTGTGGCCTTTCTGTCGAGAGGTCACCAGCATATTGCCAATCAAAATATAAAAAAATGATCAATAATGCAGCGCACTGATGCGCAATACGACTGAATGGACGAAGGGGAGCGAGATGGATAAATTGCAGGCGATGCAACTGTTTCGCCGCGTGGCCGAGCTGGGCAGCTTTCGCCGCGCGGCCGACGAGCTGGACCTGTCGGCCTCGTATGTGAGCCGGCGCATCGGCCAGCTGGAGCAGGAGCTGGGCGGGCGCCTGATGACGCGCACCACGCGCCAGCTGGCCCTGACGGAAACGGGCGCCGCCTACCTCGAGCACTGCCGCAAGCTGCTCGACGAGCTGGCGCAGGCCGAGGACATGGTGGCCCATTCGACGGCGCACGTGACGGGCCGATTGCGCATCAATGCCCCGCTGTCGCTGGGCGTGGGCGAACTGGCCGAGGGCCTGGCCGATTTCATGGCCGACTGGCCCGCGCTGCGCCTCGACGTCGACCTGAAGGATGAATACGTGGACCTGGCGGCCGCCAACTACGACCTGGGGTTTCGCGTCACCACGGCGCTCACCGATTCGAGCTATGTGGCGCGCCACATCCACGACTACCGCCTGCATATCTGTTGCGCGCCGGCCTACCTGGAACGCCATGGCCCCCTGCTGGCGCCGACGGAACTGACGCGCCAGCGCTGCTTCATCTACAGCCACGCCCTGTTCGGCAACCGCTGGCCGCTGCGCCATGCGGGACCGCACAGCGACATCGAAGTGCCGAACTGGGTGCGCACGAATAACACGCTGTTCATGCGCAGCCTGATCCTGCGCGGCCTGGGCATCGGCATCCTGCCCACCTTTGTCTGCCGCGAAGCGCTGGCCAGCGGCGCCCTGGTCGAACTGTTCCCCGAAGTGGAACGCCCCAGCCTGGCGCTGTTCGCCATCTATCCGTCGCGCCAGCTCGTGGCGCCGCGCGTGACGCGCTGCATCGAGCACCTGAAGCAATGGTATGCGCAGCGCTATCCCACGCCGGAGGCGGGAAGCCGGTAAAATCACGGCCACGATAATTGAAGGATGACCCATGATCAGCTGGCAATGGACGACGTTCGACGCACTCGGCCCCCACGACTTGTACCAGGTGCTGGCCTTGCGCCAGCGCGTGTTCGTCATCGAGCAGCAGTGCATCTACCCGGACCTCGACGGGCATGACCAGCGGGCCATGCATCTGCTGGGCTGGCACGACGTCGATGGCCAGCCGGTGCTGGCCGCCTACCTACGCGTGCTGGCGCCGGGCGCCAAATACGTGGAAATGTCGCTGGGCCGCGTGCTGACGGCGCCCGAGGCGCGCAGCACGGGCGCCGGCAGGCAGCTGCTGGTCGAAGGCATCGCGCGCGCGGAACGCCAGCATCCCGGCCACGCCATCCGCATCGGCGCCCAGCACTACCTGGAGCGCTTCTACCAGTCGTTCGGCTTTGTCACCGTCAGCGCGCCATACGATGAAGACGGCATACAGCACGTCGACATGCTGCGCCCCGTGGCGCAGGACACGACGGCATGACGACGGCCCTCATCTCCTGGAGCGGCGGCAAGGATTCCTGCCTGGCCCTGTGGCGCGCGCGCAACAGCGGCATGGCCGTGCCGCTGTTCATCACGGCCATGGATGAAGATGGACGCAAGTCGCGCTCGCACGGCGTGCCGCCGGCGCTGCTCGAGGCGCAGGCGGCCAGCCTGGGCGCGCGCCTGCAGCGCTATCACGCCAGCTGGGCCAGTTATGAAGAAAAATTCATCGCCATGCTGCGCGCGGCAAAGGACGATGGCATCGCCCACGCCCTGTTTGGCGACATCGACCTGCAGCCGCACCGCGACTGGGAAGAAAAAGTCTGCGCCGCGGCCGGCTTGACGGCGCACCTGCCGCTATGGGGCGAAGAGCGGCGCGCGCTGGTCGACGAATTTCTCGCCGCCGGCTTCAAGGCCATCGTCGTCTGCATCAATGGCCAGCACCTGCCGCGCGAGTTTTGCGGGCGCGAGTTCGACGCCGCCTTCCTGGCCGACCTGCCGCCCGGCGTCGACGCCTGCGGCGAAAACGGCGAATTCCACACCTTCGTCTACGATGGCCCCGCCTTCAGCGCACCCGTGGCCCTGCGCCGCGCGCAGGTACTGCAGTATGACGCGCCGGCCAATCTGGGCGGCGCCACGTATTACTTCCAGGAACTGGCGCCGGCCTGAAGCGGGTCCCCAACGCAAAAGGGCGATTCCGTGGAATCGCCCTTCTCTGTCATGGCCCTGCGCGTGGCTTACTTGGCCTTCACCAAGTCCGTCAGCGTGACCTCGAACACCATGCCGGCGTAAGGCGGCACCACCAGCTCGCCCGCCTTGTTGCGGCTGCCGATGGCGCCATAGCCGAGGTCAGATGGAATCACCAGGCGGCGCGTGCCGCCCACCTGCATGCCGACGATGCCGCGCTCCCAGCCCTGGATCACCTTGCCCAGGCCGAGAACAAACGGGAAAGCGGCGCTACCTACGTTGGTATCGAACTGGGTCCCTTTGCTGTCCGGCTTGCTCGCGTCATACAGCCAGCCCGTATAAATCACCTGCAAGGTATCGCCCGCTGCCGCTGCCGCGCCGCTGCCTTTCACCAGATCGGGAAAGAGAAACTCTTTGACTTGCGTGTTCGGGTCAAGCACGACCGGCTTCTCGGTGTTGGCAGCGGCGCCACAGGCGGTCAGTGCCACGGCGCAAGCGAGGGTGGCGATCATTTGAAATACCGATTTCATGGTTTCCCTTTAAATATTGGAGTGTGACTGGCGCCCGTACGGTGCGGAGCGGTACGGGCTGGAGTTTAACAGGACTGGTGGGGCCCATTTGTAAGCAGACGTAAGCACGGCGGTTGATAGTGCGTCAATACAACATTGACGCACTAACCACATTCTCTAGATTTCCACCTGCGTACCGAGTTCGATCACGCGGTTGCTCGGGATCTGGTAGTAGTCGGCCGCCGTGCGCGCATTGCGCGACATGGTGACGAACAGATGCTCGCGCCACGGCATCATGCCGGCGCCCGGCGTGGAAATGATGGTCTGGCGGGCGATGAAGAACGACGTTTCCATCATTTCGAAGTCCAGCCCCTGCTCCGCGCACTGCGCCAGCGCGCCAGGAATGTCAGGCTCATCCTTGAAGCCGTAATGCACGTTGACCTGGTAGCACTGGTGTCCCAGGTCCACCACGCGCACGCGCTCGGACGGCGCCACCCACGGCTCCTCGTGCATGAAGACGGTGAGGAAGATGACGCGTTCATGCAAGACCTTGTTGTGCAGCAAGTTGTGCAACAGCGCATGCGGCACGCCATCCGTTTCGCCGCGCAGGAAGATGGCCGTGCCGGGCACGCGCAGCGGCGGCGCGATGAACAGCGACGAAAGGAAATCGTCGAGCGGAATCGCGTGCTTTTCCAGGTTCTGGAACACCAGCTGGCGGCCCCGCTTCCAGGTCAGCATGACGATGAAGAGGATCGAGCCCAGCAGCAGCGGGAACCAGCCGCCGTGGAACAGCTTCAGCGCCGTCGCCGCCACCAGGTTGACGTCGATGATGAGGAAAAAGCCCGTGGCGGCCCAGCACAGCGCCAGATTCATCTTCCAGCGGTAGCGGATGACGAAGAAGGTCAGGATGGTGGTCGACAGCATGGTGGCCGTGACGGCGATGCCGTAGGCGGCGGCCAGGTTTTCCGACGAGCCGAAGCCGACCACGGCCAGCAGCACGACGAACAGCTGCAGCCAGTTCACGGCGGGAATGTAGATCTGGCCAATTTCGCTTTCCGACGTGTGGCGCACGCGCATGCGCGGCAGGAAGCCCAGCGCGATGGCTTGCTTGGTCATCGAGAAGGTGCCGGAAATGGTCGCCTGCGACGCGATCACGGTGGCCATGGTCGACAGAATCACCAGCGGATACACGCTCCAGGCGCCCAGCTGCTGGTAAAACGGATTCGTCACGGCTTCCGGGTGCGCCAGCAGCAGGCCGCCCTGGCCCAGGTAATTCAGGCTCAGGGCCGGGAAGGCGATCAGGAACCAGGCCATGCGGATCGGCTTCTTGCCGAAGTGGCCCATGTCCGCATACAGCGCCTCGGCGCCCGTCAGCGCCAGCACCACGGCGCCCAGCGCGACAAACGCGACGAAACCGTTATCGAGCAGGAAGCTGGCCGCGTACATGGGGTTGAGGGCGGCCAGGATGGCCGGCGACTTGATGATGTTGACCACGCCCATGCCGGCCAGCGCGGCAAACCACAGCACCATGATGGGCGCGAAATAGCGGCCGATGCCGGCCGTGCCGTGCGACTGCACCGAATACAGGGCCACCAGCACCACGATTGTCAGCGGCACGACATAGGAACTCAGGGCCGGCGTGGCCACTTCCAGGCCCTCGATCGCCGACAGCACGGAAATGGCGGGCGTGATCACGCTGTCGCCATAGAACAGGGTGGCGCCGAAGACGCCGATCACCATCAACGGAAAGTGCCAGCGCGACACCTTGCTGACGGACGACAGCACCAGCGCCATCAGCGCCATGATGCCGCCCTCGCCGCGGTTGTCGGCGCGCAGCACCAGGGTCACGTACTTGAGCGAGACGATCAGGGTCAGGCCCCAGAAGATCAGCGAGATGATGCCCAGCAGGTTGTTGTGCGTCAATGCCAGGCCGTGCGCCGGATCAAACACGGTTTTCAGGGTGTACAGCGGACTGGTGCCGATATCGCCGTAGACAATGCCGACGGCGGCCAAGGTCAAGCCGGCCAGGCCGCTTTTTTTATGTTGCGACGTCAAGATTGCACCCGTTTTTGTTTTGTTGCATCGCACAATATGATAGGTATTAGCAAATAGCAAGAGTATTTTTGCATGGTTCCGGGCTGCCCCAAGGTCGTTGTTTTATACCGCTGCGCCTGGTCGGGCGGGCTGGCGGCCGTTGATTTGTTGCCATTCTACGCCTCGCCAGCGGCGCCGGGCAGCCCCAGGTAATTTCAGCGATAATGACAGACTGTCTACTCTGAAGCGAACGCCATCATGAATCCTGGCATGCTGTACGCCTCCCTCGCCTTCCTGTGCTGGGGCCTGTTCCCCCTGTATTTCCATGCCATCGACGACATCGCGCCGCAGGAAATCCTCGCCAACCGCATGGTCTGGTCGCTGCTGTTCCTCGGCGTGGTGCTGACCGTGCGCCGCCAGTGGAGCTGGCTGGGCAGCCTGCGCGGCCAGCCGAAGGTGGTGGCCGGCTTCGTCGCCAGCGCCTTCCTGTTGTCGGCCAACTGGTTCATCTATATCTGGGCCGTCAACAATGGCCATGTGGTCGATGCCAGTCTCGGCTACTTCATCACGCCGCTGATCAATGTCATGCTGGGTTTCCTGCTGCTGCACGAGCGCCTGCGCCGCCTGCAGTGGCTGGCCATCGCCCTGGCCGCCTGCGGCGTGGCCTGGCTCACCTGGCAGGCGGGCCAGGTGCCGTGGATCGCCCTGCTGCTGGCCGCCACCTTTGGCGGCTATGGCTTGCTGCGCAAGACGGCGTCGCTGGGCGCGCTGGAAGGCTTGTCGTTCGAAACCCTGATTTTGTTCCCGCTGGCGCTGGCCTACATGCTGTGGCTGGCGTGGCATGGCCAGAGCGGCTTCGTCAATACGGATTCGTCCGCCACGCGCGCCCTGCTGCTGGCGTCCGGCCCCATCACGGCCATTCCCCTGCTGCTGTTCGCCGCCGGCGCGCGGCGCCTGCCGCTGGCCGTGCTGGGCTTGCTGCAATACATCGCCCCCACGGGCCAGCTGCTGATCGGCGTGTGGGTCTTCCACGAAGCGTTCACCCCGGAGCGCATGCTGGGCTTCCTCGTCATCTGGACGGCGCTGGCCCTGTATGCGGCCGAGGGCCTGTGGACGGCCCGCCGCGCGCGCAGCGCCGCCTAGTCTTGCCCCGGCGCCCGTTTCCGCAGCGCGCAGCGCTGGCCGGAAGCGGGCGTTTACCGTATCCTGTCCGTCTTTGTATATCACCCGAGATTTCTAATGGCAAATTACGTCTACACCATGAATCGCGTGGGCAAAATCGTCCCGCCCAAGCGCCAGATTCTGAAAGATATTTCCCTCTCCTTCTTCCCAGGCGCGAAGATCGGCGTGCTGGGCCTGAACGGCTCCGGTAAATCGACGCTGCTGAAGATCATGGCAGGCATCGACACCGACATCCAGGGCGAAGCCGTGCCCATGCCGGGCCTGAACATCGGCTACCTGCCGCAGGAACCGCAGCTGGACCCGGAAAAGACCGTGCGCCAGGAAGTCGAATCGGGCCTGGGCGAAGTATTTGAAGCGCAAGCCAAGCTGGAAGCCGTGTACGCCGCGTACGCCGAGGAAGACGCCGATTTCGACGCCCTGGCCACGGAACAGGCGCGCCTGGAAGCGATCATTTCGACGTCCGACGGCGGCAATCTGAACCTGCAGCTGGAAATGGCCGCCGACGCGCTGCGCCTGCCGCCATGGGATGCCAAGGTCGGCGTGCTGTCCGGCGGTGAAAAACGCCGCGTGGCGCTGTGCAAGCTGCTGCTGTCGAAACCGGACATGCTGCTGCTCGACGAACCGACCAACCATCTGGATGCGGAATCGGTCGACTGGCTGGAACAATTCCTGCTGCGCTTCCCGGGTACCGTCGTGGCCATCACCCATGACCGCTACTTCCTCGACAACGCGGCAGAGTGGATCCTGGAGCTGGACCGTGGCAGCGGCATTCCATGGAAGGGCAATTACTCGACCTGGCTGGAGCAGAAGCAGGCCCGCCTGAAGCAGGAAGAGTCGACGGAATCGGCGCGCCAGAAGGCGCTGCAGAAGGAATTGGAATGGTCGCGCCAGAACCCGAAAGCGCGCCAGGCCAAGTCGAAGGCCCGCCTGGCCCGCTTCAACGAGCTGTCCGAGCACGAATACCAGAAACGCAACGAAACGCAGGAAATCTTTATTCCCGTGGCCGAACGCCTGGGCAATGACGTCATCGAGTTCAAGAACGTGTCTAAAGCGTTTGGCGACCGCCTGCTGATCGATAACCTGAGCTTTACCGTGCCGCCAGGCGCCATCGTCGGCATCATCGGCCCCAACGGCGCCGGTAAATCGACCCTGTTCAAGATGATCACCGGCAAGGAAACACCGGACAGCGGCGAAGTGGCCATCGGCCAGACGGCGCGCGTTTCCATCGTCGACCAGAACCGCGATTCGCTGGCCGACAACAAGTCCGTATTCGAGGACGTCTCCGGCGGCGCCGACATGCTGACCGTGGGCCGCTTCGAAATGCCGTCGCGCGCCTACCTGGGCCGCTTCAACTTCAAGGGCTCGGACCAGCAGAAACTCGTGGGCAACCTGTCCGGCGGCGAACGCGGCCGTCTGCACCTGGCCAAGACGTTGTTGATGGGCGGCAACGTCCTGCTGCTCGATGAACCGTCGAACGATCTGGACGTGGAAACCTTGCGCGCGCTGGAAGATGCTCTGCTGGAATTTGCCGGCAGCGTGATGGTCATCTCGCATGATCGCTGGTTCCTCGACCGTATCGCCACGCACATCCTGGCCTTCGAAGGCAACTCGCAGGTCACCTTCTTTGACGGTAACTATCAAGAGTACGAAGCCGACAAGAAGAAACGCCTGGGCGAAGAAGGCGCGAAACCAAAACGCATCCGCTACAAGCCTTTGACGACCTAAGTTTTACGTCTGGCCATGCAAAAAGGCAGTCACCTCGCGGTAACTGCCTTTTTTTTCAGCACAGTTCTTAAAACCGTAGCCAGCGACAACGAGTTCTAGCCGAGAAACGCAACTGTGCCGAGGCACAGTGCGCATCGCAGACCAAATCGCGCGGCGCAGCCGGTTTTTAGAAATTGTAGCGGGCGCCCAGTGCCAGGCCCGTAGCCTTGCGGCCCTGGTCGGCGCTCTTGCCGAAGTGTTCCACTTCCGCCGTCAGCGAGACTTTCTCGTTGATCGCGTACTGCGCACCGACGGAAGCGTACACGCCCGTCTTGTCATTGCCGCTGATGCCGGTCGACAGGCCGGTGCCGCTCAGGCTATTCTTGACCTTGGCCACGCCCAGCTTGCCGAACACGCCAACCTTGTCCGTCACGGGCATGGTGGCCTTGCCGGCCAGGTAGTAGCCGTGCGAATCGCTCTTCACCTTGCCATTGCCGGCGCTGGTGACATAGCTGTAATCCTTGCTGCCGAAATCGGCGTAGCCGCCCTCGATCGCCCAGGTTTTATCGAAATCGTAACCGGCGAAGACCTTGGCACCGGCCTTGTAGCCGCTGTGATTATCGGCGCTGGTGGCGCCAGGAATATCGAAGTTATAACGGTTGCCCGTGATGCCGGCACCCACATAGGCGCCTTCGGCGTGCGCGGCGCTCATGCCGGTCAGTGCGGTAACGGAAGCGATCATTGCAAACAGGATTTTCTTTTTCATCATGTTCTCTCTTTCAATTAGTGAATGGTGCCTGAATTCGCAGTTCAGCGAAGTGCGATGCATACACAATAACAGCCGAAAAAAGCTACGTCTTTCTCCATTCCGTAAGAACTGTGACAAGATGTAAGCCGACATTCCAAACTGACAATAACGACAAAATGCGCCCCGTTGAGCGAACTTAAGCTAGACTTAAGAGAACAATTGAATTCCAACGAAGAGGAGAGGTGCATGCACAAACGCCAGTTTCTCGCCGCCGCCCTGGCTGCCACCGCCCTGCCCGCCATTGGCTGGGCGGCCCCCGCCGGCCCGCGTGGTCCGGCCCTGCTGACCGTGACGGGCAGCATCGACAAGCCGAACCGGGGTCCGTTCGACGCCGTGCGCGACCAGATGATGCACAAGCAAAAAATCAGCTTTGAGCGGGCGCGGGCGTTCGACTTCGCGGCGCTGGCGAACTTGCCGGCACGCACCATCCATCCCACGCTGGAATATGACGGCAAGGGACACGCCCTGCGCGGACCGCTACTGGTCGAGGTATTGAAGGCGGCCGGTGCGCCCGAGGAAGAGTCCGTGCGCCTGCTGCTGCGCGGCGTCGATGGCTATGCGGCGGCGCTGACCATGGCACAGGCGCGCGCGCAGCGTTTTATTGTCGCCACCCACCTCGACGGGCAGCCGATGGCGCTCGGCGGCCTGGGGCCGCTGTGGGCCATCCACGATGCGGACCGCATCGCGGCCGTGGCGGCCCTGCCCCTGGCCGAACGTTTCGCCAGTTGCCCGTGGGCCCTGTATCACATCGGTGTGGAAACGGCTTGATCTATCTACAACGCCAGGCAAGGCCGTCGCGAGCGGCAGTGAGGCCCGGCGCCCCCGCCGGCCCGAGAAGCGGCGCCGTGCGAATGCGCGCGGCCGCCGAAGCAGCGCATCGGCGGCCACAAATCACGACGCGCGGCCGGTGTTGACAGGCGTTTAGGCGTAGGCTTCGGCCATCGACATGACGCGCGGCGCGATGGCGATGCCATGCTCCTCGAACAGGGCCGTGATGGCCGCCAGGTTGTGCGTGCACTCGTCCGTCTTCCAGCCCTTGAAGATGTCCGTGCCATCCTTCTGGAAATGCAGATCGAGCACCTTGCCCTGGTCCTTGTGCAGGTAAGGCGAACTATAGGTGTTTTCGTAGCCGAGCGCCTTCAGTTGTCCCAGCAAGGCATGCGGTGGATTGTCGGGGTCGGTGGCGAGGAACACGCCGAAGGTCTTGCCTGGCGGCTTGGCGGCGATATCGACTTCATAAATGCCGGGGGCCTTGCTGACGGACGTACTCTTTAAAAATAACATGCAACACTCCCTGCGCGTGGTGCCCTGCGCCGGAAACGGGCGGCAGGACAGGGGCGGTGCGCGATGATTCCCCTCATCAAATCTTATTGCCAATTTGCATCTTTGTCGACAAATCGGCACTTTTATTTGGTAAATCGTGGTTATCTTGTCGCGCCACCCGCTGTAAATTGCCAATAAATCTAGTTATCATTGCGCCAATACTCGGCCTGCTGCATACTTTTGGCTTGCGTCAAGATTGCCCCCCGGCCCTATCGTCTGGGCCAAGATCCGCGCGCCCCTGGCCTGCCCCATACCCGTCTCCATGCGCCTTCTGTCGATCAAGTACCGCCTGCTGCTGCTCCTGACCCTGATTCTGGGGGCGGGCTTCCTGGCCACCAGCCTGGCCAGCTACCTGGCGTCGCGCGAGGCCATCGAACACGGCATCGCCGACCAGACCCTGCCCTTGACGGGCGACAATATCTATTCCGAAATCCAGAAAGACATGCTGCGCCCCGTCTTCATCTCCTCGCTGATGGCGCACGACACCTTCGTGCGCGACTGGATACTTGCCGGCGAACGCGATCCGGCGCAGATCGTGCGCTACCTGGCCGAAGTCAAGAGGAAGTACGGCGCCATCACCAGCTTTCTCGTCTCCGACAAGAGCAGCAAATACTATTACGCCGAAGGCACCCTGAAATCCGTCAGCCCGCAGGCGACGCGCGACATCTGGTACTACCGCGTGCGCGCCATGGACAAGAGCGACTATGAAACGAATGTCGACGTCGACATGGCCAACCGCGACAGCATGACCATCTTCATCAACCACCGCGTGTATGACTACCATGGCCAGTTCATCGGCGCCACCGGCATCGGCCTGACCCTGGCCACCATGAGCCACATCATCGACCGCTACCAGGCGCGCTTCCACCGCAATATCTATTTTGTCGATGGCAGCGGCAACCTGGTCCTGGCGGGCAAGAGCATGCGCGACGGCCACGGCAATATCCGCAACCTGCCCGGCATCAGCGCCATCGCCGGCCAGATCATCAACCACCAGAGCGCGCCGACACACCTGTCCTACCAGCTGGGGCGCGCGGAAATCCTCGTCAACTCGCGCTTCATCCCCGAACTGGGCTGGTACCTGGTGGTCGAGCAGAATGTCAGCGACGAGGTCAGGTCGCTGCAGCGCGTGTTCATCCTGAACCTGGCCATCAGCTTTGGCGTCACCCTGCTGGTACTGGTCCTGACCTTGCTGACGGTGAACCGCTACCAGCGCCGCATCGAGCGCATCGCTTCCACCGACGCGCTGACCGGCTTGCTGAACCGCCAGTCGCTGGAATTGCTGTTCCAGCGCGCCATGCTCCTGTCCAGGCGCCAGGCGCAGCCGATGTCGGCCATCCTCTTCGACATCGATTTCTTCAAGCGCGTCAACGATACCCACGGCCACCTGTGGGGCGACAAGGTCATTCGCGGCGTGGCCGACGTAGCGCGCGCCACCGTGCGCGAAAGCGACGTCATCACGCGCTGGGGCGGCGAAGAATACCTGGTACTGCTGAACAATTGCAGCCTGGCGCAGGCGCTGGAAGTGGCGGAAAACCTGCGTACCGCCGTCGAACGCCACGATTTCGGCATGCCGGCGCCGCACGTGCCCGTGACGATCAGCCTGGGCGTGGCCGAATACCGGCTGGACGAAAGCGAATCGGCCTTCTTTTCACGCGCCGACAGCGCCCTGTACCAGGCAAAACAGCATGGACGCAATGGCGTCCATGCGAGTTGAGTCAGTCGCCGATTGACTGCGCGCGCTTGCGCCGGGCCAGCGCCTGCGTGGGCGCCACCAGAGACCGGTACAACTCGCCCGTGGCGGCATCCCATTGCTGCACCGCCTGCTGCTGGCGCGCCACGGTCGCCAGGTCGCCGCGCGCGATGGGGCCGCTGAGCGCGGGGGCCGCGCCCAGGCGGAACACATTCGCCACCGCTTCCGTCACCAGGGGCTGCGCCAGTTCGCGCGCCACGGCTTCGGGGATGCCGGCCGCCTGGTAGGCGCGCAGGGCGGCATCGAGCACCGTCACCAGGTAATTGCTGGCAAACACGGCGGCGGCGTGGTACAGGGTCTTGGCGGCCGGATCGATGGGCACGGGACGCGCGCCGATGGCGATCAGGGCCGGCGTCAGGAAGGCCAGCGCCAGCGCATCGCCCTCCACGCCACAGAATGTGCCGTCAAACGTGGCGGCCACCTGTTGCGGGTCGGCAAAGCTGCGGATCGGGTGGGCGCTGGCCACCGATGCACCGGCCTGCGTGGCCGCCAGCAGCACGTTCGAGGCCAGCGCGCCGCTGCAGTGAAACACGATGGCGCCCGCCTGGCGTCCCTCGGCCACCAGCGCCGCGCAGGCCGCGCCGATCTGGTCGTCGGAGACAGCCAGCAGCGTGACATCGGCATGCCGCAAGGCCGCATAGCGGTCGACGGGCGTGCCGGCGCCGATGAAATCGACGGCCGATTGCGCCGACGCCATCGAGCGCGTCAGCACGTCCTGCACCAGGATGTTTCCGCCATGCGTGCCGTCCACGCCGGCGAACAGGCGGCCCAGCACGCGGCCCACGTGGCCGGCGCCGATGATATTGAGGGTCACATTCATGGCTGCCTAGAAGCTGGAACCGGGCTGGCGCAGGAATGCCACCTCCGGCGGCGTGGACGCGCGCCCGAGGATGGCGTTACGGTGCGGGAAGCGGCCAAAGCGGGCGATCACCTCCTGGTGGCGCGCGGCATAATCGAGCATGCCGTCAAAACCCGGCTGCGCCTGCGACAGCAGCTGGAACAGTTCGACGGCGCGCGCCTGCATGGCCAGGTCTTCCGCATGCTCGAACGGCAGATACACAAAGGCGCGCAGCATCGGCGCCAGTTGCCGGTCAAGCCCCTGCTCCGTCATCGACACGGCCAGCGCCAGCGCCTGGGGGTCGCCGGCAAACGCGCGCGGCGTGCCGCGGTAGACATTGCGCGTCAACTGGTCGAGCACGATGAGGCGCGCCAGCGCGCCGTGCGGCGTCGCTTCCCAGTCGCGCAGGCCGCCATCGATGGCGGCATCGATCAGCGCGCCGAAGCGGTCGCGTATCTGCGCATCGAAGCCGTCATCCTTGCGGAACCATGCCGCGCGCGCCTGGCCGTAGCCGGGCTCGTCCGGTGGCAAAAACCAGAAATCGAGTACTGCCTGCGCCTGCGTATCCATGCTCATCCTTGTCAACGTGCAACCTAGTTGCGGGCATGCGACAGCTGGAAGCCGGCGATGCCCTCGAAAGCGGCCAGTTCGGCCGACATGGCGGACAGGCTGGCGCCCGTGTTCTTGCCATGCGCGATGGCGACGAAGCGCCACTCCTGCATGCCGTCGGTGCTGCCGATGGTCAGCGAGCCGCCGGCGATATCGTAACCGCGCTTGGCGGCCATGCGCCGCAGCGCATCCTCGCGCGGAATGAAGTCGCGCTTGAAGCGCATGGTGATGGCCACGGCGTGGCGCGACGGCAGCCAGTTTTCCAGTTTCGACAGGAAAATCATCGCCATCGCGCACAGGAAGGCCAGCCCCATGGCCGACAGATAAAAGCCGATGCCGACCATGATGCCGATCACGGACGAGGCCCAGATCGAGGCGGCCGTCGTCAGGCCGCTGATGTTGAAGCCCTCGCGCATGATGACGCCGGCGCCGAGGAAACCCACGCCCGTGACGATGCCCTGGATGACGCGCGTCGGATCGCTGCCGACGATGGCGCCATGGCCGCCGTACCAGAACTCGGGGTAGCCGCCCAGCACCGTCAGCGCTGCCGAGGCCATGCAGACGAGGCTGTAAGTGCGCATGCCGGCCGCGCGGCCGTGATACGAGCGCTCGTAGCCCACCAGCAAACCCAGCAGCAGCGCGCCCAGCATGTTCAGCAGGATCACGCCATTCGTCGCCAGCTCGGCCGGCGACCAGTAGGCGCGCAGGAAGTCGATGGTTGGCATGCTAAGGTTTTTTTGTCAGCTGCTTTTCAAACGCCACATCGAGCTTGCTGACGCGGCGCGCCTTTTGCGGCCCCAGGCCATTGACGAAGGCGACAAAGGCGTCGAGTTCCAGCGGCGGGCACAGAGGCGGCAAGCCGGGGCCCTCCGTGAGGAAGAACAGTTCGTCACCGGTGCGCGCCATCGTGTACAGGCGGTTGCCGCTGCGTTCCTTGAGCCGCTCGATGGCGGAGGTGGCACGGGTCGAGCGCATCAGATGGCTCCCGTGCGCTGTTCCAGCCACGCCAGCGCGTCACCGGACAACAGCGGCGACAGACGCGCGCGCACGGTGGCGTGGTAGTCGTTCAGCCAGGCCGCCTCGTCGTCGCGCAGCAGCGCACGTTCCACGCAGCGCGTGTCGATCGGGCACAGGGTCAATGTTTCGAAGCACAGGAATTCGCCGAACGGCGTCGTCCCCGCGGCTACGTTGAGCACCAGGTTCTCGATGCGGATGCCCCACTGGCCGGGGCGGTAGATGCCCGGCTCGACGGAGGTGATCATGCCCGGCTCCATGGCCGTCTGCGGCTCCGGCATGGCGGACTGGGAAATCGATTGCGGCCCCTCGTGCACGTTGAGGAAGAAGCCCACGCCATGGCCCGTGCCGTGGCCGAAGTCGATGCCCTCGGCCCACAGCGGCGCGCGGGCAATGGCGTCGAGCATCGGCGACTTCACGCCGCGCGGGAACTGCGCGCGCGACAGGGCGATCATGCTGCGCAAGACCAGCGTGAAATCGCGCTTGTGCTCTGCCGTGATGCTGCCGACAGGGACCACGCGCGTGATGTCCGTGGTACCGCCCAGGTACTGACCGCCCGAGTCGATCAGCAGCAAGCCGTCGCCCTCGATGGTGGCGGCCGAATCCGCATGGGCGTGGTAATGCATGATGGCGCCATGCGCATTGAAGCCGGCGATGGTGCCGAAACTGGGGCTGACGAAATGCGCGCGGCGCGCGCGGGCGGCCGTCAGGTGCTCGTCGACGCCGATTTCCGTCAATGGCGCGCGCTGCGGGTCTGCCAGGGTGGCATCGAGCCAGCTGAAAAACTCGCACAGGGCGGCGCCATCGTGCTCCATGGCGGCGCGCACGTGGGCTGCCTCGGCGTCCGTCTTGCGCGACTTGGCGAACGTGGTGGGATTGATGGCTTCCACCACGCGCACCGATCCGGGCACGGCCTGGCGCGTGCCGAACGTGATGCGGCGCGGGTCGAGCAACAGGGTGGCGCTGGCGGGCAAGGCGGCCAGCGCGGCTCCCGCGCGGTCATACGCGGCCACGTCCACGCCCTGTGCTTCCAGGCTGGCGCGCAGGGCCGCCGGCAGCTTGCCGTCGGCGACGAACAGGGTGGCGCGTTCCGGCCCCACCAGCGCGTGGGCGAGGAAGACGGGGTTGTAGTTCACGTCGGCGCCGCGCAGGTTGAACAGGTAGGCGATATCGTCCAGCGTGGAAATCACGTGATGGCTGGCGCCGTGCGCGGCCATGCTGGCGCGCAGGGCCGCCAGTTTTTCCGTGCGCGACAGCGATGGATAGGCCGCCGCATGTTCATACACGGGCGCGGTGGGCATGGCCGGACGCTCCGGCCACACGGCTTGCAGCAGGTCGGTATCGGTGCGCAGGGTCACGCGCGCGCCCAGCGCCTGTTGCAGCAGGCGCGCATTGGCCAGGCCCAGCACGGCGCCATCGACGGCCACCGTCTGCCCCGGCAGCATGGTCTCGCCCAGCCAGTCGATATACAGCACGCTGGCGCCGGACGGGATTTTCTTCAGGACGATGCCGCTGCCGGCCAGTTCCGTCTCCGCCTGCTCCCAATAGCGGCCATCGGTCCACACGCCGGCAAACTCCTGCGTGACGACCAGGGTGCCGACGGACCCCGTAAAGCCCGACAGCCACTCGCGGCCCTGCCAGCGGGCCGGCAGGTACTCGGACAAATGCGGGTCGGCCGACGGCACGATGCAGGCGTCGATGTTCTGCGCGCGCATGGCGCCGCGCAGTTGCGACAAACGGGAGGCGGGAGTGGCTTGGTCAGGTGTCTGCATGGGGACGAAAAGAGCGGTGCTGGGAAGCGCCTATGATACCCCGATTAGCCCGGGCAAGGCACTGCGCATGGCGAGCGCCTTCCCGGCCCTGGCTATGCGCGTCTGGCCAGGGCTTTTTCCGCCGGCTTCAGATTGCGCTCAAGTTTTTTGCGTATGCCCGCGTGACGCACCTGCGCCAGCGCCGTGCGCAGGGCTTCCACGCTTGCCGGCGTGGGGATGGTTTCCACGCCATGGCCCAGGGCCATGGCCAGCGACTGCGATGGCGCGCTCCTGGCCGTGCCGGGCGCCACGCACGCCTGCGGCAGCAAGGTGGCGATGACGGGCGCAAACCAGCCCTCATCGCGGTAGGACGCCACACGCGCGGCGCGCGCCAGCACGCCGGAATCGGCCGTGGCAAAGGCCGCGTCGGCGACATATGGCAGCTGGCCGGCATGGATGGCGTCGAGGTGCCGCGCCGCTCCCTCCAGGATGGCGCGCGAAAACTCCGCATACGCGACGTCTTCGGCCAGCACTTGCGCGGGATCCGTGTCGCCGATGTCGTCGCGGCTCCAGTGTCCGCTGTGCGGCGAGCGGGCCAGCGCCAGCAGCGAGGCATCGCACAGCTGCGGCAGCAAGGCCAGTTCGCGCAGGGTCAGCGGCATCGGCAGCAGGGCATGGCGCGCCCGCATGGCCGCGTCCAGCCGCGCCAGCGCCTTGGCGCCGGCCAGGCGCGCCTGCAGGAACGACTGGTAGTGCTGCTCGGTCAGGCGCTTCATTTCGTCCATCGACACATCACTCTCCATCATCGGCCTCGTAGCGGCGCAAGCCTTCCAGGTCCAGCACGCGGATGCCGCCGTAATCGAGGCGCAACAAGCCTTTCTTTTCCAGCACCTGCAAGGCCTGGTTGGCGCGCTGGCGCGAGGAGCCGGACAACAGGCCGATCTCTTCCTGCGACAGCTGCACCAGCGTTTCCACGCCCGGGTACAGGTGCGAATTGAACATCGACGCCAGGCAGCGCGCCACGCGCGTGTTCAGGTCGAGCAGGCGCTCGTTTTCCACCATGCCGATGAACTGTCCCAGGCGCTCGTTCAGCTGCATCAGCAGGAAGCGCGTAAATGGCAGGCTTGTTTCCAGCAGCCAGTGGAAGGTGGCGCCGGGCAGGCGCGCCACGCGCGTGTCGCGCAGGGCCATGGTGTCGTATTTGCGGATCTCGTTTTTCAGCAGCGAACCTTCGCCGAACCAGCTGCCGGGCGGCACGCCGATGAAGGTCATGGCCTTGCCGGAAGCGGAAAAATTATTCATCTTGACCATGCCGCTGATGACGCCGATCCAGTTGTCCACCGGTTCGCCCTTGCGGCACACAAAGCCGCCTTTCGGCACGAAGGTTTCAAACACATCCGCCTCGACCCGGGCCATTTGCACGGGATCGAGCAGCTGCGCCCAGTTGGCCGCGCGCACGGCATCCTTGAGGCTGATATCAGGATTGGTCATTGTGCGATGCACCATCGAAAAGTGGGTAAATGTCCCCGAAAAGACAACTTGGCAAACTAACGCAAGCTACTATCATTGCACAAACGCCTTACACATAAAAAACACAGAGCGCCATCCAACGAGGTGGGGCCTGAGACAAGCAACAGGGAGACACTGGTGCAAACGCATACCACAGCAACAATGCCGACTTTTCCGCGGCGCTTATTGCAACACGGGACGGTACGATCCGACAAGCCCGCATTTCGCGAAAAACACCTGGGCATCTGGCAAACCTGGACCTGGCTGGAAGTCAACGACGAGGTGCGCGCACTGGCCTGCGGCCTGGCCGCCATCGGCTTCCAGCGCGGCATGAACCTGGCCATCATCGGCGACAACCGTCCCCGCCTCTACTGGGCCATGCTGGCCGCGCAGAGCCTGGGCGGCGTACCGGTGCCACTGTATCAGGACGCGCCGGCCGCCGACATGGCCTACGTGCTGCAGGATGCGGAAATCCGCTACGCCATCGTCGAAGACCAGGAGCAGGTCGACAAGCTGCTCGAACTCCAGGCACTGTATCCGCACGTCGCCCACATCGCCTACGACGATGAACGGGGCATGCGCCACTACCGCCAGCCCGAACTCATTTCCTTTGCCGGCCTGCAGGCGCTGGGCCGGGTCTACGACCGCGAACATCCGGGCTTTTACGAGGCATCCGTGGAGGCAGGCCGTGGCAGCGACTCGGCCGTCATCCTGTACACCTCGGGCACCACCGGCAAGCCCAAGGGCGTATGCCAGAGCCACACGGCGCTGCTGGCCGCCGGCGAAGGCGGCGTGGCCTTCGACCAGCTTACCGACAACGAAGACATCCTGTCCTACCTGCCCATGGCCTGGGTCGGCGACTGCCTGTTCTCGCTGGCGCAGGCCATGGTGGCCGGCTTCACCGTCAACTGCCCCGAATCGGGCGACACGGTGATGATCGACATGCGCGAAATCGGCCCCACCTGCTATTTCGCGCCGCCGCGCGTGTTCGAGAACATGCTCACCAGCGTGATGATACGCATGGAGGATGCGAGCGCCATCAAGCGCCGCATGTTCAGCCATTTCATGGACGTGGCCAAGCGCTGCGGCGCGCAGATTTTGGATGGCAAGCCAGTCTCGCTGGCCGACCGCCTCAGCTATCAACTGGGCGACATCCTCGTCTACGGCCCCCTGAAAAACGTGCTGGGACTGACGCGCGTGCGCGTCGCCTACACGGCCGGCGCCGCCATCGGCCCCGACCTGTTCCGCTTCTACCGCTCGATCGGCGTCAACCTCAAGCAATTGTACGGTTCCACCGAAACCTGCGCCTATGTATGCTTGCAACCGGACGGCAATATCAAGTTCGACAGCGTCGGCCTGCCGGCGCCGGGCGTGGAAGTGAAACTGGCGCACAACGGCGAAGTGCTGGTCAAGTCGCAGGCGACCATGAGCGGCTACTTCAAGCGCCCCGACGCGACGAGCGAAGTGATTGACGCGGACGGCTATTTCCACACGGGCGACGCGGGCGTCTTCGACAGCGAAGGCCACCTGAAAATCATCGACCGCGCGGCCGACGTGGGCAAGATGAACTGCGGCGCCATCTTCGCGCCGAACTACATCGAAAACAAGCTCAAGTTCTTCCCCTTCATCAAGGAAGTGGTGGCCTTCGGCCATGCGCGCGACCAGGTCTGCGCCTTCATCAACATCGACATCGAAGCTGTCGGCAACTGGTCCGAGCGGCGCGGCATCGCCTATTCCGGCTACACCGACCTGGCGGCCCGCGCCGAGACGTATGGCCTGATCCGCGACTGCATCGAGCAAGTCAACGCCGAACTGGCGGCCGACCCGCTGATGGACCGCACCCAGGTGCACCGCTTCCTGGTGCTGCACAAGGAACTCGATCCGGACGACGACGAGCTGACCCGCACGCGCAAGGTGCGCCGCAAATTCATCGCCGAAAAGTACGCGGTGCTGATCTCTGCCCTGTATGAGGGCAAGGCGACGCAATACATCGAGACCCAGGTGAAATTCGAGGATGGCCGCACCGGTTCGACCAGCGCCGACCTGCAGATCTGGGACAGCAAAACGTATCCGGCCCTGGGCGCGGCCGCATGATGGAGCACAGCACGATGCAAATGAACGAACCCGATGTCCATTTCGGCACGGCCCGCAAGACCGGCCCCGTGATCCTGGACCTGAAGAATATCTCGCTGTCGTTCGGCGGCGTGAAGGCGCTGACCGATATTTCCTTCGATGTCAGGCAGCATGAAATCCGCGCCATCATCGGCCCGAACGGCGCCGGCAAAAGCTCGATGCTCAACGTGATCAACGGCGTGTACCGCCCGCAGCAGGGCGAGATCATCTACCGCGGCGAACACCGGCGCGGCATGGATTGCTACCAGGCCGCCAAGTCCGGCATCGCGCGCACCTTCCAGAACATCGCCCTGTTCAAGGGCATGACGGTGCTCGACAACATCATGACGGGACGTAACCTGAAGATGAAGTCGAACTTCCTGCTGCAGGCCCTGTACTGGGGACCGGCGCGGCGCGAGGAAATCGAGCACCGCAAGAAGGCCGAGGAAATCATCGACTTCCTGGAAATCCAGGCGATCCGCAAGACGCCCGTGGGACGATTGCCGTACGGCCTGCAAAAGCGCGTGGAACTGGGCCGCGCGCTGGTGGCCGAGCCGGAAATCCTGCTGCTCGATGAACCGATGGCCGGCATGAACGTGGAAGAAAAACAGGACATGTGCCGCTTCATCCTCGACGTCAACGACCAGCTGGGCACGACCATCGTGCTGATCGAGCACGACATGGGCGTGGTGATGGATATCTCCGACCGCGTGGTGGTGCTCGACTACGGCAAGAAGATCGGCGACGGCACGCCCGACGAGGTGCGCAGCAACCAGGATGTCATCAACGCCTATCTCGGCGTGGCGCACTAGACGAGGAATAGCCATGAATATCAATTTTTTCTTTGAAGTGCTGATCGGCGGCCTGCTGTCGGGCGTCATGTACGCACTGGTGGCGATCGGCTTCGTCCTGATCTACAAGGCCTCGGGAGTGTTCAACTTCGCGCAGGGCGCGATGGTGTTCTTTGCCGCCCTCACCTGCGTCGGCATCATGGACAAGTTCGGCCTGTCGCTGTGGCTGGCCATCCCGCTGACGATGGTGACCATGATAGCGCTGGGCATGGCGATCGAACGGGTGGTCCTGCGCCCGCTCGTCAACCAGCCCGAAATCACGCTGTTCATGGCCACCATCGGCCTGACCTTCTTCATCGAAGGCCTGGCGCAGCTGATGTGGGGCTCGCAGGTGCACAAGCTGGACCTGCCGATCGAGGACGTGCCGATGCAGTTCCTGATGGACCACTTCGACATCAACATCTCGCAGTTCGACATGGTGGCGGCCGCCGTCTGCGCGCTGCTGGTCATTTGCCTGGCCCTGCTGTTTTCGAAGACCAAGGTGGGCCGCGCCCTGCGCGCCGTCGCCGACGACCACCAGGCGGCGCTGGCCGTGGGCATCCCGCTGCAGCGCATCTGGGCCGTCGTGTGGGGCGTGGCGGGCCTGGTGGCCCTGGTGGCAGGCTTGCTGTGGGGCGCCCGCAACGGCGTGCAGTTCGCCCTCACCTTCGTCGCCCTGAAGGCGCTGCCGGTGCTGATCCTCGGCGGCTTTACCTCGGTGCCGGGCGCCATCGTCGGCGGCCTGATCATCGGCGCCTCGGAAAAGCTGGCCGAAGTCTACATCGGCCCCATGGTCGGCGGCGGCATCGAAGGCTGGTTCCCGTATGTGCTGGCCCTGCTGTTCCTGCTGGTGCGTCCGGAAGGCCTGTTCGGCGAGAAGATCATCCGGCGAATATAACGCCACCGTAACAGCATCGTAGGTCGGGTTAGCGCATGGCGCGTAACCCGACAACAGCCAAAACAGCCAGCAAAGGACACGCCATGATTTACCGTGAAGCAGGACAATTCAAGACCAGCTACCAGGCCGACAACCAGATCTTCCCGATCCGGCAAGACCGCCTGGCACTGACGGCCACGCTGCTCGCCGCCGTCTTCCTCCTGCCGTATTTCGCCACGCCCTACATCCTGTCGGCGATCATGATCCCCTTCCTGATCTTCGCCCTGGCCGCGCTGGGCCTGAACATCCTGACCGGCTACGCGGGCCAGCTGTCGCTGGGCACGGCCGCCTTCATGGCCGTCGGCGCCTTCGCCTCGTACAACTTCATGGCGCGCCTGCCGGGACTGCCGCTGCTGGTGTCGTTCATCCTGGGCGGCCTGTGCGCGGCCATGGTCGGCATCGCCTTCGGCCTGCCTTCGCTGCGCATCCGCGGCTTTTACCTGGCCGCTTCGACGCTGGCGACGCAGTTCTTCGTCGTCTGGTGCCTGACCAAGATCCCCTACCTGACGAACTACAGCTCGTCGGGCGTGATCACGGTGCAGAAAATGACCATCCTCGGCTACCAGTTCGACACGCCGCAGAGCAAATACATCCTGGTGCTGGCCATCGTCGCCGTCATGGCCCTGCTGGCCAAGAACATGATCCGCTCGAACGTGGGACGCTCGTGGATGGCCGTGCGCGACATGGACATGGCGGCCGAGGTGATCGGTTTCCGCCTGATGCGCACCAAGCTGCTGGCGTTTGCCGTCAGCTCCTTCTATTGCGGCGTGGCCGGCGCCCTGTATGCGTATGCCTACCTGGGCACGGTGGAGCCGGAAGCGTACAACCTGGACCTGTCCTTCCGCATCCTGTTCATGATCATCATCGGCGGCGTCGGTTCCATCCTCGGCTCCTTCCTCGGCGCGGCCTTCATCGTGCTGCTGCCCGTGTTCCTGAACATCGTCGCCCACGGCCTGTCGCTGCCCACCAGCGTGGCCTCGAACCTGGAACTGATGGTGTTCGGCGCGCTGATCATCTTCTTCCTGATCGTCGAGCCGCACGGCCTGGCCAGGCTGTGGCAGATCGCGAAAGAGAAACTGCGCCTTTGGCCCTTCCCGCATTAAAAATTTGTACCTTGCAGTCCGATGTCGGTTCACTTGAATACCAAATAAAACAAGAGGAGACACAATGAAACACATCAAATCGCTCATGCTGGCCACCGCCATCGCCAGTGCCGCACTCACCATCGCCGGCAGCGCCCAAGCACAGGCGAAGGAACAGTACATCGCCCTGCCGTCCTATCGCGTGGGTCCGTACGCGGCCGGCGGTTCGGGCTTCTACGGCGGCATCATCGACTACTTCAACCTGGTCAACCAGGCCGGTGGCGTGAATGGCGTCAAGATCAGCTGGGAAGAATGCGAGACCGAATACAACCCTTCGCGCGGCGTCGAGTGCTATGAGCGCCTGAAAACCAAGCAGGGCGGCGCGACCCTGGTGGAAACCCTGTCCACCGGCGTCGCCTACGGCATCCTCGACCGCGTGGCGCAGGACAAGATCCCCATGACCATGATCGGCTACGGCCGCTCGGACGCCGCCAACGGCAAGGTCTTCCCCTACGTGTATCCGCTGATCTCGAGCTACTGGAGCCAGGCGGCCGCCATGATCAAGTATCTGGGCGACAAGGATGGCGGCATGGACAAGCTGAAAGGCAAGAAGATCGTCCACCTGTACCACGATTCGGCCTTCGGCAAGGAACCGCTGCCCGTGCTGGAAGCGCTGTCCAAGCAGTACGGCTTCGAGCTGATCAAGATTCCCGTCGCGCCGCCGGGCAGCGAACAGCAATCGCAATGGCTGCAGATCCGCCAGGCCAAGCCTGACCACGTGATCCTGTGGGGCTGGGGCGTGATGAATTCCGTCGCCATCAAGACGGCGCAGCGCAACGGCTTCCCGCGCGACAAGATGCTGGGCGTGTGGTGGGCCGGTTCCGAGGAAGACACGATTCCATCAGGCGACGCGGCCAAGGGCTACACGGCGATGAGCTTCAATACGCCGGGCAACTATCCCGTGCTCGACGATATCCGCAAGAAGCTGTACGCCAGCGGCAAGGGCAACCTGGCCGACCAGGCGCGCATCGGCTCCGTCTACCACATGCGCGGCGTGACGGCCGGCATCCTGTGGGTGGAAGCGATCCGCGTGGCGCAGGAAAAATTCGGCAAGGGCAAGCCCATCACGGGCGAACAGATGCGCTGGGGCCTGGAAAACCTGAACGTCGACGATGCGCGCCAGAAGGCCGTCGGCGCGCTGGGCATGTTCCCCACCGTGAAAACCAGCTGCGACGACCATGAAGGCTCGGGCGCCGTGAAGGTGCAGCAGTGGGATGGCAAGAAGTGGACCGCCATCACGCCGAAATGGATCGTCGGCGACAAGGCCCTGGTGCGCAAGCTGGTCGAGGAATCGTCGGCCAAGTATGCGGAAGAGAAGAAGATCACGCCCGCTTGCATGAAGTAAGCGGCTTTCGGGGTGGTGTCGGATTGCGCGCAGGGCGCTCATCCGACCTACCGAGATACATCGTAGGTCGGATCAGGCCGCAGGCCGTAATCCGACAAGCCAACACCCTATGAAAACGAAGCAGCCATGATACCCACTGCCACGCAAGCCCCGGTCAAGGCGGACGCGCCGCCGCCCTACCTGTCGGTCAACAATATCGAAGTCATCTACGACCACGTGATCCTCGTCTTGAAGGGCGTGTCGTTGCAAGTGCCGCAAGGCAAGATCGTCGCGCTCCTGGGCGCGAACGGCGCCGGCAAGTCGACCACCCTGAAAACCATCTCGACCCTGCTGCGCGGCGAGCGCGGCGACGTCACCAAGGGCGAAGTCCAGTTCAAGGGCGAGCGCGTGGACCAGTTGACGCCGAACGAACTGGTCAAGCGCGGCCTGTCGCAGGTGATGGAAGGGCGCCACTGTTTCGGCCACCTGACGATCGAGGAAAACCTGCTGACGGGCGCCTACACGCGCAGCCTGTCGCGCGGCGAGCTGAAGGACGCGCTGGAAAAGGTCTACCACTACTTCCCGCGCCTGAAAACCCGCCGCAGCAGCCAGGCCGGCTATACCTCGGGCGGCGAACAGCAGATGTGCGCCATCGGCCGCGCGCTGATGGCCAAGCCGTCGATGATTTTGCTCGACGAGCCATCGATGGGCATCGCGCCGCAGATCGTCGAAGAGATCTTCGGCATCGTCAAGGACCTGAACCACAAGGAAAACGTCTCCTTCCTGCTGGCCGAGCAAAACACCAACGTGGCCCTGCGCTACGCCGACTTCGGCTACATCCTGGAAAACGGCCGCGTCGTGATGGAGGGCCAGGCGCAGGAACTGGCCAGCAACGAGGACGTCAAGGAGTTTTACCTGGGCGTGTCCAGCGCCGGGCGCAAGAGCTTCCGCGACATGAAGTTCTACCGCCGCCGCAAGCGCTGGCTGGCCTGACGCAGGAGGGACGGCATGGACCTGGAACGGGCGAAGCGGGTCTGCCGCGGCTTTCCCGGCGCGACAGAAGACATCAAATGGAGCAACGTGCTGGCGTTTTCCGTCGGTGGCAGGCTGTTCGCGCTGTGCGGCGCGGAAGCGCACAGCACGCGCGGCATGAGCTTCAAGGTCGATGCCGAACGCTTCCTGGAATTGACGGACCGCCCCGGCATTCGCCCGGCGCCGTACCTGGCGCGGGCCAAATGGGTGCATATCGCCAGCCCCGATGCGCTCGACGACGCCGAAATGGCCGCCCTGCTGCATCGCTCTTACAGCCTGATTTTTGCCAGGCTGACGAAAAAACTGCAACGTGACATTGGAGAATCCGCAACATGACCGATACGCTCGACAGTCTGGAGGCACGCGCCCCCGAAGCACGCGAACGCGAATTGATGGCCGGCCTGCCGCAGCTGATCGCGCGCGCGCAAAAGGCGCCGGGCTGGGCCCGCATTCTCGACGGCGTCAATGCAGCCGACATCACCAGCCGCGCCGCGCTGGCGCAGCTGCCCGTGACGCGCAAATCCGACCTCAAGCAGCTGCAGCACGGCGCGCTGCCCTTCGGCGGCCTGAACACGACGCCCAAGAACGCCCTGTCGCGCGTGTTCGTCTCGCCCGGCCCCATCTTCGATCCGGAAGGCCGGGGGCCCGACTGGTGGCGCTTCGCGCGGCCCATGTACGCGGCCGGCGTGCGCGCCGGCGGCTTGCTGCAGAATTGTTTTTCCTACCATTTCACGCCGGCCGCCTTCATGGTCGAAGGGGGCGCCGCGCGCATCGGCTGCACCGTCATCCCGGCCGGCATCGGCCAGACGGAAATGCAGGTGCAGGCGATGGCTGACCTCAAGCCCGACACGTATATCGGCACGCCGTCGTTTTTAAAACTGATCATCGAGAAGGCGCGCGAGATGGGCGCCGACATCAGCAGCGTCAGGAATGCCGTGATGGGCGCCGAAGCGCTGCCCGAATCCTTGCGCAGCTGGTTCGCCGCCAACGGCGTGCCGCACGTGTTCCAGACCTACGCCTCGGCCGATATCGGCAGCATCGCCTATGAAACGGCCAGCAACGGCAAGCTCAATCCGGGCATGGTCATCGACGAGAACGTACTGCTGGAAATCGTCCATCCGGGCAGCGGCATCCCCGTCGCCCCCGGCGAAGTGGGCGAAGTGGTGGTCACCGTCTTCAACGCCGACTACCCGCTGATCCGCTTCGCCACGGGCGACCTGTCGGCCGTGCTGACGGACGCCCCCGCTTCGCCGTGCGGCCGCACGAATACGCGCATCAAGGGCTGGATGGGGCGCGCCGACCAGACCACCAAGGTGCGCGCCATGTTCGTGCACCCATCGCAGGTGCACGAAATCGCGCGCCGCCACCCGCAGATCAGGAAGGCGCGGCTGGTGGTGTCGGGGCGCATGGCCAACGACGAGATGACTTTGCATTGCGAAGTCGCCGATCCGCTTGACGCCAGCGGCGTGGAAGCCATCATCGGCTCGATCCGCGAACTGACCAAGCTGCGCGGCGACGTCGTGCTGGTGGCGCTGGGCAGCCTGGCGCAAGATGGCAAGGTCATCGACGATATCCGCGATTACAGTTAGTTCGCTGGCACGCTGATGGCGTTTGCGGGATAATACCGGCATTCATCATCAGCCCCATTCATCGCCATGCAAGAGTCCATGCAAGAATTTCATCACAACCGTGCCCGCGACCTGATCAAGAACGCGGAACTGCTGTTCGACCAAGATACCGTGCAGGCGTCGATCACGCGCATGGCCGAGGTACTCAACACGCGCTTCAACGCCGACGATTCCAAGGAATTCCCGCTGGTGCTGGGCGTGATGGGTGGTGCCGTCGTGTTTACGGGCAACCTGCTGCCGCAGCTGAGCTTTCCGCTCGAGTTCGACTACATCCATGTGAGCCGCTATGGCGACGACGACAAGGGTGGCGAAGTGGTGTGGAAAGTCATCCCCCGCTCGAACGTGGCGGGCCGCACGGTGATCGTGCTCGACGATATCCTCGATGAAGGCGAAACCCTGGCGCACGTCAAGCAGCGCCTGCTGGACATGGGCGCCTCGGAAGTGATCCTGGCCGTGTTTGCCGACAAGGCCATCGGCAAGAAAAAGCCCGTGCAGGCGGACATCGTCGGCCTGGTGATCCCGAACCGCTTCGTCGTCGGCTTCGGCATGGATGCGTACGGCTACTGGCGCAACCTGCCGGGCCTGTGGGCCATCAAGCCCGAGGATTTGAAGCAGGAGTGATTCATGATGGTAGTCGGATTACGCTGCGCTAATCCGACCTACGCCACCAGGTTCGAGTAGGTCGGATTGGCGCGCAGCGCGTCATCCGACATCCTCACCAACGTTACAGCTTCAGGCGCGCGCGCGCCGCAGCGTATTCCGCCTTCAGGCGCTCCACCATCTCGGCCACCGTCGGCACATCGTCCATCAAGCCCACGCCCTGGCCGGCGCCCCAGATATCGCGCCAGGCCTTGGCGCTGCCCGAACCGAAATTCATCGCGCTCTTGTCCGCTTCAGGCAAGGCTTCCGGATCGAGTCCGGCAGCTTCTATCGATTTCTTCAGGTAATTGCCGTGCACGCCCGTAAACAGGTTCGTGTAGACGATGTCGGCTGCGGCGGAATCGACGATGGCATCGCGGTAGCTGTCGCTGACGTTCGATTCCTTGGTCGCCAGCCAGCGCGAACCGATGTAGGCGAAATCGGCGCCCATCGCCTGCGCGGCCAGCACGGCGTCGCCCGTGGCGATGGAGCCGGACAGCGCCAGCGGACCGTCGAAGAATTTGCGCACTTCGCCCACCAGCGCGAATGGCGACAGGGTGCCAGCATGGCCGCCGGCGCCGCTGGCCACCAGGATCAGGCCATCGACACCCGCTTCCAGCGCCTTCTTCGCGTGGCGGATCGAAATCACGTCATGCAGCACGATGCCGCCATAGCTGTGGATGGCGTCGAGCATTTCCTTGGGCGGCGCGCGCAGCGAGGAAATGATGATGGGGACCTGGTGCTTGACGCAGACTTCCACGTCATGCGCGAGGCGGTCGTTCGACTGGTGCACGATCTGGTTGACGGCGATCGGTCCCACCTTTTTATCCGGATTGGCGGCCTGGAAGGCGGCCAGTTCGGCCTGCAGCTCCGTGAGCCAGGTGTCGAGCAGTTCGGCGGGACGCGCGTTCAGGGCCGGGAAGGAACCGACGATGCCGGCCTTGCACTGCGCCGCGACGAGGGCCGGGCCGCTGGCGATGAACATCGGCGACGCGATAACGGGTAAGGAGAGGTTTTGCAACGCTGCAGGCAGTGCCATGGCGGACTCGCTGGAAAGTTGATCGGACGTGAGAGACACACTGAACGTTGATTATAGTGCAGAAAAAGTACGATCGTGCTGAATTTAATCGAGTACCGCGCTAACCGTCGTTAAGCAGGTACTCACCCTCGACGCGTGCCGCTGCAGCCCTGAGCAACTGCGATACGGCCCATTCGGCCAGCGCGGCCGCTTCCTGGCGCAGGAAGCGCCGGTTGGCCTCTTCGAAGACGGGCATGCCGCGCAACAGGGCTGGTATCTCGGCCAGGGCGATGCGCTGGCGTTCCAGCAGCAGGAATTTCAGCAGGACCTTGACGGCATTCTGCGCATTGCGCACGGGGTCGGACGCCAGGTAGTCAAGGCGCGAATAGGCGCGCTGCAGGGCGCCGGCGGCGTCCTGGAATGGCCGTCCGTGGCCGGGGATGACGACGCGCACGTCCAGGCCGGCGATCAGGTCCAGGGTGGCGCGCGCTTCAGGAAAGCCGGAGCCGCCGTCGAGCTCCGGGAAGATCACGCCGAAACCGTTTTCCCACAGCGCGTCGGCGGAAATCAGGATGCCTTCCTGGGCGCAGTAAAAGATCAATGAGTGCGGGTCATGGCCGGGCGCGCCCAGCGCCTGCCAGCGCATGTCGGCCAGGGTGAATATGTCGCCCGGCGAGACGGTGGCGTCAAAGCCGAAGCGCGGGCATTGCTGGCCCGTGGCCTGGAAGCTCAGGGCATCGACATCCCACGCGCGCACCTTGTCCGCTTCCGACGCGGGAATGGCCGTATGGCAGCCATACTCGGCTTGCAGCAGCGCGTTGCCGCCGCAATGGTCGGAGTGCAGATGGGTGTTGAACAGGCGCTCCAGCGGGCGGCCGGCCAGGCTGTGGCGCAGCAGGGCCAGGGTTTGCGGCGCATGCGTGACATAGCCGCTGTCGATCAGGGCCGTGTCGTGCGTCCCCTGCAGCAGGATGTTATTCGACGACAGCCAGCCGCGTTCGAACACCTGAATGGAATCGGGGAACAGCGCTGGCGATCGCGACATGGGCGTCCTCAGTAGTCGGGCTCGAAATCGAGCAGGGATACACGGCCCGGCAGCTGGGCCCACACGGCGCGCTTGAAGTCGTCGTCGGCCTTGCTCCAGGCGATGATCTCGTCGAGCGTGCGCAGGCAGCCCTCGCACAGGCCGCTGTTGCGGTTCATCTTGCACAGGCTGACGCAGGGCGACGGCACCGGCGACGGCAAGGGGAGCGGAACGGCTGGCGGGGTATCGACCATCATGGAGCGGCATCGGTAAACGTGTAGGCGTTCATTATGCCGCGAAAGCGGCGCGGCGAGGCGGCCAAGCAACACGACAATGTTTCTGTCGCTACATTTTTAAGCGTAAAATATTAACAAAAAATAACTGTCCGCACATTTATTTTGCACCGCGTTTTCACTCTGCCGGCGGCTATCCTGCCTCCGGATCAGGCAAATCCTGCTTGACTTGAGATGTTACAGAACTATACTACCATCCATGTAGATGGCAATTGGATGCCACATGGAGTACACGGAGACTTATGGCCAAGCAAGACAGCAAGCCCAAAATTGGGGAATCAGAAAAAATCACGATCAACCTGGGCTTGATCGACCTGGGGCAGATCGATCTGCTGGTGCAGGAAGGATTTTATTCCAACCGTACAGACCTGATCCGTACGGCCATACGCAATCAGCTGGGCACACACGCCGACGTGGTCAGGCAAACCGTCGCCCGTAAAAGCCTGGTATTGGGCATGCAGCATTATTCGCGCGCCGACCTGGAAGCGATCCAGGCAGCCGGCCAGCGCCTGCAAATCCAGGTGCTGGGACTGGCCAGCATCGCCAGCGACGTCTCCGTGGAATTGGCACTGGCCACCATCGAGTCGATCTTCGTATTAGGTGCCCTGCACGCCAGCACCGTCGTCAAGACGGCGCTTGCAGGGCGAATTCACTAGCGTATTGGTTCGCGGCGATGGCCCGGCCGATGCGCGGCACCGTTAAGGATGGTCATGAAACTAGCTCAAGACATGTTCGCGCACATGCGCGCCGCAACCCGCAATTTGATGGGCAATAACCTCGCCAAGGGTCCTGCCGCCGCCACCGAAGCCATCCAGCAGGCGCTGGCCGCGGCCGGTCTGGCGCCGCAGGCTGCGGCCACGCAAGCGCCGCCGCCCATGCGCGATATCAATCCACCGCCATCGGCTGCGCAGCCGCAGCCTGGCGCCACGCCGGAGACGCCTCCCGCACCACCCACGCCGGCACAGGCGGCGCAGGAATTCGCGCAAGACTTCATGGCGCGCCTGGGCGTGCCGGCCGGCCTGGGGCAGCACAGCTTCGACATGCCCACGTTTCAAGCGCCCGGTTTCAATACGCCGGGCACGGCGCCGGCGCATCTGCCGGCCGGCGCGCAATTCATCGATGGCGTGTACCGCAACCATGCGGGCACGCGCGCCTATAAACTGTATATTCCCAGCAGCTACCATGGCCAGGCCATGCCGCTGGTCGTCATGCTGCACGGCTGCACGCAAAATCCCGACGATTTCGCGGCCGGCACGCAGATGAACGCACTGGCCGAGGAAAAACAATGCTTTGTCGTCTACCCGGCACAGACGCAGGGCGCCAACAGTTCGCGTTGCTGGAACTGGTTCAATGCACTCGACCAGCAGCGCGACCAGGGCGAACCATCGCTGATCGCCGGCATCGCGCAGCAGGTCATCGACGAGTATCCCGTCAACGAGCGCGAAGTGTTCATCGCGGGACTCTCGGCGGGCGGCGCCATGGCCGTCATCGTCGGCACCCTGTATCCGGAAATCTTTGCCGCCGTCGGCGTGCATTCGGGCCTGCCCTTCGCCTCGGCGCAGGACTTGCCGTCGGCGCTGGCGGCCATGAAGGGCGGCGCCATGCCCAATCCCAAGCGCCAGGCACCGGCCGGCGGCGTGCCCATCATCGTCTTCCACGGCGACCGCGACACCACCGTCAACCTGCGCAATGGCGATGAACTGATCGCCCAGGGCGTGCGCAGCCAGGCCGGCGGCAAGGCGGCCAGGGCCGCGTCCACCGATGGCAGCGTACCGAACGGCCACCGCTACACGCGCACCACGCACAGCCAGGCCGATGGCTCGCCCCTGGGAGAATACTGGGTCATCCACGGCGCCGGCCATGCCTGGTCCGGCGGCAGCGACAGCGGCAGCTATACCGATGGCAAGGGGCCGGACGCCAGCCGCGAGATGCTGCGCTTCTTCAAGACCGTCAGCTGATCACTGATCTGGAGATGACATGCAAGGCGCCGGCCACGCCAGGTCGGGCGGCAGCGATACCGACGGCAAGGGCCGGACGCCAGCCGCCGGATGCAAAACAGCTGCGCTTCTTCAAGACCGTCAGCTGATTTTTTCGGCAAACGGCGCCACCTGCCGCTGCTTGTCGGCGATCTCGCACACGCCGTCGGCATAGCGGTTGGAGATGGCGATGAACTGGTCCTGGATCTCCAGGAAGGCGTCGACGATCTCGGCGTCGAAGTGCGAACCGCGCCCCTCGACGATGATCTGCACGGCCTGCGCATGGCCCATGCCCTGCTTGTAAATGCGCCGGCTGATCAGGGCGTCGTACACGTCGGCCAGCGCCATCAGGCGCGCCGAAATCGGGATGGCCTCGCCGGCCAGCCCCTGCGGATAGCCGCTGCCATCCCATTTTTCATGGTGGCTGTAGGCGATTTCCTTCGCATACTTGAGGAAATCGACCTCGATGCCCAGTTCGTGCTCGGCCGCCAGGATGGCGTCGCGCCCCAGCGTGGTGTGCGTCTTCATGATGGCCATTTCATGCGGCTCGAAACGGCCAGGCTTGAGCAGGATATGGTCGGGAATGCCCACCTTGCCGATGTCGTGCAGCGGCGCCGTCTTGAACAGCAATTCGATATTCTTGTCCGTCAAAAAATCCCGGAAGCGCGGCAGGTCGCGCACTTTTTCCGCCAGCGCCTTCAGGTAATGCGAGGTGCGGCGGATATGGTTGCCCGTCTCGCTGTCGCGCGTTTCGGCCAGCGAGGCCATGGCGTGGATGGTGACGTCCTGCAGCGCCTTGACCTCCTGCACGCGGCGTTCCACCTCGGTCTCCAGGTACTGGTTCTGGTCGCGCAAAAAATCCTGCATCTGCTTCATCGCCAGCTGCGTCTTGATGCGCGCCAGCACGATGGGCGCCGAAATCGGCTTGGTGATGTAGTCGACGGCGCCCAGGGCCAGGCCCAGCTGCTCGTCGGCCACTTCGCTCATGGCCGTCACAAAGATCACAGGAATGCCGGCTGTGGCAGGATTGCCCTTCAGCGCGCGGCACACGTCGTAGCCGCTCATGCCCGGCATCATGATGTCGAGCAGGATCAGGTCGGGCTGGTCGCTGCCGGCGGCGATCTTCAGCGCGCGCTCGCCATTGACGGCGATCTTGGTGCGGTACTCGTCTTCCAGCACGGCGCGCAGCAGGTCGATATTGTCTGGCGTGTCGTCGACCACCAGGATGGTTGGCTTGCTTGCCGGCGCTCTCATGCCCGTCCTTCGCTCTGCATAGTTGTCCTTGTCACAGTGTCAGCTCCAGCGCTTCGGCCACCTCGCCCAGCTGCGCCAGCGCACCTTCGAAATCGTATTGTCCCAGCATGCGCTTGAGTTGCCGCGCGTGTTCCGCCTGCCCTGCCGCGACCAGCACGGGGCCGATGCCATCGAGATGCTTGACCGCCTGCGCGTCATCCTGCTGCAGCAGCTGCGACAGCTCGCGCAAGCCGGCCTCCAGGCGCGCCCGGTCCACCTGCGTCACCGCGACGCCGGCCGCTTCCGCGACGGCGCCACGCGCTTGCATGGCCAGCACGATCTTCGGCACCAGCTCGTCGAGCGCCAGGGTGCAGGCGGCCAGCGCCTGCGGCAAGCCGTCATGCGAACCGAGGCTGAGCAGATGCTCGACCCGCGCCGCGCTGTCGGCCAGGCCGCTGGCGCCGATATTGCCCGCCAGGCCTTTCAGGGTGTGCGCTTCGCGGATGGCCGTCTCGAGCTGGTTGTTTTCGATGGCGGCGACGATGCGCAGCATGGCGTCGAACTGGGTTTCCACGAAGCGGTCCAGCAATTTTCGCATCAAAGCGGCATTGCCGCCCACGCGGCGCATGGCCTCCGCCATTTTCAGGCCGGCGACCACGGGCAATTCCGCGTCCGCCTGCGCCACCGCCACATTGACTTCCTGCGGCATGGCCGGCGCGATCCAGCGCGCCAGGGTACCGAACAGCTGGGCCACGTCGATCGGCTTGGCGATGAAGTCGTTCATGCCGGCGTCCAGGCATTTTTCCTTGTCGCCCACCATGGCATTGGCCGTCATGGCGATCACGGGCAAGTTCGAATAGCGCGGGTCCTGGCGCAGCTTGCGCGTGGCCTGGTAGCCGTCCATCACCGGCATCTGGCAGTCCATCAGCACGCCGTCATAGGGATTTTCCGCGATTTTCGCCAGCGCGATGGCGCCATTGCCGGCGATGTCGACGCGGATGCCGGCGTCGCTGAGGATTTGCTGCGCCACTTCCTGGTTCACCTCATTGTCTTCCACCAGCAGCAGCCAGGCGCCGCGCAGGGCGCGCTCGTCGTCGCGGTAGCTGCTCTGGCGCTGCGTCTTGCGGCTCTGTCCCGTCACGCCGCCAAACACGAACGAGATCTGGTCGAGCAGGGTCGAAGCGCTGACCGGCTTGTTCAAGACGCCGTCGAGCGGCAGCTCGCGCTGCTGCGCCGCCTCCAGCAGCGCCTCGCGGTGAAATGCCGTGACCATGATGCAAGCCGGCGTCGCATCGATGCCGGCGGCGTCGGCACGGATGCCGGCCAGAGTATCGAGGCCGTTCATGCCCGGCATCTTCCAGTCCATCAGCAACAAGCCATACGGCCGCCCTTCGGCGCGCGCCTGCGCCACGGCGCCGATGGCCAGCGTGCCGCTGTACACGGCGCGCGCCTCGAAGCCCAAGGCCGTCAGCATGCCGACGAAGATCTCGCGCGCGCTGGGGTTGTCGTCGACCACCAGCACGCGCAGGCCCTCGAAGCGCTGCTGATGCTGCAGTTGCGGCAGGCTGTCGCGCGGCACGGCGGCCAGGCCGAAGCGCGCCGTGAAGAAGAAGGTGCTGCCCACGCCCGCTTCGCTTTCCAGGTCGATCTCGCCTTCCATCATTTCCACCAGGCGCTTGCTGATGGTCAGTCCCAGGCCCGTGCCGCCATGGTGGCGCGTGGTGGAAGTGTCGGCCTGGGTAAATGCCTGGAACAACTTGCTGCGCTGCGGCGGCGTCAGGCCGATGCCCGTGTCGCGCACGTCGACGCGCAACACGGCCGCGTGCTCTTCGAGCTGCCGCAGGCGGATGCTGACGACGATCTCGCCCTTGTCCGTGAATTTGATGGCGTTGTTGGTCAGATTGATCAGCACCTGGCCCAGGCGCAGGGGATCGCCCTGCAGCGCATTGGGCACGTCGGGGGCGACGTCGAACAGCAGTTCGAGACCCTTGTCCTGGGCCCGCATCACGGACAGGTCGGCGATCTGCGCCAGCACGTCCTCGAGGAAGAAATCGACCTTTTCAAAGGCCATCTTGCCCGCCTCGATCTTCGAGAAATCGAGGATGTCGTCGATGATGGCCAGCAGGTTTTTCGACGCCGACTCCACCTTCTCCAGGTAGTTGCGCTGGGTTGGCGTGAGCTCGGTCTGCAGCGCCAGGTGGGTCATGCCGATGATGCCGTTCATCGGCGTGCGGATCTCGTGCGACATATTGGCCAGGAAGTCCGATTTCATCTTGGTCGCATCCTCGGCCACCTCCACGGCATGGCGCAGGTCCTGCTCGACGGCCAGGCTGGTGCTCATGTTCTTCAGCGCCTGCATCAATTCGCCCGTCTCGTCGCGCGACGTCACTTCGATGACGGAACTGTAGTCGCCATTGGCCACGCGGGTGGCGATCGCCACCGCCTCGCCCAGCGGACGCGTGATCGAGCGCGCCGACCAGGCAAAGGCCAGGCCGATCAGCAAGGCGGCAAGGCCGATACCGCCCATCAGCATCAGCGAGGTATCGATGTCGCTGCGTATCCTGGCCGCGCTGTCGCGAATCTGCTGCTGCTGCAAGTCATCGAGCTGGCCCACGTACAGCAGCACCTTTTCCAGCACGGGCAGGGTCTGCGTCTGCATGGCCTGCTCCGCGGCCGCATCGTCGCCGCGCTCGACCAGCGCGAACATCGTTTGCAGCGACGCGTAATAGTCGGTGCGCGCATGGTGCATCTGCGCGAGCAGGCGCCGCTCGTCGGAGCGCGCATCGAGGCTGTCGAGGATGCGCACCTGCTCGTCGATGCCCTGCCGGATCGCCTCCAGGCGCGCCTGGTTCGCCTGGCGCAGCGCCAGCTGGTGCTGGATCGGCAGGCTGGCGATGCGCGTGGCCGCCTCGCGCGCCAGGCCATGGATCTTGCTGGTGGCCTTGGCGGCAACCCAGTCACGCTGCAGGATATCGTCGGTCTCGGCGCGGATCGCATAGATGCGGCTACCCGCGAGGACGATGACGACCAGCATCAGCCCGATCAGGATGGCATAGCCCGCATTGATGCGCACGCCGATCCGGATATCCCTGAAACGCATGACAGTTTCCTATCAGAAATTCTTAAAAAGCGAAGTCTGACCGTATTCCCCTACAAAATGCAAGGTCTTTCGCAAAGCAATTGCACGCCAAAGCGCTTATTTGGCCGATGCGGCCGCTTTTACAGGAGGCGCCAGCGCCGTAATGTGGGCTTGCAGGCAGGACGGGCACCAGCACCCCGCGGCGGCGCTGCCCGGCACGGGCACGGCCGCTGGCAGGGCCGTGCACCAGCACGGGGTGTTGGCGTTCGGATCGCGCTGGCCACACTGGAAAGTGGCGCCGCAGAGGGTACACTGACTCATGGCTATGTTTGAATTGGCAAGTGTGTGGCACGCTGTCATGCTGGGCGACGCAGATGTAACTGGCCGTAAAAGGGCTGGCTGGAGGACATATCGGGCCAGACTATAGGATGATCAGGGAAAATACAACAAGATCGCCCTATAATGCCTCCAAGATTTTCTTCTTCCCTGTAAAATCTCACAAATCTATTTTCCGGACTCGCCATGAATCAACTAGCTAACTTGAACCTGGACATGAATGACGACTTGACGGCGGTGTCGCCGCAAATCAAGGCGCAGATTCTGGCCGAGGCCCTGCCATACATCCGTAATTTCCATGGCAAAACCATCGTCATCAAGTACGGTGGCAATGCCATGACGGACGAGCGCCTGAAGCACGGCTTCGCGCGCGACGTCATCCTGCTCAAGCTGGTCGGCATGAATCCCGTCGTAGTCCACGGCGGCGGCCCGCAAATCGACAATGCGCTGAAAAAAATCGGCAAGCAAGGCACCTTCGTGCAGGGCATGCGCATCACCGATGAAGAAACCATGGAAGTGGTGGAGTGGGTGCTGGGCGGCGAAGTCCAGCAGGATATCGTCATGCTGATCAACCATTACGGTGGCCAGGCCGTGGGACTGACAGGCAAGGACGGCGGCTTGATCCGCGCGCGCAAGATGCAGATGCCTGACCGTGAACATCCGGGCGAATTCCTCGACATCGGTTTCGTCGGCGAGATCGACGCCATCAACCCGGCCGTCGTCAAGGCACTGCAGGACGATGCCTTCATTCCCATCATCTCGCCGATCGGCTTCGGCCAGGATGGCCAGGCCTACAACATCAACGCCGATGTCGTGGCGGGCAAGATCGCGGAAATCCTGAAAGCGGAAAAGCTGATCATGATGACCAATATCGCCGGCGTCCAGGACAAGCAGGGCAACCTGGTGACCGACCTGTCGGCGCGCGAAATCGACGAGATGTTCGCCGACGGCACGATCTCGGGCGGCATGCTGCCGAAAATCTCGTCGGCGCTCGACGCCGCCAAGTCCGGCGTGAACACGGTGCACATCATCGATGGCCGCATCGAGCACTCATTATTGCTGGAAGTGTTGACCGAGCAGGCTTTTGGTACTATGATCCGTTCGCACTAAAAAAATCGCAACGCATCGCAGCGAGTAGTTTGGCGGCGCAGATCACCTGGCGCCGCTTTTAATTTGCCCTTGTAGCTCAGTGGTAGAGCACTCCCTTGGTAAGGGAGAGGCCACGTGTTCGATCCACGTCAAGGGCACCAACTATATCTCCCCGCAGCTGAAAAAATGTCCATGGCGGCGTTGTCTCGCCTCGCCGTACATGCGTACTGTCTTCGGCTCGACGCCTTGCCCTGAACACTTTTCCATCTGCTCTGCCGTCATCTCCCCATCGTTAAAAATGCCCATGGCGACGTTGTACTTCCCCGCCGTACATGCGTACTGTCCTCGTCAGTACGCCTTGCCCTGAACACTTTTCCATCTGCTCTGCCATCATCTCCCCCAGCGTTAAAAATGCCCATGGCGGCGTTGTACTTGCTCGCCGTACTAGCGTAGTGTCCTCGTCAGTACGCCTTGCCCTGAACACTTTTCCATCAGCTCTGCCGCCGTTTGTTGCGCGACCGAGCTAGTACTATCTCTTCTTTGGTTTAATACACCCGTTCCACCTTCAGGCCCCGCTGGCGCAGCAGGTCCGGCACGCTTTTCGTCCCGACCAGATGCAGCACGCCGATCGCGGCCAGGCTGTGCTTTTCGCGCGCCAGCAGCTTGGCGATGCCGTCGGCCAGGGCCGGATTACGGCCGTCGAGCAGCACCTTTTGCACGAACTGCGCGGCGAACGACGGATCTTGCGCGGCCTTGGCCGCCAGCTTGTCGAACGCGGCCGCATCGGCCGTGCGCCAGGCATTGGCGATCTCGCGCGCTTCCTGGCTTTGCTCCTGCTCCTCGATCGAGGTCACGCCGTCTTCCAGGAAGCGGCACTGGTCGGCTGGCGTCATCGCGCCGAACAGCGCCATCTGGCCTTCCATCGATTCGAGTTCCAGCACAGGGATCTTGCGCGCCTTGGCCTGCTGCGACAGATAATTGTCGACGGCCAGGTCGGAGCGGTAGCCGAGCGTGGAAAATTCACCGATGGCCAGCATGCTGGCCAGCATCCACGGCTTCATCGGCGCCACCGACTCTGGCGCGATGCCGTATTTTTGCAACAACGGCGCCAGACGCGGCGCCAGGGTCTGGCGGCAGTCGGCGGGCACCTTGCTGCCCGGCGTATCCATGCCGTACTTCAGCACGGCGCCGAGGGCGGCGCGCGGGTCGGCGCCCGGATCGATCTCCAGCGCCAGCGCGCCGGCGCCCTCCAATGCCTGCGTCACCGTCGGTTCGAGCGGGTAAAAATCGGGGGCGCCGACGTGGATGGTGCCGAACAAATACAGGGTATGTCCGGCGTCCTGCACCTTGAACAGGGCGCCCCGGTTTTGCACCACCGGCGTCGCGTCGGCAAGGGCCGCCTGCAACGGCAGCAAGAATAATCCGCAAAACATCACTATAATCTGGCGTCGCATGGTTTTCCTGATTGTTGAATTTTTCATCTTTGCTTAAAGACTCCTGTGCCTGTGTCCCATCTTAACCGCTCGTCGCCGGTCTGGCTGTTTGACCTCGACAACACGCTGCACAATGCCTCGCACGCCATCTTCCCCACCATCACGGCCAATATGAACACGTATATTGCGCGGGTGCTGGGCGATGGCGTGACGCCGGCGGACGACGCCGTCGTCAATGCGGCGCGCGCGGCCTACTGGCGCCGCTATGGCGCCACTTTGCTGGGCATGGTCAAGCACCATCAGGTGCAGGCCGCGCATTTTCTGCACGAGACGCATACCTTCGGCGACTTGCGGGCCATGATACACGCCGAACGGGGACTGGGGGCTTTACTCAAACGCCTGCCTGGCCGTAAAATTTTACTCACCAACGCGCCGCTGCGCTATTCGAGCGACGTGATGCGCCACCTGGGCCTGCGTCAGCATTTTTCACAGCATATCGCCATCGAGGCGATGCATGTGCACCGCCAGCTGCGGCCCAAGCCATCGACCCTGATGCTGCGCAAACTGATGCGCAAGCATCAAATCCGGCCCGGCCGCTGCATCCTGGTGGAAGATACGCTGGCCAACCTGAAGGGCGCAAAAAGACTGGGCCTGCGCACGGCATGGGTCACGCAATACCTGAAAATGGCCGATCCGATCGGGGTGGCGACGTTGCCAAAAGCGTTAAATCGCCCCGCTTACGTCGATGTCAAAGTAAAATCTGTCCGGCATTTGGCACGCCGCCTTCATCGCCTGCGTTGAAGGGGAAGGCCTCGGCCTCCGGTTGACGCCGGAGGCCAGACCGCTAGCGGCGGTTTCGGTACTCCCCATCAAGGCAGCATTTTTTTTAACTACAAGAGAAAACATGGCAAGCACACCGCCGGGCCAACGCAGGCTACAAATTCTTCAGGCCCTCGCCGCAATGCTGGAGCAGCCGAAAGGCGAAAAAATCACCACTGCCGCACTGGCCGCCAGACTGGCCGTGTCGGAAGCGGCCCTGTACCGCCATTTCGCCAGCAAGGCGCAAATGTTCGAAGGGCTGATCGAATTCATCGAGTCGAGCGTCTTCGGCCTGATCAACCAGATCGCGGAAAAGCACAGCGACGGCATGACACAAACGCGCGACATCATCGGCATGCTGCTCAATTTCGCCATCAGCAACCCGGGCATGACGCGCGTGCTGATCGGCGACGCCCTGGTCAATGAGGACGAGCGCCTGCAAGTGCGCATGAACCAGTTCTACGACCGCGTGGAACTGGCGCTCAAGCAGGCCCTGCGCGTGGCCGCGTCCGAAGGCCATGGCAAGGAAAGCGAAGTGGCGGCGCGCGCCACCCTGATCGTCAGCTTCGTCATCGGACGCTGGCACCGCTATGCGAAAAGCGGCTTCAAGATCAATCCATCCCAGGAAGCGGCGCTGCAAATCGCCATGCTGCTGGGATAAATCACCGCTGTCGCTGTCCCCATGTCCACCGACTGTTTCGCCCTGCTCGACGACGCCAGCACCCCTGGCGCCGGTTCGCGCCTGTACACGGGCCTGGCGGCGGTCTTGCAATGCAGCGAGGGGGAACAGTGGCCGGCCCTGCTCGAAGGGCTGCAAGCGGCCCTGGATCGCGGCCAATACGCCGTCAGCGTGTGCAGCTACGAACTGGGCGCGCACTTGCTGGCCATGCCGCCGCGCGCGGCCAGCCTTGACGCGCCGCCGCTGGCGCAGGTGCTCGTCTTCGAGCACTGCCGGCAGCTGTCGCAGGACGCCGTGGCGCAGTGGCTGGCGGATCACGCGCCGGCCTCCGACACGCCGGCTGGCGTAGCCGGCATCAGCGCGAATATCGACCAGGCCGAATTCACGCGCGCGCTGGATCGCATCCACGACTACATCGTGGCCGGCGACACCTACCAGGTCAACTACACCTACCGCCTGCGCTTCGACGCCTTCGGCTCGCCGCTGGCCCTGTATGCGCGGCTGCGCGCGCGCCAGCCGGTGCCGTATGGCGCGCTGGTGATGCTGCCCGATGGCTGCGCCCTGCTGTCGCTGTCGCCCGAACTGTTCGTGCGCCATGCGCAGGGCGAGCTGATGGCGCGCCCCATGAAAGGCACGGCGCCGGCCGCCCCTGCAGAACAGGGGGAAGAAAATGCGCGCCGCGCCGCCGCCCTGGCACGGGACCCGAAAAACCGCGCGGAAAACCTGATGATCGTCGACCTGCTGCGCAACGACATCGGCCGCATCGCCGCCACCGGCTCCGTCAAGGTGCCCGCCCTGTTCGAGGTGACGCGCTACAGCAGCGTGCTGCAGATGACCTCCACCGTGCAGGCGCGCCTGCGCGACGACGCCACCCTCAGCGACATCTTCCAGGCCCTGTACCCGTGCGGCTCGATCACGGGCGCCCCCAAGCGGCGCACCATGGAAATCATCGCCGAACTGGAACCGGCAGCGCGCGGCGTCTACACGGGCGCCATCGGCTGGTTCGATCCCCCGCTCGCCGGCACCAGCCACGCCGTGGGCGACTTCTGCATGTCCGTGCCGATCCGCACGCTGGCCCTGCAGGCGCCCGGTGCCGGCGGCATGCGGCGCGGCGAGATGGGCGTCGGCGCCGGCATCGTGCTCGACAGCGATGCCGCGGACGAATACGCGGAATGCCAGCTCAAGGCGCGCTTCCTGACGGGGCTGGCGAACGACTTCGAGCTGTTTGAAACCCTGTACGCCAGCCGCGACCATGGCTGCCGCCAGCCCGAGCGCCACCTGGCGCGCCTGGCCGTCTCCGCCGCCTACTTCGGTTTTATCTGGGATGACGGCGCCGCCCGCGCCGCGCTGCAGGCCGCCTGCGCCGAACGCAGCGACGACGCGCCGTTCCGCCTGCGCCTGGCGCTGCGCCCGGATGGCCAGTTCACGGTGCAAAGCGGTGCCCTCACCGCCTTGCCGGACACGGTAAAGATCATGCTGGCGCCGGACGCCACCGTGGCAGACGACCTGTTCCTGCGCCACAAGAGCAGCGTACGCACGCGCTACGACGCCGCCTGGCACGCGGCCGAGGCACAAGGCGGCTTCGACATGCTGTTCTTTAACGAGCGCGGCGAGCTGACCGAGGGCGGGCGCAGCAATGTCTTCGTCCGGCTGGACGGCCGCTGGCACACGCCGCCGCTAGCCTGTGGCCTGTTGCCCGGCGTGCAGCGCGCCGCCATGCTGGCCGATCCGGCCTGGGATGCGCAGGAAACCATCATCACGCGCGCCATGCTGGCAAAGGCCGAGGCCATCGTCGTCTGCAATGCACTGCGCGGCGCGCTGCCGGCGCAACTTACAGCCTCCTCCTGAAACCTGAAACAGTTCAGGACAAGGCGCAGCGCCGAAGGCCCTGCAACCGCACGGCGAGGCCTGGCAACACCGCCATGAACTCCTGCAACCTGAAACAGTTCAAGGCAAGGCGCAGCGCCGAAGGCAGTGCAACTGCACGACAAGGCATGGCAACGCGGCCATGGACTGTTTCAGCCGCTAGGCGTCGATGCGCATTTCATAACCGCCGTAGATCATGCGCTTGCCATCGAAAGGCAGCTTGGCCGGATCCATCATCTCGGCCAGGCGCGGGTCTTTCATGACCTTGTCGTTGATTTCATCGCGCTTGGCGCGCGACTCGTAAACGATCCAGGAAAACACCACCACTTCGCCATCCTGCAAATCCACCGCCTGTGGAAACGAAGTCCACTTACCCGGCTTGACATCGTCGCCCACGCATTCGCGAAATTCCAGCGCGCCATATTCGCGCCAGACGGCGCCACAGGCGCGCGACATGGCCAGGTAAGCATCGAGCTTGGCTTGCGGTACGGGAACGACAAATCCATCGACATACGCCATGATGATCTCCTTGATGGTTGTTTTGACAAACGCGAACAACCAGCTTAGGACAATGATAGCAAGACGACAAGCGCAACATTAAAAAAAAGCAGGCGCCTGGCCTGCTTTTGTATCGGCGGCTTACAGCGCCAGCGCCTTTTCGACGGCGCCCACGAGCTTTTTATCGTCCGGCGTCACCTTGCTGGGGAAGCTTTCCACCACTTTGCCATGGCGGTCGATCAGGTACTTATGGAAATTCCAGGCCGGCGTCTTGCCCGTCTGCTTGATCAGGTCCACGTACAGCGGGTTCGGCGTCGGGCCGGACACCACCGATTTGGCGAACATGGGGAACTTCACGCCATAGGTGTTGTAGCAAAAATCGGCGATTTCCTTACTGTTGCCCGGTTCCTGCTTGCCGAAATCGTTCGACGGGAAACCCAGCACGACCAGGCCCTTGCTGCCGTACTTCGCATACAGCGCCTCGAGTCCTTCGTATTGATTGGTAAAACCACAATAACTTGCCGTATTTACCACCAACACGACCTTGCCCGCATACTGGCACAGGTTTTGCGGCGCTTCATCCTGCAGGCGGTTGAACGTCTGCTTGAGGATGGCAGGGCAGGCCGCTGGCGCAGCGGCGCTCGCAGCGGTAGCCGCATCGGCAGCATGGGCCGGCATGGCCAGACTGGCACTGGCAGCGAGGGTGGTCAGCGCGAACAGCTGGGCAAGGGTCTTGGACATGAAGGGCACCATGGTGGTAAGAAAAAAAACCATTCTATGCCAAACGCCGCGCGCACGTATGAGACGAACAACAACAGCGATTCCTTGAGCGACATCAAGGCCAGCGCAGTACTTGCCCACGGCACAGCATTTTTACCTATGCTCGGCCTTTCCCATCCCTGTTTCATTGTCCTGTGGAGTAGCCATGCCCTTCCCGCAACTAGCGACACCAACCGGCGCCCTGCTGGCCGCCTGCCTGTTCACCTTCGCACCCGGCATCGCGCATGCCGTCACCGCCACCACGGCCAAGGCGCAGGCCGCCGCGACGGGCGACGCGCCCGCCCTGCCCGCCTACCAGGCCGACCTGAGCCAGACGACCGTTTCCGGCCTGTCCTCGGGCGCCTTCATGGCGGCGCAATTTGCCGTCGCCTATTCATCCACCGTGACCGGCGCCGGCATCATCGCGGGCGGCCCGTATTTCTGCTCGGGCCAGCCGGGCAGCTTCCCCTACATCCCCTACCTGACGAACGCCCTGGGCACCTGCATGAATCCGGATTCCGCGCACGTCGCGCCGCCCGTGGCCAGCGAATTGCTGCGCGCGGCGAACGATTTCGCGCGCGCCCGCCTGATCGACGATACGGCCAACCTGAAACGCCAGCGCGTGTATCTGTTCAGCGGAACGAAAGACCAGACCGTGACGCGGCCGGTGGTGGAGCAGGTGGGGAAATTCTATGAACTGGCGGGCACGCCGACGGCGCAAATCCGCTTCGTCGACACGGTCAATGCGGGCCATGCCATCATCACCGACAACAACCAGGACAAGGCCTGCGATGTGACGGCGTCGCCGTTCATCAACGACTGCGACTTCGTGCAGGCGCGCGACATCCTGCAGCACCTGTACCCGGACCTGCTGCCCTCGTCGACCACCCTGACGGGCAAGCTGATTTCCTTCAACCAGCGCAGCTTCATCCGGAACTCGTACTCGAGCATGAACAACACGGCCTACGCCTACATTCCGAAAGCGTGCGACAGCGAAAGCTGCCGCGTGCACGTGGTCTTCCACGGCTGCCTGCAAACGACGCAGGCGATCGGCAACCGGTTCTACACCAGCACCGGCTACAACCAGGTGGCCGACGCCAACAAGATCATCGTGCTGTATCCGCAGGCCGAACCGAGCCCCGTCTTCCCCTACAACCCGAAAGGCTGCTGGGATTTCTGGGGCTATACCAGCCTCAACCCCCTCGATCCGAATTTCTACACCCGCAGCGGCACGCAGATGGATGCGGTCAAGCGCATGCTGGACCGTCTGGGAGCGGCGCGCAACAGCCGTCAATAACGACCGTCGCGGATGCTGGCGCAAAGCGTGGCGCGCGGTGCCGGGGCTGTATCGCCATCCGGAAAGCGCGCCGCGCAGCAGCGTCAATCAAGCATCGATACCGCCCATGCAGATGTACTTGATGACCAGGTAGTCTTCGATACCGTAGGTCGACCCTTCGCGGCCCAGGCCCGATTGCTTGACGCCGCCGAAGGGCGCGATCTCGTTCGAGATCAGGCCCGTGTTGACGCCGACCATGCCCGTTTCCAGGCCTTCGGCCACGCGCCAGATGCGGCCGATGTCGCGCGAATAGAAGTAGGCGGCCAGGCCAAATTCCGTGTTGTTGGCCAGGGCCACGACTTCATCGTCCGTCTTGAAGCGGAACAGCGGCGCCAGCGGGCCGAAGGTTTCCTCGGTGGCCACGCGCATGTCGTTCGTCACGTCGGCGATGATGGTCGGCTCGAAGAAGCCATTGCCCAGCGCGTGACGCTTGCCGCCGGCCAGCAGGCGACCGCCCTTGGCCAGCGCGTCGGCCACGTGCTCTTCCACCTTGGCGACGGCCTTGCCATCGATCAGCGGACCTTGCGTGACGCCCGCCTCGATGCCGTTGCCGACCTTCAGCTTGGCCACGGCCGCCACCAGTTTTTCGGCGAACGCTTCATACACGCCGTCCTGCACGTACAGGCGGTTGGCGCAGACGCAGGTCTGGCCCGCATTGCGGTATTTCGAGGCGATGGCGCCTTCCACGGCCGCATCGAGGTCGGCGTCGTCGAAGACGATGAACGGCGCATTGCCGCCCAGTTCCAGCGACAGTTTCTTGATCGTCGGCGCGCATTGCTCGGCCAGCAGGCGGCCCACCTGGGTCGACCCCGTAAACGTCAGCTTGCGCACGATCGGATTCGACGTCATTTCGCCGCCGATGTCTTTCGGCGCGCCGGTGACGATGCTGAACACGCCCGCAGGCACGCCCGCGCGCTCGGCCAGCACGGCCAGCGCCAGCGCGGAAAACGGCGTCGCTTCGGCAGGTTTCAAGACCATCGGGCAGCCGGCGGCCAGGGCCGGGCCGACTTTGCGCGTGATCATGGCGGCGGGGAAATTCCACGGCGTGATGGCGGCGCACACGCCGATCGGCTCCTTGGTCACCACCAGGCGGCGGTCCGGCCATGGCGACTGCAGGGTATCACCGGAGACGCGCTTGCCCTCTTCGGCAAACCATTCGATGAACGAGGCGCCGAACTGCACCTCGCCCTTCGCCTCGGGCAGCGGCTTGCCCTGCTCGGTGGTCATGATGAGGGCCAGGTCGTCGGCGTTTTCCAGGATCAGGTCATGCCAGCGGCGCAGCACGGCCGCGCGCTCCTTGGCCGTCTTCTTGCGCCAGGCTGGCCAGGCGGCGTTGGCCGCTTCGATGGCGCGGCGCGTCTCGGCTGCGCCCATCAGGGGCACCGTGCCGATATGCTCGCCGGTGGCGGGATTGCTCACATTAATCGTCTGGCCAGCGTCGGCGTCAACCCAGGCTCCGTTCAAGTAAGCCTGGTGACGCAACAAGGTTGGATCTTTCAACTGCAGCATATGGATCTCCGGTCTGGTTTGAATTATCGACGGGGGATACTATGCCACAGCGCGGCCGATTTCGCAGGCGCGGCGCGGATTTACTCGACCTTGAAAGACGACAGCTTCGGGTCGGGCGGCGGATAGGCCAGCTTCATGCCCTGCAGGGTTTCCAGCAGCAACGAGGCCACCACCAGGTTGCGCTGGGTCTTGGAATTCGACGGCACCACATACCAGGGCGCATGGTCGGCATCGGTTTCGCGGATCGCCGTTTCATAGGCGCGCTGGTACGCATCCCACTTCTTGCGCTGGGCGATATCGTTGGGATCGAACTTCCACTGGCGGTCCGGATCGTCGAGCCTTTCCTGCAGCCGCCCGCGCTGCTCGTCCTTCGAGATATGCAGGAAGATCTTCAGGATGACGGTGCCCGTTTCGCTCAGCATGCGCTCGAAATCGCGGATCTGCGCATAGCGGCGCTGGCATTCGGCCTTGTCGATCATGTCCTGCACGCGCGTGATCAGCACATCCTCGTAGTGGCTGCGGTTGAAGATGGCAATCTCACCCTTCACCGGCACGTGCTGGTGCACGCGCCACAGGTAATCGTGCGCCAGTTCGATATCGGTCGGCCCCTTGAACGCCACGGCGCGGATGCCCATCGGGTTGATATTGCTGAAGATGGCCTTCACCGTGCCATCCTTGCCCGAGGTATCCATGCCCTGCAGGACCAGCAGCACTTTTTTCTTGTGCTGCGCGTACAGCATGCTCTGGCACTCGGCGATCTGCGCCGTCAGCGCCACGGTTTCCTCGCGATCGATGGCCTTGCACTGGGCTGGCGTCAGTTTTTTATTCGCCGCCTTGGTAGCGGCGCCCAGCAAGCGCTTGCCCGCAACATCCTCGTGCAGATCGAAGTCCTTGCCGGCACGGAACTGCGTGCGCGCCTTCATGCCGCCACCGCCAGCTTGCGGTGCTCAATTTTTGTGCAGCGGTCCATCACCACGTCCAGCCCCGCCGCGCCCGCCAGTTGGGCCGCCTGTTCGTTGACCACCTCCAGCTGCAGCCACAAACAGCCGGCCTTGACGGCAATGGCTTCCTCGGCGATGGGCAGAATATCTGCCGACTTGCGGAAGCAGTCGACGATATCGATGCGCGCCGGCGCCACGGCCGCTGCGGCCTCGGTCAGGGTAGCGTAGGCACGCTGGCCCAGCACCTGCTGGCCGGCGAGGGCCGGATTGACGGGCAGTACGCGGTAGCCGTGCCGCAGCAGATAATCGGCCACCTCGTGGCTGGCGCGTTCCGGCTTGTCGGACATGCCGACGATGGCGATGATGCGGCTGTCTTGCAGGATGCGGGCGATGTTGGACATATTTTTCTATGGTCAGGCGTGCGACATTGCCCGCCTAGCGTAGCAGATTCCCGGTCCGGCGGGAGCTAGCCTGAAGACCTAGGCGTACGCACGGCCGCCATCTTCGCCACGAAGGCTTGCGCGCGCGCCGTCACGGCCGCATAGTCGCCCGTGGCGCCCGGGCCACTCAGGCTGCTGCCGATGCCCACCGCCACGGCGCCGCTGGCAAACCAGTCGCCCAGGTTCTCCACGGTGATGCCGCCCGTCGGCATCAACGGCGCTTGCGGCAGCGGTGCGCGCAGGGCCCTGATGTAGGCGGGGCCGAACATCTCGGCGGGGAAGACCTTGACGATGTCGGCGCCCGCCTGCAGGGCCGTGACGATTTCCGTCGGCGTCATCGCGCCCGGCATGGCCAGCACCTGGTAGCGCTGGCACAGGCGTATGGTGTCCACGTTCACGCCGGGCGAGATGATGAACTGGGCGCCGGCCAGGATGGCCGCGCGCGCCGTCTCGGCGTCGAGCACGGTGCCCGCGCCCAGCAGCACCTTGTCTCCATGGCGTTCGCGCAGGGTGCGCAGCACGCCCAGGGTATCGGGCGTGGTAAACGCCACCTCCAATGCCGTGATGCCGCCGGCGATGCATGCCTCGGCAATCTGCAGCGCCGCATCGGGTGAACCGGCGCGCACGATGCCCACCATGCCCCGCTCGATGATGGCCTGGAAAACCGTATGCTTGTCCATGTCTCTCTCCTGTCAGGCCGGCAGCGCTGCAAAGCGCACTTCCGGCAGGCCGCGCACGCCAGGCTGGCGCGCATGGAACAAGCCGCCGGCCAGCGGTTCGCGCTGCAGCTGCTCCGGTGTCAGCGTTTCCTGCGCCGTCGTCACAAACAGCTCGTCATAGTCGGGACCGCCCAGGCTCACGCAACTGGGTTGCGATACGGGCAGGCTGACCTTGCGCTCGACGCTGCCGTCCGGCGCGAAGCGCAAGACCCGGCCCGCGCCCCACTGCGCGCTCCACAGGTGGTCGTGGGCATCGATGGTGGCGCCATCGGCCGCGCCGGGCCCCGGATCGAGCACGGCAAACACGCGCACCTGGCTGGCGTCGCCACCGAGGTAGTCATCCCAGCGATAGATCGCCTTCTTCATCGAATCGCAAAAATACATGGCCGTGCCATCGACGCTGAAGCAGATGCTGTTCGAAATGGCGATGCGCGGCAGCGGCAGCCGTTCCAGGGTCAGGTCCAGGTTGAGGCGGTAGAAGCTGGCGATGGCGTCGCGGCACGGGCGTTCATCGAGCGTGCCGAAGACAAAGCGTCCCTGGCGGTCGCAGCGGCCATCGTTCAGGCGCGTCATGGGCAAGTCCCCCTCCACCGTGTGCAAGGGCGTGACGGCCCCGCTACGCGCGTCAAACCACGCCAGACGCGAAGCCAGTCCCAGCAGCAGCACGTCGGCGCTGTCCGTCAGGGCGAAGCAGGCCAGGCGCTCGGGCATGTCCCAGCTCTGGCGCTCGCCCGTCGCCAGGTGCAGCGCATGCAGCCGGCAGCCTTCGATATTCGTCCAGAAAACGCGGCCGCTGCGCTCGCACCAGCGCACGCCCTCGCCGAGATAATCCTGTGCATCGACCAGCAATTGAGCCTGTGTCCCCATCATTTTTCCTTTAACTATGTGTAACGCATGATGAAACCGTCGCGGGCGGAAGTCCGTTGTGGCCGAGACGCGCAACGGTGCTTAGCACGGGACCGCCGAGGCAGCGAGCATCGAGGCCGCAAATGACGACGCGCAGCAGGTCTGATCGTGCGCTATCAATGCGATTCGCGTGGAACGGCAGAACCGCGGCAGCCGACGAGGAAATCAAGGTCTGCGCCTTCGTCGGCCTGCGTCACGTGCTTGATGTACATCGACTGGTAGCCGCCCTTCATGGCCGGCGCCGGCGCCCGCCATTGCGCGCGGCGGCGCGCCAGTTCGGCCTCGTCGACGTCCAGGTGCAGGCGCCGGCCTTCCACATCGAGTTCGATCATGTCGCCATCGCGCACCAGCGCCAGCGTGCCGCCCACGGCCGCTTCCGGCGCCACGTGCAGCACCACCGTGCCATACGCCGTGCCGCTCATGCGCGCATCCGAGATGCGCACCATGTCGCGCACGCCCTGCTCCAGCAGTTTTTTCGGCAATCCCATGTTGCCCACTTCCGCCATGCCCGGATAACCCTGCGGGCCGCAATTTTGCAGCACCATCACGCAATCCGCGTCGATGTCGAGGGCCGGATCGTCGATGCGCTGTTTATAGTGTTCGATGCTGTTGAAGACGACGGCGCGGCCACGGTGCTGCATCAGCGCGGGCGAGGCGGCCGACGGCTTGATGACGGCGCCGCGCGGCGCCAAATTGCCATGCAGGATGGCGATGCCGCCCTCTTCCTTGAACGGCTGCGCCAGCGGCGTGATCACGTGCGGATTGAAGTTTTCCGCCTCGGCCACGTTGACGGCAATGGTAGCGCCCGTCACCGTCAGCGCCTCGCCATGCAGCTTGCCCAGCAAGTCGCGCATGATCACGGGCAGGCCGCCCGCATAGTAAAAATCCTCCATCAGGTACTGGCCCGACGGCATCAGGTTCAGCAGGCACGGGATGTCGCGTCCCAGGCGGTCCCAGTCGCCCAGCTGCATGTCCACGCCGATGCGTCCCGCGATGGCCAGCAGGTGGATCACTGCATTCGTCGAGCCGCCGATGGCGCCATTGACCATGATGGCATTTTCAAACGCGGCGCGCGTGAGGATCTGCGACAGCTTCAGGTCTTCCGCGACCATGCCGACGATGCGCCGGCCCGTCAATTGGGCCTGCAGCCTGCGGCGCGCATCGACGGCGGGAATGGCCGCGTTGCCGGGCAGGGTCACGCCCAGCGCTTCGACCATGCTGGCCATGGTGGAAGCCGTGCCCATCGTCATGCAGTGGCCGGAAGAGCGCGACATGCACGACTCGGCCTCACGGAACTGCGCCTGCGTCATGCGCCCGGCGCGCACGTCCTCGGAAAACTTCCACACGTCCGTGCCCGAGCCGATAGGCTGGCCACGGTAATTGCCGTTGAGCATGGGGCCGCCCGACAGCACGATGGTGGGCAAGTCGACGCTGGCCGCGCCCATCAGCAGCGCCGGCGTCGTCTTGTCGCAGCCCGTCAGCAGCACCACGCCGTCGATCGGGTTGGCGCGGATCGATTCTTCCACGTCCATGCTGGCCAGGTTACGGAACAGCATGGCCGTGGGACGCAGGTTCGATTCGCCCAGCGACATGACGGGAAACTCGACGGGAAAACCGCCCGCTTCCAGCACGCCTTTCTTGACCGCTTCGGCCAGGTCGCGGAAATGGCCATTGCAGGGCGTCAGCTCGGACCAGGTATTGCAGATGCCGATCACGGGCCGGCCATCGAAGGCGTCGCTCGGGTAGCCCTGGTTCTTCATCCAGCTGCGGTGAATGAAACTGTCCTTGTCGTCGCCGCCAAACCACGCGTGCGAACGCAGCGGGCGCTTCGTTTTCAGCTCGCTCATGCGGCCTCCCGCAGTGGAATCAAGCCGCGCGCGGCGGCGATCAGCAGAGCGCCATGGCCCGCCATATTCGCTTGCTGCGCGTCGTCGACGACGATGCGCTTGCCATAAAAGAAGCCGTGCTCCTCGATCAGCAGGGTCAGCGCCTGGCGCAGCATCGGCTTGCCCGTGATGACGAGCGTGGTGTCCGGCCGCATCTGGATGGCCGTGCTGTTGCGCAGTGCCAGCAGGTCGCCGCTGAGCACGGCGCCCATCAGGAAATTGGCCCGTTCATTGCGTTCGACGGCGCTGAACTGGCCCAGGGTGCGCACGCTGAAACAGGCGCGCGCCAATCCCGTCTTCTGCGCGGCGACGGCGCCGGCCAGCAGCATCTTCGGCACCAGCACGTCGGCAAATTCGCCGTCGAGCGACTGGCGGATCAGGGTGTGCTGCGAAATGGCTTGCAGCAGCTCGCCGGCAATCGTGGTGGCGCAGCCGAGGATGCGGCCCTGCTCGTCCACACTGACCAGTTTGGTATGCGAGCCGGGCATGATCAAGGTGGCGGCGCCGCGCAACTGCAACCGCTGCAGCAGGCCGACGACTTCCGTTTCCTCGCCGCGCATCATGTCCATCGCTTCGACGTTATGCAGGCCGATGGCGCCATGCTGGTTGCGCACGCCGGGGATCAGCCACAGGGGCTGCGCCAGCACGTCGGGCAAATCCACCGCCTGCATGGCTTGCGCCAGCTGCGCCAGGCCGGCCGGCGCCGGCACATGCGGCACTTCCTGCACGCCCATCGGGGAACTGATCATGCCTGACGCCAGCACCAGCTCCACGGCAGACGGCGCGATGCCGGCGCTGGCCAGCACGCTGGCCATGGTCTCGCGCAGCGCCTGTTTCAGCGCGCCGTTATGGCCGTCGATGGCCGTATTGCGCACGCCCGTTTCCTGCTGCGCCTGGGCGACGACAAGGCCGTCGCGCCATAGCAGGGTACGCGTATTGGTGGTGCCGGCATCGATGGTGACTATATTCATGGGCAGGTTCGCAGCGTCGGTAAAGGAAGAAAAAAGGGGGAAAAACTACCTCATGGTAGAACTGCCCCGCATATCTGACCAATCACTTATTTAACGCCATTGATATCGGTTCCGATATGTCAAAGGCGTCGATATCCTGTACCCCCAAACGGTAGAGCAAAGTGGCCCGCGCCGCCTGGCCCGGCTGCAGTTCCAGGTCTTGCGCGGCCAGGCAGATGCCGCCCGCGTCCGAGCGCAGCTGCAGGCCCGCTTGCGCGCTGGAATAACGCAGGACCCGGCCCGAGGCGGGGTCGGCGACGCGGGCGGCCTCCTGCAGCCGGCCGCCGCCCGCCAGGAAAAAATCATGCCGGAAGCCCTCTTGCCCCGCCAGTGCCGGCCAGGCGAGGCGCGCGCCGAGCGGTGCGGGCTGGCGAAAGTCAAAGGCGCTGCCGGCCACGTCGTACGGTCCGCCCTGCGCCGCGCCGCCTGGCCGGTAGCGGTCGGCGGCCAGGCGCAGCACATGGTCGCCCACGCCCGCGCCGCGCCCCTGCAGGTTGAACGACGGCGCCGGCAGGCCGATGCAAAAAACGCTGTCGGCCACGGCCTCGCATTCGATGCGCAGGCTGCCGTCGTCACTCAATTGATAGTGCAGCCGGACGTACAGCCCTTCGCGCGACAGGCGCAAGCGCAGGCTGGCGTCGGCAGCGTCCTCGCACTGCCAGCCCGTCTGCCGGTGCGCGGCGTGGGGCGAGACAGCCAGCACATCGGCCATGCGTCCATAGCGGTCCGGCGCCCACCAGGACTGCAGTCCGGCATCATGGCCGCTGACCGCCACGCGCATGCCGCGCCCATTGCGCAGGACGTGCGGCGCCGTCACGCCGCGGACTCGCAGGCAGGCGGGGGCCGGCTGCGCTGCTGGAATTCGCGCGGCGTGCAGCCGAGTTCGCGCTTGAAGACGGCATGCATGTACTGCACCGTCGTAAAGCCACAGCGCACGGCCACCTCGGCCACCTGTCCCGGCTCGCGCGCCAGCAGGGTCTTGGCCGCATCGAGCTTGAAATGCAGGATTTCGTCATGCACGCTGCGTCCCAGCTCCTGCCGGAAGTGTGCTTCCAGCGACGAGCGCGATACGCCAACGTAATCGGCTACCTGCTCCGTCTTGATGCCCTGGCAGGCGTACTGGCGGATGAAATGGCGCGCCTGCATCACCTGCGGGTGCTGGAAAGGCTGGTGGCGCGTCGACGCCAGCACGTTCAGGCCGGCCGGCGGCACGAGGATGCGCGTGCCGGACAGGCGCATGCCATTGAGCATCTGGTGCAGCAGGTGCGCCGCCGTGCGGCCCATTTCCTCCGTGCCCTGGATCACGGAACTGAGGGGGATGCGCGTGAGCATGCGCGCCAGCGGATCGTTGTCGATGCCGATCAGCGCCACCTGCTCGGGCACGGCGATCCCCGCATGCATGCAGGCCTGCAGCAGCTGGCGCGCACGCGCATCGCTGACGGCGATGATGCCAACGGGCTTTTCCAGGCTGTTCAACCAGGCGATCAGCTGCTCCACCGCCTCGTTCCACGAGGGCGCGCTGGTGGCCAGGCCACGGTACACGTCGGCGCGCATGTGGTCGCGCTGCATCAGCGCGCAAAACGCCGTTTCGCGCTCTTGCGCCCAGCGGTTGACGTCCGCCTCGGGCAGGCTGAAACAGGCGAAGCGCGTCAGTCCCGCTTCGACCAGGTGGTCGTAGGCCAGCTTGACGATTTTCAGGTTGTCGGTCGCCACGTACGGGATGCCGACCGGGTAGTCTTTCTCGCGCGCATACGAGCTGCCGACGGCCACCACGGGCACATTGCTGTGCGCCAGCGCCGCGCAGACGGCGGGATCGTCGAAGTCGGCGATGATGCCGTCGCCCTGCCAGTGCTCGATGCCGGGCAGGCGGCAGCGGAAATCCTCTTCCAGGAACAGGTCCCAGGACACGCGCGTGGTGTTCAGGTAGGCGGCGATGCCCGCGATGATGTCGCGGTCATAGATTTTATTACCGTTAAACAGCAGCGCGATCCGGTGCGCGGTCGGCATCTTCATGTTGATGTCTCCTCCATGTGGCAGCCGGAACGTATCTTCGTCCCTGGCCGCGCGGCGTAGTCTGGCCTTTCGGGGTTTCCCCTTAGCGGCGTCCGGCACGCGTGCTGACGTCGACCCACACGGCCAGGGTGAGGATACTGCCTTTCACGATCATCTGCCAGTAGGTGTCCACGTCCAGCATGGACATGCCGTTATCGAGGCTGGCCATCACCAGGGCGCCGATCAGGGCGCCGTACACCGTGCCCGAGCCGCCGCGCATCGAAGTGCCGCCGATGAAGCAGGCGGCGATGGCATCGAGTTCGCTGAAGGTGCCGGCCGAGGGCGAGCCGGCCGCCAGGCGGCCCGTGTTGATCAGGCCCGCCAGTGCGCACATCAGCCCCATGATGCCGAAGATCCACAGCTTGACGGCCTTCACATTGATGCCGGACAGGCGCGTCGCCTCCATATTGCTGCCCACGGCGTAGATGCGGCGGCCGAACACGGTCTGGCTGGTGATGTAGCTGAACAGGCCCAGCAGCGCCAGCAACAGCAGCACCGGCAGCGGGATGCCCTCGTAGCCATTCAGGGTCTGCACGAAGGCGTACAGCACGGCGCCGATGACGGCCAGGCGCAGGCCGTCCATCCACGCCGCCGTCTGCGGCAAGCCATGCCGCGCGCGGCCGGCGCGCGCGCGCCACGTCAGGAAGGCGGCCAGCAGGAACAGGCCGATGCCGAGCGCGATGCCGGGCACCGCGGGCAGGTAGCCCTGTCCCAGGTACACCAATGGTTCGGAGACGGGCGCGATCGTGATGCCGCCCGTGATGCCGAGCAGGATGCCGCGATACGCGAGCATGCCGCCCAGGCCGACGATGAAGGACGGAATGCCGCGGTACGCCGTCAGATAGCCGTTGAGCAGGCCGATCACCAGGCCGCAGCCGAGAACCGCCGCCAGGTTCAGCGCCAGCGGCCAGTGCTGCGTCACGTCCAGCACGGCGGCGATGCCGCCCAACAGCCCCAGCAGGGAACCGATCGACAGGTCGATCTCGCCGGCGATAATCACCAGCACCATGCCGCAGGCGAGGATGCCGGTGACGGACATCTGGCGCAGCAGGTTCGACAGGTTGCGCGGCGTGAGGAAGCTGCCCTCCGTCTTCCACGAAAAGAAGGCCCAGATCAGGGCGACCGCGATCAGCAGGGCCAGCATCTTGTATTGGGTGAACAGCTGTTTGATACTGTGCGGTTTCATGCGGCAGATTCCTTGTGGTCGGTATTGGCGCCTGGCGCCGGACGCTGGTCCAGCGCCGCTGCCAGCACGGTTTCCTGGCTCAGGCCCTCGTTGATAAAGTCGCCGCGCAACCGGCCTTCGCCCATCACCAGCACGCGGTCGGACACGCCCAGCACTTCGGCCAGCTCCGACGAGACCATGATGATGGCCACGCCCTGGTCGGCCAGCGCCAGCATCAATTTGTAGATTTCATATTTGGCGCCCACGTCGACGCCGCGCGTGGGCTCGTCGAGGATCAGCACGCGCGGACGCGTCAGCAGCATCTTCGCCAGCACGGCCTTTTGCTGGTTGCCGCCCGACAGGCTCGTAATGGGCAGCGACGGGCTGGCCGCCTTCAGTTCCAGCTGCGCGATCTCGCCGCGCACGGCCGCCAGTTCCGCCTCGCCGTCGATGCGCGTGGCGCGCGCGAATTCCTCCAGCACGGCCAGGGTGATGTTCTGCCCCACGTCGAGGTCGGGCACGATGCCGTGGTGCTTGCGGTCTTCCGGCACCATGGCCAGTCCCATGGCGATGGCCTTTTGCGGCGAGCTGGTGTCGATACGACGCCCGTCCAGCCACACTTCGGCCTGGCAAGGCCCCTGGTAGGCGCCGAACAGGGCCGACACGAGTTCCGTGCGCCCCGCCCCCACCAGCCCGGCGATGCCGAGGATTTCGCCGCGGCGCAGGCTGAACGAGACATCGTCGACGCGCTTGCGCTGCGGGTTGTCGGCGTCGATGCAGCTCACGTGGCGCGCCTCGAACAGCACCTCGCCGATCGCCGCCTTTTTCTCCGCCGAGCGCTGCGGATACAGCTGGCTCATTTCGCGGCCCACCATCTGCGCGATGATGCGCTCCACATTCATCTGTGCCATGGGCGTGGTGGCGATATGCTTGCCGTCGCGGATGACGACGATGGTGTCGCAGATGGCCGCCACTTCATCGAGCTTGTGCGAAATGTAGATGCAGGTGACGCCCTTGGCTTTCAGGGCGCGCAGGATATCGAGCAGCACGGCGATTTCCGAGGCCGTCAGCGACGACGAAGGCTCGTCGAGGATCAGCAGTCGTGCATTCTTGTTGAGCGCCTTGGCGATCTCCACCAGCTGCTGGTGGCCGCCGCCGTAATTCATCACGGGCAGCGCCACGTTCAGTTCGGGAATCTTCAGTTCGCGCAGCAGTTCGTCGGCGCGCTGGTACATGGCCGCATAGTGCATGCGCCCGCCGGGCAGGGTGATCTCGCGGCCCATGAAGATATTCTCGGCTACCGACAGCTGCGGCACCAGCATCAATTCCTGGTGGATGATGATGATGCCGGCGCTTTCCGTGTCGCGGATCGATCCGGCGCGCAGCGGCTGGCCATCCCACAGGATCTCGCCATCCCAGCTGCCATGCGGATAGACGCCGGACAGCACCTTCATCAGGGTCGACTTGCCGGCGCCATTCTCGCCGCACAGGCCGATGCATTCGCCGGCCCGCACCTGCAGGTCGATGCCGTCGAGCGCGCGGACACCGCCAAACTGTTTGACGATGCCTTTCATTTCAAGCAGATAGTCGGACATGCTCACTCTCGTTGCGGATACGGGGGGAAATGCCGGATTACGCTACGCCAATCCGACCTACGGCCGATATACGGGCTGACGTAGGTCGGGTTAGCGCGCAGCGCGTAACCGGACATTGCGCGGCAAATCAGTTACCCAGCTGCGCCTTGGTATAGAAGCCGTCATCGACGAGAATGTTTACGTTCGCCTTGGTCAGCGGCGTCGGTTTCAGCAGCACGGTGCTGACTTTTTTCAGGCCGTTGTCATAGCTCGAGTTGTAGGCTGGCTTTTCATTGCGCGCCAGTTGCACGGCCAGCCTGGCCGCTTCGGCGGCGATGGTTTTCAGCGGCTTGTAGACGGTCATCGCCTGCGTGCCGGCGATGACGCGTTTCACCGCCGCCAGGTCGGCATCCTGGCCCGAAACCGGTACCTTGCCGGCCAGTTTTTGCGCGGCCAGCGCCTGGATGGCGCCGCCGGCCGTGCCGTCGTTCGAGGCGACGATGGCGTCGATCTTGTTGTTATTGGCCGTCAGCGCGTTTTCCACGATGGACAGCGCTTCCGACGCGCTCCAGTCCTTCACCCACTGCTGGCCGACGACCTTGATGTCGCCCTTGTCGATATACGGCTTCAAGACCTTCAGCTGGCCTTCGCGCAGCATCTTGGCATTGTTGTCCGTCGGCGCGCCGCCCAGCAGGTAGTAATTGCCCTTCGGCTGCAGCTTGACGACGCCCTCGGCCTGCATTTCGCCCACTTTCTCGTTATCGAACGAGATGTACGCGTCGATATCGGCGTTCAGGATCAGGCGGTCATACGACAGCACCTTGATGCCGGCCTTCTTTGCTTCCTTGACGGTGTTGTTGAGGACCGTGGCGTTGAACGGCACGATCACCAGCACGTCCACGCCGCGCGAAATCAGGTTTTCGATCTGCGAAATCTGGCGCTGCTCGCTGGCGTCGGCCGACTGCACGAAGACCTTGGCGCCCTGCTTTTCGGCGGCGGCGATGAAGAAATCGCGGTCGCGCGTCCAGCGCTCAACGCGCAAATCGTCGATGGAAAAGCCGATCTTCGGGTTTTTCGCATCGGCCAGGGCGGCGCTGCTGCTCAACGCCAGCATGGCGGTCATGATGGCTGCACTGATGATCTTGTTCATTACGTGTCTCCTTGTTGGATTTTTTAACTACGTTTTTTTAACTGCGGGGTACAACGAACAACAAATAAACTAGTGATTGTGGCGTGGCAGCGTCTGCCCCACGGCGCGGTATTTCAGCGCCAGCTCCATGCAGGCCCCCGTTTCCAGCTGGCCCACGCTGGCGCGGTAGAGCTCCTGCCACGGCGTGGCGCTGTCGTTGATCGGCGGCGGCAGCTCCTGGGCGCGGCGCGCCAGCTCAACGCTGTCGACCAGCATGTCGCAGCGGCCCGCAGTCAAATCGACGCGGATGATGTCGCCCGTGCGCAGCAGCGCCAGGCCACCGCCCACCGCGCTTTCCGGCGAGGCGTTCAGGATCGAGGGGCTGTCCGAAGTACCCGACTGGCGCCCGTCGCCGAGGGTCGGCAAATTCAGGATGCCCGCCTTGAGCAGCGCGTCTGGCGGCTGCATGTTGACCACTTCGGCCGAGCCGGGCCAACCGACAGGACCGGCACCGCGCATGACCAGCATGCAGCCGTCGTCGATGGCGAGAGCCGGATCGTTGATGCGCGCGTGATAGTCGGCCGAACCGTCGAAGACGATGGCGCGCGCCTCGAACACGCCTTCGCTGCCGGCACGCGACAGGTAACGCTCGCGGAACTGCGGCGAGATCACGCTGGTCTTCATGATGGCGAAATCGAACAGGTTGCCCCGCAGCGCCATGAAACCGGCCTTGTCCTTCAGCGGGGCGGCAAACGGGCGGATCATCTCGCGGTCCGCGCTTTCGCGCCCGGCCAGGTTGGCCGCCATGCTCTGCCCCGTGACAGTGGGACGCTCGGCGTGCAGCAAACCCGCCTGGAGCAGCTCCCACATCACGGCAGGCACGCCGCCGGCGCGGTGGAAGCGTTCGCCCAGGTATTTCCCCGCAGGCTGCATGTTCAGCAGCAGCGGCACGTCGTAGCCATGTTCCATCCAGTCGCTCGAATGCAGTTCCACGCCGGCGTGGCGGGCCATGGCCATCAGGTGCGGCTGGGCGTTGGTGGAGCCGCCAATGGCGGCGTTGACGATGATCGCGTCCAAAAACGCTGCACGCGTGAGGATGCTCGACGGGCGCACGTCGTCATGCGCCATGCCGACGATGCGGCGCCCCGTTTCATAGGCGATCTGGCCCCGTTCGCGGTACGGCGCGGGGATGGCCGAACAACCTGTCAGCGACATGCCCAGGGCCTCGGCCAGCGCATTCATGGTCGATGCCGTGCCCATGGTGTTGCAGTGACCGGCCGATGGCGCCGAGGCCGCGGCGATCTGCAGGAATTTGTCATTGTCGATCAAGCCCGCAGAGAGCTGGCGGCGGCCCTTCCAGATGGCGGCGCCCGATCCCACCAGTTCGCCGTCCATCCAGCCATCGAGCATGGGACCGCCCGACAGCACGATGGCGGGGATGTCCACCGTGGCGGCGGCCATCAGCTGGGCCGGCGTCGTCTTGTCGCAGCCCGTCGTCAGCACCACGGCGTCGATCGGATAGCCGTGCAGGATTTCCACCAGGCCCAGGTACGCCAGGTTGCGGTCCAGCGCGGCCGTGGGACGGCGGCAGTTTTCGAAGATCGGGTGCAGCGGGAATTCCATCGGGATGCCGCCCGCGTCGCGGATGCCGTCGCGCACGCGCTGCGCCAGCTCCAGGTGTATGCGGTTGCAGGGGCTGATATCGCTGCCGCTTTGCGCGATGCCGATGATGGGCCGGCCCGAACGCAGCTCCTCGGCCGTGATGCCGTAGTTCATGAAGCGCTCGAGGTACAGCGCCGTCATGTCGATGTGGTCGGGATTGTCGAACCAGTCCTGCGAACGGAAGCGCCGCGCCTGGCGATGGCTGGGGGTACTCATGCGCCGTACCAGCCCGCGTCGACATAGTATTCGCGCCCCGCGCACTTGGCGGCGTTATCCGACGCCAGGAACAGCGCCAGCGCCGCCACGTCGTGCGGCTCGACGCGCGCCTGCAGGCATTGCCCCTGCAGGATCACGGCTTCCGCTTCCGGCGTGTGCCAGAGCTTTTCCTGGCGCGGCGTGCGCACGGCGCCGGGAATGATGCAGTTGACGCGGATGCCGTGCACGCCCAGGTCGCGTGCCAGGCCGCGCGTCAAGCCTTCGATGCCGGCTTTCGCCGTCATGTAGATCGACAGGTTCGCCTGCGCCAGGTGCCAGGAAATCGAGCCCAGGTTCAGGATCACGCCGCCGCCCTTGGCGCGCATGGCAGGCGCCACCGCCTGCGCGCAGAAGTACTGGTGGCGCAGGTTGACGGCGATGCGCTCGTCCCAGTAGGCGGGCGTGACGTCCTGCAGTTGGTGGCGGTCGTCATTGGCCGCGTTGTTGATAAGGATATCGGTGGCGCCGCTGGCGTGTTCGATCTCGGCGAAGGTGGCGGCCAGCGCTCCCAGGTCCGTCAGGTCGCAGTAGCGGAAGCGCGGCGGATGCGGCAGGTGCGCCAGTTTTTCTTCCAGCGCGCGCGAAGGTTCGCTGGCGATGTCGAGAAAGGTGACATGGGCGCCCTGGCGCGCGAACGCTTCGACGATGGCCACGCCGATGCCGGTGCCGCCGCCCGTGATGACGACGCGCTGCCTGGCCAGGCTGGGATAGGTTGCATGCTGCATGGTGTCTCTCGTTATAAGAAATGGGAAATCAGGCAAGGCCGCGTTGGGCCAGGCTCTGGCACAGCGCGCGCACGCCAAACGTCCAGGGGGGAATGGCGTCGCAGCGCTGCACTTCGTTGACCAGCGCGCCGAGCGAGGCGCTGGCGATGGTGACCCTGTCGCCCAGGTGGTGCGTGAAGCCGCCGCCCTGCACGTCGCGGTCCTGCACGGGCGAGAACATGGTGCCCAAAAACAGCATGAAGCCGTCCGGATACTGGTGATACTGGCCCGCCGTCTGGCGTACCAGGTCCAGCGGGTCGCGGCTGATCTCGCGCATGAAGCTGGCGCCTTCGAGTACAAAGCCGTCGTCCGCGCCCTCGATCAGCAACGACACTTCCGCCTGGCGCACGGTATCGAGCGTGAAGCCTTCGTCGAACAGGCGAATGAAGGGGCCGATGGCGCAGGAACCGTTGTTATCCTTGGCCTTGCCCAGCAGGAGCGCGCTGCGCCCTTCGATATCGCGCAGGTTGACGTCGTTGCCCAAGGTCGCTCCCAGCACCTGGCCGCGGCTGTTGACGGCCAGGACGATCTCCGGCTCCGGATTGTTCCAGGCGGACGACGGCAGCAAGCCCACCTGCGCGCCGCAGCCGACGGACGACATGGCTTGCGCCTTGGTGAATACCTCCGCATCGGGGCCGATGCCCACTTCCATGTATTGCGACCACGCGCCGCGCTGCTGCAATTGCTGCTTCAATCGCTGCGCCGCCTGCGAACCGGGACGCAGCGCGGACAGGTCGCTGCCCAGGGTGGCTTGCAGCGCCGTGCGCAGGCTGGCGGCACGCGCCGCATCGCCGCCTGCCTGTTCTTCGATCACGCGCTCGAGCAGGCTGACGGCGAACGTCACGCCGCAGGCCTTGACGGCTTGCAGGTCGCATGGCGCCAGCAGCAGCGGCGGCGCACCAGGGGCCACCCGCAGCGCCTGTTCCAGCAAATCCTGCACGGGGCCGAGCGCGATACCGGGTGCATGGCGGGCGATGTCGAGCGCATCGTCGCGCTCGAACAGCCCGGCCACCGTTGCCGCCGTTGGCGTGATGTCGACCACCTCGCCGCCGCGCAAGGCAACGACGCAAGGACCATCGCGCCAGATGCGGCCGATCAGGGTGGCTTGCGCAAGGTCGGCAGGCAGCAGGGAGGCGGGGGAAATCGGCAGCATGGCAGCTTTCAAAAATTCGTCATCGGAGGGCTGGGCATCAAGTCCGGACCGATTCTGCGCGCCGGCATGGGCCACCGCAATTACGAAAATCACCAAATTGCATGATGATTATTGGTATTGCGACGCAGCAAAAATAGCCCCGGCAGGCGCGCATTTGCCTGCTGTTTTTCGCCGCCGGGGCGGGAGGAATGGCGCAGCGCATCAATCGTCGCCGCGATATCGTTTTGGATATCGGCAACACGAAAAAAGTGATTGGTGGGGCAGGTATGGACAAACTAGTATCAGCCGTGGCCTGCTTTCGGCCATCCGCACGGAGCCGGCCCACACAGACCGCGACCCTGGCACCTTCAACTATCAAAGACGGTGGAGACCTGAAAATGAAAACAACAATGAAAATGCTGGCTGCGAGCCTGGTGCTGGCCATGTCCGGCATGGCAATCGTGCCGACGGCAAGTGCCGCCGACAAGGGCGCCATCGGCATTTCGATGCCGACCAAATCCTCGATGCGCTGGATCGCCGACGGCGACAACATGGTCAAGGTATTCAAGGAGCGCGGCTACAAGACCGACCTGCAGTTTGCCGACGACGATATCCCGAACCAGCTGGCGCAAGTGGAAAACATGATCACCAAGGGCGCCAAGGTGCTGGTGATCGCCGCCATCGACGGCACCACCCTGTCGAACGTGCTGCAAAAGGCGGCCGACAAGGGTATCAAGGTGATCTCGTATGACCGCCTGATCCGCGGCACGAAGAACATCGATTACTACGCCACCTTCGACAACTTCCAGGTCGGCGTGCTGCAGGCGGCCTACATCGAGAATGCGCTGGGCCTGAAACAGGGCAAGGGCCCGTTCAACATCGAACTGTTCGGCGGCTCGGCCGACGACAATAACGCGCATTTCTTCTACAACGGCGCGCTGTCGGTGCTCAAGCCGTATATCGACAGCGGCAAGCTGGTGGTGCGCTCGAAGCAGATGGGCATGGACAAGGTGGCGACCCTGCGCTGGGATGGCGCCGTGGCGCAGGCGCGCATGGATAACCTGCTCAGCGCCTATTACGGCAATGCGCGCGTCGATGCCGTGCTGTCGCCATATGACGGCTTGAGCATCGGCATCCTGTCGTCGCTGAAGGGCGTCGGCTACGGCACGCCGAAGCAGCCCTTCCCCGTCGTGACCGGCCAGGATGCCGAAATCCCGTCCGTCAAATCGATCATCCGCGGCGAACAATCCTCGACCGTGTTCAAGGATACGCGCGAGCTGGCCAAGGTGACGGCCAACATGGTCGACGCGATGATGAGCGGCAAGACGCCCACCGTCAACGATACCAAGACCTATAACAATGGCATCAAGGTGGTGCCATCGTTCCTGTTGAAACCGGTCACCGTCGACAAGGCGAACTGGAAGCAGGTACTGGTCACGGGCAGCGGCTACTACACCGAAGCGCAGGTGAAATAAGCGGTACCGCAGGCCTGGCGACGCCCGGCCTGTCGCTTCACGCACGATCCAGAACAAGACTGCCGCACCGCCGGCGCGCCAAGCAGTGCGCGGCCGTGCCAGAGAGGTAATATGACCAACACTATCCTGGAAATGCGCGGGATACGCAAAACGTTCCCGGGCGTCGTGGCACTCGACAATGTCAACCTGCGGGTGCGCAGCGGCGAGATCCATGCCATCGTGGGCGAAAACGGCGCCGGCAAATCCACCTTGATGAAGGTGCTGAGCGGAGTCTACGGCCATGGCAGCTACACGGGCGACATCGACTACCAGGGCCAGACCCGGCACTTTCGCGGCATCAAGGACAGCGAGGAAATCGGCATCATCATCATCCACCAGGAACTGGCGCTGGTGCCGCTGCTGTCGATCGCCGAGAATATCTTCCTCGGCAACGAGCCGGCAAAAATGGGCGTCATCGACTGGGAACATGCGCAAAGCCGCACGCGCGAACTGCTGCAGAAAGTCGGCCTGAAGGAGTCGCCCGACACCCTGATCACCAACCTGGGCGTGGGCAAGCAGCAGCTGATCGAAATCGCCAAGGCGCTGTGCAAGGACGTCAAGCTGCTGATCCTCGACGAGCCGACGGCCAGCCTGAACGAAAGCGACAGCGCGGCCCTGCTCGACCTGCTGCTGGACCTGAAAGCGCAGGGCATCGCGTCGATCCTGATCTCGCACAAGCTCAACGAGATTTCGCGCGTCGCCGACGCCATCACGGTGCTGCGCGACGGCAACACCGTCGACAGCTTCGACTGCCGCCTGGAACCCGTCAGCGAAGACCGCATCATCGAGAAAATGGTCGGGCGCGAGATGGCCGACCGCTACCCACCACGCACGCCCAGCATCGGCGACACCATTTTCGAAGTGCGCGACTGGCGCGTGTTCCATCCCGAGCACGCGGACCGCGCCGTCATCAAGGGCATCAACCTGCACGCCAAAAAGGGCGAGATCATCGGCATCGCCGGCTTGATGGGATCCGGGCGCACGGAGCTGGCGATGAGCATTTTCGGGCGCGCCTACGGCCAGCGCATCAGCGGCACGGTGCTCAAGAATGGCCAGGAAATCGACGTCAGCACCATCGGCAAGGCCATCGCGCACGGCCTCGCGTATGTCACGGAAGACCGCAAGGGCCTGGGCCTGATCCTCGAGGAAGACATCAAGAAAAACACCAGCCTGGCCAACCTGGACGCGGTGTCGACCCGCACGGTCATCGACGAGGCGCGCGAATTCGGCGTGGCCGACGATTTCCGCCGCAAGCTGAAGATCCGCTGTTCGAGCATCCTGCAAAAAGTGGTCAATCTGTCCGGCGGCAACCAGCAGAAAGTGGTGCTGGCGAAGTGGCTGTTTTCACGCCCCGACATCCTGATCCTCGATGAACCGAGCCGCGGCATCGACGTCGGCGCCAAATACGAGATCTACAGCATCATCAGCGAGCTGGCCGCCGAAGGCAAATGCATCATCATGATTTCCTCGGAAATGCCGGAATTGCTGGGCATGTGCGACCGGATATACGTCATGAACGAAGGCCGTTTCGCGGCCGAACTCAGCGCAGCAGAAGCGTCGCAGGAACGCATCATGCGCGCCATCGTCACACACGGAGAACACCATGGACAATAAACTGACAGCGGGACAGGCGGCGCCTGCCGCCGCTCCCGCAGCCGAGCAGCAGGCGAAAAGCTACGCCGGCTTTTTGAAGAACAACATGCGCGACTACGGCATGCTGCTCTCCCTGATCGCCATCATGGGCTTTTTCCAGTACATGACCGACGGCACCCTGATGCAGCCGCTGAACCTGACGAACCTGGTGCTGCAAAACAGCTATATCGTCATCATGGCGCTGGGCATGCTGATGGTCATCGTGGCCGGCCATATCGATTTGTCGGTCGGCTCCGTGGTCGGCTTCGTCGGCGCGCTGGCGGCCGTGCTGATCGTCAATTACCACATGAACTTTGTCGCCGCCAGCATCCTCTGCCTGCTGGCCGGCGCCGTCATCGGCGGCGCGCAAGGCTATTTTGTCGCCTTCTTCAAGATCCCTTCCTTCATCGTCACGCTGGCCGGCATGCTGGTGTTCAAGGGCCTGACCCTGGCACTGCTGGCGGGCCAGTCGGTCGGCCCCTTCCCGGAAGGCTTCCAGATGCTCAGCTCGGGCTTCCTGCCCGACCCGTTCGGCGGAGAAAACCTGCGTGGCTTTTCGCTGCTGCTGGGCGTGATCGCCGCCGCGGCGCTGATTGCCACCTCGCTGCGCAGCCGCGCCAAGCAGCTCCGGCACGGCATGGAAAACGAGCCGCGCGCCTTCTTCCTGCTGAAAAACGGTATCTTCGCCGCCGTGATGGTGTATTTCAGCTACCTGCTGGCGTCGTACCGCGGTTTCCCCAACGTGCTGGCCGTGATGTCGGTGCTCATCGTCGCCTACACTTTCATCACCAACCGCACGGTGCTGGGCCGCCGCGTCTACGCCGTCGGCGGCAACGAGAAGGCGGCGCGCCTGTCGGGCATCAAGACGGAACGCGTGAGCTTCTACACCTTCGTCAACATGGGCATGCTGGCCGCGCTGGCCGGCCTGATCTTCGCCGCGCGCCTGAATACGGCCACGCCGAAAGCGGGCACCGGTTTCGAGCTGGACGTCATCGCCGCCTGCTTCATCGGCGGCGCCTCCGCCTCGGGCGGCGTGGGCAAGGTGATGGGGGCCGTGATCGGCGCCTTCATCATGGGCGTGATGAACAATGGCATGTCCATCATGGGCATCGGCATCGACTACCAGCAGGTGATCAAGGGCCTGGTGCTGCTGGCGGCCGTCTTCATCGACGTCATCAACAAGAACAAGTAGACCGGTTCGAGCCTTAGGGGGCTCCGGCCGGCGCTTGCGCCGGCCTTTTTATATATAACGTCGGACAAAAGCGTAGCGAGCAGCGGCAAGTTGTGGCCTAGACGCGCAGCGGTGCTTTAGCATGGGGCCGCCGAAGCAGTGAGCATCGCAGGCCGCAAATTGCGATGCGCAGCAGCTTATGTCAGACGTTGGCGGCCAGGCGGGCCGCGCGGTCGCCCCACCATGCCGCTTCCTCGAACACGGAAAAGCCCGATAAATCGGCATGCGCGAACAGGATGGCACCCTCGTGCTCGCGCAGCGCCTTCAGGCCCGCATTGCTGCGAAAGCCGGGCAGCGGCGCCGCCATGGCGTGGCCGCGCACGGTGATGTCGACCCGTTCGACGCAGCTGGCAAAGTCGCGTCCATACGCCGTTTTCAGGTCGACGCTGGCCAGCGCCAGCAGTTCTTCGGGGCTGGCAGTGTCAAGCCACTTGCGGGCCGCCTGCGGCGTGCGGTCGGACAGGGCCACATAGGCGCTGAAGACGGTTTTCTCGGGCGGGCGCACGCGGATATCCTGGTGCGTGGAGACGACATAGCCAAGGCCCGGCTCCTGGTACACCACATTGTCCCAGCACAGGGGCGCGTGCGGCAGTTCGTCGGGAAAACGCTTGAGCAGGAAGTTCGCCACCAGCCACGGCGCATACGCGGGCGTATCGCGTTGCGCGTCAAAGCCATACTCGGCGATGTTGTTGACCACGCGGGCCGCCACATACAGTGGCATGGCACAGATGGCCTTGCGCGCCTTGACCAGGTAGGTGCGCGGCTGGCCGTCGACCAGTTCCAGGCACAGCGCTTCGACGCCCTGGTCCGTCGTCTGCACGGAGACCACCGTGCCGCTCTTGCGCCGCACGCCAGAGGCCTGCTCCATGGCCGTGGCCACGGGCTGCATGCCGCCCGGCCAGGTCAGCCAGGCGCCATTGCCGGCATTCGCCGCCTGGCCCCAGCGGCTGCAATAGTAATGCAGGCCGGCCCAGGCCGAGACCTGGTCGTAGCGCGTGCCGTAATCGTCGCGGCAGCAGTAATTCAGGTACCAGTGCAGGGTGGGCGAGGTATAGCCTTCGCGCTCCATCCACTGTTTCAAGGTGATGGTGTCGAGCGCCTGCCAGGCCGGATCCTGCGACGATTCCACGGTGGGAAAGACGAACACGCGCTTGCCGTCATTGCCGCGCACCTGGCGCAGGCGCCGCACCTCGGCAAAGAAGCGCTCGTGCTGCGCCAGTTCCTCGGCCGGCACGCCTTCGGTGGGAATGAAGCCGTCCTGCCAGTGGCCATTGAACAGCAGGCGCTCTTCCGGCGCATGCAGGATGTAGCGTTCGTCGTAGTACGGCTTTTCCGCCTGCGCATCGCGCTGGATAATCCCCAGGTCGTACAGGATTTCGCGCACATGCGTCGATTCGGGCGACGGCAACGGCAAATAGTGGCCGCCCGTGGGGTAGGCCAGGTCGCCGAAATGACCGCCGGCCGCGTTGCCATACGGCTGCGGCCCGTCGATCATGAGGAAATCCTGGTGCCCCAGCTTGTTCAGGCGCCACGCCGCCGTCAGGCCCGCGATGCCGGAGCCGAGGATGGCCACGTCGGTAGTGACGGTCTCGGTGGGCACCGGCAGCGCGCTGCGCTCGCGCAGCAGCTTGCGCAGATAGTGGCCCTCCTCGCGGCCCGGATACAGCACCCTGGGCGTGACTTCCTGCCAGCGCAGCCAGGCGCCAATGCTGCCGACGCCAGCGGCCGACGCCGTGGCGCCGGCGGCGGCCCACAGCAGGAAGGAGCGGCGCCGCATCAGCGGATCACCCGGTTCCAGTCCTGCTCGAATTCATGCACGAGCGACTGGGTGTTGAGGCGATTCGGCGCCATCGGCAGCGGCTGCATGTCGGGCGGGAAGATGAACATCTCGCGCGTGGTGTCCGCATTCAGGTAGCGCATCGGCAGGCGGTAGCTGGTCGGCAGCACGTAATCGAGCTGCGGCGAGGCGAGAATAAAGCCCCATTCGCCGAACGAGGGCACGTAGGCGTGGTAGGGCCAGGTGCGCATGCCTACTTCGCGCAGGGTGGAATTGATGGTCCAGTAGGCATGCGGAGCAAAGAACGGCGACGTCGATTGCACCACCATCAAGCCCTTGGCCGCCAGGTGCTTCTTCACCAGGTCGTAGAACGGCACGGAATACAGTTTACCGAGCGCGAAGCTGGACGGATCGGGGAAATCGACGATGGCCGCGTCGAACATATCCTGGTTGTTGCGCAGCCAGACGGCGGCATCCGCATTGACGACGGTGACGCGCTTGTCGGAGAACGAGCGATTATTCAGCTTGGCCAGTTCCGGGCGCGTGGTAAACGCGGCCGTCATGGCAGGATCGAGGTCCACCACGGTGACGTGTTCGATCTGTGGATAACGGAGGATTTCGCGCAGCGCCAGGCCGTCGCCGCCGCCCAGCACCAGCACGCGGCGCGCCCACGGCAACGCTTCCATCACCGGATGCACGAGCGCCTCATGGTAGCGGTATTCGTCGCGCGAGGAAAACTGCAGGTTGCCGTTGATGTACAGGCGCGTATCGTCCTTCCAGCGCGTGATCACCAGGCGCTGGTAGGGCGTGGTGGTGGAATACACGATCTGGTCGCCGAACAGCCCGTGTTCGCCCCAGGCCACCATGCGGTCCGACATGGCGAATCCGGCGACCAGCAGCAGCATCACGGCGCAGGCGCGCAGGAAGCGGCCCGTCAGGTTCTTCAGCTCCGCGCGGAACACGTAAATCGTCCACAAGCCCACGCCCACGTTGAGCATGCCGAACAAAAATCCCGTGCGCACCAGGCCCAGATAGGGCGACAGCACCAGCGGAAACAGCAAGGAGACGGCCAGCGCGCCCAGGTAATCGAAGGTCAGCACGCGGCTGACCAGTTCAGAAAACTCCGTCTGGCGCGAATTCAAGGCGCGCATCACCAGCGGCACTTCCATGCCAACCAGTGCGCCGATCAGGAACACCATCACATACAATAAGGTACGAAACGGCGCCGCCATCCATGAGAAGGTCATGAACAGGATTGCGGCCGACAGGCCGCCGATCAGCCCCACGGCCATCTCGATGTCGACGAAGCGCGAGAGCACGTCCTCGTCCTTCACATACTTGGAAAAGTGAGCACCCACACCCATGGCAAACAAGTAACAGCCGATGATGGTGGAAAACTGCAGAATGGAGTCGCCGAGCAGGTAGCTGGACATGGCGCCGGCGATCAGCTCATAGGCGAGGCCGCAGGAGGCGACCACGAAGACGGACAAAATCAGAATCTTTTTGTTCATGGGGCTTTTTTTGTTCTAATATGCTTTGACGTTATTAACTTGCTCATGCGTTGCTCGCCTCGGCCTTGATCTGCCGTGGCCGCAACGCGCGGCCACCACGAGGAATGCCGTGCCCGACATCCTAAACTATCTGATCCATCTTTTACTGGCCGCCGCGCTGCTGATTGTATTTTTTGTCATCTACACGCGCGTCACGCCGTATAACGAAGTGCTGCTGATCCGCCAGGGCAACCAGGCGGCGGCCCTGTCGCTGGGCGGCGCCATGCTGGGCTTTTCCGCCACCATCGCCTCGTCGCTGATGCACACGGCCGACTACCAGCAGTTCTTCGCCTGGGCTTTCGGCGCCATGGTGGTGCAATTGCTGGCCTATGTGGTCACCACGCGGCTGCTGCGCATGTCGAAGGATCAGATCGAATCGAACAACAGCGCCTTTGGCGGCCTGCTGGCGGCCATTTCCCTGTCGATCGGCGCCATCAACGCCGCCTGTATTTCCTGACACCGGCTTCAACTTATTCAAGGACATCCATCATGAGCCTCGGCAGCTTTATCAAGAAGCAGTTTATCGACGTACTGCAGTGGAACGAAGAAACGGAGGGCGTGCTGGCCTGGCGCTTCCCGATGCAGGATTTCGAGATCCAGAACGGCGCCATCCTGAATGTGCGCGAATCGCAGGTAGCCGTCTTCGTCAATGAAGGCAAGATCGCCGACGTCTTCGGCCCCGGCACGCACAAGCTGACGACGCAGACCTTGCCGCTGCTGACCAACCTGAAAAACTGGGACAAGCTGTTCGATTCGCCGTTCAAGTCGGACGTGTATTACTTCAGCACCCGCGTGCAGACGGGCCGCAAGTGGGGCACGCCGCAGCCGATCACCATCCGCGACAAGGATTTCGACATGATCCGCGTGCGCGCCTTCGGCATGTACTCGTACCGCATCGCCGACGCGCGCACCTTCTTCACGGAAATCAGCGGCACGCGCGAGGTCTACACGCGCGACGAAGTGGAAGACCAATTGCGCGGCATCCTGATGTCGAGCATGGCCAGTTCGCTGGGCGGCGCCAATGTGCCCTTCCTCGACATGGCGGCCAACCAGGCGCTGATGGCGCAGGAAGTCAAGGATGGCCTGGCGCAGGCGTTTTCCCGCTATGGCGTGGGCCTCGACGAATTCAACGTGGCCAGCATCAGCCTGCCCGAGGAATTGCAGGCGGCGCTCGACGAGCGCATCTCGGCCGGCATGAAGGGCGGCCTGGGCGCCGACAAGATGAGCGGCTATACCAAGTTCCAGGTGGCGAACGCAATCCCGCTGGCGGCGCAGAACGAAGGCGGCATGGCCGGCATCGGCGCCGGTCTCGGCGCCGGGCTGTCGATCGGCCAGGTGATGGCGCAAAGCATGGGCGGCGCGCTGCAGCAGCCGGCCCCTACACCGGCTCCGGCGGCGCCACCCGCGCCCGCGGAAGAACCGATCGAGGCGCGCCTGGAAAAACTCAAGGGCCTGCTCGACAAGGGACTGATTTCGCCGGCCGACTACGACGGCGCCAAGGCTGAACTGCTGAAAAAACTGATCGGCTAAGCGCGACTGCATGCAAACTGTTTCCTGTCCCAGCTGCGGCGCGGAAGTCCATTTCCGCTCGCACGCTTCCGTGCTCGCCGTGTGCGAGTACTGCCACAGCACCATCCTGAAGGACGCCGACGCGGTCAAGGACCTGGGCAAGATGTCGGCCGTCCTCGAAGACTACTCGCCGATCCAGATCGGCACGGCCGGCGTGCACGATGGCCTGCATTTCACCATCGTCGGGCGCATCCAGCAGCGCTACAGCGCCGGCACGTGGAATGAATGGTATGTGCTGTTCGACGACGCCAGCACGGCCTGGCTGGGCGACTCGTCCGGCCTGTACACCTTGACGCGCGAACGCCGCACGCAGGAAGCCCTGCCTGCCTTTGCCGAGCTGGCGCCAGGCAGGCGCTACACGATCTGCGGCGAGCCCTATACGGCGGCCGAGATGCGCAACGCCGAGTGCATCGCCGGCCAGGGCGAGCTGCCGTTCAAGGTGGGCGCCGGCTGGCGCATCCAGGTGGCCGATTTCCGCAACTATGGCAGCTTCGTCACCCTCGACTACACGGATGGCCCGCAGCCGGTGGTCTACATGGGCGTCGCCGTCACCCTGGAAGGCTTGCAGTGCCAGCTGCTGCGCGATGACGACGCCATCGCCAAAAGCGCCGGCAAATACCGCGGCAAGCTCGATGCGCTCGATTGCCCGTCCTGCGGCAGCGGCATCCGCTACGTCCCTGGCGCGGCGGCGCAGCTGGTGTGCCCCGCCTGCCACGCACGGCTCGACGCCAGCGGTCCGGAAGCGCAGGTGCTGGCCATCGGCAGGCAGGTGCACGACAACGTCGACATCACGCTGGAGCTGGGCGCCAGCGCGAAGATCAACAATATCGACTTCACGGTCATCGGCATGATGCGCCGCGCCGACGACGAAGGCAGCGAGTGGAATGAGTACCTGCTGTACGGCGCACGCGCCGGCTTCTTCTGGCTGGTGGAGACCGATGACGGCTGGTCGCGTTCGCACGTGCTGCCGAACTGGCCCACCTGGGCCTCCCTGGATGCGGAACAATGCACGCTCGATGGCGCCACGTATGCGAAACTGTACGACTATGGCTCGCAAGTGGTGTATGCGGCCGGCGCCTTCAACTGGAGGGTGGCCGTCGGCGACAGCACGCATGTGTTTGAATTCGAACAGGGGCAGACAAAGCTGGCGGCGGAAGTCACCGGCGAGGAAATGACCTGGTCGCGCTCCGCGCCCGTCGCCTATGACCAGATGGCAGCCTGGTTCGGCGCCGCCTTCCATGGCGGCAGCAAGGTGCAAAATACCAAGCTCAGCCACCGCGGCATCGCCAAGATCTTCATCATCATCATCCTGGTCCTGAATGCGATTCCCCTGTTCGTCTCGTTTTCCAGCACCTTGATGTGGAGCTTGCTGGCTTGCCTGGCGCTGTTCCTGCCAGCCGCTTTCCTCGACAAGAATACAAAGAATCCCCCATGAGCAAATACGTGATTTATGCCTTGATGGTGACGTTTTCCGTCACGGCCACCAACTGGGTGCGCATGTTCACGCTGGCCGGCAGCGGCATGCGCAGCACCGGCACACACAGCGGCAGCAGCTGGAGCTCGCGCACGGGCAGCGGCGGCGGCAGCTATGGCGGCGGCTCGAGCGGCGGCAGCCACAAATAAGCATGGCAGAGACACCGCATCTGCCCCTGGGCACCCATCTGCTGGCCGACCTGGCAGGCATTTCCGCTGACCGCCTGCGCGACTGCGACGCGCTCGAACGCCTGCTGCGGCAAGCGGCCGTCACGGCCGGCGCGCAGGTGCTGCACAGCCATTTCCACAGCTTTGGCGCGGGCCAGGGCGTCACGGGCGTGGTGCTGCTGGCCGAATCGCACATTTCGCTGCATACCTGGCCCGAAGTCGGCTTTGCCGCCGTGGACATCTTCATGTGCGGCGCGGCCCGGCCGCAACTGGCGCTCGACGTCGTCAAGGAGGCGCTGCAAGCGGCGCAGTGCCAGCTGCAGTCCGTGCGCCGCGCGCCACCGGGCCAGGCCTAGGCTCGCTGGTGCATCGCGTGGGGATCGCTTACACTGTCGGCTGATCCTCCAACCGTGACTCCCATGCGCCGTTCCGCCTTCCTTGCCCTGCCACTGCTGCTGCTGGTCTCCGCCTGCAACGATTACACGGCGCCCAGCCTGTACCAGGCCACCACGCCCGAATGCAAGACGTGGACGGAAGGTTCGCGCTTCGAACTGCCACGCGGTATCAGCGTGTATGCCACGCCCCCCGTCACGCTGAAGGAAGGCGGCACGGAACTGGCGCTGATCTTCACCTTGCCCGTCGGCACCCAGGCCAGCTTCACGCGCCTGTCCTTCCTGCTGGAAGAGCCGCACCAGCCGCCGTTCGCCGAGGCGAAGGTGCTGACCATCTACCAGCGCGGCATGAACCAGAAGGCAGAAATCGTCGACGTCATCGAAAAACTGCCCATCATGTTTTCCGCCGTCGGCAACAGCAAGGAAACCCAGTGGCGGCTGCGCTTGCAGCTGCCGCGCCAGCTGCCGCAGCGCTTTGATTTATCGATGCCCGACATGCTCGTCGGCGGCAAGCGCTACCCGGTGCGCACGTTTACCTACCGCTATTTCCCCGAACGCCAGGCCTACGGCATGTGCAGCTGATGTTGACGCCGGCGCGCGCCGCTGGCACACTGGCGTTTTCCATCACACAACAGGAGTAGACACCATGCGCCATTCGGATACTGCCGTGCTGTCGGCTGCCTGATCACGATCGTTCCAGTCTGCAGTCATACTGCACTGACGCCGTTTTACCCCTGCGCGTGATCGCGTAGCCGACTTCCCTCTTCTTTCGTGCCAGTCACTGACTGGCGGTGCCTGCACGCGCAGGCGATACGTCCGCACGCGGACGACAGAATACGGAATCACGCTACCATGATCGCACTCGATTTTGCGCAACTACGCCCCATCGGACTGCAGCAGGCCATCGCCAGCGCAGCCGCCCAACTCGACACCCTCCCTCCCAGCACGCAGCTGATGCGCGTGAGCGCCGTGCACCGCGACAGCCTCCTCGTGCACGATGGCTTGCAGGAAAACCCGGCGCAGATCCTGCCGCGCCTGCTACATGATCTGCAGGCACAAGACACCATCGTCGCCGTCGGCGACTGGGTCGCCGCCGAACACGATGCGCACGGCATGCTGTGGATAACTGCGCGCTTATCCCCGCTCACGCAGATCGCCCGGCGCGGCAATGACGGCCGGCGCCAGCTATTGGCCTGCAATGTCGATACGGCCCTGCTGGTGATGGGACTGGACGCGGACTTCAACCCGCGCCGCCTGGAGCGCTATCTGGCCATCGTGCTGGCGGCCCAGGTCACGCCCGTGGTGGTGCTGAGCAAGGCCGACGTGGCCGACGACGTGGCGGGCAAGCTGGCCCTGCTCAAGCAGCGCCTGCCATCCCACGTGCCCCTGTTTGCCGTCGACACGCGCCATGCGTACGACGTGGCCATCCTGGAACCCTGGCTGGACCCGGGCCAGACCCTGGTGCTGCTCGGTTCATCGGGCGCCGGCAAGTCCAGCCTGACCAATACCCTGTGCATGGCGGAACAGGCAACCAGCGGCGTGCGCCATGGCGATGGCCGCGGCCGCCATACGACGACGGTCCGTTCCCTGCACCTGTGCGCCGGCGGCGCCTGCATCATCGATACGCCGGGCCTGCGCAGCTGGCAGGCCGACGCCGATGCGCAGACCCTGGCCGCCACCTTCGACGACATCGCGGCGCTGGCGGCAACATGCCAGTTCCGCGACTGCCGTCACGACCGCGAACCCGGTTGCGCCGTGCGCGGCGCCGTCGACGCGGACCGCCTGCGCAATTATCACAAGCTGCTGCGCGACGCGCACCGTAGCGAAGAGACACCGCTCGAGCGCATCGCCGCGCGCGCCAAGTGGAAGACGATATTGAAGGCGGGACAGGAAAGGAGCAGACAAAAGCGCCAGGAATGATCGTCAAGAAAAGGGCATAAAAAAAGGCAGCCCGGAGGCTGCCTTTCTTGCGCGGCGCAGATCGATTAAATCTTGCGCAGCTTCTGGATCGCTGCCAGCTGCGCAATCGCGCTGGCCAGCTCGGCTTGCGCTTGCGCGTAGTCGATGCCCGAATCCTTGTTGTGGATATTTTCTTCCGCCAACTTCTTCGCTTCCAGCGCTTTCGCTTCGTCGAGGTCGTGACCGCGGATCGCGGTATCGGCCAGGACGGTCACGGTATCCGGTTGCACTTCCAGCAGGCCGCCGGCAACGAAGACGAACTCTTCTTCAGCCTGGCCGACTACCTTGATGCGGACCGCGCCCGGACGGATGCGGGTAATCAAAGGCGTGTGGCGTGGGTAGATACCCAGCTCGCCCTGTTCACCCGGCAACGCGACGAATTCTGCTTCGCCTGAAAAAATCAGTTCTTCAGCGGAAACCACGTCAACGTGAATTGTGTGTGCCATGTGTGTCCTATCGGGTTGAAGAACCCCGCCGTGTAACGGGCGGGGTTAGGCCCAGACTTAACTTAGTTAAGTTTCTTGGCTTTTTCGATTGCTTCTTCGATCGTGCCGACCATGTAGAACGCTTGTTCCGGCAGGTGATCGAGTTCGCCCGAAGCGATCATTTTGAAGCCCTTGATCGTGTCTTTGAGCGAAACGTATTTACCAGGCGCGCCGGTAAAGACTTCAGCGACGTGGAAAGGCTGCGACAGGAAACGCTGCATCTTACGTGCGCGGGCTACCAGCAGTTTGTCTTCCGGTGCCAGCTCGTCCATGCCCAGAATCGCGATAATGTCGCGCAATTCCTTGTAGCGTTGCAGGGTCGTTTGCACGGCACGCGCGGTGTCATAGTGCTCTTGACCGACGATCAACGGATCGAGCTGACGCGAGGTCGAATCCAGTGGGTCCACGGCTGGGTAGATACCCAGGGAAGCGATGTCACGCGACAGCGCAACGGTCGAATCCAAGTGAGCAAACGTGGTAGCAGGCGATGGATCGGTGTAATCATCGGCTGGAACGTAGACGGCCTGGATCGAGGTGATCGAACCGGTCTTGGTCGACGTGATACGCTCTTGCAGACGGCCCATTTCTTCCGCCAGGGTCGGTTGGTAACCCACAGCCGACGGCATACGGCCCAGCAGTGCCGAAACTTCGGTACCGGCCAGGGTGAAGCGGTAGATGTTGTCGACGAAGAACAACACGTCCTTGCCTTCATCACGGAACGATTCAGCGATCGTCAGGCCGGTCAGCGCAACGCGCAGACGGTTACCTGGCGGTTCATTCATCTGACCGTAGACCATCGCGACTTTGGAGTTCTCTGGATTTTCCAGATCGACCACTTTCGCGTCAGCCATCTCGTGGTAGAAGTCATTACCTTCACGGGTACGCTCACCGACGCCGGCAAACACGGACACGCCGCTGTGCGCCTTGGCGATGTTGTTAATCAGTTCCATCATGTTCACGGTCTTGCCTACGCCAGCGCCGCCGAACAGACCAACTTTACCGCCTTTTGCAAACGGGCAAACCAGGTCGATCACCTTGATGCCGGTTTCCAGCAGTTCTTGCGATGGCGACAGTTCGTCGTATGCAGGAGCGGTGCGGTGGATCGACGCGATCTGCTCGTGCGACACGGGGCCGCATTCGTCGATCGGGTTGCCCAGCACGTCCATGATGCGACCCAGGGTTGCTTTACCGACTGGCACCATGATAGGTTTGCCGGTATTTTGAATCATCATGCCGCGACGCAGGCCATCGGACGAGCCGAGTGCAATGGTACGGACAATGCCGTCGCCCAACTGCTGTTGTACTTCCAGGGTCAGTTCCGAGCCTGCCATCTTCAAGGCATCAAATACCTTAGGCATCGCGTTGCGGGGAAACTCAACGTCCACCACAGCGCCGATACACTGAACGATTTTGCCATCAGCCATGTTCGTTCCTTCAATATAGTTAAATTCGTTTAAACCGCAGCCGCACCGGCGACGATTTCGGAGAGTTCTTTGGTAATCGCAGCTTGGCGGGTCTTGTTGTAGATCAGCTTCAATTCGCCGATCACACTACCCGCGTTGTCGCTTGCAGCTTTCATCGCGACCATCCGTGCCGATTGCTCGGACGCCAGATTCTCCGCGACTGCCTGGTACACCAGCGCTTCTACATAGCGCTCCAGCAATTCGTCGATGATGCTTTGCGCATCCGGCTCGTAGATGTAATCCCACGAGTGTGCGCTCTTGTCGGCGACCATCTTGTCGGCCGTCAATGGCAGCAACTGTTCGACCACTGGCTCCTGCTTCATCGTGTTGATGAATTTGGTATAGCACAGGTACACTGCGTCGAGCTTGCCTGCCTGGAACTCTTCGAGCATGACCTTGACAGGTCCGATCAGTTTGTCCAGGTGGGGCGTATCACCGGTCTGAATGGCAGAGGCGACGATCTTGACGCCGATGCGATTCAAAAAACCCAAACCCTTGTTACCGATGGCAACTGCTTCAACCCGATTGCCAGCTGCTTCCAGCTCGCGCGACTTCGACGTCACCTGGCGCAGGATGTTGGTGTTCATGCCGCCGCACAGACCCTTGTCGGTCGTGACAACGATGAAACCTACTGCCTTCGCTTGCGTGCCCTGGGCAGCTGCCAGGAACGGGTGCGTGTATTCCGGATTGGCGGTCGCCAGATTGGCGGCGATATTCCGAATCTTGTCACTGTAGGGACGAGCGGCCCGCATCCGGTCTTGCGCCTTGCGCATTTTGGACGCGGCGACCATTTCCATCGCCTTGGTGATCTTCTTCGTATTCTCTACGCTCTTGATCTTGCCTCGTATCTCTTTGCTTGATGCCATGAGTCCTTACTCCTTCTGCGCGTAGGGCGGCGCCTCACTCGAGGTGGGCGCCGCCTGGCCGCTTAATATGCGCCGGATTTCTTGAAATCAGCAATGGCCGCCGACAGAGTTGCTTCGCTGTCTTTGTCGAGTTGCTTGGTTTCTTCGATCTTGGCCAGCAGAGCAGCTTGCTTGGTCTTCATGTAAGCGTGGACACCAGCTTCGAACGACAGCACTTGCTTGACTGGCACGTCGTCCATGAAGCCCTTGTTCACCGAGAACAGCGATACGGCCATCAGCGAGATCGACAGTGGCGAGTATTGGGCTTGCTTGAGCAATTCCGTTACGCGCGCGCCGCGGTCCAGCTGCTTGCGGGTCGATTCATCCAGGTCCGAAGCGAACTGCGCAAACGCGGCCAGTTCACGGTACTGCGCCAAGTCGGTACGGATACCGCCGGACAGGTTTTTGATGACCTTGGTCTGGGCGGCGCCACCGACGCGCGATACGGAAATACCGGCGTTAATTGCAGGACGGATACCGGCGTTGAACAGCGAGGTTTCCAGGAAGATCTGACCGTCGGTAATCGAAATCACGTTGGTTGGAACGAATGCGGACACGTCGCCAGCTTGCGTTTCAATGATCGGCAGTGCCGTCAGGGAACCGGTCTTGCCTTTGACGGCGCCGTCGGTGAACTTCTCGACGTAGTCGGCGTTCACGCGTGCTGCGCGTTCCAGCAGGCGGCTGTGCAGGTAGAACACGTCGCCTGGGTACGCTTCGCGACCTGGTGGACGGCGCAGCAGCAGCGAGATTTGACGGTATGCAACAGCTTGTTTCGACAGATCATCGTAGACGATCAGTGCATCTTCACCGCGGTCACGGAAGTATTCGCCCATGGCGCAACCGGAGTACGGCGAGATGTATTGCATGGCGGCCGATTCCGAAGCGGAAGCGGCGACAACGATGGTGTATTCCATCGCGCCGTGCTGTTCCAGCGAGCGCACGATGTTCTTGATCGACGAGGCTTTTTGGCCAATCGCGACGTAGATACATTTCATGCCCTGGCCTTTTTGATTGATGATCGCATCAATCGCCACGGCCGACTTGCCGGTTTGACGGTCGCCGATGATCAGTTCGCGCTGGCCGCGGCCAACTGGAACCATCGCATCGATCGACTTCAGGCCGGTTTGCATCGGTTGCGACACGGATTCACGGGCGATCACGCCCGGGGCGATTTTTTCAATCGCGGCCGTCAGTTTGGTTTCGATGGCGCCTTTGCCGTCGATCGGCTGACCCAGCGCGTTGACTACGCGGCCGAGCAGCTCAGGACCGACTGGCACTTCCAGAATGCGGCCGGTGCATTTCACCGTGTCGCCTTCGGAGATGTGCTCGTAGGCACCCAGAATCACGGAGCCGACGGAGTCGCGTTCCAGATTCATGGCCAGGCCAAACGTGTTGCCTGGGAATTCCAGCATCTCGCCTTGCATCACGTCCGACAAACCGTGGATGCGGCAGATACCGTCGGCGACGGAAATAACCGTGCCTTGATTACGCACTTCAGCGCCGCCGTCAAGACCTTGGATCCGGCTCTTGATCAACTCGCTGATTTCAGATGGGTTGAGTTGCATACTAACTCCTAAAAGTGTTTCTCTCAGCTTGCGCGAGGGGTAAGGGTCTGTCTTAGCTGGCCTGCCGAAGCGCGTGTCTTACGACACCAGTGCAGCGTGCAGTTGCTGCAGCTTGGCGCGCACCGAGGTGTCGAGCACTTGGTCGCCAACAACCACGCGCACGCCGCCGAGCAGCGATGGATCCACTGTGACGGCAGGGTTGAGCTTACGACTGAATTTCTTTTCCAGCGTTGCGACCAGCTCGGCCGTTTGGCCTTCGCTCAGATCGAAAGCGCTCGTGATCTCGGCGTCAGCCGCACCTTCCAGGCCATTTTTCAAGGCATGGAATTGCGCGCCGATTTCCGGCAGCAGGCTGATGCGGCCATTTTCGATCAACATGGTGACGAAGTTTTTCACTTCCTCATTGAGCGGCGATTTCAACAACGACAGGATGGTGGCGGCGACGTCGCTTTCCGAAACTTTCGGATTGCGCGCGTACGCCTGTACCTCGGGGTGGCTACCGATCTGTGCCAGTTCGGACACCAGTTCGGACCACGCCGCGAGGTTGCTTGACTCCTTACCAGCTTGGGCTACGCGGAACAAAGCTTCCGCGTAGGGACGGGCGACGGTTGCGAGTTCTGCCATGATTACAGCTCGACAGCAAGACGCTGCAACATTTCGGCGTGAGCCGTTGGGTTTACTTCACGCTTCAAGATCTGCTCGGCACCCTTGACAGCCAGGTCAGCCACCTGAGCGCGCAATTGTTCGCGTGCTTTCGACAGTTGCTGTTCGGCGTCCGACTGGGCTTGCGCAATGATACGCGCAGCTTCAGCTTGTGCATTTTGCTTGATCTCTTCAGCAACCAGCTGCGCGCGCTTTTCAGCGTCCGCAACGCGTTGCGAAGCTTCTTCACGTGCACTGTTCAATGCCTCTTGCGCACGCTTTTCAGCGACAGCCATCGAAGCTTGACCTTGATCGGCAGCAGCCAATCCATCCGCGATTCGTTTGGCACGCTCATCCAGCGCGTTGTTCAGCGCTGGAAATACGAACTTCATCGAGAACCAGACCAACACCGCGAAGGTGATCATCTGGCCGATGAGCGACATATTGATGTCCATACCTTTGCTCCTAACTAAAAGTTTCTCCTAGGGTTGGAGCGAATTACTGAGCAACAGCCGTCAGAGCGGACAGGAACGGGTTAGCGAACGTGTACAGCAGAGCAACACCAACGCCGATCATCGAGATAGCATCCAGCAGACCAGCGATAACGAACAGTTTGGTTTGCAGTTGTGGCATCAGTTCTGGTTGACGTGCCGAAGCTTCCAGGAATTTGCCACCCAAGATAGCGAAGCCCAGAGCGGTGCCGATTGCGGCCAGGCCGATGATGATTGCTGCTGCCAGAACGGTCATGCTTTGTACTTGTGCGATCAGAGCTTGCATAAAATTCTCCTAAATTTAAAAACGAAAGATACTAAAAAAACAAAATATAAAGTTAATGATTAATGTTTCTCAACCGCGAGGCTCAGATACACAACCGTCAACGCCATAAACACAAAAGCTTGCAAAGTTACAATCAAGATATGGAAAATTGCCCATGGACCACCCAACGCCCACTGTGCCCACCAAGGCAACAACGCGATCAAGATGAAAATCAGTTCGCCGGCATACATATTGCCGAACAGTCGCAGCGACAGGGAGATCAGTTTTGCAACCAACTCAACCATTTGCAGCAAGAAATTGACGGGTGCCAAGGCGATCGTGCCGATCAGGCCGCTCGCATGGAACGGCGCCGTGAACAGTTCCTTGATCCAGCCGCCCAGGCCCTTGGCCTTGATCGAGAAGGCGATCACGCACAGCACGACCGACAGCGACATGGCGAAGGTGTGGTTGACGTCGGCGGTCGGCACGGCGCGCAGCTTATGCACGCCAAACCAGCTGAGGATCTTCGGCAACAGGTCAACCGGCAGGAAGTCCATTGCATTCAACAACCAGACCCAGACAAAAATAGTGATGGCCAGCGGCGCGATGACCTTGCTTTTCGCGTGGAAGGCCCCATTAATAGTGTCATTGACGATTTCCATGACCATTTCGACGAAGTTTTGCAACTTGCCAGGCACGCCGGCAGTGGCACGACGCGAAGCCATGTAGAAGACACCGAGGAAGACAAAGCCCAGAATGGCCGAAATCCAGAACGTATCCAGATTGATCGTGCCTTCGGCATTGCGTAGGTGAGCCAGATGGTGGCTGATGTATTCTGTGGCGTTGGCCGGGGCAGCATGGCCCGCTTCAATAGCGTGTTCTGTGGTCATAATGAATTTAGATTTGTCGTTTCAGAGCACAACAGGCCCCAAAACCAATGATTAAACAGCGAGCAATGAAAACCAGTATGCTAAGGTTGCCACCGCGAAACCCAAGATCAGCCATAACCAGGCGGCCGACTGAAACAACACCAGTGCCAAGATAAAGAGCACCGCTGTGATAAATATTTTCACCACTTCTGCGCGCAAATGCGCCCGGAATGCCTTGTTGGCGTCGCTAGAACCGCGAACGACCAGCATGGCATACACCAGGCTACCGATGACTGCGATAGCGCCGCCGTATGCGGCGGACCAGCCTCTCACACTGCCACCGAAAAACAGGGTGACCGTGGCAAAACTGATAGCGATTGCGAGCTGCAAAGCAACTACTTTGTAGACAGGTTTGGCAATATTTTGTTGTGAATCACTCAATTGCCAGGTTCCCGGAAAAATCTACACACGCAAAGACACGGGATTATAGTTGGCTTTGATCTATAGAGTCAAACGTTGCTGCACCGCAGCAGGGCAATTGCTGCGCGAAACTGACGCTTTACCGACTATTCGCCGCCATTTGCACCACTATATGGCAAAGTCGCTTGCCGGGCCGCTTCCAGCCGTGTTATCAAGGAATTACGTGATGCGCCTGGAAAGCGTTAACGACTTGTCCAGGCCGCCATTTCCCCTATCTTTGCAACTTGCTATTTAACCACGCAAGCGGGCCAATACCCCATCAAGCACGTCCAGGTCCGCAAAATCGATCACCAATTGGCCGCGGCCCTTATTACCCATTTTAAAAATCACGGGCGTGGCCAGGACGTCGGACAATTCCTCTTCCAGGCGCGCGATATCGCCGGACTTCTCCTTCTGCCGCGGCTCGACCGGATTCGCCGCTTCCTCGAGCGTGCGCGTCACCAGCTTTTCCGTTTCGCGCACCGACAGGCGCTTGGCCACGACCTGGTTCGCCAGGGTGATCTGGCTGGCCGCGTCGACGGCCAGCAGCGCGCGCGCGTGGCCCATGTCGATGTCGCCGGCCATCAGCATGGTCTGCACGGGACTGGCCAGATTCATCAGGCGCAACAGGTTGGAGACAGCGCTGCGCGAGCGTCCCAGCGCAGTGGCCGCTTGCTCATGCGTAAAACTGAAGTCGGCGATCAGGCGGTGGATGCCCTGCGCCTCTTCCAGCGGGTTCAGGTCTTCGCGCTGGATATTCTCGATCAGCGCCATGGCAGCCGCGGCCAGGTCGTCCACATCGCGCACCAGCACCGGCACTTCCGTCAGGCCGGCCAGTTGCGAGGCGCGGAAACGGCGTTCACCGGCGATGATTTCATATCTAATCGCGCCGCTGAGGGTGTCCTGCCCGATCGGGCGCACCAGGATGGGCTGCATCAGCCCCTGCGCCTTGATCGAGGCGGCCAGTTCATTCAAGGCCCCTTCATCCATGCGCGTGCGCGGCTGGTACTTGCCGGCTTGCATTTGTGACACGGGCAAGTTCGACGGTTGATGCGTGTCCGGACTGGCGAAGTCGCCGCCGCCGCCCAACAGGGCGTCGAGTCCGCGACCCAGTCCTTTTAATTTTTTCGTAGCCATGCTGTCCTAATCGTGTTTTCAGAGTAAGCGCTCACATCATTTTGTGTATGGCGCCATCTCCTCGTTTACATATGTTTGATGCGTTCGACCATCTCGGCGCCGAAGGCGATATACGCCTGGGCGCCCTTCGAGCTCGGATCGAAGGTCACGCCGGGCAAGCCGTACGATGGCGCTTCGGCCAGGCGCACATTGCGCGGGATGATGGTATTGAAGACCTTGTCGCCGAAGTGCTGTTCCAGCTGCGCCGACACTTGTTGCGATAATGTCATGCGTGGATCGAACATCACGCGCAACAGGCCGATGATCTTCAAGTCCGGGTTCAGGTTCGCATGCACCTTCTTGATGGTGTTGACCAGATCGGACAGGCCTTCGAGCGCGTAGTACTCGCACTGCATCGGGATGATCACGCCATGCGCGGCGCACAGGCCGTTCAGGGTCAGCATCGATAATGCCGGTGGGCAATCGACGAGGATGAAGTCGTATTCGTCGTCCACTTCGGCCAGCGCCTCCTTCAGGCGGCGTTCGCGGTTGTCCAGTTCGACCATCTCCACTTCGGCGCCGGCCAGCTCGCGGTTCGACGGCAAGACATCGAAGCGCCCCGCTTCCGAACGCTGGCGTGCCGTTTTGACATCGGACTCGCCCAGCATCACTTCATAGGTGGACGCCTTCAGGCCGGCCTTGTTGATGCCGGCGCCCATGGTCGCATTGCCCTGCGGGTCGAGGTCGACCAGCAGCACGCGCTGGTTCAACTTGGCCAGACCGGCGGAGAGGTTGACACTTGTTGTGGTTTTACCAACACCACCCTTTTGATTTGCTACACAAAAAATTTTGGCCATGTATCTTCTAGTTGTAAAGAGATGCAAACTTCATCGTGCGCCCCGGCATTTTTACCGAAACGATTTATACTGTTTATTTCATTTATACGATATAAATCGTTTATACGGTTTATATGATTTATATGATTTATACCGTATAAACCATTTATATGATTTATATCGTTTAATTTTCCGGCGCTTAAACTCTTGCCATAAAGACCAGATGACGCTCTGCATTTAGCCCTGGCACCGCGATTGCGCGTAGCTCCGTAACTCGCCATTCCGCTGGCAGTCGCTCGCGCTCGTCTGGCGGCGCCACGCCCTTCAAGGCGATGAATTGACCGCCCTCCTCCAGCACGTGGCCCGACCAGTTGACGAAGTCCGACAGGTCGGCGAAGGCGCGCGAGGTGATCACGTCGAATTTCCGCTTCACTTCCAGCTGTTCCACCCGCTTCGTGTACACGGTGACGTTGGCCAGGCCCAGTTCCGCCTTCACTTGCGTCAAGAATGCCGTCTTCTTGTGCACGGTGTCGATCATCGACACCTTCACATCGGGCCGCGCGATGGCCAATACCATGCCCGGCAAGCCGCCACCGGCACCCACGTCGAGCACGTTTTTCGCCTCCGCGAACGCCGGTACGGCGGCCAGCGAATCGAGCACGTGCAGGGTCAGCATCTGCATGGGATCGCGCACCGACGTCAGGTTGTACACGCTATTCCATTTGGCCAGCAAGGCCAGGTAATCGAGCAGTTTTTCCGTCTGATCCGCGCTCAGCTCCAGCCCCAGCGCGGCGATGCCTTCATTCAAAATCTGGGCCAGTGCGGCCCGGTCAAACTGCTTCATTCAACAACCTCGTCCTTTAAAGTGGTGGTCTGCGCGGCACCGAAACCGCGCTTTTTCAAGTGCACCAGCAGCAGCGAAATCGCCGCCGGCGTCACGCCGGAAATACGCGATGCCTGGCCCAGGGTTTCCGGGCGCTGCTTGTCGAGTTTTTGCCGCACTTCGACCGACAGCGCACCGATATCGAGGTAATTGAAACCCTCGGGCAAGGCCAGGTTTTCATAGTGTTCATGGCGCTCGATTTCCTTGCTCTGGCGCTCGATGTAGCCCGCATATTTGAGCTGGATTTCCACCTGTTCGCGCACGGCGGGATCCGCCACGCCGGGGCCGGCCAGGGCCTGGCCTTCGACGCCCGTCATGCTCATCAGGGTGTCGTAGGCCACGTTCGGCCGGCGCAACAAGTCCGCCAGCGAATATTCGCGCTCGATGGCCTGGCCAACGATGCGCTCCGACTCGGCAGCTGCCAGGATGCGTGGATTGACCCATGTGGAACGCAGGCGCTCGAGTTCCAGCGCCACCGCTTCGCGCTTGGTCTCGAAGGCCTGCCACTGGGCGTCGCCGACGCAGCCCAGGGCGCGGCCGATTTCCGTCAGGCGCATGTCGGCATTGTCTTCGCGCAGGCTCAGACGGTACTCGGCGCGGCTGGTGAACATGCGGTACGGTTCCTGCACGCCCTGCGTGATCAGATCGTCGACCAGCACGCCCAGATAGGCCTCGGAGCGGCCCGGTACCCAGGCGTCCTTGTCCTGCGTCAGCAAGGCCGCATTCAGGCCCGCCAGCATGCCTTGCGCGGCTGCTTCCTCGTAACCCGTGGTGCCATTGATCTGGCCGGCGAAGAACAGGCCGGCGACGGCCTTCGTTTCCAGCGAGGCTTTCAGGCCCCGCGGGTCGAAATAATCGTATTCGATGGCATAGCCGGGACGCAGGATGTGCGCGTTTTCCATGCCCTTCATCGATTGCACGAGGGCGATCTGCACGTCGAACGGCAGGCTCGTCGAGATGCCGTTCGGATAGAACTCGTGCGTCGTCAAGCCTTCCGGCTCGAGGAAGATCTGGTGCGATTCCTTGCCCGAGAAACGGTGGATCTTGTCTTCGATCGACGGGCAATAGCGGGGACCGACGCCTTCGATGACGCCCGTGTACATGGGGCTGCGGTCGAGGCCGGCGCGGATGATGTCGTGCGTCTGCGCATTCGTGTGCGTGACCCAGCACGGCACCTGGCGCGGGTGCATGGCCGTGTTGCCCATCACCGAGAAGACGGGCACGGGATCGAGGTCGCCCGGCTGTTCCTGCATCACGGAAAAGTCGATCGTGCGACCGTCGATGCGCGGCGGCGTGCCCGTTTTCAGGCGGCCCTGCGGCAGTTTCAATTCCTTCAGACGGGCCGACAGCGAGATGGCGGGCGGGTCGCCGGCGCGGCCAGCCGAGTAGTTGTTCAGGCCCACGTGGATCTTGCCATCGAGGAAGGTGCCGGCCGTCAGCACGACGGCGCGCGCGAGGAACTTCAGGCCGATCTGCGTCACGGCGCCAACGACCCGGTCGCCTTCGACGATCAAGTCATCGACGGCTTGCTGGAACAGCCACAGATTCGGCTGGTTTTCCAGGCGCGAGCGGATGGCGGCCTTGTAGAGAATGCGGTCGGCCTGGGCGCGCGTGGCGCGTACTGCCGGGCCTTTCGAGGAATTCAGGATGCGGAACTGGATGCCGGACTCGTCGGTGGCGATGGCCATCGCGCCGCCCATGGCATCGACCTCCTTGACCAGGTGGCCCTTGCCGATGCCACCGATGGAGGGATTGCACGACATCTGGCCCAGTGTCTCAATATTATGCGTGAGCAATAGCGTCTTCTGCCCCATGCGGGCGGAAGCGAGGGCCGCCTCGGTACCGGCGTGACCACCACCGACAACGATGACGTCGAATTCTGTAGGAAATAACATGATAAATAGGTAACAGTGCAAGTAAAATGCGAGAAGAGAGCTCCGATTATAGAGTCTTTTTGCAAGCGCAACCTTCGACAGGCCAATTTTTGCTTAATTTTTACTCAGCAAGCCCTGTGCAACAGGCATTTTTGTTCCACGTGAAACACACATGCTGGCCACGGCTGCCGTGTACCAGGCACGACAGGGATGGCGGCCGCGCCCGTTTTTCGCTACAATCGCACCATCGTTCGCCAACGTGGTCACGCCCGTGACCGCCAGAACGATGCTCTGGAGGACGGCCTCCCCCATCATGGGAACACACCGGGACGGCCCGCTCTGCACAAGGAGCCACCGTGGTCTGGATACTCTTATTCATCGCCGGTATTTTTGAAGTCGTCTGGGCATATTCGATGAAGCTCTCCGACGGCTTCAGCAAACCCATCCCCTCCCTGATCACCCTCGTCATGATGATCGCCAGCTTCGGCTTGCTGTCGTTCGCCATGCGCAGCATTCCGCTGGGCACGGCGTACACGATCTGGACCGGCATAGGCGCCATCGGCGCCTTCATCGTCGGCATCGTGGCGCTCGGTGAACAGCTGAGCTTTATGCGCGTCTGCGCCGCCATCCTCATCGTCTGCGGCATCGTGCTGATGAAGATGTCTTCGGCACATTAAGTCACCTGACCGGCGTGCCGCCAGGCGCAAGCGCGTCTGCGCGGCACCGCCACGCCCACCGTTTCATTCTCGTCATAGGAAATCTCATGCTGCTCGAAAACTACTTTCCCGTCCTGCTGTTCATCCTCGTCGGCATCCTGGTCGGCATCGTGCCCATGCTGCTGGGGCGCGTGCTGGGACCGCACAAGCCCGACGCGCAGAAGCTGTCGCAATATGAATGCGGCTTCGAAGCGTTCGGCGATGCACGCATGAAGTTCGACATCCGTTTCTACCTGGTCGCCATCCTGTTCATCCTGTTCGATATCGAAGTGATCTTCCTCATGCCGTGGGCGGCGAACGTGAAGGAACTGGGGCTGCTCGGCTTCTGGGCCATCATGGCCTTCCTCACCGTGCTGACCATCGGCCTCGCGTATGAGTGGAAAAAAGGAGCGCTCGAATGGGAATGAGCAATCTGCTGTTCCTGAATATGTTGATGGGGATCGGCCTGGCCTATGCCGCCATGCGCGAGTACCGCAAGAATGCCCGCACCTTCCGCGTGCTGGCCGCGGTATCCGGCCTGTCACTCCTCGTCTGCCTGGGACAGGCCGGCCTGCTGCCAGGTATAAACGGTTCCACGTGAAACAGACATGGCGCTGGAAAGCGGAGTAAGCTGACGACTGTCCTTACTGCCAGGAGCAGGCATGTCCGCCTTCCAGTTCCGCACCGTGCCCCATCTGATCATCGAGGCGGGTGCCGCCGCCCAGTTGGGCGCGCATGTCGCCCGCCACTTCCCCCTCGTTCGCCGCGCCCTGCTCGTCACCGATGCGGGATTCTTGCGCACGGGCCAGGCCGCCCTTCCCCTGCACAGCTTGCAGGCGGCCGGCATCGAGACGCATGTGTTTTCCGAGGTGCAAGCCGATCCGCCCGAAGCCGTCGTATTGGCCGGCGTGGCGATGGCGCAGATGTTTCACGTGGAACTGATTATCGGCCTCGGCGGCGGCAGCTCGCTCGACGTGGCCAAGCTGGTGGCCGTGCTGGCGCCTGGCCACCAGGACCTGGCGCAGCTGTATGGCATCGGCAATGTACAGGGCCAGCGCCTGCCCCTCGTGCAGTTGCCGACCACGGCAGGCACCGGCTCCGAAGTCACCAACATCGCCATCGTCACCACGGGCGCCACCACCAAGATGGGCGTCGTCGCGCCGCAACTGTATGCGGACCTGGCCATCCTCGACGCCAGCCTGACCCTGGGCTTGCCTGCGCCCGTGACGGCCGCCACGGGCATCGATGCCATGGTGCATGCGATCGAAGCCTATACCAGCCGCCTGCTCAAGAACCCGCTGTCCGACATGCTCGCCACGCAGGCGTTGTCGCTGCTGTCGGCCAACCTCGTCGCCGCCTGCCAGGACGGGGCCAGCTTGCCGGCGCGGCAAGCCATGCTGCTGGGCGCCATGCTGGCCGGCCAGGCGTTTTCCAACGCACCCGTCGCGGCCGTGCACGCCCTCGCCTATCCGATCGGCGGCCTGTTCCACGTGCCACATGGCTTGTCGAATGCGTTGGTGCTGCCGCATGTGCTGCGCTTTAACCTGTCGCACGCGGCGCCCCTGTATGCACAGCTGGCCACCGTGCTCCGACCCGGCATCACGGGCAGCGACGAGGCGCGGGCCAACACGCTGATCGACATCCTGCACGATATCGCGCTGGCCACCGGCATCGCGCGCACGCTGCGCGAGGTGGGCATCGACGCCAGCGACCTGGACCGGATGGCCGACGCCGCCATGCTGCAAACACGGCTGCTCGGCAACAATCCCCGCGCCGTCACGCGCGACGACGCGCGCGCCATCTACGCGGCCGCACTGTGAAGCAGCAGACGGATTAGCGTGGCCCGCCCTGCTACACTGCCGCCATGACGCCTCCCGATATCCGCATTCACGCCAACACGACCAATTTTCCGCACGGCACCTGTGCGGGCTGCCACGACAGCGCGCCGCTGGGTTTTGCGTTCGAGTATGCCTATCAACCCATCATCGACCTGGACACGCGCAGCATCTATGCGCACGAGGCGCTGGTGCGCGGCCCGCATGGCGAAAGCGCCGCCAGCGTGCTGGCGCACGTCAACGACGAAAACCGCTACCGCTTCGACCAGGCCTGCCGCGTCAAGGCCGTCGCTGGCGCAGCCAGGCTGGGCATGCCAGGCTTTCTATCGATCAATTTCCTGCCCAACGCCGTGTACCGTCCCGACGTCTGCATCCGCAGCACCCTGGAAGCGGCCACCTTGTACAACTTCCCGACCGACAAGATCATCTTCGAAGTAACGGAAGGCGAACGGGTACAGGACCGCCCCCACCTGGTCGAGATTTTCCGCGCCTACCGGCGCTTCGGCTTCCAGACGGCCATCGATGATTTTGGTGCCGGCTATGCGGGCTTGAACCTGCTGGCCGAATACCAGCCCGACATCGTCAAGATCGACATGGACCTGGTGCGCAACATCGACACCTCGCCGCCGCGCCAGGCCATCGTGCGCGCCGTTGCCGGCCTGTGCCGCGAGCTGGGCATCCGCGTGCTGGCCGAAGGCATCGAGACGCGCGCCGAGCGCGACTTCCTCGCCAGCTGCGGCATTTCTTTGATGCAAGGCTACTGGTTTTCCCAGCCTGTGTTCCAGGGCCTGGGACAGATCCCCGAGGCGGCCTGGGCATAAAAAACGGCCACGTGAAACGTGGCCGCTTGTTCCACAGGCAAGGTGCCCTAGTTGGGAATATCCACCATCGTACCAGTCACATTGATGGCATTGCCAGGCGCCGCAGCGGCCGCGATCGGCGGCACGTTGACGTTCGTGATCAGCGTCGACGCATCGGCGCGCGTCACCGTGCGCACCACCTGCGATGGCGGCAAGGCTTGCTGCGATGCCAGATGCGCATACATGGCGTCGAGCGCCCGGTTCAGATACACGTGCAGCGGCACGATCAGGGTCGGCAAGGCATTGCTGAAGGAATCGAAATGGTTCGCGTGCGTCACCTCGATATAGCGCAGCTTGCTGGCTGCGCCATCGGCAGCCGCATTCAAGCCCACATACGCGCGCGCGGCATGATTGACGGGGATCAGGGTGTCGCTGCGGCCATGCACGATGATGGCCGGCTTGCCCTGCAACTTGCCGCTCGCCCGTACCTCGGCCATGCCGGCGCGCACGCGCGCGCTCTGTCCTGCCAGCGTGCCCTGCAGGGTGGCGCCGGTAACGGCATCGCTGCCCGTCGCCAGGCTGCGCAAGCACAGGAAGCCATCGAGCGACTGGTCCGCCAGAGTGGTCGACGGCGAAACGCCCGCCGTATAGACCCTGGCGCCGCCGACGCTGTTTTCATAGACGACATTACCGAGGATGCCGTTCTGCGCGGCAAAACTGGCCGCCTTTTGCGCCGACGTGAACGCGACCGGATTACCGTTGAGGTCAGTCTGCGCAAACGTCAAGCCGCACACCTTGTCTGTCACGGAGAATTTGCCGTAGGCATACGCATACGTGACGGCCACCAGAATGTTCGTGCCCGCATGCGCCGCCTGCAAGGGATCGGAATCCACCAGCCAGCCATACGCCTGCAGGCGCTGCTTCGCATCCTGCTGCTGCGCCGCCAGGTCGGCACCGTTCAATAAACCCTTGCTGACGAGCGCCGTGCAGCGTCCCGCGTTGCCGGCCACGGCAGCGATGCATGGCTGATACAGCGCCGCATAGGTGGCGTAGTCGAACAGCGAACGTCCCGGCGTGTTTACCAGCACCCCGCCCTGGCGCACGCTGTAGCCGGTTGACGACGCCGGCTGGACTTGCGGCTCGCTGGCGGCGACGCCACTGATGAGTCCTTTGCTATCCTGCTCCGCCGCCAGCAGGGCCGAGCCGGCGCCGTTGGAAATGCTCGAGGCGATGGTGATGGTATTCCTCGGCGTCAGGCGCACGATGCGCGAGCTGCCGTCGCGCGCCAGCACACCGTAGCGCTCGTTCAACACGTAATAGGCCATCTCGATGGCCTGCAGGGTGACCTTGCCCCAGTCCTTCTCCGGATTCTGCTGCGAGTGCGCATGCTTGAAGGCGACGCGGTTCGGGTTGGCGCCAGCCCAGGCCAGCCGGTCGGCATCGCTCAGCTCCGGCGCGAAGATGGCGTTCTTGCCGGCGGCGACTCTGCCAGCGCGCACGCCGTTCTGCAAGTTGACGCTGTCGTCCTCGAACACATACAGGCCCGTACCCGAGCCCTTGTCCGCATACGCGACGGCGCAACCTTTTTTCAGTCCCCACTCGCCCGAGCTGCCGATGGCGCCGTAGATGCCGCGCGAACCGCTCGACGTGCCCGTGACGATGCAGGCGTGGTTGGGATCGAAGCTGGCCGGTACCTGCACCATCAGCGTCACGTTCTTCTTGCCCGTGCCGTCGTCGGCGTAGGCGAGGTACTCGCTGCCGGCGACCAGGCCCTCGCCCGTGCCCACCGTGCCGCCCGCGTCCACGTTCGGGCCGTACAGGGTGCCGTAGCCGCTGTTGGCGCTGATATCGAGCACGGCGCGGTAGTTGGCGTGTATCGCATTGCGGCGCAGCTCGAGCGGCGTCGGCTGCTCCCCGTTCGCATACGCGGGCGTGGCCGCCGCCAGCCCCGTCTTGCCCAGGCCGGCCGTGAGCAGATCATTGCTCTTGCCGTCGTAGTCGGCGCGCGTGATGGTGCCCAGGTAGCCGGGCATCTGGTTCAGCTCTTCCGGTGCATGGTTGCTGCCGCAGGCTGCCAACGCCAGCAGGGTGCACAGGCCGCTCCCCGCGCGCGTGATCGTCATTTGCATGGTGGTTCTCTCCGTTGAGGTAACAGTGGACGCACAATGAAAAACGCCGGACGAGCAGTCCGGCGTTGCTTGAAAATCAGACCGAGGCCTTGGCCGCCCTGCCGTCGAAGCGGGCGATGGCTTCGCCGACGATGCCGCGCCGGAACATCAGCACGCAGATGACGAAGATGATGCCGGTGACGATGCCCACCGATTCGCCCAGGGTACCGAACCACTCGACGCCCGTGTGCGTGGCCAGGTAGGTGCCGAAGTCGCCCAGCTTGTTTTCCAGCGCGATGATCAGCACGGCGCCGAGGATGGGACCGGCCATGGTGCCCATGCCGCCCACCAGGGTCATCAGCACGACCAGGCCCGACATGCCCCAGTACACATCCGTCAGGGTTTCAAAGCCCAGCACCAGGGTCTTGGTGGCGCCGGCTAGCGCCGCCAGCGAAGCGGACAGCACGATGGCCATCAGCTTGTACTTGTTGACGTCGTAGCCGAGCGAGATGGCGCGCGGCTCATTTTCCTTGATCGCCTTTAAGACTTGCCCGAACGGCGAGTGGATGGTGCGCACGATCAGGGCGAAGCCGGCGATGAAGATGGCCAGCACGAAGTAGTACAGCACGGTGTCGTTGCCCAGGTCGATGATGCCCAACAAGGTTCCACGTGGAACACCCTGCAAGCCATCCTCGCCGCCCGTGAACGGCAGGCGCAAGGCGAGGAAGTACACCATCTGCGCCAGCGCCAGCGTGATCATCGTGAAATAGATGCCCTGGCGGCGGATCGCCAGGCCGCCCATGATCAGGCCCAGGCCGGCGCCGGTGGCGACACCGGCCAGCAGACCCAGTTCCGTCGGCCAGCCCCAGGTGCGCAGCGCGTAGCCGGTGACATAGCCGGCGCCGCCAAAGAAGGCGGCGTGGCCGAACGACAGCAAGCCCGTGTAGCCGATCAGCAAATTGAAGGCACAGGCAAACAAGGCAAAGCACAGCAACTTCATCAGGAAGACGGGATAGCCGTAAAACGGGGCGGCCAACGCCAGCAGCAAGGCGATGGCGTAGCCTACATTCTTATTCATCGTAATTGCTCCAATACATGACTGATGAGGATTACTTCTCTTTGCCGAACAGGCCGGCGGGACGCAGCAGCAGCACGATGACCATCACGACGAACACCACGGTGGCCGAGCCCTCCGGATAGAACACGCGGGTCAGGCCCTCGATCACGCCCAGGCCCAGGCCTGTCAGGATGGACCCCATGATGGAGCCCATGCCGCCGATCACCACTACGGCAAAGACGACGATGATCAGGTTCGAACCCATCAGCGGCGAGACCTGGATGATCGGTGCCGCCAGCACGCCGGCGAAGCCGGCCAGCGCCACGCCGAAGCCGAAGGTCAGGGTCACCATCAGCGGCACGTTGATGCCGAACGCTTCCACCAGTTTCGGGTTTTCCGTGCCGGCCCGCAGGTAGGCCCCCAATTTGGTTTTCTCGATGACAAACCAGGTGGCCAGGCAGACGAACAGCGACGCCACCACCACCCAGGCGCGGTAGTTCGGCAGGATCATGAAGCCCAGGTCGGTCGCGCCGGCCAGCGCTTCGGGCACCGCGTACGGCTGGCCCGAGACGCCATAGAACGAGCGGAACACGCCTTCCATGATCAGGGTGATGCCAAAGGTCAGCAGCAAGCCATACAGGTGGTCGAGTTTATACAGCCAGCGCAGCATGGTTTTTTCGATCAGGATGCCGAACAGGCCGACGAGGATAGGGGCGATGACCAGCATGGCCCAGTAATTGATGTCGAAATAACTGAGGCCCATCCAGGCCAGGAAGGCGCCCATCATGTACATGGCGCCGTGCGAGAAATTAATAACGTTAAGCAAGCCAAAGATGACGGCCAGACCGAGGGACAACATGGCATAGAACGAGCCGTTGACGAGGCCCAGCAGCAGCTGGCTCATCATCGCTTGTAAAGGAACGCCGAAAATTTCCATGGCATCACAGTATAAAAAGCACCGCCGGATGACGGTGTGGTATCAAGGGAAACACGCCGCCGCAGACCGGCGCGACGGCGCAAGGCGAACCCTGCAGGCGACAAGCGTGCAGGACGGATGGCCCACGCCGGGCCATCCGTTGGAGTAGCTCTACAGCCTTACTTCCACAGCGAACACTTCGATTCGGCCTTGGTCACGTACGCTTGCGCGCCGGGCACGGTGGCCACCACCTTGTAGTAATCCCATGGGTATTTCGACTCGGACGGTTTCTTGACTTCCATCAAATACATGTCGTGCACCATGCGGCCATCGGGACGCACTTCGCCATTCTTCGTGAACATGTCGTTGATCTTGGTCTTTTTCAGGTAGGCCATCACCTTCTCGGTATCGTCGGTGCCGAGCGCCTTGACGGCTTTCAGGTAGTTCGCCGCAGCCGAATAGTCGGCCGCCTGCAGCATCGACGGTTCCTTCTTCATCTTGTCGAAATAACGTTTCGACCAGGCCCGCGTTTCCGGATTCAAGTCCCAGTACCAGCCATCCGTCAGGTACATGCCCTGCGTCAGGTTCAGGCCCAGCGAATGGATGTCGTTGATAAAGATGAGCAAGCCGGCCAGTTTCACGTTTTTCGTCACGCCGAATTCGTTGGCCGCCTTGATGCTGTTGATGGCGTCGCCGCCGGCATTGGCCAGGCCCAGGATTTGCGGCTTGGCCGCTTGCGCCTGCAGCAGGAACGAGGAGAAGTCCGAGGCGCCCAGCGGATGCTTGACGCTGCCCAGCACCTTGCCGCCGGCCGCCTTGACGACTTCGGCCGTGTCTTTTTCCAGCGAATGGCCGAACGCGTAGTCGGCCGTCATGAAATACCAGTTCTTGCCGCCCTGCTTGACGATGGTGCCGCCCGTGCCGCGCGCCAGCGCCACCGTGTCATACGCGTAATGCACGGTGTACGGCGTGCACTCTTCATTCGTCAGGCGCGAGGAGCCGGCGCCGATGGCGACGAAGATCTTTTTCTTTTCCGCCGCCACCTTGGCCATGGCCAGGCTGGCGCCGGAATTGGTGCCGCCGATCAGCATGTCGACGCCCTGCTGGTCGAACCACTCACGCGCCTTCGAGGCGGCGATGTCGGCCTTGTTCTGATGGTCGGCGGAAATGAATTCCACCTTCTTGCCGGCGATGACCACGCCGGCATCGGCGATCGCCATCTTGATGGCTTCCGCGCCGCCGAGGCCGTCGACGTCGGAATACACGCCGGACATATCGGAAATAAAGCCGATCTTGATGGTGTCGCCCGATACCTGGGCGTGCGCGGCGGCGGAAAAGCCCAGTGCAGACAGGGTACACAGGGTGGCGGTGGCAATGGCGATAGCGTTACGTTTCATGGTGTCTCCGTTGGGATTATTGTTTGCTATTCAGTCGATTGCGGGACGACGATACGGCATTACAGGACTACACGCCAAGCAGCTCGGTCAATACCGGCATCTTGGCCTCCAGTTCGGATGCAGCGAAAGTCTCGACGATCTGACCGTGCTCCATCACATAAAACCGGTCCGCCAGCGGCGCGGCAAACCGGAAATTCTGCTCCACCATGACGATGGTGTATCCCTTCGCCTTCAGGGTGGTGATCATGCGCGCCAGGCCCTGCACGATGACGGGCGCCAGACCTTCGGATATCTCGTCGAGCAGCAGCAGGCGCGCGCCCGTGCGCAGGATGCGCGCCACGGCCAGCATCTGCTGTTCACCGCCCGACAGGCGCGTGCCCTGGCTGTGGCGGCGCTCCTGCAGGTTGGGAAACATGGCGTAGATTTCGTCCACCGACATGCCCTTCTCGCCGCTGGCCAGGGTGGGCGGCAGCATCAGGTTTTCCTCGGTCGACAGCGATGAAAAAATGCCGCGCTCTTCGGGACAATAACCGATGCCCAGGTGGGCGATTTTGTGCGTGGCCAAACCTATCGCTTCGACGCCGTTGACCTTGATCGAGCCCGTGCGCGCGCCCGTCAAGCCCATGATCGCGCGCAAGGTCGTCGTGCGGCCGGCGCCGTTGCGGCCCAGCAAAGTCACCACTTCGCCCTGCTCCACTTTCAAGTTCACGTCATGCAGGATGTGCGATTCGCCATACCAGGTGTGCAGCTGGCCAATTTCCAGCGCGGCTGCGCTGCCATTCGATTGTGTCGTCATCAATGCGCCCCTTCCAGCTCGGCGTGGGTGGTGCCCATGTACGCTTCCATCACTTGCGGATTGCGCGACACTTCCGCGTAACTGCCTTCGGCCAGCATGGCGCCGCGCTGCAGGACGGAAATCTTGTCGCAGATGCCGGAGACCACATTCATATTGTGTTCCACCATCAGGATGGTGCGGCCGGCCGAGACCTTCTTGATCAGTTCCGTGACGCGGTGCACGTCTTCGTGGCCCATGCCCTGCGTCGGTTCGTCGAGCAGCATCATTTCCGGCTCCATCGCCAGGGTGGTGGCGATTTCCAGCGCCCGCTTGCGCCCGTACGGCATGTCGACCGTGATGGTGTCGGCAAACTCCGTCAAGTCGACTTCGGCCAGCAAGGCCATGGCGCGGTCGTTGAGCTGGTTCAGGGAACGTTCACTCTGCCAGAAGTGAAACGAGGTGCCGAGCTGGCGCTGCAAGCCGATGCGCACATTCTGCAGCACGGACAAATGGGGAAAGACGGCGGAAATCTGGAACGAGCGGATCACGCCCATGCGGGCGATCTGGGCCGGTTTGGCGGCCGTGATGTCTTTCCCATTGAACAGGATCTGTCCGGATGTGGGGACCAGGAATTTGGTGAGCAAGTTGAAACACGTGGTCTTGCCGGCGCCGTTGGGACCGATCAAGGCGTGGATATGGCCCCGCTCTACCTTCAGGTTCACATCGCTGACGGCGGTGAACCCCTTGAATTCCTTGGTCAAATTTCTTGTTTCCAAGATTACGTTTGACATCGTGTCTCCTAGTTGTACTTTTTGTACTACTTAGTCATTTTTATAATACACAACTTAAATTTAACGCACAATACAGTATAACTACGGGGATTTTTGGCTGGCCCGAATGGCGCAAATGCACGCGGTTACGCGGTCATTTCCAGGCGGCCTGTATCATTTGCGCCGCTTTTTCAGCGATCATCACCGTCGGCGAGTTCGTATTACCAGAAGTAATGTAGGGCATGATGGAGGCATCGACGACGCGCAGGCCGGCCACGCCCAGCACGCGCAACTGGCTGTCGACGACGCTCAAGGGATCGCTGGCCAGGCCCATGCGGCAGGTGCCGACCGGATGAAAGATGGTGGTGCCGATCTGGCTGGCAGCCTGCGCCAACTCTTCCTCGCTCTGGAACTGGATGCCCGGCTTGTATTCTTCCGGCGCAAATTGTTTCAGGGCCGGCGCCGCGACGATGCTGCGCGTCAGGCGCAAGGCATCGGCCGCCACGGCGCGATCCTGCTGCGTACTGAGGTAATTGGGAACGATCTTTGGCGCCGCATAGCTGTCGGCACTGGCGATGTGCACGCTGCCGCGCGACGTGGGCCGCAGATTGCACACGCTGGCCGTAAACGCGGGAAACGCATGCAGCGGTTCGCCGAATTTATCGAGCGACAGCGGCTGCACATGGTATTGCAGATTCGGCGTCGCTTGCCGCGGGTCGGACTTGGCGAACGCCCCCAGCTGCGACGGCGCCATCGACATGGGGCCGCTCTGGAACAGCGCATATTGCAAGCCGATCTGCATCTTGCCCAGCATATTGCTCGCCATGACGTTCAAGGTCTTGACGCCTTGCACTTTGAACACCATGCGCAGTTGCAGATGGTCTTGCAAATTGCCGCCCACGCCAGGGGCGTCGAGCACGGGCGCGATGCCATGTTCCTGCAGCAGGGCGGCCGGGCCGATGCCGGACAATTGCAGCAATTGCGGCGAGCCGATGGCGCCCGCCGTCAGCACGGTTTCACGTCTGGCTGACGCCTGCCACTGCGTGCCACCGCCCGTAAACACGATGCCCGTACAGCGCGGCCCAGTCTCCGTCGTTTCCAGCAATAACCGTTCCACGTGGCAACCGGTCATGATCGTGAGATTGGGCCGGCGCGCGGCCGGTTTCAAAAACGCCTTCGACGTATTCCAGCGGATGCCGCGACGCTGGTTGACGTCGAAATACGCGCTGCCGCCATTGTCGCCGCCGTTGAAATCGCTGGTTTTCGGAATGCCCACCTGCTGCGCCGCATCGCGAAAAGCGTTCAGGATATCCCACGACAGCCGCTGCTTTTCCACGCGCCATTCGCCGCCCACGCCATGGTTTTCCGAGGCGCCGCCGTAATAATCCTCGCTTTGCTTGAACAAGGGCAGCACTTTATCCCAGCGCCAGGAAGCGTCGTCCGTCAAGTCGGCCCAATGGTCATAGTCACCGGCCTGGCCGCGCATATAGATCATGCCGTTGATCGAGGAACTGCCGCCCAGCACTTTGCCGCGTGGATAGATCAGGCTGCGCCCGCCCAGGCCCGCGTCCGCCTGGGTGGAATACAGCCAGTCCGTGCGGGGATTGCCGATGCAATGCAAGTAACCGACGGGAATGTGGATCCAGACGTAGTCGTCCTTGCCGCCCGCTTCCACCAGCAAAACGGTGGCGTTCTTGTCGCGCGTGAGCCGGTTGGCCAGTACGCAGCCTGCCGTGCCGCCGCCCACGATGATGTAGTCGTATTCGCCTGCCGATTCCAATGAAGCTCCTTCAGGTATGCCATCAAGCTGTCGCGCGGCGTGTCTCCCCGCCGCGTCCCGTTTACCAGAGTCTGTGTTCGTTCACGCATGCACGGCCATGAAGTCGCTTTCAAGCCGCAAGCCAGAGTACCACCAGTACCGTGCCAGGGCGACAATAATCGTGCTGATGTCAGCGACTCCAGCGAGCCACGCGAACGTTTCAATGTGGCTAAAACAGGCAAAAACAGGGGCTGGAAGCTGTGGATAAGCATTGGGATATCCACAGGGACGATATGTGCGTAAACGAAAAATTTTTTAGACCGCTTTTTTTTGTCCAGAAACCATCCCAGCCAGATACAACGCTTACTCAACGCTTATCCGTACGCCAAGCGATTGTTTACAAGGATAAATCAGGACTTATCCACAGAAGTTGCTCGCGTTAACTACTATTACTATTCTTGTATACGATCTTATTAAGGTAAACCCGACAACGCGCGCTTTGCCTGCCCTTCTCCTTGAAGAACATGCACGGACCTGTCTTAAAAAAAAAGCCGGCAAGCAGCTTGGACTGAAAAAAAAATCCAGCCAACAACTGAGCAAGGAAAACCGGCACGGCCGGCATCACGTGCACAGCACTGCCAAACCGTTTTGCAAAATGGAAACGTCAACAGACCTGAGCAGACACACTGCCAGCAAGCTGTTCGATATCGAAGAGAGGGGGAATTTGCATCGATTGTGGATAAGTCGCTTGATATCCACAGGATGACTTGTGAGTAAACACGAAGTTATGCGCAGGCCCGCATTTTATACAATTTTGCTCCTCGCGTGATACAGCGATTATGCACGCTTTATTTTGCGCGTAAACGATTGATCCTGTTGAAAAAAAGCGACTTATCCACAGAAAAAAACGCGTTTACTATTACTACTATTTTTATATATAGATCTATTGTAAACCGACAAAAAAAGCGGAAGTCCGGGGATATTTCCAAAAAAGCATAAAAAAACATCAAAAAAAAGCCAACGGCGACAGTCAGAACCACTGCCAAACCGTCTTCCAGGAATCGCTTGAACGCGCACGTCCGTGAAAGAACCGCGCTCGTGGTCACTCAACGTTGATTGCCAGGCAAGGATAGAGGCATGCGAAGCACGTTAAACATGCCGCTAGAGCAAGAAAAACCGCGCTTTTTGCTTGCCGGTGTGGATAAGTGCCTGCATATCCACAGGATGAGATGTGGGAAAACCCGTTCTTTGTCCACAAGCGAACTTTTATCCCAAACAAGTCCTGCCTCGATACAATGTTTATGCGCGTACTTTTTTGTAGCCTAAGTTGATGATTTTTGGGTGGTATACCGACTTATCCACAGAAAAACCGTCGTTTACTATCACTACTATTTTTATGTATACATCTTTATTTAAAACACAGAGATAAACGCGCACGGTGGAAAAGCTGCCCCAATAGCTGTTTTCAGCCTGTAAACCGTCTTCCAACCTGACAAACCTGTAAAAACAGCATGAATTCAAGCAAAAAAATGCGGTTAGGCATCATCAGTGCCTTGCATGAAGAACAGCAGGGGCTGGTAGAAGCCCTGCAAGGGCCCGTGACGCGTTCGCACGGCATGCGCGACTACACCCTGGGAACCCTGTGGAATATCGACGCTGTGTGCGTCCTGTCGCGTCTGGGCAAGGTTGCCGCTGCCATGACAGCTTCTATCCTTGTGGAAAAGTATGGAGTTACCCACATCGTCTTCACGGGCGTGGCCGGCAGTGGGGATAAGCACGTGAAAGTCGGCGATATCGTCGTGGCCGAAGCGCTGCTACAGCACGATATGGATGCGCGCCCCCTGTTTCCCCGCTTCGAAGTGCCGCTGACGGGCTTGCAGCGCTTCGCCACCGACCTGGAACTGAGTTCCCAGCTGGCTGCGGCTGCCGACGATTTCCTGCGTGACGGGCTCGACAGCGTATTGAATGCCGGGCAGTGCCAGGAATTGGCGCTGCAACAGGCGCAAGTGCACCGCGGCATGATCGCCAGCGGCGACCAGTTCATCAGCAGCGCCGCGCATATCCACCAATTGAAACAGGACTTGCCCGATCTGCTGGCCGTCGAGATGGAAGGCGCCGCCGTGGCGCAAGTATGTTTCGAGCTGGGCGTGCCGTTTACCGTCATGCGCACGATTTCCGACAATGCAAATGAAGAGGCGGCCGTCGACTTCATGCGTTTTGTGCAGACAGTCGCCTCGCCTTATGCGTTTCACGTGATTCGCAAGCTGTGCCAGCGCCTGGCGCCCTGACATTTCCACGCCGTGTGCATAAAAAAAGGGCAGAACCACTGGTTCTGCCCTTTTCATTTACTTTCTGCCTAAAATTTAAACACTCAGCATCATCAGGCTGGCATTCCCGCCGGCCGCCGTCGTATTCACGCACAGCGCCCGCTCAGCGACCAGGCGCCACAGGGGGATGACAGCCTCCTCCGTGGTGGCGATCGTGCCCACCAGGGCCCCGTCACGGGCCGCCAGCAGCGGTTTGAGCAAGCTATCGAGGCTGGGCTCGATCATGGCGATCTGCACGTCGTGCTTGACCGACGCCATGTTGGTGATGACCTGGATGCGGTCCTTCAGCGCGGCCGGCAAGTCACCGGGGATCAGTTCGGGCGACTGCGCCAATACGAGGGCCTGGTTGCCGGTGGCCAGGACGGCCGCCAATTGATTCATCAGCACGCCTGACGTGGCTGCCGCGCACAGGATGGTGCCGCGCGCGGCAAAGCTCAGGGTATTGCGCTCGCCCGTCGGGCCCGGCAAGACGGTGGTGCTGCCCAGCAAGGTCGTGCGCGCGTATTCCTGCGCCAGCTGTTCCACCTTGTCGTGGCCATGCATCTTCGCCCACACGGTCAGCGCGTCGAGCGCCGGCGCCGCCTGGCGCTGGTGCTGCGCGCCGGCCGGCGCATTGCGCTGCAGGCGTTTCAGGTACAGGGGACCACCCGCCTTCGGACCCGTGCCCGACTTGCCTTCGCCGCCGAACGGCTGCACGCCGACGACAGCGCCGACGATGTTGCGGTTGACATAAATATTGCCCACATGCGCGCGCTTGGTGATGAAATCGATGGTTTCGTCGATGCGCGTATGGATGCCCAGGGTCAGGCCATAGCCGCTGTCATTGATCGATTGCACCAGTTGCGGCAGTTCGGCCCGCTTGTAGCGGATCACGTGCAGCACGGGGCCGAAGACTTCATGCGTCAATTGGTCCAGCGACTTGATTTCCAGCACGGTCGGCGCGACAAACGTGCCTTTTACCGTAGGCAGGCCCAGCGAGAAATGGTCGATGGCCACGGTTTTCATCTTGTTGATGTGCGCCAGCAAGTTGCCTTGCGCTTCCGCATCGATGACGGGACCGATATCGGTGGCCAGGCGGTCAGGATTGCCAACGCGCAATTCCTGCATGGCGCCTTTCAGCATGTGGATGGTCTTCTCGGCAATTTCTTCCTGCAGGAACAGCACGCGCAGGGCCGAGCAGCGCTGGCCGGCGCTGTCGAAAGCGGACGACATCACGTCCTGCACCACTTGTTCGGGCAAGGCGGACGAGTCGACGATCAGCGCGTTCTGGCCGCCCGTCTCGGCGATCAGGGGAATGTCGATCGACTCGTTCACGGCGCGCGCGGCCAGGTTGCGGTTGATCAACTGCGCCACTTCCGTCGAGCCCGTGAAAATCACGCCTTTCACGCGCGCATCATTGCACAGGCCGGCGCCAACGACTTCGCCGCTGCCCGGCAGGAATTGCAGGGCGCCGCGCGGCACGCCGGCCGCGTGCAGCAGCTGCACGGCGCGGTGGGCGATCAATGGCGTCTGCTCGGCCGGCTTGGCCAGCACCACGTTGCCCGCCGCCAGGGCGGCGGCCAGCTGGCCCGTAAAGATGGCGAGCGGGAAGTTCCACGGGCTGATACAGGTGACGGGGCCGAGCGCCAGGGTATTGGGCGCGTGCTCCACCTGCGCCGCGTAATAGCGCAGGAAGTCGACGGCTTCGCGAATTTCCGCGATGGCGTTCGGCAGCGACTTGCCCGCCTCGCGCACGGCCAGGGCCATCAGCTCGATATGGTGTTCCTCGAACAGGTCGGCCGCGCGCTGCAACGCTTGCGCGCGCAGCGACGGTTCCGTCGTTTGCCAATCCATGGCATACGCGCTGGCGCTGGCCAGGGCCGTTTCCACGTCGGCCGGGGCCGCTTCCATGACCTTGCCCACGATATCGTCGTGCTGGGCCGGATTGTGGATGGCGTGCGTGGGCGCGTTCAGGCTGACGGCGCCATCGATCAGCGGCGCGGCCTGCCATTGCTGCTGCAGCGCCAGGCCGGTGGCCAGGGTGCGCACCGTGTCTTCATTCGACAGGTCGAGTCCGGCCGAGTTCTTGCGCTCGCTGCCAAACATATCGAGCGGCAAGGGAATCGACGGGTGCGGCAAGCCGCCCTGCAGGCGCGCCATTTCCAGCGGATCGCGGATCAGGCTATCGATGGCCACGCTTTCGTCGACGATCTGGTTGACGAACGAGGAGTTGGCGCCGTTTTCCAGCAGGCGGCGCACCAGGTAGGCCAGCAGGGTTTCATGCGAGCCGACGGGGGCGTAGATGCGGCAAGGCTTGTCCAGGTTGGCCGGACCGACGACCTGGTCGTACAAGGTCTCGCCCATGCCGTGCAGGCACTGGAATTCGTAGTCGGTGATGCCGTCGCGCTTGGCCCAGGTGTAGATGGTCGACAGGGTTTGCGCATTGTGCGTGGCAAATTGCGGGTAGATCAGGCTGCTGGCGGCCAGCAGTTTTTGCGCGCAGACCAGGTAGGACACGTCCGTGTAAACCTTGCGCGTATAGACGGGATAGCCTTCCTGGCCATCGACTTGCGCGCGCTTGATTTCCGCGTCCCAGTACGCGCCTTTCACCAGGCGCACCATGAACTTGCGGCCGCTGCGCTTGGCCAGGTCGATCAGGTAATCGATGGCGAACGGGCAGCGCTTCTGGTACGCCTGCACCACGTAGCCGATGCCGTCGAAGCCGGCCAGATCTGCATCGAAGGCCAGGGCTTCCATCAGGTCCAGCGACAGTTCCAGGCGGTCCGTTTCTTCCGCATCGATGTTGAAGCCGATGTTGTACTGTTTTGCCAGCAGCAGCAGCGCCTTGACGCGCGGCAGCAATTCTTCCATGACGCGGGCGCGCTGGGCGCGGCTGTAACGCGCATGCAGGGCCGACAGTTTCACGGAAATGCCGGGGCCGTTCTTGATGCCGCGGCCATTCGATGCCTTGCCGATGGCGTGGATCGCCGTTTCATACGAGGCGTAGTAGTTGGCCGCGTCCTTTTCCGTCAGCGCCGCCTCGCCCAGCATGTCGTACGAGTAGCGGTAGCCGCGCGTTTCATTGTCGCGGCTGTTCTTCAGCGCTTCCTCGATGGTCTGGCCCGTGACGAACTGGTTGCCCAGCATGCGCATGGCCAGGTCGACGCCCTTGCGTATCAGCGGCTCGCCACCCTGGGCGATGAGTTTGGTCATGGCCGAACCGAGGCCCGATTCGCTGCTGGTACTGACCAGTTTGCCCGTGATCAGCAAGCCCCAGGTGGCCGCGTTGACGAACAGCGACGGCGATTCGCCCAGGTGCTTGCGCCAGTCGCCCTTGCTGATTTTGTCGGCGATCAGGCGGTCGGCCGTTTGAGTGTCGGGTATACGCAACAGCGCCTCGGCCAGGCACATCAATGCAACACCCTCTTCCGACGATAGCGAGAACTCGTGCATCAGTGCATCGACGCCGGACGCGCGTGTGCGTTTTTGGCGCACGGCGGACACGAGGCGGTGCGCCAGGGCCTGGCCTTCGGCCGTCGTTTCGGTGCTGCTGGCGCGTACTTGTTGCAGCAGCCACTGCACGGCGGAAACCTCGTCGCGCCTATAGGCGGCGGTGATGGCGGCGCGTTGTGGCGTCGCTTCGGGCAGGATTTCCGCCTGGAGCGCAGCAAAGGGAATCGGGGTAAAAGCCGAAGGGCCAGCAGGGTGCATAGGAGCTCTTTACAAGGAAAAATGGGACGAAACTCGCGGTAATTCTTGCTCTTTTTTGGTGCAAAAAAATACAGAAAGTCGAACGTTAAGATGATTCGATTGTAAAGGGGATTCTTATGGATTAATTCTGGTAATACAGAGGACTAGCAATAGATAGTTTTTGATGCGACAATTTAACCAAATAATATTTATACGGGGGTGATTCGAATGCTGGACAAGATCAGTAAGAAAATCTTGATGGAATTGCAGAGCGATGGTCGCATCAGCAATGTGGAGCTGGCCGCGCGCGTGAACCTGTCGCCGGCCGCCTGCCTGGAGCGCGTGCGCAAGTTGCACGAATCCGGTTACATCATGGGCTATACGGCCCAGTTGAACCCGCAGTTGCTCGATGTCTCGCTGCTGGTCTTCATTGAAGTCGTGCTCGATCGCACGACACCGGAAGTGTTCGACGCCTTCAAGCATAGCGTACAAATCATTCCAGAGGTACTGGAATGTCATATGGTGGCCGGCGGTTTCGATTACCTGGTCAAGGCGCGCGTCAAGGATATGGCTGCCTACCGCGAATTCCTGGGCAAGACGCTGTTGCAAAAAGGTGTGCGGGAAACCCACACTTATGCCGTCATGGAAGAAGTGAAAAACACGACCAAATTGCCGATTAAGTGACCTCGATGTAGCAGGTCCACTTTTCTGATTGAGCTATCGGAACAAATGTTGTAGGGTAGAACTACTATTCTGCTATCCGGTAGCCGCCTGACACGACGCGCAGACGTCAGGTTCAGGGTGCAAGGCGGGCAATCGTGCCCCCCGCATACGGTTACAGCACGTCCCCGCCTAGGGGGCGTGACGGGTTCTCGCAGCGGGGGACAAATGAAGCAGTTGCGGCATCAGCTGGTGCGTTTCCTTGTTTTCACCGTTCTGGCCATGGCCGTGGCCTGTTGCCTCGTCTATCTGCTCTTGCTGGCGACGGACGGCGGTCCTTCCCCGTATCTGATTGCCTGCGTGGCGGCCCTCACCGGCGCCGCGCTGCTGGCGTTTGCCAGCCGTGCGCGCGGCGAACCCGGCCTGCACCAGTTCGCCGATACGGTGGGCAAGGCCATCGACGCCATCATGATCGGCGCGGCGGAAACCTCGTATTTTGTCGATTCCGTCAAACAGAAGGTGGAACTGGACGTGCAGACGGCCAGCGACATCGCCGACAGTTCCGGGCAGAACGCCGTGATGACGGAAAAGATCGCCGCCAACGCGGAACGGGCCGCCAGGGTGGCTGCCGGCGTGCGCGAGGAAAGCGTGGCGGCGCGGGCCGAAGTGAACCAGGGCTTGCAGCGCATCAATCGCGCGCGCGAGGAAGCGCAAGGGGCGTCCAGCACCATGCTGAGCCTGCAGGAAAAATCCAGGCGCATCACGGGCTTTACGGAAGCCATTTCCGATATTTCCGCGCGCACCAATCTGCTGGCGCTGAATGCCGCCATCGAGGCGGCGCGCGCCGGCGAACACGGCCGCGGCTTTGCCGTGGTGGCCGGCGAAGTGCGGCAACTGGCGCAGCGCACCAAGGAAGCCTCCGATGAAATCAGCGTGATGGTGCGCGAAATCAATGAACAGTCGGAAAAAGCCGCACGCGGCATGAGTTCGCTTGCGGCCGGCGTCACGGAAGCGGCGCGCAACGTGGAAAGCGTGCACGCATCGCTCAGTCACATCGAGGAATCGTCGGGCGTGTCGGAAGACGAGATCGGGCAAATCGCCCGCGCCTCGCGCGAACACGTCGATACGACGCAAGTGATCGCCGACGCCATCCTGCAAATCCGCGACAGCATGTTGTCGACGAATGCCGAATTGCCGCGCGCCACGCAATCGGCGATGGCCCTGGCCGAGCGGGCCGAAGTGATCGCCGGCGCCCTCGGCGAAGCGAGCGTGGCCACGCCGCACGACGAGATCCGCCTGGCCGCCCAGCGCGCCGCGCGCGAGGTGGGCAAATTGTTCGAGCAAGCCATCGCCTCGGGCCGCATCACGCGCGAAGCGCTGTTCGACCGCCGTTACCGCCCCATCCCGAACACGAATCCGCCCAAGCACAACACGCAGTTCGACGCATTTACGGACAAGGTCTTGCCGGACTTGCAGGAAGGCGTGCTGGCCGCCCTGCCGCACCTCGCGTATGCGGGCGCCGTCGACAACAATGGCTATTTTCCCACGCACAACAAGAAGTTTTCCCAGCCGCTGACGGGCGATTACGCCACCGATATCGTCAATAACCGCACCAAGCGCATCTTCAGCGACCGCACGGGCGCGCGCTGCGGCAGCAACACGAAGCCGTTCCTGTTGCAGACGTACAAGCGCGACACGGGCGAAGTCATGCACGACCTGTCCGTGCCGATCCACGTCGATGGCAAGCACTGGGGCGGTTTCAGGATTGGGTATCGCTCGAGCAATCACGCATAGCAAAACGCCTGATGCGTGATCATCAGGCGTTTTTTCTGCTCGCGGCTACGGGCTTACTCGATATGCGGCTTGGGCGCCACGCCGCCGCCGGCCGCCGTGGCCGAACGCAGGGTGGGCGTATTCATTTCTTCCAGGTGGTTGCGCAGCCATTTGTGCGCCGGGCTGCGCGCATCGCGTTCATGCCACAGCATGTCCAGGTGGACGGCCGGCAAGGTGAACGGCAAATCCTTGTACAGCAGGGATTCCGTCATGCCCGTCGAGGCGATCAGATGGCGCGGCAAGACGGTGATCAGGTCGGAATTGGCCACCACGCGTCCGGCCGTGAAGAACTGGTTCACCGTCAGCAAGATGCGCCGCTCGCGGTGGATCTGCGCCAGCGCCTCGTCGACGAGGCCATGGGCACGGCCGGAAAAGCTCACCAGCAAGTGATTTGCCGCGCAATAGTTGTCCAGGTTGAGTTCCACCTTGGCCAGCGGATGGCCGCGCCGCATCACGCACACATACTTGCCGGAATATAAACGCTCGTGGCGGATGGGCGAACTGGTGTCGCTCGACAACTGCGCCGCCACGCCGGGAAAGAAGCCCACGGCCAGGTCGATGTCGCCGCGCAGCAGCATGGGGCGTGGTTCGCGCGTGGTCAGCGGCATCATGCGCACGTTGACGCCCGGCGCTTCCCGTTCGATCGAACGCATCAGCGAGGGCAGCCAGAAGGCGGCCGTGGCGTCGGCCATGGCCATGCGGAAGGTGGCGTGCGTCTTCGACACGTCGAAGGTTTCCGGCGTGACGGCCGCTTCCAGGCTGGCCAGGGCCGAGCGCACGGATGGCCACAGGGCTTCGGCGCGCGGCGTCGGTTTCACGCCATACGCCGTGCGGATCAGCAATTCGTCACCGAGGCTTTCGCGCAGGCGCTTGATGGCGTTCGATACCGCCGGCTGCGTCATCGCCAGGTGGCCGGCCGCGCGCGTCAGGTTTTGTTCCGTCATGACGGCGTCGAAAACGCGCAGCAAGTTCAGATCCAGCGTCAGAAAACTCATGGAAAGCCCAAGGTAAAAGTTGAATTCAAATAATTTAACTAAGAGTGTAAACCGCGCCGGGCACGAATATTTTCACTCGTAAAAAAATATTACAGTTTTCCATTCACGATTCATATAATTGGTATCAGGAAATGGAATTAGATTTATATGTTGCACTGCACTATAGTACTGGCAAATTCTATAATGCACTGGAACAGTATGTCTACCTTCGCCTCCGCCCTGTACGCAGTATCCGCACCCGTGCTGGAGATTTCACTGCTGAACGCCCTGCAAATCGCGCTGCTGATCGTGGCCGCGGGCGCCGTCGCCCTGCTGTTCAAGCCCTTGCTGGTGGGTATCGCGCGTGCCATGGTGCTGGTGGTGCGTCCCAAGCTGAGCCGCGAAGAGCGCCTGGCGCGCCAGCAGATGCGCGAAGCGCAAGCGCTCAAGCGCACCCTGGGCAAGATGGATGGCGTGTCGCCAAGCAACGCCGCCGAATTGCGCGCCTTGTCCACCCGCGCATAAGGGCGCTGTTGCCAGATGACTAGCCGGTGCCTGCACCGGCTTTTTTTACGCCTGCGTTGTGCGTCAGGCCACCTCGCCCAGCAAATGCGCGCGCAGGACAGTGTCGGCCGGATGGGCGCCGATCCAGATTTTCAGCAGGGCATTGTAGAACGCCAGTTCCGGCACCTTGTCGCCCACCTGCTTGCCGTTCAGCCGGCATAAGGTACCCTCTTCCGGCAGCCAGTCCACGGTCAGGATATCGCCCTTCTTCAAGCCCGGTACCATCTCGAACATGGCGCCGAACTGCATCGTCTGGCCCAGCAGGCGCGTACGGTCGGCCTGGTCCGAACTGCGCTTCAAGCCCTGCATGAAGGCTTGCCCCAGCTCGTCGGAACTGACGTCGCGCAGCATGACGATCTCGAGACGGCGCGGGCCGGGCAGCGCCAGGATGTCGGCCAGCTGGTTCTTCTTTTCCGGCAAGTACAGCGCGATCGTGTAGATCTTGAAGATGACCTTGTAGCGCACGCCGGCGCCGTTGAGTTTCAATTCGCGGCTGGCCAGCTGCACCGTCTCGTCGAGCTTGACGCCGCCCACCTCGACGGCCAGGACCGGCTGCGCCAGGGCGCCGCACAGGCAGGCGGCGGCCAGGGCGCGGGCCAGACGGGATGTGCTGATATGCATCTTCTGCCTCCGTGGAGAAACCAGTGCTGTGGATAAGTCCGCACAAGCACACAGTGTAGAACAGTTGGCAGAAGCTGGCGCCACGCAGAAGTGGCGCGGGAGGATGGTGTTATGCCTTGGGGGCGGGCAGTTCCGCCTGCAGGCGCTCGTACTTGGCCATCAGCTGTTCCGGGCTTTCGCGCCAGGCGGGATTGAAGGGGATGCAGCTGACGGGACACACTTGCTGGCATTGCGGCTCGTCAAAGTGGCCCACGCATTCGGTACACTTGTTGGGATCGATTTCGTAGATTTCCGCACCCATGTAGATCGCGTCATTCGGGCACTCGGGCTCGCAAATGTCGCAATTGATGCATTCGTCAGTGATCAGTAGTGCCATGGCTTAATTCAACTCTAGCTTATTCGGGTAAGGCAGCATTGGCGGCAATCTTGTTTTGCAGCCAGCGGTTCACCGAGGGGAAGACAAACTTGGAGACGTCGCCGCCCAGCGCCGCGATTTCGCGCACGATGGTGCCCGAAATGAACTGGTATTGGTCGGACGGCGTCAGGAACATGGTTTCGACATCGGGCAGCAGGTAGCGGTTCATGCCCGCCATCTGGAATTCGTATTCGAAGTCGGAGACGGCGCGCAAGCCGCGCACGATGACCCTCGCCTCGTGCTTGCGCACGAAATCCTTGAGCAAGCCGGAAAAGCTTTCCACCTGCACATTCGGATAGTGGCCGAGCACTTCGTTGGCGATTTCCAGGCGTTCGTCGAGCGAGAAAAACGGTTGCTTGTTCTTGCTGTCGGCCACACCGACGATCAGCTTGTCAAACAGACCCGATGCGCGGCGCACCAAATCTTCATGACCACGCGTGAGCGGATCGAATGTTCCTGGATAAACGGCTACAACCATTGCGGCTCCCTAACGATGCACCAATATAGACGCGCATTATGCCTGAAATTGGGGCATCGCCTTGGGCTGGGGGCAGCTTCTGCTCAATTTATAGGCAGATTCAGGCCGTTGCCGGCACTTTGTTGTAAGTTAGCAAATGATAGAAGACGGTGCCCGCTTTATCGGCGCGGATGACTTCCCACGGCGCCATCCATTCCGGCTTCTCCAGTTCGCTTTGCTCGTCGAAGACCAGCGGCAAGCCCGATTCCGCGTAGACCATGCCGCCTTCCTTGAGCAGGTTGGCGCACAGGGGCAGGACCTTGGCGAGGAAATCCTGCTGGTACGGCGGGTCGAGGAAGATCAGGTCGTAGCGCTGGCCGCGCGACGCCAGGCCTTGTGCCGTCAGCAGGGCATCGCCGCGCAGCAGTTGCACGTTGTCGGCGCGTAATTTGGCCTTGTTTTCTTCCAGCTGGCGTATCACGGGCGTATGCGTGTCGACCATGGTGACGGCGGCGGCGCCGCGGCTGGCCGCTTCGAAGCCGAGCGCGCCGCTGCCGGCGAACAGGTCCAGCACCTGGGCGTTGGACCAGTCGCCGTCGCGCAAGTGATTGATCCAGTTAAACACGGTTTCGCGCACGCGGTCCGGCGTGGGGCGCAAGCCCAGTGCCTGCAAGACAGGCAGCACGGAGCGTTTCCATTGGCCGCCGATGATGCGCACCTGGTTCGGTGGCGGCGCGTGGTGGACGGGCACTTTGGCGGGTTTTTTAATTTTCTTTTGCATGGGCATTTAAAACGCCTAACAAAACCTACTGCGCGTCGCGATGTGCGGCCGGCGATGCGCACTGTGCATTCGCACAGCTGCACTTCTTAGCCACCACTCACTGCCGCCCGCTACGGTTTTGTTAGGCGTTTGATTTCTTCGATTCGATGGCGGCCACTATAGCATATGGCCCCCTCGCCCCGCGCCAGGGCCCCCTGCTGGCGCTGGCGCGCGCACGGCCCTATTTGGGCTGGCTGGCCAAGGCGGTGAAATCGTCGATCCAGCCCTGCATGCGCTTGATGGCATGGGCTTTTTGCGCGGGCGTGGCGATCTTGATCACCGTCAAGACCAACTGCGCCGTGCCGTCCTGGTAGGCATCGAAGAAGGCCTTGCGCTCGGAATGCTCGAGGCGCTCGAAACTGTCCTTGATCAGGGTGTTGATCAGGGTCACGGTGGCTTCCTTGCCGAGCTTTTCCTGATGCACTTTCTTGACCAGGTTCAAGACATTCTGCTGGCGCCGCATGCGTTCGTCGAGCCAGATCTCGTTGTCCAGCGGACGCGCGTCGGATGCCTTGCGAATGATGGCTTCCTGCTCGCTGCTGAAGCTGCCGAACCACAGCTCGAATTGCTCCATGGATTTCTTGTAGCGCAGTTTCTGGCGCTTGTCCTTGTCGCCGCTCAGGTATTTCTTGCGATAGTCATCATTGTTCGCCTTGAACTTCTTTTCCATCTGCGCAATTTGCTCGGGCTTCAGCGAACGGGCCAGCTCGGCCAGGTCGGGCGCGGCCTTTTGCAGCAGCGCCTGGGTGCGGTGCTTGATCTCGCTGTAGTCGGCCATCAGGTCCGCCTGCGTGACATTGCCTTGCAGCTGCTTCTGGCCCGTGCGCAGGATGTCCACGTAATCCTTCAATTGCGTCTTGCGGTGCCAGTCGAACAGTTTGTCGATATCGTCGCGCACCCAGCCCTTCTGGTCGCGGTCCAGGTCGACATAGGCGTTCAGCCACCAGTACAGCACGGTATCGCCGTTGTTGTAAGCGAGGCGCAAGCCGCTGCAGCCGGCCATGACGACCAGTACGATGGCCAGCACGGCATAAGTAAAGCGGCTGAAGCGCGTGGAATACGGGGCCTGCGTGTTAAACTTTTTCATATTCTTAACTTAAAAAACTTACGGTCTATGAACGTTGTCATTCTCGCTGCCGGTATGGGCAAACGCATGCAGTCGGCACTGCCCAAAGTCTTGCACCCGCTGGCTGGCAAGCCGCTGCTGTCGCATGTGATCGATACGGCCCGCAGCCTGGCGCCGTCCCGATTATGCGTGATTTACGGGCATGGGGGCGCAGCGGTGCTGAAGTTGCTGGACGGCTACAAGACGCAGCATGACCTGGCGGTCGACGCCGCCGAGCAAACGCAGCAGCTGGGTACGGGCCATGCCGTGCAGCAAGCCGTGTCCTTGCTGGACGACAAGGTCCCCACCCTGATCCTGTACGGCGACGTGCCATTGACCAGTGCCGATTCCCTGCAGCAGCTGGTGCAGGCAGCCGGCAGCGACAAGCTGGCCATTCTCACCGTCGCGCAGGACGATCCCTTCGGCCTGGGCCGCATCGTGCGCGAAAACGGCGCCATCGTGCGCATCGTCGAGGAAAAGGATGCCACGCCAGAAGAGCGCGCCATCCGCGAAATCAACAGCGGCATCATGGTCGCGCCCACCGTGGCCCTGAAGAAATGGCTGTCGGCCCTGTCGAATGATAATGCCCAAGGGGAATACTATCTGACCGATATCGTCGCCCAGGCCGTCGCCGATGGCGTGGCCGTCACCTCGGCCCATCCGGCCGCCGTGTGGGAAGTGGCTGGCGTCAACAGCAAGGTGCAACTGGCCCAGCTCGAACGCATACACCAGAACAATATCGCGCAAGCCTTGCTCGAGCGGGGCGTGACCCTGCTCGACCCGGCCCGCATTGACGTGCGCGGCGAGCTGATCTGCGGCCGCGATGTCACCATCGATGTCGGCTGCGTATTCGAAGGCCGGGTGGAGCTGGGCGACGGCGTGCGCGTGGGCGCCAACAATGTCATCATCAACGCCAAGGTGGCGGCCGGCGCGCACATCAAGCCGTTCTGCCATATCGAGGACGCCGTTGTCGGCGCCGCCTCCATCATCGGCCCGTATGCGCGCCTGCGTCCCGGCACCGTGCTGGCCGAAGACGTGCATGTGGGTAACTTCGTGGAAGTGAAAAACAGCCAGATCGCCGCGCACAGCAAGGCCAATCACCTCGCTTACATCGGCGACGCCACCATCGGTTCCAAGGTCAACATCGGCGCCGGCACCATCACCTGCAATTACGATGGCATCAACAAGTTCCGCACCGTCATCGAAGACGATGCATTTATTGGCAGCGACAGCCAGCTGATCGCGCCCGTCACCGTCGGCAAGGGTGCCACGCTGGGCGCCGGCACGACCCTGTCGAAGGATGCGCCGGCCGGCAAGCTGACCGTATCGCGCGCCCGGCAAGTGACGATCGACGGCTGGACGCGTCCGGTGAAAATTCCCAAGTAAGCGGGTATACCCTCCAGTGCGCATGACGCCGCCAACCTGACCGGGTTGGCGGCGTTTTTTTTATGTTCATCGAGCCGGTTTCATGCCTGTGGGTAAGCCTGTGGAAAGTTGGCGCACAAGATGGGATAACTGGGCTATTCAGCGCTGCCGTGTCCCCATGCTGTTCTTTTCAGTGTGGATAAACATGTGAACAAGCAGGCGGACAAGTGATGGATAAACCCGGTATAAGCCTTGTATAAGCACGGTAAAAAGCGTGGAAAAGACGGGATAAGTTTTTCCGCCGGTTACGCCTCCGGCGCTTGATGGCTGTGACGGGCCAGCGTAAAAATAGGCCGCTCAATATGTCGCGCCGGAATGTGGATAAGCCTATGCGCAAGGATTGAATAAGCATGGAATAGCTTTCAAGTCCTTGTTTTTGATGGCTATTTTATCGCAGTGCTCAAGTTGTTCCTGTGGGTAAAACTGTGCACAAGCATGTGGCTAACTGGTGGGCAAGCTGCGGATAAGTCGGGATAACTGCTACGGCCAGTGTTATCCACGGATTCTTGAAGCCATCCGTTCGTGGCTTGCCATCGTCACGCCTGGCAGGAAGGCGCCGGCGGCATGTGGATAACCATGTGCATAAGCGGGAGAGCAAGTCGGGATAACTTGCCAGCCACCCTCGCCTACACGGCGATGCGCGTCTCGAACTTGCTGCGCAAGGTGGAAAAATAGGTTTTTACGTTGCGCACATTGGCGTGCGCGGCAAACAGGCGGTGCGCCAGCGCATGGTAGGCGGGCATGTCGGCCACTTGCACGATCAGCACGAAATCGGGCCCGGGCGAGACGCGGTAGCATTGCAGCACGGCGCTCTCCTGCGCCACCAGCTGTTCAAATTCGCCCATGCGTTCGAAGGCCTGCACGTCGAGCGTGATTTCCACGACGGCCGTCAGGCGCGCGCCCACCAATTCCGGCGCGACGATGGCGACCTGGCGCTCGATCACGCCGCTGTCCGTCAGCTGCTTGACCCTGCGCAAGCAAGTGGGCGCCGACACATGCACCAGGCGTGCCAGCTCACTGTTGGTTTGCGATGCGTCAACTTGCAGGGCGTTCAGGATGCGACGATCAATATCGTCGAGGGTAATATTGCTATCGCTCATGGCTTTGATGAAATGGAAAAGAAATTGATTTTAAATGAAATAATATTTCATCGTGAAATAGGCGTGAAATATTCGATCAAAAATACCATGATTTAGAAAGCATATTTCATCTTCTCTGCATTAGCATGCGTGCATTGATTAAATTTTAGACAGAGGTTTCCATGTGCGGCATCGTCGGCGCGGTAGCGCAACGTAATATCACTCCCATCCTGCTCGAAGGCTTGAAGCGCCTGGAATACCGCGGCTATGATTCCTGCGGCATCGCCCTGCACGCGGACGGCCGCCTGCAGCGTTCGCGTTCCACCTCGCGCGTGGCCGAACTGGAAAAGCAGATCGGCGAAGAAGGCTTGGGCGGTTTCACGGGCATCGCCCACACGCGCTGGGCCACGCATGGCGCCCCTGTCTCGTTCAATGCGCACCCGCATTTCTCGCCGACGGAAGAAAACGCCCGCGTGGCGCTGGTGCATAACGGCATCATTGAAAACCACGACGAACTGCGCGCCGAACTGACGGCCCTGGGTTATGTGTTCCAGAGTCAGACGGATACGGAAGTGATCGCCCACCTGGTCGAGCACATGTATAACGGCGACCTGTTCGAGACCGTGCAGCAAGCCGTGAAACGCCTCGATGGCGCGTATGCGATTGCCGTCTTCTGCCGCGATGAACCGCACCGCGTGGTCGCCGCGCGCCAGGGCTCGCCCCTGATCGTCGGCCTGGGCAACGGTGAAAACTTTGTCGCTTCCGACGCCATGGCGCTGGCCGGCACGACCGACCAGATCATCTACCTGGAAGAGGGCGACGTGGTCGACCTGCAGCTGTCGCGCTGCTGGATCGTCGACGTCGATGGCAAGCCTGTCGAGCGCGAAGTGAAAACCGTGCACGCACACACGGGCGCAGCCGAGCTGGGCCCGTACCGCCACTACATGCAGAAGGAAATCTTCGAGCAGCCGCGCGCCATCGGCGACACGCTCGAAGGCGTGACGGGCATCATGCCGGAACTGTTCGGCGACGACGCGTACAAAATCTTCAAGCAGATCGACCGCGTGCTGATCCTTGCTTGCGGCACCAGCTCGTATGCGGGCATGACGGCCAAGTACTGGATCGAAGCCATCGCCAAGGTGCCCGTCAGCGTGGAAGTGGCCAGCGAGTACCGCTACCGCGACAGCGTGCCGAATCCGAACACCCTGGTGGTGACGATTTCGCAAAGCGGCGAGACGGCCGATACCCTGGCCGCCCTGAAACATGCGCGCAGCTTGGGCATGCACCACACCCTGACCATCTGCAACGTGGCCACCAGCGCCATGGTGCGCGAATGCGCGCTGGCCTACATCACGCGCGCCGGCGTGGAAGTGGGCGTGGCCTCGACCAAGGCGTTCACGACGCAGCTGGCCGGCCTGTTCCTGCTGACCCTGTGCCTGGCGCAAGTCAACGGCCGCCTCAGCGACGAACAGGAAGCGGCGCACCTGAAAGCCATGCGCCACCTGCCCGTCGCCATCGCGTCCGTGCTGGCGCTGGAGCCGCAGATCATCGCCTGGTCCGAGGAATTCGCGCGCAAGGAAAACGCCCTCTTCCTGGGTCGCGGCATGCACTATCCGATCGCCCTGGAAGGCGCGTTAAAGCTCAAGGAAATCTCGTACATCCACGCCGAAGCGTATCCGGCCGGCGAACTGAAACACGGCCCGCTGGCCCTGGTGACGAATGAAATGCCGGTCGTCACCATCGCGCCGAACGATGCGCTGATCGAAAAGCTGAAGTCGAACATGCAGGAAGTCCGCGCCCGCGGCGGCCAGCTGTACGTCTTTGCCGACGTCGATTCGCACATCAGCTCCGGCGAAGGCTTGCACGTCATCCGCCTGCCCGAGCACTACGGCGACCTGTCGCCGATCCTGCACGTGGTGGCGCTGCAATTGCTGGCGTATCACACGGCGCTGGCGCGCGGCACGGACGTGGACAAGCCACGCAATCTGGCGAAGTCGGTCACGGTGGAGTAAGCGGGCCGGATTGCGCCTGTCGCTGGCGGCGCCATGTCGCCGGCGAGGCGTTCGTCACACCGGCAGGTCCCCCGGCAGGCCATCCTGGTTTTTTCGTTTCCGGAGGCGAATGCCGGGATAGGCGTGCCGTCCTGCCGTCACGTGGCGTCGTATTCATGCGTCAGGCATCGACCAGTGGCCTACGCATGCGCTGTGATGTTCAAGGGGCGGGGGCGATGCGGGAACGGTACTGCTCTATCCACTTCACGGATTGGGCGATGCCTCCAAATGGAAAGAAATGCAGGCTGACCTGTCCATGCGCTGTTGTCAGGCCGGCGGCCAGGCGCTCGACAAAAAGATCCGGCCCTGCCGTGCCGAACAGCTTGCCGATGGAGATGCCGTACTTGGACCACATCGATGCGCAGGCGCTCACGCCGCACAAGGCGGCATAGCGCGCCAGCACCGCGATGCTGGCGGGGCCCGGCACGCCGACGCGCACCGGATGCGCAATGCCACGCGCGCGCAGCGCTTGCAACCACGTCAACACGATGTCGGCATCAAAGGCAAACTGCGTGACGATCAAGGGCGTCATGCCGCGCTCGTCAATGCTGCGGCACTTGCGTTCGAGCACTTCCCACTGAGCGGCCGTGTTCATGACCGGATGGCCTTCCGGGTGACCACCCACGCCGATCACCTTGATGCCCGCGCGCTCGAAAACGCCGGTGTCGATCAGCGCGGCACTGTCGGAAAACGGTCCCATCGGGGTCGACGGGTCTCCAGCGATCACGAAGCAGCGCTCGACGCCGGCTTCCGCGACCGCGCGCTGGACGAAGGAATCAAACGCGGCGAGCGAGGCGATACGACGTGCGGAAAAGTGCGGCATGGGCTCGAAGCCGAGGGTGCGCACGATGCGGGCCGCGGCCAGTCGCGCGGCGTCATCCTCGCGTGGCAGGTAGGGAATGGCAATGGTCGACGCGGGCACTATCCGGGACGCCGCCGCGCTCAACGCCGGCATGTCCTTCGCACTGACTTCCAGGGAATAGGCGTGCGCGATGTTGCTGGCCGGCCTGGGCTTATCGGGATCAATCACGGGTTTTACCTTAGCTTCCCTGCGCAATGGCGTTGGCAGGCTGGCGCGCCAGCGCGATGAAGGCCCGCACGTAGTCGATGGCGGTGTCCGTCTCGCGTGCCCCCAGGAAGATTTGCTTGGCGACGCCGCGCGCGCCCAGCCGCACAGGCACCACGTCCATCTTGACCGCGTATTCCTCGACCAGCCAGCGCGGCAGGGCGGCCACGCCGCGACCGCTGGCCACCATCTGCAGCATGATGTCGGTGGTTTCGATGGCCTTGTGGCGCTTGGGCGTGACCCCGGCCGGCAACAGGAACTGGTTATAGATGTCCAGGCGCTCGATGTCCACGGGGTAGCTGATGAGCACTTCCCGGGTCAGTTGCTGGGGCTGCACATAGGCCGCGGTCGCCAGGGCATGGCCCTTGGCCACGACGAGCACCTGCTCGTAGTCGAACACGGGTTCGAATGTCAGCCCCGGCTTGTACAGCGGGTCGGGCGTGACCAGCAGGTCGATTTCGTAGCCGAAGAGCGCGCCGATCCCGCCGAACTGGAACTTCTGCTTGACGTCCACATCCACGTCGGGCCATGCGGCCAGATAGGGGGACACCACCTTGAGCAGCCACTGGTAGCAAGGGTGGCATTCCATGCCGATGCGCAGCGCGCCGCGCTCGCCCTGCGCGAACTGGCCCAGGCGCTCTTCGGCCAGGTCCAGTTGCGGCAGCACCCGGTTCGCCACCGCCAGCAGGTACTGGCCGGCCTGCGTCAGGCGCAGGCTGCGCCCTTCGCGCAGCCAGACGTCGGTGCCCAGTTGCTGTTCCAGCTTCTTCATGCTGTGGCTCAGGGCCGACTGGGTCAGGTTCAGCACACCCGCGGCGGCCGTCAAGGACCCTTGTTTCTCGACCTGCTGGACGATGCTGAGGTGGATGCGTTCAAGCATTGAGATGAGCCATGTTCATGGATGTATGAAATAAGACCATTATACTTCATGGATGCCCACCGCTATCATCGATGCCCTTGCTGCCGGCATTTTTCGGCCCTCGCGCATCACTCCCTATGAAAGCAAACATGACACGTCCCCTGCGTTTAGTCGCGGTTTCCGGCGGGCTGCAACGCCCTTCCAAGGCTGCAGCCCTGGCAGAGCACCTGATGGACCTGATCGCCGACGAAGTCCTGTGCGAACAACGCCTGGTCGAACTGGGGCAGCTCGCGCCGCAGCTGGCCGGCGCGGTGTGGCGCTCCCAGCTCCCCGATACGGTGGAGCGGGAACTTGCGGCGGTTGAGCAAGCGGACATCCTGGTGGTGGCAACACCGGTCTACCGCGGCGCGTACACGGGACTGTTCAAGCACTTCTTCGACTTCATTGATCAGGATGCCTTGATCGACAAGCCGGTCTTGCTGGCGGCCACCGGCGGCAGCGAGCGCCATGCGCTGATGATCGATCACCAGTTGCGGCCGCTGTTCAGCTTCTTCCAGGCACGCACCTTGCCGCTGGGCGTGTACGCGACCGACAAGGATTTCCTCGACTATCGCCTGCAGGACGAGGCCCTGATCCAGCGGGCCACGCTGGCGGTCCAGCGGGCATTGCCATTGATCGAGTTGACGCGCCATGCAAGAGCTGCCGCCGCCAAGGAAGCGGTCGCGGCCTGATACGCCTCACCACGCTCACCAAGCACTCAACACATTCATCATTTCGCAGACATCAGGACAGCAGATCACCATGAGCAAAGATTTTTCATTCAGCATCAAGAGCATTGTTTTCGATGAAAACTATCACCCATCGGACAGCACGCGCCTGACGACCAACTTTGCCAATTTGGCCAGGGGAAAGAGTCGCCAGGAGAACCTGCGCAATACCCTGAGGATGATAGACAATCGCTTCAACAGCCTGGCGCATTGGGATAATCCGACAGGCGACCGCTACGCTGTCGAGCTTGAAATCATTTCCGTCGAGCTCAATATCGATGCCGCAGGCGGCAATATCCCGCTGATCGAGATATTGAAGCCGAATATCATCGACAAGAAAACCAACGAACGTATCGATGGCATCGCGGGCAATAACTTCTCCTCGTACGTGCGCGATTACGACTTCAGCGTGCTGCTGCCAGCGCATAACAATAACAAGTCCACCTTTGACGCGCCTGACAATTTCGGCGATTTTCATGGAAAGCTGTTCAAGCACTTTGTAAAGTCACCCGCTTACAAGGAGCGTTTCAACAAGCCGCCCGTCATCTGCATCAGCGCCTCAAGCAGCAAGACCTATCATCGGACTGAAAACCAGCACCCGGTACTGGGCGTCGAGTATCGACAAAATGAATTTTCCCCGACCGATCAATATTTCGAAAAAATGGGGCTGCAAGTCCGCTATTTCATGCCGCCAAACAGTTTCGCACCGTTGGCTTTTTACTTTGTCGGCGACTTGCTCGGTGACTACACCAATCTTGAGCTGATCGGCACCATCAGCACGATGGAAACCTTCCAAAAGATTTACCGGCCCGAGATTTACAACGCCAATTCCGTGGCGGGGAAATGCTATCAGCCTAGCCTGAAGAACCAGGATTATTCATTGACGCAAATTGTCTATGACCGCGAAGAGCGCAGCCAGCTGGCTGTCAAGCAGGGCAAATATACAGAAGAGCACTTCATCAAGCCATACAAGCATATTCTTGAACAATGGGCCGCGAATTACGCTGTCTGATTCACCAACATACGAAATTATCTATCATGAAAAAATTATTGCCTACTTCGACTGCCGGCAGCTTGCCGAAACCTTCCTGGCTTGCCCAGCCTGAAAAACTGTGGTCGCCCTGGAAATTACAGGACGAGGAATTGATTGAAGGCAAACAGGATGCCTTGCGTTTGTCGCTGCAGGAACAGCAGCACGCAGGCATCGATATCGTCAGTGATGGCGAGCAGACCCGCCAGCATTTTGTCACCACGTTCATCGAGCATCTCGACGGCGTCGACTTTGACAAACGCGAGACGGTCAGAATTCGCGACCGCTATGATGCGAGTGTGCCGACCGTCGTTGGCGCGGTGAGCCGCCCGAAGCCGGTTTTTGTGGAAGACGCCAGGTTTTTACGCCAGCAAACCACGCAACCGATCAAATGGGCCCTGCCAGGTCCGATGACGATGATCGATACGCTGTATGACAGCCACTACAAGAGCCGCGAAAAACTGGCCTGGGAATTCGCCAAGATCCTGAATCAGGAAGCCAGGGAACTGGAGGCTGCCGGCGTCGACATCATCCAGTTTGACGAACCCGCATTCAATGTTTTCTTTGACGAGGTCAATGATTGGGGCATTGCCACCCTGGAAAGGGCGATTGAAGGGCTCAAATGCGAAACGGCCGTGCATATTTGCTATGGTTACGGTATCAAGGCCAATACGGACTGGAAAAATACGCTGGGCTCCGAGTGGCGCCAATATGAGGAATCGTTCCCCAAGCTGCAGCAATCCAGTATCGATATCATCTCGCTGGAATGCCACAACTCGCGTGTTCCAATCGACCTGATTGAACTCATACGCGGCAAGAAAGTGATGGTCGGGGCCATTGACGTGGCATCCAATACCATTGAAACGCCGGAGGAAGTCGCCAACACCCTGCGCAAGGCGCTGCGGTTTGTCGATGCCGACAAGCTCTACCCGAGCACCAACTGCGGCATGGCACCCCTGGCTCGCAGCGTCGCAAGAGGCAAACTGCATGCGCTCAGCGCCGGCGCAGAAATCATCCGCGGAGAACTTGCGGCCTAGCAGGCGGGTGAAATACCGGATGGATAGACAGATATCGTCGATTTATCGCATCGAACGCCGACCTTTGCGGGTCGGCGTTTCTGTTTCTGCACGCATGCCGCCCTGCCTGCTGTACGCTGAGCACTGCGGCTGACGGGCCGCCCCCGATGCCGGCGCTGATCACCTTCAACCCAGGAGTATTGCCATGCTGGACCATATCTTTCTTTCCGTGAGCGACTTGTCCCGTTCGATTGCTTTCTATACAGCCACATTCCAGCCGCTGGGCATTACCGTCCGGCACGACTATGACGGCAAGGATGGCCCGCCCGGCCACCCGGATCTGAAGGGCTTCGGCGCCAAGGGGCGCATCTTTTTCTGGCTGCGCGAGGGTATCGTGGAGGGGCGGGCCGTGCATGTGGGCCTGGTGGCGGGCAGCATGGCCGACGTCGACGCCGCGTATGCCGCTGCCATGGCGGCCGGCGCCACGGACAATGGCGCGCCGGGCGCGCGCCTGCATTACGATCCGCGCTATTACGCGGCCAATGTGCTCGATCCCGATGGTTACAGTCTCGAGTTCGTCTACAAAAGCTGGCAGCATCCCTGAGTGCCGTGCGGGGGCCGCCCGGCTCTCCCGCATTGCCGCACGAAAAGTTCCGCCATCCATCGCAGGAGTGCGTTAGTCTGTCGCTGTTTGCCGTACAGTTCAGCAACTCCCGTAACACCCATCGCCCCGGCGCCGGCCGCTGCAGCCGCTGTGCCCGCCGGCGTGATGCCGTCTCGCTTCCACCGTATTGACCTGGCCGATAGGACCGCATGATTTCTTTCCGTACCCCATATTTTTCTTCCGCGCGCCTGCCCTGGCGCGGCTGGCTGCTGCCGCTGCTGTTGACCCTGCTGCTGGCGTGCTCGCTATCGGCGCCGCCGGCCTGGTCCCAGCCCGTCGATGATGCCGCCACGGCCGATCAGCGCCTCGATGGCTTGCGCAAGCAGATCACGGGCATCCAGAAGGCGCTCGATGGCGAGGCCGACCTCGATGACGCGACCCTGTCGCAGATGCGGGCCGATGCGCTGGCGGCCAGCGCCGAGGCGGACAAGGTGGCCGAATCGCTCGCGCCCACCTTGTCGAGCGTGCAGGCGCGGCTGGCCGAGCTGGGCAAGCCGGTGGCGGGCAGCAAGGAAGCGCCGGACGTGGCGGCGCAGCGCAGCCAGCTGGACCGTACCAGCAGCGCGCTCGATGCGCAGGTGAAGCTGGCGCGCCTGTTGGCGGTGGAAGCGACGCAGGCCTCCGAGCAAGTGTCGACCGCGCGCCGCGCGCAATTGCAGGCGCGCCTGGGCGAGCGCACGGCGTCGATCCTGGCCGGTTCATTCTGGAAACAGCTGCATGGCGAATTGCCGCAGAATTTGCAGCGCCTGCGGGCGCTGGAGCTGGAATTGGCGAACGCGGCGCGCGCCACGCCGTGGTCGGCCTGGGGCGGCTTGCTGGCCGCCATCGTGGCCGTGATCGGCGCCAGCATCTGGGCTTCGCGCTACTTGCTGGTGGTCACGGCCACGCGCGTGCCGCACGGCCGTTTGCGCCGTTCGCTGCATGCGCTGGCCGTGCTCGTGCTGGCGCTGGCCACGCCGGGGCTGGTGGCGGAATTGCTGGCCATGGGCTTGCGCTGGGATGGCAGCCTGTCCGAGAAAACCTCGACCTTCCTCAGCAGCTTGATCGGCATCATCTGTTTTGCCGGTTTTACGGCCGGACTCGGCCACGCGCTGCTGTCGCCGCGGCGCGTCTCGTGGCGGCTGCTGCCCCTGCCCGATGCGCTGGCGCACCGCATGCGCAACTTTCCCTCCATGTTTTCCTTCATCGTCGTGCTCGTATGGGCGACGGAGCGGGTCACCATCGTCATCAATGCGGGCCTGTCGACGGCCGTGGCCGTCAATTGCATCGTCGCCCTGGTGATGAGCACGACCATCGCGTACGGCTTGATGCGCGCCGAGCGCTGCTGGCGCCAATTGCGCGAAGCCGATCCCGCCCATCTCGTCACGCCGCTATGGCTGCGCTTCGTCACGGTGCTGCTGTGGCTGGCGCTGGCGTCCAGCGTCATCAGCTTGCTGATCGGTTATGTGGCGTTCGGCAGCTTTGTCGCCAAGCAGATCGCCTGGGTCATCGTGGTGGTGTGCAGCACCTATCTGCTGACGGTGCTGGTCGACGATATCTGCATGCTGCTGGCCTCCACGCCGCCGCCGGCGGACGCTGTCAATCCCGTGCTGGCCACGCCCAAGGCGCGCGACCAGGCGGCCGTGCTGCTGTCGGGCATAGGCCGCGCCATCGTCGTGCTGCTGGCGCTGATGCTGCTGCTGGCGCCGTTCGGCGAAGGGCCGGGAGAACTGTTCCAGCGCGTCGGCAAGCTGCAGGATGGCCTGGCCATCGGCGAGGTGGCGATCCGCCCTGCCGCCATGATCCAGGCGCTGCTGGTGCTGGTGGTGGGTTTCATCGCGCTGGGCCTGTTCAAGCGCTGGTTGCAGAACAGCTACTTGCCGACCACCAATCTCGATTCCGGCATGCAAGTGTCGTTCATCACCCTGTTCGGCTATATCGGCGGCGTGCTGGCCGTGGCGCTGGCCCTGTCGGCGGCCGGCATCGGCCTGGAACGCATCGCGTGGGTGGCGTCGGCCTTGTCGGTGGGTATCGGTTTTGGTCTGCAGGCGGTGGTGCAGAACTTCGTGTCCGGCCTGATCCTGCTGGCCGAGCGCCCCGTGAAGGTGGGCGACTGGGTCTCCCTGGGCGGCGTGGAAGGCGATATCCGCCGCATCAATGTGCGCGCCACGGAAATCCAGCTGGGCGACCGCTCGACGGTGATCGTGCCGAACTCGGAATTCATCACCAAGACGGTGCGCAACGTGACCCTGGCCAATCCGCTGGGCCTGGTGCAACTGAAATTGCCGCTGCCCCTGTCTACGGATGCGGACGAGGCGCGCGCGCTGATCCTGGCCGTCTTTGTCGACAATCACGAGGTGCTGGACACGCCGGCGCCCAGCGTGCAGCTCGACGGCATCGACAATGGCTACCTGATGTTCAACGCCACCGGCTATGTGGCTTCGCCGCGCCTCGCGTATGGCGTGCGCAGCAATCTGCTGTTCGACCTGCTCAAGCGCCTGCACGCGGCGAATATGCCGATTTCCAAGCCCAGCACGATGGTGCTGAGCAGCGTGCCAGCCCAGCCCGAGGCGCCGCCCATCTCGGCGGTGGCGGCGGCCCCGGCGGCCGCACCGGCACCGGTGCCGCCCCTGACGACTTAACGCACGGTCGACCACAGCAGGGCCGCCAGGTACAGGCCGACGCCGAACGCCGCGTGGGCCATCAGGCTGCGCAGGCGGGCCGCGTTCGGATGCGGCGTCTTGCTGGCGGCAACGCCGGCGCCCAGGGCCGGCTGCAGGATGCAAAACGGCGCGGCCACGCTGACGAGGCCCGCCAGCAGGGCCGGCGCGAACGTCGGCTGCGCCGCCCACTCCTGTCCCACCAGCGCCAGCAGCACGGCCGCGAACAGCACGCCGATCGCATAGTGAAACGTCCAGCCCAGGATGGCCTCGTCGCGCACGGGCGCCGCCTGGGCGATATTGACGTGGGTCAAGGTGCCGCGCGGCAGATGGCCGAGCCAGCGTCCCACCATCGCAAAGTTCAGCGAGGGAATGCACCAGAAGCGTTTCAGGGCCACGGCCCACACATCCATCACCGCCGTCGCGCCCACGCCGATCGCCAGCGCATCTTGCCATTGTATTTGCATCGACTCTTCCTTATAACATTCAATTAATTGATTGAATGTTATAAGGGTGCTAGCATCGTGTCAATGAAAAATGCAGATATCGATGGCCTCACCGGCCCCGCCAGCTTTGCCCATATTTTAGGCAGCGCACCGCGCTTGCGCCTGCTCGAGCAAGTCGCGCATGGCGAATATGCGGTGGAACAACTGGTGGAATTGACGGGCCTGTCCGTGGCGAACGCGTCGCAGCATTTGCAGCAGCTGCGGCGTGCCGGTTTCGTGCTGGCGCGCCGCGACGGCAAGCGCGTGCTGTACCGGCTTGGCAGCGGGCCCATCGTCCAGCTGCTCGATGCCTTGCACCTGTATGCGCAGCACCAGCGCAGCGAACTGCAGGCGCTGGGCCGGGGCGACCATGTGGAAGCGATCACGGGCGACGAATTGCTGGCGCGCATGCACGAGGCCAGCATCACCGTGCTCGACGTGCGTCCGGCGCGGGAATTCGCGGCCGGCCACTTGCCCGGTGCGATCAATATTCCCTTTGACGACTTGCAGCGCCGCCTGGCCGAATTGCCAGCGAACCAGGACATCGCCGCGTACTGCCGCGGCCCGTATTGCGTGCTGTCCGTGCAGGCGGTGGCGGCCCTGCGCCAGCATGGCTTGCACGTGCGCCGCCTCGACAGCGGCTACGACGACTGGCACGCGGCCGGCTTGCCGGTGGCCGGGGCGGCGTGATGGCGATCCCCAACAGCAAGCGGGAACTGGTCGAGGCCATCACCACCAGCTACGCCAGGCTGGCGCAGGAGCTGGCGCGGGTGCCGCCGGCGCTGGCGCGCGTACCCGTGCTGGAGGGGCAGGTGCAGGGCACGCGCATGAGCGTGTGCGATTTGCTCGCCTACCTGGTGGGCTGGAACGAGCTGGTCCTGCATTGGCACGCCCAGCTGCGCGATGGCAAACGCATGGACGAGATCGCCTTTCCCGCCGAAGGTTTCACGTGGAACGCTCTGGGAAAACTGGCGCAGCGCTTCTATGCCGACTATGATGAACTCGGCATGGAAGATTTGCAGCAGCGCCTGGCGCAGGCGAAAGACCGGCTGCTGGCGCTGATCGAGCAGCATGACGATGCGCAACTGTATGGCCAACCCTGGTACACGCATTACACGATGGGGCGCATGATCCAGTTCAATACGGCGTCGCCGTATGCGAATGCGCGCACGCGCTTGCGGGCCTGGTTGAAGACCTTGTAGCAAGCGGACCGGCAGGCTTGCACGATTGCATCAGTACGCTCAGGAAAATTTCAGGCAGGATAGTGGTTTCAAGCGCAACCGACTCAAGGAGCACCATGCTGACCATCGCCCTCGCCCAGATGAATCCGACCGTGGGCGATTTTGACGCCAATGTCGCCGCCATCATCGCGCGCATGGGACGCGCCAGCGGCGATGGCGCCGACCTGCTCGTGTGTCCCGAACTGTCGCTGTGCGCGTATTATCCGGGCGACCTGCTCGAGGATGCCGCCTTCCTGCAGCACATGCGGCAAGCGCTCGACACGGTGCTGCAGGCGTCCACGCGCTGGCCGGCGCTGGTCACCGTCATCGGCGCGGCGCGCCCCAATCCCGGCGTCGGCAAGCCGCTGTACAACGCCTTGCTGGCCGTGCGCGACGGGCGCATCGTGGCCGAATACTACAAGCAGCTGCTGCCCACGTATGGCATCTTCGACGAGGGACGGCATTTCGAGCCGGGTCCGCCCGGCGCCTGCACCCTCGATATCGCCGGCTGCAAGGTCGGCTTCATGATCTGCGAGGATGGCTGGAATGACGATGGCCGCGCCTACGCCGTCAACCCGTTCGACGCCCTGCATGCGGCGCATCCCGACCTGGTCGTCAGCATCAACGCCAGCCCGTCCGACATCGGCAAGCGCGCGCAGCGCCACGCCGTGTTTGGCGCCGCCTGCGCCCGCGTGCACCTGCCCTTGTTGTTCGTCAACCAGGTGGGCGGCCAGGATCAGCTGGTGTTCGACGGCGCCTCGTTCGCTGTCTCGCCCGCGCTCGGCGTGCAGTACGAGGCGGCCCGCTTCGTCGAGGATTTCCAGCTGCTGCGCTTTGCCGGCGGCCGTTTTATGCGCACCGATGGCCAGCCCTTCCCCGTGCCCGACCCGGACGGCATCCCCGCCGTGGAATTTGCGCGGCGCCAGATCGTGCTCGGCTTGCGCGACTACGCGCGCCGCTGCCGTTTCACGCAAGTCGTCGTCGGCTGCTCGGGCGGCATCGATTCGGCGCTGACCCTGGCCCTGGCCGTCGAGGCGCTCGGCGCCGACAACGTGGTGGCCATCACCATGCCGTCCGTCTTTTCCAGCGCCGGCTCCGTCACCGATTCCGTCGCCCTGTGCGCCAACCTCGGCATCGCCCTCTACACGCACCCGATCCGCGACATCGTGGCCCACTATGAAACGGGCTATGCGGCGGCCTTCGATGGCAGGCTGCAGGGGCTGCCGCTGGAAAACCTGCAGGCCAGAGTGCGCGGCACGATCCTGATGGAATACTCGAATGCGTTTGGCGCCCTGCTGCTCACGACCGGCAACAAGAGCGAGATCTCGGTGGGCTACTGCACCCTGTACGGCGACACGAATGGCGGCCTGGGGCTGATCGGCGACTTGTACAAGACGGAAGTGTTCGCCCTGTCGCGCCACCTCAACGCCAGCGCCGGGCGCGAACTGATCCCCGCCGCCGTGCTCGACAAGCCGCCGTCGGCGGAACTGGCGCCGGGCCAGCGCGACACCGACAGCCTGCCGCCGTATCCCGTGCTCGATGAAATCCTCAAATGGCATATCGAGGGCAAGCGCCTGCCGGCGGCCGAGAGCGCGCAAGCGCTGTGCTTTGTCGACCAGCTGCGCGAGACGGACGACGGGCGGGCCCTCGTGACGCGCATCCTCGGCCTGGTCGCCCGCAACGAATACAAGCGGCGCCAGGCGGCGCCCATCATCCGCGTGCGTTCGCGCGCCTTTGGCAGCGGCCGTCAATTGCCGATCGCCGCCCACTATCCCACCGGAGACGACGCATGACTCTCGCCTATTCCGCCGACGCGGCCATCCTGATCGGCCGCTTCCAGCCCTTTCACAATGGCCATGCGGGCTTGCTGCAGACGGCGCTGGCCACCGCCGCCAGCGTGGTGGTGGTGCTCGGTTCCGCCTTCCATGCGCGCAGCCCGAAGAACCCGTTTACGTGGCAGGAACGGGCCGCCATGATCGCCGCCACCCTGCCCGAGGCGCAGCGCGAACGCGTGCATTACGTGGCCGTGCGCGACTATTACGACGATGGCCTGTGGGCCGATGCCGTGCGGCGCGCCGTGGCCGGCGCCGTGCCCAGGGCGCAGCGCGTGACCCTGGTGGCCTGCTTCAAGGACGCCACCAGCTACTATCTGCACCACTTCCCCCACTGGCAGCTGCTGAACCTGGAGATCGACGCCGGCGCGCCCATCGGCGCCACGGCGATCCGCAACGTGCTGTTCGAGGCCGAGGACGTGGACGTGTCGCTGAGCGCCGTGGCGCAGCTGCTGCCGGCGGCCATTAGCCACTACCTGAAGGCGTGGACCCTGTTGCCGTGGTACGCGCCGCTGGTGCTGGAATACCGCGCCATCGAGGCGTACAAGGCGCGCTGGCGCGTGGCGCCGTATCCGCCCATCTTCACCACCGTCGATGCGCTGGTGCAGACGGGCGGCCACGTGCTGCTGGTGCGCCGCGGCGGTTATCCGGGCAAGGGCTTGTGGGCGCTGCCGGGCGGCTTCCTGGAGCCGCGCGAACGCCTGCTGCAGGGCGCGCTGCGCGAACTGGCGGAAGAAACCCAGCTGGGCGTGCTGGCGCCCACCCTGGTCGAGGCGCTCGTCGGCGTGGCCGTGTTCGACCACCCGGACCGCAGCCAGCGCGGGCGCACCATCACGCATGCGCATTACTTCGACCTGAAGACGCGCCAGCTGCCGGCCGTGACGGCGGCCGACGATGCGGCGCTGGCGCAGTGGGTGCCGGTGGCCGCGCTGCCCGCCATGGAAGAGGAATTCTTCGAGGACCACTTCCACATCCTCAACCACTTCCTGAAGCTGACGCACGAGGGGCGCTGAGAGGGCACGCCCTGGCGTGCCCGTGTCGCCCTGCGCCGAGGGCAGCGCTCAGGAGGTCACGCGCTCCCAGCCATGCCTGACGGCCGCCTTGAAGTCGTCCCACGCCGATTGCGGATACGTGTGCTCCCAGTTGCTGCGCAGTTCGGGCTCCACCTGCTCCCAGCTTTGCCCGCGGTAGCTGTCGCTGCCCGCCATCGAATGGCCATAGCGGTAGGCGGGATCGTAGTCGTCGAAGCGCGCGCCGCTGGCCGCATACTGGCTGCTCCAGTGGTTGCGGTAATACTGCTCGTCGTCGTAGCTGGTGCCTGGCAGGTTGTCGGCGCCCGGGTAGCGGCGCGCGTTGGCGCCGGGGCTGGACGGCGGCGACGACGACGCCATGTCGCCGGCAAATTGCTGCGACCCTGGCGCCTCGTTCATGTTGAGGGAGGACGCGCCCTGCTGCGACGGCGCGCCGGACTGCATGCTGGCGCCCTGGCGCATCGCGCTATCGCCCTGCAGCGGGGCGCCCTGCCAGCCGCCGGCGCGCCAGCTGTCCGCATGCGCGTCGATATCGAGCGGCGCATAGCGCTCGACGATGTCGGTGGCGCGCTGGATATCGGCGTCGCTCGCTCCTTCCAGTGTCAGCACGACATGCCCGCGCCGCACGGCTTCCGCGTAGATGTGGCGGTCGGCGTGGCTGCCGAACAGATCGCCGAAGAAATGCTTGATATTGTCGAGCAGGCTGTCGCTCTCGTCGCGGCGGAGGTTTTCCGTGGCGGAAAATTCGTCGCTGCCCGCATCGTGCAGGCGGATGCTGGCGCCGGGCAGGCCAGCCGTGATCAGGTCGTGCCGCGCGCGTTCGGCCATGTCGCGCAGGACGAAAACTGCTGCCAATGTGTGTGCCATGATGGTCTCCAATCGGTGAACAACGTCCTTTCAGTGTAGGCCGTGACACACGAAATGGGCGCCCGTTTGCCCCTTGGAAATCGTTATATTCAACAAGTGTTAACGACATAACATACGCGCCGTGGCGCCACGTGGAACCTCAGTCCGGCGTGCCGACGTGGGCGCGCAGGAAATCGATGAAGGCGCGCACTTTCTCGGCAATATGCTGGGTGTTCGGATACACGGCATACACGCCCTGCTGCGGGAAGACGACGTCGGGCAACAGGCGGCGCAGGCGTCCCGCGCGCACCTCCGCTTCCACCTGCCATTGCGGCAGCAGGGCCACGCCACAGCCGCCCAGGGCAAAGCCCAGCAGGGCCGAGGCGGAGTCGGAGTGGATGGCGGCGTCGTCCTGCGCGGCGAAGGCGGCCGGGCCGTCCGGCGTCTGCACGTCCCAGCGCAGCGGCGCCGCCAGGCGGCTGTGCGCCAGCCAGCGCGCGCGCTGCAAGTCGTCCAGGGTGGCGATGCCCTTGCCGGGCAGGCTGGCCAGGTAGGCGGGCGACGCCACGGGCCAGATGGCGTAATGCTCGACGAGCGAGGCGCGGTAGCTCGAATCGTTGAGCGAACCCATGCGGATGGCCACGTCGTAGCGTCCGGAGATCAGGTCTTCATGCGACGACGACGAGGAATGCTGGATCTGCAGCTGCGGGTGGGCCGCGGCAAAGGCGATCAGCGCGGGAATCACCGTGCGGCTGCCGTACTCGACGGTGGTGGTCAGGCGCAAGGTGCCGCGCAAGCCCTGGTGGCCCTGGCGCGCCGTTTCGATGGCGCCCTGCGCTTCGCTGAGCACGCGCTGGCAATCCTCATAAAAGCGCCGCCCCACGTCCGTCAGGGCCAGGCTGCGCGTGCTGCGCGTGAGCAGCGACACGCCCAGCTCCGCCTCCAGCTGTTTCAGGTTGAAACTGACGACGGCCTTGCTCTGGCCCAGCACGGCGGCGGCGGCCGTCAGCGAGCCGGCGTCGACGATGGCGATGAAAATACCCAAACGGTCGAGACTGATCATGATGAAGAGTAAGTAGACATGCGGTTTTCAGGGCTTTGTCAAAATTTATTTGACAGTGTAATCGGGGCTGGCCCGTTACGCAAATGGCGCCGGACGCTTATGCTGGCCGTTTGCCATTCGGAGCACCATGGACTATCGCAAAAAGGTGGCGGCCATCTATCTGCTGGGGTTTTTCGTCGACCTGATCAACATGTTCATCACCAGCGTCGCCTATCCCGACATCGGCCACGCGTTTGGCGCATCGGTGACGCAGCTGGCCTGGATCAGCACGGCCTACATCGTCGGCCTGACCATCGTCATCCCCGCCAGCGCCTGGCTGGCTGCCTATTATGGCAGCAAAACCGTGTTCATGGCATCGTTGCTAACTTTTTTATGCGCCAGCATCGGCGCCGGCCTGGCGCCATCGATCGAGGCGCTGATCGTCTGGCGCTGCGTGCAGGGCCTCGGCGGCGGCCTGCTGATCCCGCTGGGGCAAAGCATGACCTACCAGCTGTACCGCCCTGCCGAGCGCCCCGGCCTGTCCTCCGTCATCATGCTGGTGGGTTTGCTGGCACCCGCCCTCTCCCCGGCCCTGGGCGGCGTCATCGTCGACAGCCTGTCGTGGCGCTGGATCTTTTACCTGAACGTGCCGTTTGCCGCGCTGGCGCTGCTGCTGGCCGCCTGCTGGCTGCGCCCGGACCCGCCGCGCGCGGCCGTGCCCCGTCTCGACGTGGCGGGCCTGGCGGCGGGCAGCCTGGCCATCGTGCTGCTGTTGCTGGGCCTGACCATGCTCGGCACGCCGGACGACGCGTTGGCAGGCGCCGGCGTGCTGGCGCTGGGCGTGGCGTGCGCGTGGGGCTATGTGCGCGGCGCGCTGCGCAAATCCTCGCCGCTGCTGAACCTGCGCCTGGCCGCCGAGCCGCTGCTGCGCATTTCCATGCTCATGTATCTGCTGGTGCCGGGCGTGTTCATGGGCGTGAGCCTGCTGGCCATGCTGTACCTGCAGGGCGTGCTGGGCATGACGGCATCGACGGCGGGCGCGCTGATGCTGCCGTGGGCGCTGGCCTCGTTCGGCGCCATTTCGCTCACTGGCAAAAGCTATCGCCACGTCGGGCCGCAGCCCCTGTTTCTCGCCGGCGCCCTGCTGCAGGCGGCGGGCATGCTGATGCTGCTGTGGGTGGGCGCGGCGGACCAGCTGTTCTGGCTGGCCGGCGCGTATGCCGTGATGGGTTTTGGCGGCGGCTTGTGCAGCAGCACGGCGCAAAGCACGGCGTTTTTGCACACGCCCGATGCGCAGCTGAGCCAGGCCAGCGCCGTGTGGAATATCAACCGCCAGCTGGGCTTTTGCCTGGGCGTGGCGCTGCTCAGCGTGCTGCTGAATGGCCTGCTGGCGGCGCATGGCATGGCCTCGCTGGAGGACCCCGCGCAGCACCTGCGCGCGGCGCGGATTTTTCACTGGTGCTTTGCCCTCGCCGCCGCGTCGTGCGTGCTGCCGCTGGCGCTGTGCATGCGTCTCGATAACCGCGCCGTTCTCGATCTTTTACATCCCCATGGAGCAAGCAAAAAATGACTGCATCGACCCCCTATTTTGACGACATCCTGTCCACGCATGTGCTGATCCGCGAGTGGCTCTCCGGCGAGGCGGCGGCAGCGGAAAACTGCACCGATTTACTCGCGCGGTTTTCCCCCGCTTTCACGTTGGTGGCGCCCGGCGGCAAGCAGCTCGACTTTGCCGGATTGACGGCATTTTTCCGCGCCGCCGGCGGCAGCCATCCGGGCCTTTCCATGCGCATCACGGACTTGCAGCTGATCCAGGAAAGCGCCGCCGGCGCCAGCGTGACTTACCGCGAGTGGCAGACGCTGCCCGGCGGTGACAACACGCAGCGCCTGTCGACCGTCGTGTATGAGAAGACAGCGGCTGGAACGCTGCTGTGGCGCCATTTGCACGAAACATGGGCAGCGCAAGCGGACGCCTGATCTAGCTCAGATCGTGCAAGTCTTTTTGCTGCGCCGGAGCGATGGAAAACCGGGAAAAAACCACTTCCAGGCCGCCGCGCTCCGGCGTGCAGCACATGGGGCCGACGAGGTAGTTGCGGGCCTCGGGAAACGGCGCCAGGCGCAGCAGCGGCCAGCGCTGGCCATCGGTCGAATACTGCACGCGGATCACGCCTTGCGCCACCGTCACGCGCAGCCAGAAACCGTCGGGCATGGCGGGCGCCACACTGACGGCCCAGTCGGATTTTTCCAGCGTCAGCACGCTGCTCAGCAGCAGCTGGCCATCGGAAAATTCGACGCCGCATTTGATCCAGTTTTCCGCATCGATGCGCACCATCAAGCCGGCCTGGTCGTACAGCGACGCATACTGCGCCGCCACGTGCAGCTGCGCCGTAAAATCGCCGTCGGTTTCGGTGCCGAAAAAGTGGCCGCTGTCGCGGATAAAGCCATACGAGGTCCTGCGCCAGAAATCCGTGTTGGCATCCGTCGTCACGCGCAATTGCGCCGCGTCGGCGGACCATGTTTCCGGTGGATTCAACCAGCTGCCTTGCGTGAACATCGCGCCCCTTTCCGAGCAAATAGAATCACATAGTGTGCCCCCATCCCAGCGCCTTGTACAGGGCGATCGCATCGATGTAGGACGCCGTTTCCGCCAGCAGCGCTTCGCGGCGGATATCGAACAGGGCGCGCTGGTTTTCCAGCACCGCCTGGTAGCTGCCGGCGCCGCCCGCGTAGCGCGTGCTGGCGATGCCGAGGGCCGCGTTGCCGTGGCGCGCCGACTGCAGCAAGGAGGCCAGGCGCGCCTGGTTTTCCGCCAGTTGCGTGACGGCGTTTTCCACCTCCTCCTGCGCCAGCAACATCGTCTTTTCATAGCGCGCCAGGGCCCCCTGCGCCTCGGCTTGCGTGCCGCGCAGGCGCGCCTTGACGCTGCCCAGGCGGAACGCCGGATAGCTGACGATGGGGGCCACCTCGACCGCGCGCGCGCCGCCGTCGAAGACGCCGCTGCCGCGCAGCGCGAAGAAGCCCAGGAAGCCGCCCAGGCTCAGGCGCGGATACAGCTCGGCCGTGGCGGCCCCCACGTCTTCGCTGGAGGCGGCCAGCAGGCGCTCGGCGCGCACCACGTCGGGGCGCCGCTTGATCAGCTGGTTGACGTCGCCCAGCGGCAGCTGGCCCGCCAGCGGCGCTTCCTGCCGTGGCGCGGTGGCCAGGGCGATGGCGCCCGGCGCCTGGCCGCTCAGCACATCGAGCCGGTACTGCGCCTGGCGCAAGCCCGCCTGCAGGGGGGGAATGGCCGCCTCGCTGCGGGCCAGGTTGGCCAGCGCATTGTGGCGTTCTTCCGGCAAGCCGCTGCCGGCGCGGATGCGCGCGTCGATCAGGGCCACCGTGTCCTGCCAGCTGCGTACCTGCGCCTGCGTCAGCGCCAGGTTTTGCTGGTAGCCCAGCGCCTCGTAGTAATTGCGCGCCACCTCGGCGGCAATCGTCAGCTGCGCCTGGCGCAAATCGGCCTGCGCCGCATCGGCGCGCGCCTGCGCCGAGCGGCTGATGTGCGCCAGGCGGCCGAACAGGTCGATCTCCCATTGCGCGTCGAAACCCACGCGCGTATTCGCAGTGGCGGCGCGGCTATCGGGGGTGTCCTGCTGCACGCTGCGCCGCCATCCCGCCTGGCCCGTCACGGCGGGCAGTTCATCGAGGCGGCGCTCGTCGAAGACGGCGCGCGCGGCCAGCAGGTTCGCCTGCGCCTGCGCGATATCGAGGTTGTGCTCCAGGGCGCTGGCGATCAGTTGCGACAGGCGCGCATCGTCAAAGAAGGTCCACCAGGCGGCGTCGCTGGCTGCCGTTTGACCGGGCGCGAATTGCGTTTGCTGCGGGCTGGCCAGATGGATGTCGGGCGTGCCCGGTGTGACGTAGGCGGGGCTGACGGCGCAGCCGGCCAGCAGCAGGGGGAAACAGGATAAAACGTAGCGGATGTTTTTCATATGGGTTCCTTAGTGCGCCTCGTCTTGCGCCAGCGCCTGCGACAGGTCGCGGGCGCGTGGCGTGGCATCGTCGGCCGTATGGCGGCGGGCGAGGAAGGTGTACACTGTGGGCAGCACGAACAGGGTGAAGAAGGTGCCGATCAACATGCCCGAGACGATCACCACGCCCAGGCCGAAGCGGCTGTTGGCGCCGGCGCCGGAGGCGAACAGCAGCGGCACCAGGCCGACCACCATGGCGGCCGTCGTCATCAAAATGGGACGCAAACGGATCTGCGCCGCCTTGCGGATGGCGCTGAGGCGGTCCAGCCCTTCATGCACCTGCAATTCGTTGGCAAACTCCACCATCAAAATGCCGTGCTTGCTGATCAGGCCGATCAGGGTCACGAGGCCGATCTGCGTGTAGATATTGACGGTGGCGTAGCCGAGCGCCAGCGGAATCAGCGCGCCGCAGATCGATAGCGGCACCGTGATCAGGATGATCAGCGGGTCCGTCAGGCTTTCATACTGGGCCGCCAGCACCAGGTAAATGACCACCACGGCGGCCAGGAAGGCCATCAGCAGCGCATTGCCTTCCGTGGCGAACTGGCGCGCATCGGATTGCCAGTCGTAGCTGAAGCCCGGCGGCAGGGTTTGCGCCACGCCGTCGAGGAAGGCGACGGCGTCGCCCAGGGTCACGCCCGGCGCCGGCACGCCCTGGAAGGTGGCCGCATTTTGCTGGTTGAACTGCGTCAGCATGTTCGGCTCGATCTGCTCGCTCACCGAGACGACGGCGGACAGGGGCAGCAGGCTGCCGTCGTCGGCGCGCACGTACTGCTGCGTCAGGGCTTGCGCCGTCAATCTCTGCTCGCGCGGGCTTTGCGCGATGACGTCATATGCGCGGCCATCCATGCCGAAGCGGTTCAGGTAATTCTCGCCCACCAGCACGGCCAGCGATTCGCCGATGTCCTGCATGCGGATGCCCAGGCTGTTCGCCTTGGAGCGGTCGACGCGCACCTTGACCACCGGGTTGTTGTAATCGAGGTCGCTGTCGACGACGGCAAACAGGCCGCTATCGCGCGCGCGCTGCTTGACGTCTTCCATGGTGCGGAACAGGGTGGCGTAGTCCTGCGCGCTGCGCAAGACCATCTGCACGGGCAAGCCGCCGCTCGATCCCGGCAGGGGCGCCAGCTGGAAGGCGAAGATGCTGGTGCCTTCCACGTCGCCCACGGCGTGCTGCAGTTCGGCCTGGATGACGGCCGCGTTGCGCGAGCGCTCGGCCCACGGCGTCAGGTTGATGCCGCCGATGCTCGATGCCGGCCCTTCGCCGCCGTTGATGATCCAGCGCGAGTCCGTTTCGGGGATATTCTTGTAGATGTCATCGAGCTTGTACGAGAAGCGTTCCACGTAATCGAGATTGGCGTGCTGCGGCGCCTTGATCGCCGTCAAGACGCTGGCCTGGTCTTCCGCCGGCGCCAGTTCGCGCTGCGGCAGCAGGTACAGGAAGGGCAAGCTGACCATCACCAGCGCGGCGAAACCGGCGCTCAGCCAGCGGTGGTGCAGCGAGCGGTCCAGCAGCCGTGCATAGCGGCTGGTCAGGCCCGCGAAGAAATGCTCGGCGGCGCGCGCCATGCGCCCTTCCGCCTGTTTCGGCTGCAGCAGCAAGGAGCTCATCACGGGAGATAACGTCAGCGCCACCACGCCCGACACCACCACGGCGCCGGCCAGGGTCAGCGCGAATTCCTTGAACAGCGCGCCGGTGAGGCCCCCCATCATGCCGATCGGCGCATACACGGCCGCCAGCGTGATCGTCATGGCGATCACGGGACCGGCCACTTCGCGCGCGCCCACCAGGGCGGCCGCCACGGGCGTCTTGCCTTCCTCGATATGCCGGTGCACGTTTTCCACCACCACGATGGCGTCGTCGACCACCAGGCCCACGGCCAGCACCATCGCCAGCAGGGTGAGCAGATTGATGCTGAAGCCGAAGGCCAGCATCAGCGCCGCCGCGCCCAGCATCGACAGCGGGATCGTCACGACGGGAATCAGCACCGAGCGCAGGGAACCCATGCACAAATAAATGACGATGACGACGATGAGCAGCGCTTCGAGCAGCGTGTGCGCCACTTCGTCGATCGACGACTGGATGAAGCGTGCCGTCTCGAACGCCAGTTCGACCTTCACGCCGGGCGGCAGGGTTTTCTGGATCTCGGGCAGCAGCTTCCTGATGCCGTCGACGATCACCAGCGGATTGCCGCCGGGCGTGGGCGACAGGCCCAGGTACACGGCCGGCACGCCGTCCATGATGCCGCTCGTTTCCGTGGCGGCCGCGCCCAGTTCCACCGTGCCCACGTCCTTCAGCCGCACGAGGGCGGCGCTGTCATCGCCGCCCTTCTTGACGACCATGTCGCGGAACTCCGCCACGCTGGTGAGATCCGTGTTGACGCTGATGTTCGAGACGACGAACTGTCCCTTCACCTTGCCGGGTGCCGCCTGGTAGTTATTGCGCCGCACGGCGTCGGCCACGTCGGCCGCCGTCAAGCCGCGCGCGGCCAGTTTTGCCGGGTCGATCCACAAACGCATGGCCAGCTGCTGGCCGCCATACACGTCGACCTTGGCCACGCCGTCGATGGTGGCGAACATGGGCTGCACCACGCGCGCCAGGTAGTCCGTCAGCGCGGGCGCGGACACGCTCTCGCTGGCAAAGCCGACATAGGCGACGGCCGAGGAATCGCCGGCCGCGCGCTCGATGACGGGGTCAAAGGCGCCTTCCGGCAATTTATAGCGCACCTGGTTGACCTTGGCCATGACTTCCGTCAACGCCTGCGTGGAATCGCGGTTCAATTCCATGCGCACGGTGACGGTGCTGCTGCCCTGTACCGAGGACGACGTCAGGTAGTCGATGCCTTCCACCGACGACACGGCTTGCGCGATCGGCTGCGTGACGAAGCCCTGCATCAGTTCCGCCGAGGCGCCCGGATACGTGGTCTTTACCGTGATGGTGGACGATTCGAGCATCGGATACTGGCGGATCGGCAGTTGCTTGATGGCGATCACGCCCAGCATCAGGATCAGGGTGCTGATCACCAGCGCCAGCACGGGGCGGCGCACGAATAAATCGGTAAATTTCATGGTGGCGGCCTTCCCTTACGAACCGGATTTGGGCGCGGCGCGTTTCGCCTCGTCCAGGGTATTGGCCACGGCTTGCACGGCCATGCCGTCGGCCAGTTTCAGCTGGCCCGAGGCGACCACGCGCTGGCCTTCGCGCAAGCCGTCCAGGATGGCCACGCGGCCCCCGGCCCGCTCGCCCAGCTTGACGCCCACGCGCTTGACGGTGAGCGGCTGCCTGCCCTCCTGCTGCGCGACGAAAACCGTGTCGCCATACGCGCTGTAGGTCACCGCCGTTTCCGGCACCGTCAGTTGCTGGCCAGCTTCGCGCGCCACGCGCACATTCGCGTACATGCCGGCCCTCAAGGCGCCGCGCGGATTGCCCAGCGCCGCCTGCACCTGCACCATGCGCGAGCGGACGATCAGCGGGTCGATGGCGTTGATCTTCGCCGTGAAGACGTCGGCGGGGTACGCGTCCACCAGCACTTGCACGGCCTGCCCCGGCGCCAGTTTCGCGCTGCTCTGTTCATCGAGGGCGAAGTTCACCAGCAGCGACTTCGTGTCGATCAGGCTGGCCACCGTGTCTGCCGCGTTCAGGTACTGGCCCACATGCACCTTGCGGATGCCCAGCTGGCCCGCGAACGGCGCGCGGATGGTCTTTTGCGCGATCAGCGCCTGCGTCTGGCGCACGTCGCCCAGGGCGGCGTCGCGCGCGGCCACGGCGGCGTCGAGCTGCTCCTGCGTGGCAGCCTTTTCCCTGACCATCTGCACGGTGCGGGCATGGCTGCTTTCCGCGTTTTTCAGCTGTGCGCGCTGGCGCAGCAGGACCGCCTGTTCCTGGGCGTCATTGAGCTGCACGAGGATGGCGCCGGCCGCCACGTGCTGGCCCGACTCGAAGCGGATTTGCGTGACGCGCCCGCCCGTCTCGGCGGCCACCTGCACCTGGCGCGCCGCTTCGAGCTCGCCCACGCCCGTGAAGTAACGTTCCTGCGTGCCCAGCACGACGGGCACCAGCGCCACCTTGGTGGCGGACGTGGCGGCATCGGCCGCATGCGCCGCGGCGTGTGACGCGGCGCGGGGGTAGAGCGCGGCGCCGGCGACGGCCAGCGCGACGGCCAGCGCGGAGGCGCCGACGATTTTCGTATTCATGATGAAGTCCTTTACGGCGGGGAAAAAGAGGCGCAGCGGAGGCTGGTCAGGTCCGCTGCGCGTTAGAAGTGAAAATTAAAGAGAAAGAACAGGCCGATGCTCCACAGCAGCAGCACCAGGTGCGTCGTCTGCAAGCCTTCCTGCGCGATCCAGTAGCCGAACCACAGGCCGCCCAGGTGCATCAGCAGCAGGAAGGCGGCCATGGCGCACAGGGCCAGGTTCAGCCAGGGCAGTGCTTCGGCCAGGGAAGCGCCGAGCAACAGCGCCACGCCGGTCCAGGCGGCGATGGCGGCCAGTAGTTGCAGCACCAGCACCGTCAGCAGGCTCAGGCGGTGCAGGAGCAGCGAAGTGAGCGCGCGGCGCAGCAGCGGCGTTTCGATGGTCGGATCCTGGCGCAGCGGGTCCATGCGCATGGTGTTGCCGATGGCCCAGACGGCGCCGTGGAAGGCGTGCAGGTTGTTGACGGTGGCCAGGCTCAGCCAGGTGGCCAGGCCGGTGGCGAGGATGGCGTGAAACAGCCAGATGGAGTGCTGCAGCTGCATGGTATTCCAGTCGAGAGAGTGTCTTGCCGGCAAGCAGACGTGGAAACTCCTCGACAGCGGGGAGCTACCGGCCTATTATGCAAGCAATTAGTTGGTTAACTGGTCCCATGATAGTTGAGTGAAATGAATTACACAAGTAAACGTTTGGATAATCAAGAGGCGCCGCAAACGACGGAGCGCATCCTGTATTTCATCAAGACCAAGGGTCCCGTCTCCACGGCCACCCTGGCCAAGACGCTGGACATGACGGGCGAGGCGGCGCGCCAGCAAGTGCAAAAGCTGGTGGCGGCCGGTCTCATCGAGGGGCGCCAGGAAGCGCAGGCGGGCGCCGGACGGCCGCGCCAGAACTGGGTCTTGACGGCGGCGGGCCATGCGCGCTTTCCCGACACGCATGCGCAGCTGACGATCAAGCTGATCGGTTCCGTGCGCCAGCTGTTCGGCGAGGCGGGGCTGGACAAGCTGATCACCCAGCGCGAAGAGGAAAGCCGCGGCGCGTATGCCTTGGCGTGCTCGGCGCCGGACTTGCCCACGCGGCTGCGGCAGCTGGCGGCCGTGCGCGACGAAGAGGGCTATATGGCGCGCGTGGAAGAGGACGGCGAAGACTGGCTGCTGATCGAAGACCATTGCCCCATCTGCGCCGCCGCGCGCACCTGCCAGGGTTTTTGCCGCTCCGAACTCCAGCTGTTCCAGGAAGTGGTGGGGCCGGGCGCGACCATCGTGCGCGAGCAGCATGTATTGGCGAATGCGATGCGCTGCGTCTACCGCATTTCTACCCGGTCTTGAGTGAAGCCTTGGGAAACAGGGGCCGGGCCAGCAGCGCCACCAGGCCCGCCAGCCACCAGACGACGGACCAGTTGCTGGCCGCCAGCAGGTGGGGGATGGCGATGGGCGTGAGGAACAGGCCTACGTACACGGCCGTGTTCGCCATGCCCAGGGCCGTGCCCGCGCTGGCCGCGCCAGCCTGCGTTGCCAGTTCCGTGTAGGCCACGCCATGCCAGGCGGAAACGGCGATGCCGGAGAGCACCACGGTGGCTATCAGCAGCCAGCCCGGCGCCTGGCACGCGGCGGCAATGCCCAGCAGCACGAAGGTGGCCAGTGCCACCAGGGCCGAGCCGCGCAGGTAGGCGGGCCGGTTCGCATGGCGGTCCGTGTGGCGTCCACTCCAGATGCGCATCGCCATGGCGCCCGCCTGCAGGGCCACCATCACGGTCGTGATGGCCGCCAGGCCCAGGTGGCCATGGTCGTGCAGGAACACGGTGGCATAGCTGAGCACGGCAAACTGCGGCACGCACAGCAAGCCGATGGCGCCCACCATGCGCCAGACTCCGCGGTTTCTGAGTGGACCTTGCGGCGCCGCCGCTGGCCTGGCATCAGACAGGCCCGTGGACGCGATGTGCGGGCCTATGGCGGCCTCGGCAGAGAAATCGGGCTCATGCATCCACCGCCATGTAAAAAACGCCGACAGCGCGCATACGCAGGCCAGGGCGCCGAAGACGGGCATGAAGCCGTAGCGCGACGCCAGGTTGGGCAGGACGAGCGCGCCGAGGCCGCCGCCGAGCGGCACAGCCGTCTGGCGGATGCTCATGGCGAAACCGCGTTCGCCGGCGCCGAACCAGCGCATCACGGCGCGGCCGCTGGCGCCGTTCACGCTGCCGCCCAGCACGCCGACTGTCGCCAACCCGGCTGCCAGCGCCCACAACGGCGGCACCGTGCCGTCAGCCGGCGTGATCCAGAAAAGCAGGGCCAGCAGCGCCAGCATGGTGCCCAGCAAGCCTGTCAGCAGCACGGGGCGGTCGCCCCAGCGGTCGGTGGCCATGCCCCAGGGTAATTCAGACAGGGCCACGCCCAGGCCCATGGCGCCCAGCGCCACCCCCAGTTGCGTATTGCTCAGGTGATAGCCGCTGCGCAGCCAGATGGCCGTCGTGGGCATGCCGTTGGCGGCGGCGGAAAAGCTGGCGTTGGCGGCCACGCCGACGGCCAGCACCTTCCAGCGGTGCGCGGCGCCCAGGGCGGGGGCGGACAGATCGGATGTGGCGGCGGGGCAGGCAGTGCTCATGGTCATGAAGGATAGTGGTTGACCCTGACAGTGTTGCGCGCTACGATCATTCTGAATATCAGATAATTTACGATCCACCATCCCATAAAAGCGGACGATTTATGCCATGAGCCTGCTCAATTTCGACATCGCCTTCCTGCGCAGCTATGTGGCCGGCGTCGAGCTGGGCAGCTTTGCCCGCGCGGCCGACAAGGTGGGCCGCTCCACTTCGGCCGTCAGCGCGCAGCTGAAAAAGCTCGAGGAGCAGGCGGGCCTACCCCTGTTCCGCAAGGATGGCCGGGGACTGGCCCTGACGCCGGCCGGCGAAGTCCTGCTCGGCTATGCGCGCCGCTTGCTGGAACTCAATGACGAGGCGGCCGTTGCCTTGCGCGGCGTGGAGCTGGAAGGCTGGATCAAGCTGGGGCTGCAGGAGGATTTTGGCGAAGCGCTGCTGCCGGACGTGCTGGGCCGCTTTGCGCGCGCCCATCCGAAGGTGCGCATCGAAGCGCACGTGGCGCGCAACACGGAGCTGATGGAGCGGCTGGCCATGGGCCAGCTGGACCTGGCCCTGTTGTGGGGCGGCGCCTGCATCGCCGACGTGGCCGACTATCCGCTGCTGCAACGGCAACGCATCGCCGAGCCGGACATGCGCTGGATCGCCTCGTCCAGCCTGGCATGGCGGTCCGACTCGGGCGAACCCTTGCCCTTGATTACGTTCGACCGCGAATGCCTGTTCCAGCGCTGCGCCACGCAGGCGCTGGACCGGGCCGGCATCGCCTGGCGCACGGCGTTTACCAGTCCCAGCCTGGCGGGCCTGTGGGCGGCCGCGGCGGCCGGGCTGGGCGTGACGGTACGCACCAGCCTGGGCTTGCCGTCCACCGTGCGCGCCCTCGACGAGGGGGAGGCCGGCTTGCCCGCCCTGCCCGCGCTGGCGCTGGAATTGCTGTATGGCGCCGCCACGCCCAGGCCGCCCGTCGAACGGCTGGCGGCCCTGATCGTCGCCTCGCTACAGGATGGCGACGCTTAAAACTCTTGCACCGTCGGGCGCAGCACGATTTCATTGATGCTCACGCCGTCCGGCTGCTCGATCGCATACGCGACGGCGCGGGCCACGGCGTCGGCGGGAATGGCTTGCTTGTAAAACTCTTGCAAGCCAGCCGCGCTTTCCGCGTGGCTGCTGCCGCCGGCCAGTTCCGTGTCCACGGCGCCCGGCAGGATGGTGGTGGTGCGGATGGTGCCGCCGCTGGCGGCCAGTTCATGGCGCAAGCCTTCCGAAATGGCGCTGACGGCAAACTTGGTGCCGCTGTAGACGGTGCCGCCCGGGCTGAACACTTTCGCGCCCGCCACCGACGAGATGTTGATGAAGTGGCCGTTGTTTTGCGCGCGGAAATGCGGCAGGGCGGCGGCGATACCGTACAGCACGCCCTTGATGTTGATATCGATCATGCGCTCCCATTCCTCGACCTTCAGCGCGTCGATGGGGGCGATGGCCATCAGCCCCGCATTGTTGACCAGCACGTCGACCTTGCCGAACACGGCCAGCGCCGTGTCGATCAGGCGTTTCAGGTCGCCAGCCTGGGTCACGTCGGTCTGCACGACGGCCGCCTGGCCGCCGGCGGCCGTGATTTCCTCGGCGATGGTGTTGAGCAGATCCATGCGCCGCGCGCCGAGCACGACGGAGGCGCCCAGTGCCGCCAGGTGGCGCGCGGTGGCTTCGCCCAGGCCGCTGCTGGCACCGGTGATGACGACGACTTTCCCTGCAATTGCTTGACTCATGATGGATTCCTTATGGAGGCAGCACCGTGCTGCGGATGACATCGATCGAGGATGCGAACGCCATGCGGCGTATCGCGCGCAGTGCGGCGGTACTGGCGAACCAGGCATCGTCAGGAAGCGGCCACGCGGCAGGCATAGCTTAGCGTATTTGCTGCAATAATGATAATTATGCGGTGTGCGCGATCAGTACCTGCACGGGCGCCATGGGGAAATCGCTGGCCTGGTATTGCTCGACGCGTGCAAAGCCGGCGTCACGCACGTGCTGCGCCAATTCGCCCTGCCGCGTGACGGCGCGACCCAGCATGCGCATCGGCAAATAGTAGGGCAGCACCCGGGCCGCCGCTTCCGGCGTGGCGGCGATTTCCGCCTGCACGCACACGAGCACGCCGCCCGGTTTCAGCGCCGCGCGCATCTTGCGCAAGGCCGCTGGCATGTCGGGCACGAAGTGCAGCACGGACGAGCACCAGATGAGGTCGTAGCCGCCGCCGATGTCGTCGCTCGCCAGGTCGCCGCCCAGGGTCTCGAGGCGTTCAGATAGTTGCGCGTGAGCGATATTCGCGGCCGCCACGGCCACGGTTTCAGGCCAGTCGAAGACGCAGCCGCGCAGGCCGGCGTGGGCTTGCGCCAGCGCAATGGCAACCCAGCCGGGACCGCCGCCGAGGTCGAGCAGGCGCAATGGTGTCGCGCCTGCCGCAAATGGCGCGATGCGCTGCATCACGGACAGGGCCGCGCGCATGGTGACGGCGCGCTGCTCCTGGCCGATTTGCTGCTGCGCGGCGGCGGCCCAGTTGACGCCAGTGGCCGTGCGGTAGGGCGCCACCTTGCCGCCGTCGCGCACGAGGGGGCCAAGCTGCGTGGCGAAATGGCGCAGCGCATGCAGCCGGTACAGCCAGGCATCGCCGCAAAAGGCGGCAGAGGAGCGGCAGAAATATTGCAAGGTGTTGGCAGTGCAGCGGTAGCTGGCCGCGGTATCGCCGGCGCTGGGGGCCACGCCGCGCTCGAGCACCTGCATGCTCCACAGTAATTCCAGCAGCAGCGCCGTGTGCGGCGCATGCAGCGACAAGGTCTCGGCCAGCTGCGCCGGCGTGTGCGGCGTCGCCAGCACCTCGAAAATACCGAGTTCCAGGGCGGCGGCCAGCGCATCGGCCTGGATGGGCGCGACGGCCAGGTCCCAATACGGTTGCAAGGCGTGCTGTGAGGTGAACGACATGGTGCTTCCTTTCGATATGGTGGGCATGCCGCTCATTTTATGCAACAATGAGAATAATTATCATTTGCATTTGTGTGCGAAACGGCGCATTTCGTCTGCGCGACGGCGCACCAGGACAGGGGGGGAAGCGATGATGGAACACGACAGGGAAGCGGCTGGCTGGACGCGGCGCCAGCTGGATCCGGGGATGGGTGCCTGCCGCGCCGACCAGCGGCAGGTGGATGACGGCTTGCTGCTCGTGCATTCCGACTACCGTCCGCGCCTGGCGCTCGTCGAACAGTCGAACCATGCCGATGCGGGCGGCCTCGTGATCACCATCGGCCTCGAAGGCGCGTCCGCCTACGCCACGCGCGATGGCGGGCAATTGCGTTTCCAGGGTGGCCATACGACGCTGACGGTGTTTCGCCATACGCGCGGCGAGCGCCGTTTCGAGGCGAAGCACAGGGCGGCGCAATTGCGCGTGCTGGTCGATGAACAGGCACTGGCGCGCTATTGGCAGCCGGGACTGTCTTCGCTGCTGCCCCACGGCGGCGCGCGCCAGCTGGCGCATGCGGCCACCACGGCTGCCTCCGCACTGCACGCCCGCTCGCTGCTGCGCGCGACGGACCCGCTGGCCGTGCATATCGGCGTGCTCAGTCTGTTGGCGGAGCAGCTGGAAGCCTTGCGCCCGGCGCCCGTGCGCGTGCCGCGCTGGCGCGAGGACGATATCGCCCGGATCGAGCGCGCATATGCGCTGATGCAGGAGCAGATGGCGCAGGAACTCACGCTCGCTTACCTGTGCGCGCAAGTGGGCCTGAGCTTGTTCAAGCTCAAGCAGGGGTGGCGCTACCGTTACAACGACAGTCCGCAGCGCACCCTGCTGGCGCTGCGCATGCAGCGGGCCAAGTTGCTATTGGAAAATGGTTACCAGGTGGCGCAGGCGGGCTGGCAAACGGGCTATCGCCACCCTGCCAATTTCAGCACCGCCTTTGCGCGCTATTTCGGCTATACGCCGAAGAGCGTGGGACGCGCGGGCACGTAAAAAGCCGGTGTAGAATCGGCGGGCAGCATTTTTCATCTCACCTCAAGGAGACATGATGGCCCGTAAAATCTTTGTCAATCTGCCCGTGCAGTCGCTCGAGCGTTCCGTGGCGTTTTTCACGGCGCTGGGCTTCAGTTTCAACGCCCATTTCACCGATGAAACGGCGACGTGCATGATCGTTGCCGACGATATCTTTGTCATGTTGCTGACAGAAGACAAGTTCAGACAATTCACGCCCAAGCAGCTGTGCGATACCAAGGTGGCGACGGAAGTGCTGGTGTGCCTGTCGGCCGAGAGCCGCGGCGAAGTCGATGAGCTGGTGGCGAAGGCCGTCAAGGCGGGCGGCAGCATCTACAAGGAGCCCATCGATTTCGGCTTCATGTATGGCCACAGCTTCCAGGACCCGGATGGGCACCAGTGGGAACTGATGTACATGGAGCCGAGCGCAATACCGCAATAGCGGCGCAGGTCGGATTAGCGGCGGCGCGCCGCGTAATCCGACATGATTCGCCTGGCCAGTTTAGGACGCCAGCGCCAGCAGGTCGACCACTTCCAGCCCGGCCAGGTCTTGCGTCGTGTTGCCCGCAAACGCGGCGCGGCTAGGCTGGCCGTTTTTCAGCCAGGTGCGTGTGACATCCTTGATCTGGCTCAAGGTGCAGTTCAGCACGCCGCTGCGGAACTGCTGGCGCACGGCTTCCGTCGTGCCCCGCTGCTGCATGTTCCACGCCGTCAGCGCTTCCGCGTAGGGCGAATGCGGCTTGTCGAGGCCCTTGATGACGCAGATGATGGCTTCTTCCACCTGCTCTTGCGAGAAGTCGCCGTCGAGGATCTGTTCCAGGGTCGTGCCGAAGTCGGCGAACGTGCCGGCCAGGCGCGGATCGCGGTAGGAGCTCAGGGTGAACGTGCCGGCGCCGGCCGCATAGCTGGCGCTGCCGCCATATGCGCCGCCTTTTTCGCGCAGGGCCGTATGCAGCACCTGGTTCGTCATCAGTTCGGCCGCGACGGCCAGGGCCGAGGCGTCCGGATTGTGCACGCCGGGCACGGCCCAGGAAACGAAGCAATGGTTGATCTGGCTCGTCGCATGCAGCGCCGTATTGGCCAGCGGCAATGCTGCTGGCGTTGGCACTTCCGCTGGCGCGGCCGTGTCGGCAGTGGCGGCCGGCAATTCCAGCAGGCGCGCCAGGACTTCGCCATCCTGCTCCAGTCCCGCACACAGCACGGTCGGCGGCTGGGCGATGATGTGGGCGTGCAAGGTGTCGAGCTCGCGCGCGATTTCCTGCAAGCCCGCCGACGTCTTGCTCAGCTGCTGCAAGCGGCGGTAGAACGGCAACGCGGCCGGGCCGCCGACGATGTCGTCGAAGCGGCGCGTGGCCGACAGCGGCGCCGTCGACGCCAGCATGGCGTAGCGGTTGCCCGATTCGGCCAGGCTCGAGAGTTTGTCCTGCACCAGGCTTTCGATCAGGAAAGCCAGACGTTCTTCTTCATCGAAGCGGGGCTTGGCGATCCACGCCGACAGCACGGCGGCAATCGCCACGTGTTCTTCGCGCAGGCCGCTGGCCGAGAACGACAATTCCACGCGCATCGCCTGTTGCGGGCGGGGAATGGCCTCCAGGCCGATGTGGAACGATGGCACCATGCTCTGGCGCCAGGCGCTGGCGTCGTCGAACGACATGTCGCCCACGCCCAGTTCCGGCGCCAGGTCCGTGTACAGGCGCAGCCATGGCCACGACGCTTCCGGCAGGCCCGACACGTCGTACAGCACGTTGGCGTAGCTGATGCCGTTCGAGGCGATACTGAACGCCACGGCGCCGTCGACGGCCGGGGGAATCGGCAGCGCCGGGCGCGGCAGCGCGCTGACGTCGCCGGGACGGATGCGCGGCAAGACTTCCGAATTCGACGGCAATTGCTGGTGCGCTTCCAGCGCCGCCGATTCGGCGATGATGTGTTCGCGTTCGGCATCCGTCAGGCTCGCCTGCAGGGCCGCCAGCTTGGCGTCTTCCTGCGCGGCGCGGTCCGTGAAGTAGGCGCTATCGGGCACTACGCGCGTGGTCAGGCGGGTCGGGTTGGCGATCAGCTCGCGCACCAGTTGCTTGAAGAATGCCGGATCTTCAATTTGCTGTTCCAGGGTTTCCAGGATGGCCGCATTGTCGAAGGCGTCCATCACGTCGCCGCCATACATGGCCAGCGGCAAGGCGTGCAGCAAACGGCCCAGGCCGTAAGGCATGCGGCCGCTGCTGATTTCGCGCTGGCTGTACTTGATGTCGCGCAAGGCCGCATGCAGCACGGCGGCCGGGATGCCCTCTTCCGCCGTTTCTTCCAGTGCCGTCCAGATGCGCTGGTGCGCATCGGCGATCTGTTCCTCGGTCAAGCCTTCCATGCCGATGTGGAACACCATCTGGCGGATGCCGGCGTCGCGGCCATTCATGTCCGACGGGCGGCCATAGCCGGCCGATTCCATGGCGCGCATGACGGGCGCCGACGATTCGCCCAGCAAGCCGTGCGACAGCAGGTGCGCGTGGTAGTAGGCGATGGGGTCGCTCGACTCGCCCATCAGCCAGGCGAACTGCAGGCCGAATTCATCGTCGCGTGCTTCCTGCGATGGAATTTTCACTTCGTTTTCCTGCGGCGCCGTCCAGGCCGGCGCCAGCTGCGGCAGGCGGCGCGGGCTAAAGCCGCTGAGCTTGGACAGCACGCGCTCGGCCACCTGCTCCTGCACGGCCGACGCTTCGATATTGCCGGAAGTCATGATCACGGCTTGCGACGGGTGGTAGTGGCTGGCGTGGAATTCCTTCAGCATGGCATGCGTGAGTTCCGGGATCACCAGGGGATCGCCACCCGATTCCACTTCATACGTCGTGCCCTTGAGCAAGGTGCTGGCGATGCCGCTGTCGAGCGCGCGCATGGGGCTGTTGAAGGCGCCCTTCATTTCATTGAAGACGATGCCCTGGTACACCAGCTTGTCGCCTTCGAACGCATGGCGCCAGCCTTCCTGGCGGAAATTCAGGTAATCGAGGTTCGGGAAGAAGGCCGCATCGAGGTACACGTCGAGCAGGTTGAAGAAATCCTTGCGGTCCGTGCTGGCGAACGGGTACACGGTGCGGTCCGGATACGTCATCGCATTCATGAAGGTGGCCGTCGAGCGGCGCAGCATCGAGAAGAAGGGATCGCGCACCGGATAGCGGGCCGAGCCGCACAGGGCCAGGTGCTCGAGGATGTGGGCGCGGCCGTCGCTTACCTCCGGCACAGTGGGAAAGGCCACCAGGAACACCATTTCAGCCTGTTCGGTATGCATGTGGATATGGCGCATGCCCGTTGCCGGGTCGACGTATTGCTCGATGGTCGCCTGCAAGACTGGAATGAAGTTGCTGCTGACTTTTTCAAATGTGCTCATGCGGTATGGGATCTCTGCGGTAGGTGATTCGGAAATTCGGATTGCGGTGGGCATGCATCACATCTGGGGACAAAGTGGCGAAACGCCAGGGCTAGCCAGCCACGTTGATGCCTGTGTGAAGTTTTTCCCTATTGTACTAGGAGTAGTCCTGCGCCGCCGTGGAAGGCCGCCAGGCGCCGTGTAGCGCTGCAATATTGTAAGATAGGCCACTTTGGGGTCGGTGGCTCCCCGCATGGAACGCTTAGCGTACCATGCGCCTTTTGCTCCGCAGACCGCACCGAAGGCCGTTACCGTGTCCAGACTTTCCTTTCGCCAACTGTTATTCGCCGCCTTCATCCTGACGGCCGGCATCTTGACGGCCACCTCCGTGCAAGCCTTGCTGACCCTGGAACACCTGGCGCGGCTGGGGCGCGAGACGGCGGCGCAGGCGATTACCCTGACGGAACAGTCGCAGCGCCTGTCCGAGCGCACGCTGGCCATGGAGCGCAGCGCGCGCCAATTCCTCGTGCTCGACGACCCCGTCTTCCGCGAGCGTTATGCGGCGGCCCGCGACGAGGCCACGGCGGCCCTGCAACTGCTGAACCGCGCCACGCCCGAGTTCGCCCCGCAGCTGGCCGACGAGTGGACGGCGCAGGCGCAGGCGGCGTGGGAGGTGTTGCAGGCGGGAAAGCGCCGCAAGCGCGATGGCCATGCCGTCGTGTACCGCGCGTTTGCCCGCATGACGCAGATCAATGACACCCTGGCGCGCGAAAGCAAGACGGAAATCGGCAGCCGCAACGACGCCTTGCTGGTCGAACTCGAGCGCCAGCGCCGCCTGCTCGGTGCGCTGGTGATCGGCGCCGTGCTGCTGGCGGCCGTGCTGGCCACCTGCTTCGGCTTCTTGCTGTCGCGTCCGTTGCGCCGCATCGAGACGGCCATCGAGCGCCTCGGCGACAAGCGCTATGACCAGCGCATCGTCGTCGGCGGCCCGGCCGACACGCGCCGCCTGGGCCAGCAGCTGGACTGGCTGCGCCAGCGCCTGGCCGACCTCGATGCCGACAAGGAACGTTTCCTGCGACATATCTCGCACGAATTGAAAACGCCGCTGGCGGCCCTGCGCGAAGGCGTGGCCTTGCTGGAAGACGAGGTGGCGGGCAAGCTCAGCGATGGTCAGCGTGAAATCGCCGGCATCCTGCAACAAAACACGGCGTCGCTGCAAAACCAGATCGAGGACTTGCTGCGCTACAATACCGCCGCCTTCGACGCCCAGCACCTGGCGCACAGCAAGGTGGACTTGCTGGTCTTGCTGCAAGAGGTGGTGGCGGAGCAGCGCCTGCAATGGCAGGCGCGCCGCCTGAGCGTCGAGGTGGCGGGCGCCTCGCTGATCGTGCAGGCCGACCGCGACAAGCTGGCCACGGCCCTGGCGAACATCCTGTCGAACGCCGTGCGCTTCAGCCCGGAAGGCGGCACCGTGCGCTTCAGCCTGTCCCGCGAGGCGGGGCGTGCGCGCATCGACTGCACCGACGAGGGTGCCGGCGTGGCGCCCGAGGATGTCGCCCGCATCTTCGAACCGTTTTACCAGGGGCTGCGCCAGGCGGCCGGCGCGCGCAACGGCAATGGCATCGGCCTGTCCATCGTGCGCGAATATATCGCCGCCCACGATGGCAGCGTCACTCTTTTACCGCGCCAGGCCGGCGCGCATTTTCGGATAGAACTGCCCTTATGATGACGAGAATTTCCCTGGCCGGCATGGCCGCCTGCGTAGTGCTATTGGGCGCTTGCGCCGCCAAGCCCGCCCAACAGACGCCCGTGCTGGTGCAGACGCCGCCGCGCGTGGTGGTGGTGACCGATCCCAAGCTGGGCGAGTTGCTGGCATACCAGAATGCCTTGCGCCTGATGACGCCGTCGGAACTGGTGAAAGCCCAGCTCGACCTGGCGAAGGCCGATCACGCGCCGTACAACACGCTGCGCCGCGCCATGCTGCAGGCAACCCTGCGCGGCCCCGGCGACCTGGCCCGCGCGCAAGCCTTGCTCGAGCCGCTGGCCACGGCGACGGGCAGGGACGAGCAGGTATTGGCACCGCTGGCGCAAATGCTCAGCAGCCAGTATGCGGACTTGCGGCGCCAGGAAGACAGCATCGAGAAACTCAATGGCCAGCTGCGCGACGCCCAGCGGCGCATCGACCAGCTCAATGAAAAACTTGAAGCGCTGAAGAACATCGAGCGCAGCCTGTCCGTGCGCCCCGCCGCGGGAGCGCCGAAATGAATGCCCAGACGCATGCCCACATCCTGTTGGTCGACGACGACCCCGACCTGCTGCGCCTGCTGACCATCCGCCTGCAGGCCGGCAACTACCGCGTCACGGCCGTCGGCAGCGCGGAAGCGGCGCTGGCGCGCCTGGCCGTGGAATTGCCGGCGCTGGTCATTACCGACGTGCAACTGCCGGGCCGTGACGGCCTGGCCCTGTTCGATGAAATCCGCCGCCAGCATTCGGCCCTGCCCGTGATCCTGCTGACGGCGCACGGCACCATTCCCGACGCCGTCGAAGCGACGGCGCGCGGCGCGTTTGCCTACCTGACGAAACCGTTCGACGGCAAGTTGCTGATGGAAAAGGTTGCCTACGCCGTCAACCTGTCCACCGTCATGCCGGCGGCCGCCTTGAGCGACGAGAGCTGGCGCGCCGAACTGATCAGCCGCAGTGCGCAGATGGCCGAGCTGCTGGCCGAAGCCAAGCTGGTGGCGGGGTCCGATGCCAGCATCCTGATCCGCGGCCCCAGCGGTACGGGCAAGGAGTTGCTGGCGCGCGCGCTGCACAACGCCAGCCGCCGCGCCAAGGCGCCGTTCATCGCCGTCAACTGCGGCGCCATTCCCGAGCAACTGCTGGAATCGGAGCTGTTCGGCCACGTGAAGGGCTCGTTTACGGGCGCCGTCGGCAACCGCGAAGGCTTGTTCCTGGCGGCCGATGGCGGCACCCTGTTCCTGGACGAGATCGGCGACATGCCCTTGCCGCTGCAAGTGAAGTTGCTGCGCGTGCTGCAGGAGCGGGCCGTGCGTCCCGTCGGCGCCGACCAGACGCGTCCCGTCGACGTGCGCCTGCTGTCGGCCACGCACCGCGACCTCGACGTCGCCATGGCGGAAGGGCAATTCCGCGAAGACCTGTATTACCGCCTGAACGTCGTCACCCTGACCCTGCCGCCGCTGGCCGAGCGCCGCGAAGACATCGCCTTGCTGGCGAACCATTTCCTGCACAAGCTGGCGGCCAAGTACCAGAAACCCCTGAACGGCTTCGCGCCCGACGCCTTGACGGCGCTGGTGGCCGCGCCGTGGCCCGGCAATGTGCGCCAGCTGGTCAATGTGGTCGAGCAAGTGTGCGCGCTGGCGACGGCGCCGCTGGTGCCGTTGACCCTGGTGCAGCGCGCGCTGCGCGTGCCGTCGCTCGAGGCGCTCAGCTACAACGAGGCCAAGCAGCGCTTCGAGCGCGATTACCTGATCCAGTTGCTGCGCCTGACGGATGGCAACGTGGCCGATGCGGCCCGCCTGGCCGACCGCAACCGCACGGAGTTCTACCGTTTACTGCAGAAATACGAGCTGACGCCGGCCCTGTTCCGCACGGATGGCGACCCTGTCGCTGAATAGCGACAAAAATAAAGCGTGTTAAATCAGGGGCTTAGTCAAAAACATTGCCATTGCTGCCATAAGTTGTCGCCGTCTGGCGACAAAAAGCCCCGATTTTCGCGCCGGCGCGCCGCGAAATGGGCCGGAAAAATCGAATGTGATGCTAAGTCATTGATTTTGAATGGGTTTTAAAAGCTGGCACGGTGCTTGCTGTATGGGTAGATGTAACGCTTCAAAGTGTTGCTTTATCCAAGTAAGAAGCTTTTAACTTCATTGAGAGGAACTACCATGCAAACATCGAAACTGTTCAATACCCTGGTTGCCGCTATCGTACTGTCGGGCGCCTCGATCACCGCTTCGCATGCAGCTGACTCCGCACCAAAAGCACAAGCTCCTGCTGACACCGTGGTTGCCGCGAATGCCGCCGCTGCCGTGCCTGATGAAACCATCACTTCCTCGGCCAAGGCCGCCCTGAGCGCCGATGCGCAAGCCGCTGCCCTGCCAGTCAAGGTAGCAACCCAGCAAGGCGTCGTGGTCCTGTCGGGCGACGTGCCGAGCGCCGAAGCGGGTGACCGCGTCGTGCAGATCGTCGCTTCCGTGAGCGGCGTGAAAGAAATCAAGAACGAGCTGAAAGTCAAAGCCGCCGGTTAATTCCCTCGCGCTGTACTTTACTCCGGGTTGCCCTGTCTGCGGACAGGGCATTTTTTTTGCCCGCCCGGTTTGCACGGGAAGTCATACCGCCAGGCAAGGAGCTGGGCAAGGAACCGGACAATGCAGGTAGAATAGCCAGCACTGGCGCCGCTCCTGGCGCTGTTTGTCATCCACGGCACAGTGCTGCACGGCTGCGCCGCTACCAGGCTACTGCATGTCTTCTTTCTCTCCCGCTGCCCTGTTGCGCAATCTGAAACCCGACTCTTTCACCATCGCCCTGCTCGTCACCGTGGCGCTGGCCAGTTTCCTGCCCTGCACGGGCCAGACGGCCGTGGTGTTCGGCAATATCACCACCGTCGCCATCGGCGCCCTGTTCTTCCTGCACGGCGCCAAGCTGTCGCGCGAAGCCGTGGTGGCCGGCGCCATGCACTGGCGTCTGCACCTGCTGGTGCTGGCCAGCACCTTCGTCCTGTTCCCCCTGCTCGGCCTGGCCCTGCGCCCGCTGGCGCTGACCTTCCTCACGCCCGACCTGTACATGGGCATTTTGTTCTTGTGCGCCCTGCCGTCGACCGTGCAATCGTCGATCGCCATGACGGCCATGGCGCGTGGCAATGTGCCGGCCGCCATCTGCAGCGCCTCGGCCTCGAACTTCATCGGCATCTTCCTCGCCCCCATCCTGGTGGGCTTGCTGGTGGCCAAGGGCGCGGAAAGCAAGTCCTCGGTCGACGCCGTGCTGTCCATCGTCATGCAACTGCTGCTGCCGTTCCTGGCCGGCCAGTTCCTGCGCCGCTGGATCGGGCGCTGGGTCGACCGCCACAAGGCCACCTTGAAATACGTCGACCAGGGTTCCATCCTGCTGGTCGTCTACACGGCCTTCAGCGAAGCCGTCAGCGAAGGCCTGTGGCACACGATTTCGGTGGAAACCCTGGTGGCGCTGGGCCTGATCAGCATCCTGCTGCTGGCGCTGGTGCTGGGCATCGCCACCTTCGTCAGCCGCCGCCTGGGCTTCAACAAGGAAGACGAGATCGCCATCGTCTTTTGCGCCTCGAAGAAAAGCCTGGCCAGCGGCGTGCCGATGGCCAAGGTGCTGTTCTCCACGCGCTCGCTGGGCATGGTGATCCTGCCGCTGATGCTGTTCCACCAGATCCAGCTGATGATCTGCGCCGTGATCGCGCAACGCTATGCGCGGCGCGACGAGGGGCAGGAAGTGCCGGCCTCGACGCTGTGATGGCTATCCTGCCCTAGCAGCAGCGCCTGCCGCAGCCCCGCCACGATCACTGCGTAAGCCTGGCGCCGGCTTGCCGCATCGGGCGCGCGCAGCACATACGCTGGGTGATATACGGTAATCACCCAGCGCCCGTCGTGCAAGACGGGCGTGCCGATCAGCGGTGTCATGCTCGCCGCGCCATCTTGCAATAGCGCCTTCAATGCCGTGCTGCCCAGCGCTACGATCACCTGCGGTTTCACGCTGGCCAGTTCCTTTTCCAGCCAGCCATGGCAGGCGAGGATTTCGCGCTGCGTGGGCGTCTTGTGCAGGCGGCGCTTGCCGCGCGGTTCCCACTTGAAATGCTTGACAGCATTGGTCAGATACACGCTGTCGCGCGCCATGCCCGCTTCATGCATGGCTTGCTGCAGCAGCGCGCCGGCCGGGCCGACAAACGGCAGGCCCGCCAGGTCTTCCTGGTCGCCCGGCTGCTCGCCGATGAGCATGATGCGCGCCTGTTCCGGCCCCGTGCCGGGCACGGCTTGCGTGGCGGTCTTCCACAATTCGCAGCGGCGGCACCGGTCCAGGGTGGTGGGCAGGTCGCGCGCGGGCTGGGCGCGTTCGGCGGAGATCGGGATCATGGTCGCGCCGCTGCGCTGGCCCACGCTCGCCGTCTGGCCCGTGCGCCGTTCGCCGTTGGCGGCGCCGCTCAGCATGGCGGGCACGATGGCGCCTTCCGGCAGGTTCTTCCAGAAGCGCGAGGGGATATGGCTGTGCAGCAAGCCGGCATTCACGCGCGCGGGGTTGAAGATGCTGCGGTAGTAGGTCAGCCACAGGGCTTCGCCCGCATCGTCGATGTCGGCCGCGCCACGCAGCAGCGCCGGTCCCGCATGCAGGGTGGCGCCATCCCACAGCATGCTGGCCCGGGGCGTGGCGATCATCCAGCTGATGGCGCCCATGCGGCGCGCAAAGTGGCGCGCCACTTGCGGCAGCACCTCGTGCGCGGGCTCGAACCAGGCGACGAAGCGCGGCGCGCCAGCCGCTTCGTCGCGTTCCCTGAAGCGTACATAGGCATGCATGTCGTGTTCTTCGCGGCGCACGGCCTTGGCCATGGCGTGCAGGCGCGCGCCGTCCGCATCGGCGGGAGACAGTACGTCGTGCTGGCCCAGCTGCCAGCGCCACAGCACCTGGTACAGAAAGGCCCAGCGGTCGGCGGCGTTGAAACAGGCGGCCGCTTCCAGCAGTTCCACCAGCTGGCGCGGCAGGCGCAAGGCGGGCGCCGACATGACAGCGTCGGCAGGCGCAGGGGCGGACGAAAACAGGTCGCCATCGCCCGCTTGTGCGTGCCAGGCGACATCGGCAGGTGGCACTTTGCGCGCGATCAATTCGCGGGCGGCCGCGCGCCACTCGTCGAACGACTGCGCCAGCCGCGCCACGGCGTTCATGCCGCCTGCAATTCCGGCCACAAATGCATCTGCCGCGGCGCTTCCGCCATGGCCTGGCGCAGGTGTTCGGAAGCCGTGGTGTCGCGCGCGGGGAAATAATCGGCCGTGATGATGAAGGGCGCGATTTTCTTCATGCTGCAGCGCAGGCGCGACAGGTCGGCGTAGCGCACTTGCCGCAGCCGGCGCAGGTCGACGATGCGCTGTGCGTTGCGCAAGCCGATGCCGGGCACGCGCGCGATCATGTGCTGCGCCGCGCGGTTCAAGTCCAGCGGAAAATGTTCGCGGTGCGCCAGCGCCCACGCCAGCTTGGGGTCGATATCGAGCGCCAGGTTGCCGCCCGTTGCCGGCAGCAGTTCGCTGGCCTGGAAACCATAGCTGCGCAGCAAAAAATCGGCCTGGTACAGCCGGTGTTCGCGCAGCATCGGCGGCGGCGCCAGCGGCACGCTTTTCGGGCTGTCGGGGATGGGGCTGAAGGCCGAGTAGTACACGCGCTTGAGCTTGTAGCTGCCGTACAGGGTCTCGGCCGTGGAGAGGATCTGCTGGTCGTCGCTGGCGTCGGCGCCGACGATCATCTGCGTGCTTTGCCCGGCCGGCGCGAAGCGCGGCGACCTTGGTTCCTCTGCCTTTTCATCGAGCTTGCGGCGGATGGCGCCCATGGCCAGCTTGATCGTGTGCACGCTTTTTTCCGGCGCCAGTGCTTGCACGCTGTCCTGCGTCGGCAGTTCGATATTGACGCTGAGCCGGTCGGCATAGCGGCCCGCCTGCGCGATCAGGGCGGGATCGGCGTCGGGGATGGTTTTCAGGTGGATGTAGCCGCGGAACTGGTGCACTTCGCGCAGCTCGCGCGCCACCTGCACCAGCTGTTCCATCGTGTAGTCGGCCGACTGGATGATGCCGGAACTGAGGAACAGGCCGTCGATGTAGTTGCGCAGGTAAAAATCGGCCGTCAGCCTGACCACTTCGGCCACCGTAAACCGCGCGCGCGGCACGTTCGAGCTGCGGCGGTTGACGCAGTACTGGCAATCGTACAGGCAGTAATTGGTCAGCAGTATTTTCAGCAGGGAGACGCAGCGCCCGTCCGGCGTGTAGCTGTGGCAGATGCCCATGCCCGAGGTGGCGCCAAAGCCGTCCTTGCCGATGGAGTCGCGCTTGGGCGCGCCACTGCTGGCGCAGGACGCGTCGTACTTGGCTGCGTCGGCCAGGATTTCCAGCTTGTCCGTCAATTCCATGGCTCACCTCGATATACTGTGTTTATATACAGTATATCAGGGAATGCATGCTGTGCTGTCTTGACTTGTGCGATGGCAGAACGTTATATATAAGTGTATATTACGCTCCTTGTTCACCGTTCACTTTACAAGGATACGACCATGCGCCTCACCCCTCTCGCCCAATTCTTCGGCGCCGCCCTGCTTGCCACCGTCGCCTCGTCCGCCCTGGCCGGCGAAGTGGTGGTCTCGGCCGCCGCCAGCCTGACGAATGCGTTCAAGGATGCGGCGCAGGGCTATGAGGCGCAGTATCCGGGCAGCAAAGTCTCGCTGAACTTCGCCGCCTCGGGCGTGCTGCTGCAGCAGATCGTCAAGGGCGCGCCCGTCGACGTGTTTGCCTCGGCCGACCAGGAAACCATGGATGCGGCGCAAAAGCAGGGCCTCGTATTGCCGGCCGACCGCCAGGATTTCGTCGGCAACAGCCTGGTGCTGATCGTGCCGCACGACAGCAAGCTCGGCATCAAGAGCCTGACGGACCTGACGCACAAGGGCGTGACCCGCGTCGCCATCGCCAACCCGGCCAGCGTGCCCGTTGGCCGCTATTCGGAAGGCGCGCTGAAGAAGGCCAAGCTGTGGGACGCCGTGCAGACCAAGGCCATCGGCACGCAAAACGTGCGCCAGTCGCTCGATTACGTGGCGCGCGGCGAAGTCGATGCGGGTTTCGTGTATGCCACCGACGCGGCCATCATGAAGGATAAAGTGAATGTGGTGCTGGAAGTGCCGCTGGACGCGCCCGTGCTGTACCCGATCGCCACCATCAAGGACAGCGCCAACCAGGCCGAGGCGAAGCGTTTCGTCAGCTATCTGCAGACGGCGCCGGCGCAAGCCATCCTCGCCAAGTACGGCTTCAAGAAACCATAGTTAGTCAAGTTCCCGCATGGATATCGCCTGGACCGCGCTGGCCCTGTCGCTGAAGGTGGCGGCGTGGGCCACGGCGCTCAATTTGTTGCTCGGCATCGGCACCGGCTATCTGCTGGCGCGTGCCCGCTTTCCTGGGCGTAACCTGCTCGATGCGCTGCTGACCTTGCCGATGGTGATGCCGCCCACCGTGCTCGGCTACTATTTACTGGTCTTGCTGGGCCGGCGCGGCACGCTCGGTATCTGGCTGCAGGATACCTTCGGCATCAACCTGATCTTCACCTGGCAAGGCGCCGTGATCGCCTCGACGGTGGTGGCCTTCCCCCTCGTCTTCAAGCCCGCGCGCGCCGCCTTCGAGGCCGTCGATGGCCAGCTCGAGCAGGCGGCCCGCGTGCTGGGCATCTCGGAGCTGGCGATTTTCTTCCGCGTCACCCTGCCGCTGGCGTGGCGCGGCATCCTGGCCGGCGTGCTGCTGGGTTTTGTGCGCGCGCTGGGCGAATTCGGCGCCACCCTGATGGTGGCTGGCAGCATTCCCGGCAAGACGCAGACCCTGTCGGTCGCCGTGTATGAAGCCGTGCAGGCGGGCCAGGACGATGCGGCCAACATGCTGGTGCTGATCACTTCCGTCGTCTGCATCGTGGTGCTGCTGGCCGCCGGCCGCCTGGCACCGGGACGCATCGCTCACAAATGACCGCCATGCAACTTGACCTCGACCTCCGCGCCACCTTGCGCTCCGGCAAACGCCGTTTCGACATGCACGTGCAGTGCACGTCCAGCAGCCAGCGCATCGCCATGTATGGCCCGTCCGGGGCCGGCAAGAGCATGACCCTGAAAGCCATTGCCGGCCTCTTCACCCCGGACGCAGGCCATATCCGCCTGAACGGGCGCACCCTGTTCGATTCCGCCGCCGGCATCAACCTGCCGCCGCAGCAGCGCAATGTCGCCTATCTGTTCCAGGACTACGCGCTGTTCCCGCACCTGACGGTGCGCCAGAACGTGGGCTTTGGCCTGGCGCGGGGCTGGTTCAATCCGCGCGCGCGCGAAAAGTTGCAGAAAGTCGAGCACTGGCTCGACGCGTTTCACCTGCAGGAACTGGCGCACCAGTTCCCCGACGAGTTGTCCGGCGGCCAGCGCCAAAGGGTGGCGCTGGCAAGGGCGCTCGTGGCCGAACCGGCCGCCCTGCTGCTCGACGAGCCGTTTGCCGCCCTCGATCCGGCCCTGCGTGTCAAAATGCGCCTCGAGTTGAGCCAGTGGCAGCAGCGCCTGGACGTGCCCATGATCCTGATCACGCATGATCCGGAAGATGCGCGCATCCTGGGCGAACATGTGCTTTACTTGCGCGACGGACAAATTGACAGCATGGAAGAGGCATTGGGTGAACGCATTGGATAAATCGGCGGCAGCGGAAATCGGCCTGCAAGGCTCGGTATGGATGACGGTGGGCGGAGAAAATCTGGGCGGTGCCGGACGCGTGGAATTGCTGGGCGCCATCGCCGAGTGCGGTTCCATCACGCAGGCGGCCAAGCTTGTGAAGATGAGCTACAAGGCGGCCTGGGACGCCATCGACGCCATGAACAACCTGGCCGGCGAGCCGCTGGTGGAGCGCTTGACGGGCGGCAAGGGCGGCGGCGGCACGCGGCTGACGCAAAGGGGGCGCCAGCTGGTCGACAATTTCCGTATCATCGAGCGTGAGCATGCGCGCTATCTGCGCCAGCTGGGCAGCCAGGCGGAAGGCATCGCCGACGATCTTTTACTCATACGGAGAATGGCCATGAAAACCACGGCACGCAATCAATTCCTCGGCAAGGTAGCCGACATCAAGGTGGGCGCCGTCAACGACGAAGTCACGCTGGAATTGCCGGGTGGCCAGCAGATCGTCGCCATCGTCACGCGCGACAGCAGCGAAAGCCTGGACCTGGCCGCCGGCGTGGAAGCGTTCGCGCTGATCAAGGCTTCGTCGATCATCCTCGTGGCCGACAGCGAGGGCGCGCGCTTCTCCGCGCGCAACCAGCTGGCCGGCACCGTCACGCGCGTGCAGACGGGCGCCGTCAACACGGAAGTGGTGCTGGACCTGCCGCGCGGCGGCACCATCGCCGCCATCATCACGAACCAGAGCAGCACGGACCTGGGCATCGAGATCGGCAGCAGCGTGACGGCGATCTTCAAGGCCTCCAGCGTGATTTTGGGTGTGCCGGCATAAATTGCGTAGGCCGGATTGGCGCGGCAACGCCGCGCGTGATCCGACAACATTGTTGGCCGATCATGTCGGATTACGCGCCTGCGCGCTCATCCGACCTACTCTTTTAATCGTGCCAGCCACTCGCGCGCCGCCGCCAGCGCCTGTTCCAGCTCGCTTCCCACCGTCGCCAGCAGCGCCGCCACTGCGTCGAAACGGCCGGCATCGATGGCTTCCTCGGTGGCGAAGGCGGCGCGTATCAGCCGCTTCGTGCCCAGGGTCCCGACGGAGCCGCGCAAGCCGTGCAGGATGCGCGCCACGTCGCTGTGGCGTCCCGCCTGCAAGGCCGTTTCCGCCTCGCGCACGGGCGTCATGCCCTTGTTCAGCGCGTCTTCGACCATGCGCCGCAGCACGCCGCGTCCCTTGGCGTCGCGTCCCATCACGCGCATCAGCGGCGCCATGGAAAACACCTCGTCATCGGCGGGCGGCGCCGCTTCGGCGGCCTGCGCCTGCGGGCGTTTCGGCAGGTGGCGCAGGATGACGTCCATCATCTCTTCCACCACCACGGGCTTGGCGATGAAATCGGTGATGCCGGCCGTCATGCAGCGTTCGCGTTCGGAAGCGAGCACGCCGGCCGTCATGGCGATCACGGGCAGCTGCAGGCGCAGTTCCGTGCGGATGATGTGGGTGGCGCTGAAGCCGTCCATGATGGGCATCTGCATGTCCATCAGCACGATGTCGTAGCGCAGCGCTTCCGTGCGCAGCCGTTCCACGGCCTGCGAGCCGTCGCCCACCACGTCCAGCGTGGCGCCCATGTGCTCGAGGATGCCGCGCGCCACGGCCTGGTTCAGATGATTGTCTTCCACCAGCAGGAAATGCACGCCGGCCAGTTCCGTGCCCAGCGGCTGCTGCAGCATGCGTTGCTCGCCGCCATCGTTCTTGGCGATCAGCGCCTGGTGCAGGGCGTCGAACAGGCTCGACCCCGTGATCGGCTTCATCAGCACCACGTCGGCTTCGGCCGCGCTGGAGATTTCTTCCAGGTGGTTGCGCGCGAAGGCGTTGACCATCACCACGATGGGCTGGCGCTGGCCGGACGCGGCCTGGCGGATGGCCTTGGCCGTGGCCAGGCCATCCATGACGGGCATGTGCCAGTCGGCCAGCACCACGTCGTAGGGCTGCTGCTGCGCCAGGCGTTCGCGGTACAGCTCGATGGCGGCAAAGCCCGAGTCCACTTCGTCGGCGGCCCAGCCCCACGCTTCGATCAGCTTGACGATCAGCTCGCGCGTGGTGCGGTTGTCGTCGGCCACCAGCAGGCGCAGCGGCCCCAGCGACGGCGTGCGGCGCGCCTCGGCGGGCAGGGCCAGCACGTCGAACGGCACGCTGAACCAGAAGCGGCTGCCCTTGCCTTCGCTGCTGGCCACGGCGATCTCGCCGCCCATCATATGGATCAAGTGCTTGCTGATGGCCAGGCCCAGGCCCGTGCCGCCGAAGCGCCGCGTGATGCTCTGGTCGCCCTGCGAGAAGGCCGTAAACAGCTGGGCCTGCTGCTGGGCCGTCATGCCGATGCCCGTGTCGCGCACTTCGAAGCGCAGCCAGGCCCGCTCGTTCCTGCTTTCGGCCAGGCTGACGGCCACCACCACTTCGCCGCTCTCGGTAAACTTGATGGCATTGCCGGCCAGGTTGACGAGGATTTGCTGCAGCCGCTGGGCGTCGCCGACGAGGCGGCGCGGCACGTCGGGTTCGACGGCGATGGCCAGCTCGAGTTCTTTCTCGCCGGCATTCATGGTCATCGTCGTGGCGAGGGTATTCATGACTTCATCGAGGTCGAACTCGACGGGAGACAGATCCATGCGGCGCGCCTCGATCTTGGAAAAATCGAGCACATCGTTGAGGATGCCCAATAACGACTGGCCCGCCACGCGTACCATGGTCAGGTACTTGCGCTGCTCGGTGTTGAGCTTGGTATTGCCGAGCAAATACACCATGCCCAGCACGGCATTGAGCGGCGTGCGGATTTCATGGCTCATGTTGGCCACGAAATCGCTCTTCGCGCGGTTGGCCGCCTCGGCCCGGTCGCGCTCCTGCTCCAGCTCCGTTGCGCGCGCCTCGAGCTCGTGCTGCAGCCGGTCGCGCTCGCCCATCAGGCCGTTGAACGCCTCCGTCAGCTCGCCGATCTCGTCGCGCTGCTGCACCGGCACGGGGGTGAAGCGGTTGCCCGAGGCGCGCAGCGACAGCAGGGTGTCGCGCAGGCGCACCAGCGGCGACAGCAGGCGCACGGTGACCCAGCCCAGCACGGCCGCGGCCAGCAGCGAGGCGCAGATGCTCCAGAGTACCAGCCGTGACAGTACGCCGTTGAACGGCTCGAACGCGTCGGCCACGGGCAACGAGGCGGCCAGCAGCCAGTTCACGGATTTCAATCGCTTGAAGCTGTTGACGGCCGTGATGCCGCGGCTGTTGGTGCTGACCATGCTGCCTTCGCCGTCTTCTTTCAGCAGCTGCGTGGTGGTCTGGTTGGCGTTCGGCGCGCGCGGCTGCAGCAGGCGGCTGGTATCGGGGTACAGCACGTAGCGCGGCACGGCTTCGCGCGTGAGGATGAAGTAATAGCCGCTCTTGCCCACCTTGGCCGTGCGCAGGTGGCCCAGCATATTGTCCTTGTACAGGCGCAGCACGCCGATCACGATGCCGGCCACGGCGCCGTTCTTGTCCAGCACGGGCGCGACCATCTGCACGATGGGCAAGTGGCTGGTCTTGCCCAGCATCGGTTGCGTGATCATCGCCTGTTTCGTGCGCATGACGGTATGGAAGTAATCGCGGTCCGTCACGTCGGTGCCGTTGCGTCCCGGCACCTCGGGCACGTTGGCCACCACCTTGCCCTGCGTGTCGAGCACCAGCACGTCGTCGAACAGGGCCAGCATGGCGCGCTGCGTGTAGTACTCGCGCAATGCGCCGGCGTCGGCCATGAGGGCGGGCGGCTGGTGGCGCGCCGTCTGGGTGATGATGTCGAGCAGCATCGCCAACTTGTCGTCGAGCTCTTCGGCCGTGCGCTCGATCAGGGCCGTTTGCTGGACCAGCAGCACTTGCGTGAAATCGTCGCGCATGTGCTTGACCTGGATCATGGTGACCAGGGCGATCATGGCGATCGAGGTCAGGCTGGTGGCCAGCGCGACTTTTGCTTTAATGCCGAGAGGCTTCATGATTTCCTTTTCAGTCCCCGAAGGGACAGGCGGCAGATAATGCTGTCAGGAATTTTCCTATCAATACAGCAACTTGGCAAGCGCCGGCCGCGTAAATTCCCGCCGTCAAAGCAGCAATTGACGATGTTGCCATAAAATTAAATGCAGGACGTCGTTTATTCAGCGAAATTAGCGTGAATGACGGGGAAAATGGCACAGGCAAGCGCGCTATGCAGTAAACTTGTTATTGCATTTTCAAAAAGGTACTGACATGACAGAAGCGCTACTCTCTCCAGCCTTGCCCGCCGTGAACGTGGAAGCGTTGCGTGCGCGCTGCTCGACGTGCAGCATGCATCAATTGTGCCTGCCGATGGGCCTCGACGTGGGCGACATGGACAGGCTGGACCAGATTATCGGCCGCCGCCGCAAGGTCGCGCGCGGCGCCTCGCTGTTCCGCATCGGCGACTCGTTCCAGAACCTGTACGCGATCCGCCTGGGCCACTTCAAGACTTACCAGATCAATCCGGGCGGCGAAGAGCAGGTGACGGGCTTCCAGATGGCTGGCGAACTGCTGGGCATGGACGCCATCAGCGCCGACCGCCACCACTGCAATGCCGTGGCGCTGGAAGACAGCGAAGTGTGTGAAATTCCGTTTTCCAGCCTGGAACAATTGCTGGGCAATATGCCCACCCTGCTGCGCCATTTCCACCGCATGATGAGCCAGGAAATCACGCGCGAGCAAAGCGTGATGCTGTTGCTGGGCAATATGCAGGCGACGCAGCGTTTTGCCGCCTTCATCGTCAACCTGGCGTCGCGCTACGAGGCGCGCGGCTATTCGGGCAGCAACTTCCAGCTGCGCATGTCGCGCGAGGAAATCGGCAACTACCTGGGCCTGACCATCGAGAGCGTCAGCCGCTTGCTGTCGAAGTTCAAGAAGGAAGGCTGGCTGCGCGTGTCGAACCGCGAGATCGAGATCCTGCAGCCGGCAAAATTAAAAGCCATTACGGCCGGCACCGACACCTGCAAATAACGGCACCGTCAAAACCCGCTGCGCGTCGCGCTTTGCGGCTTGCGCTGCGCGCTGTACACCGGCACAGCTGCGCTGCTCGGCCGCCCATCACTGGCGCCCGCCACGGTTTTCCCCGGCGCAGTGCCTTACAGTTCCTCGTCCGCATGCAGCGCGATGCTGCGCTGCGCGGGCCAGGTCCAGATGCCCGACAGGCGCCACTCGCGCGTATTGTTTTCCACCAGCACCTGCCAGCGGCTGCGCTCGAGCATCGGCAGCGCCACCGAGAAGTTGCCCATGGCGTCGGGCTGCACCAGCAGCTTGATATCCTTTTCCGGCAAGGTCGCGTGCGCCAGGTGCAGCTGCAGCGGCGCCTGGTAAGCCTTGCCGAAGCTGTGCACGGAGCCCGTCAGGCGTGCTTGCGCCACGTCGTACGCCAGGCTGGTCGACATGGCCAGGTTGCTGGCGGCCGTATCGCGCCGCAAGTCCTGGTTGATGGCCTTGCCCTGCTTGTAATAGTCGCCCACCACCAGCGCGTCGGGTTGCGTAAACGCGATATAGCCCATGAAGCTGCCGACGACGACGGACAGCCCGGGACCGATCATCAGCAGCCATGGCCAGCGGTGCTTGTACCAGGGCGCGGCGGGGGCTTGCAGTTTCAGACTGTCGGACATTGTTTTCTCCTTGTGACGGCGGCAAGAACACGGGGATTCCTGCCGCCTTTCCTGCTTAACGTGGCACGATGAACACGGCGCTTTCGCGCACGTGCAGCGACGGGTCGTCCAGCGACTGCAGCTCGATCGTGATCTTGTTCGAGCCCTTCTCTCCCACGCCGTGCGGCACGCGCAGGCGGATCGGCCAGCCCAGCGTTTCCGTCGCCTGCAAGGTCACTTCATCGCGCGTCAGCAAGGTCAGGCCCGGCAAGCCGGCAACGCTGATCCTGAAGCTCTGGCTTTGCTCCGAAGTGTTCATGATCTGCAGGCGGTAGACGTTCTCGATCATGCCATCTTCCACTTCGCGCCCCATCGAGCCGCGGTCGCGGATGACGTCCATCTTCAGCGGCGTGCGCAGGGCCAGCGAGGTACACACGGCGATGATGATCAGGGCCAGGATGGAGGTGTAGATCAGCACGCGCGGGCGCATGGCGCGCTGGCGGATCTGCTTCGAGTCGAAGTTGTTTTCCATCGCATGGTCGGTACTGTAGCGTACCAGTCCGCGTGGCCGGTCGACCTTGTCCATCACGCTGTTGCAGGCATCGACGCAGGCGGCGCAGCCGATGCATTCATACTGCAGGCCGTTGCGGATATCGATGCCGGTCGGACACACCTGCACGCACAGGGTACAGTCGATGCAGTCGCCCAGCTTGTCGTTGTTGCCGGCCTTCTTGCTCAGCGCACCGCGCGGTTCGCCCCGCTTGGCGTCATAGGTGATGATCAGGGTGTCCTGGTCGAACATGGCGCTCTGGAAGCGCGCGTAGGGGCACATGTATTTGCACACCTGCTCGCGCAGCCAGCCCGCGTTGCCGTAGGTGGCCAGGCTGTAGAACAGCACCCAGAACCATTCCCACGGGCCGAAGTTCAGCGTTTGCACGGAATGGGCGAGTTCCTTGATCGGCGTGAAGTAGCCGACGAAGGTAAAGCCCGTCCACAGGGCGATGGCGCCCCACACCAGGTGCTTGGCCGTCTTCTTGGCCGTCTTGCGCAGCGACGGGCCCTGCTTGTCAAGGGCCATGCGCGCGCTGCGCGTGCCCTCGATCTTGCGTTCGACCCACAGGAAGATTTCCGTGTACACCGTTTGCGGGCACGAAAACCCGCACCATACCCGCCCGGCGATGGCCGTGACGAGGAACAGCAGATACGCACAGATGATCAGCAGGGCCGCCAGGTAGATGAAATCCTGGGGCCACAGCACGACGCCGAAAATGTAGAACTTGCGCGTGGTCAGGTCGAACAGCAGGGCTTGCCTGCCATTCCACGTCAGCCACGGCAAGCCGTAGAACGCGAGCTGGGTAAGCCAAACGCATACCCATCGCCAGGTAGCGTAGCGTCCTTTGGCCTCGCGAGGGTAGATTTGCTCGCGGGCCGCATACATCTTGATGACTTGAGGTTCCATTGTTTACTTCGCGGGCGCCTGCGGATTCGACAGGCTCCAGACATACGCCGACAGCACGTGCACCTTCGATTCGCCGAGGAAGTCGCTGAAGGCCGGCATGGTGTTGCTGCGGCCCTTGCGCACGGTTTCCATGATGGTATCGGCGCTGCCGCCATACAGCCAGGTCTTGTCCGTCAGGTTGGGCGCGCCCAGCATCTGGTTGCCCTTCGCATCGGCGCCGTGACAGGCCATGCAGGCGCCGAACTTGGCCTTGCCCAGCACGGACTTGACGGGATCCGACGTGGAACCGGACAGGCTCAGCACGTAATGGGCCACGTTCTCGACATCCTTCTCGGAACCGAGGGCGGCGCCCATCGGCGGCATCTGGCCATTGCGGCCGTGCATGATGGTGGTCTTGATGACGTCAGGTTCGCCGCCATACAGCCAGTCCTTGTCGGTCAGGTTGGGGAAGCCCTTGTTGCCGCGCGCATCCGAACCGTGGCATTGCGCGCAGTAGGTGAGGAACAGGCGCTGGCCGATGGCTTGCGCCTGCGGATCGGCGGCCACCGTCTTCAAGTCCTGGCTCAGGTACTTGTTGAACAGGGGACCGTAATCGGCTTCCGCCTTTTTCAGCTCTTCCTCGTACTGGCCCGTCGATTTCCAGCCCAGGCTGCCGGCATAGTTGCCCAGGCCCGGATACAGGAACAGGTAGGCCAGCGCGAAGACGATGGTGATGTAGAACAGCCACATCCACCAGCGCGGCATCGGCGTGTTGAGTTCCTTCAAGTCCTCGTCCCAGACGTGGCCCGTGGTGCCGTCGGCGGGGGCGCCGGCCGCCACTTTCACTTTCGACTGCGAGTACAGCAGCACGCCGCAGCCGATGATGCCCAGCAGGGACAGCACGATGATGTAGATGTTCCAGAAGCCATTCGTAAAGTCAGCCATGGTTGCGCTCCTCTTGTGCTTGCGCGGCCGGGGCCGGATGGTCGAGCGCCTCGTCGGCGAACGGCAAACGTGCCGCCGCGTCGAAGTCGCTATTGCTGCGGCTGAACGTCCACCACAGGATGCCCACGAACGTCGTAAAGGAAACCACCGTCATGACGCTGCTGGCGCTGTCAAACAGGTTTTCGATTGCCATGCTAATTCCTTGTTTTGATTAATGTACCGAGGCCTTGCAGATAGGCGACCAGGGCGTCTTCTTCCGTCTTGTCCTGCAGCTGGGCCGGCGCGGCGGCGATTTCCGCGTCGCTGTACGGATCGCCCAGGCGGCGCAGCGCGCGCATCTTCGGCATGATCTCGTCCGGCACCAGCTTGGTCTTCGCCAGCCAGGGGTAGGACGGCATGTTCGACTCGGGCACCACGTCGCGCGGGTTGTTCAAGTGCGTGCGGTGCCATTCGTCGCTGTAGCGCGCGCCCACGCGGGCCAGGTCGGGCCCCGTGCGCTTCGAACCCCACTGGAACGGACGGTCGTAGACGAACTCGCCGGCGACCGAATAGTGGCCATAGCGTTCCGTTTCCGCGCGCAGCGGGCGCACCATCTGCGAGTGGCAGTTGTAGCAGCCTTCGCGCACGTAAATGTCGCGCCCCGCCAGGCGCAGCGGCGAGTACGGCTTCAGGCCGGCGATGGGCTCCGTCGTGCTCTTCTGGAAGAACAGGGGAACGATTTCGACGGCGCCGCCGATGCTGATCACCACCGTGACCAGGGCGATCAGCAGCCAGGGGTTTCTTTCAATCCATGCATGTGAAAATTTCATTTGCTTTTGCTCCTATCAGGCGTGCGCCGCGTTCAGTTCCGGAATGCGGGCGACGGGGAGTTTGCTGCCGCGCAAGGTCATCCAGGTGTTGTAGCCCATGATGCACATGCCCGACAGGTACAGCAGGCCGCCGGCCACGCGCACCACGTAGTACGGATACGTGGCTTTCACGCTCTCGACAAAGGTGTAGGTCAGGGTGCCGTCAGGATTGACCGCGCGCCACATCAGGCCCTGCATCACGCCGGCGATCCACATCGCGGCGATGTACAGCACGATGCCGATGGTGGCCACCCAGAAGTGCACGTCGACCAGGCGCGTGCTGTGCATCTGCGTGCGGCCCGCCAGGCGCGGCAGCAGGTAGTAGATGGAACCCATGGTGATGAAGCCGACCCAGCCCAGGGCGCCCGCATGCACGTGAGCAACAGTCCAGTCCGTGTAATGGGACAGCGAGTTGATGGTCTTGATCGACATCATCGGACCTTCGAAAGTGGCGATGCCGTAGAACGACAGCGAGACGATCATGAACTTCAGGATCGGATCGGTGCGCAGCTTGTGCCAGGCGCCCGACAGGGTCATGATGCCGTTGATCATGCCGCCCCAGCTTGGCGCCAGCAGCACCAGCGAGAAGACCATGCCGATCGATTGCGTCCAGTCAGGCAAGGCCGTGTAGTGCAGGTGATGCGGGCCGGCCCACATGTAGGTGAAGATCAGCGCCCAGAAGTGGACGATGGACAAGCGGTACGAGTACACGGGGCGCTCGGCCTGTTTCGGGATGAAGTAGTAGACCATGCCCAGGTAGCCGGCCGTGAGGATGAAGCCCACGGCGTTATGGCCGTACCACCACTGGATCATGGCGTCCTGCACGCCGCTGTAGGCGGAGTACGACTTGCCGGCCGATGCCGGCATGACGGCGCCATTGACCACGTGCAAAATTGTCACGGCCAGGATGTAGGCGCCGAAGAACCAGTTGGCCACGTAGATATGCTTGACCTTGCGCTTGATCAAGGTGCCGAAGAACACGATCGCATACGCGATCCAGACGACGGCGATGAGCAGGGCGATAGGCCACTCGAGTTCGGCGTATTCCTTGCCGCGGGTCAGGCCCATCGGCAGGGTGACGACGGCGGCCAGGATCACCGCTTGCCAGCCCCAGAACGTGAAGGCGGCCAGCTTGTCGGAAAACAGGCGCACCTGGCACGTGCGTTGCACGACGTAGTACGAGGTGGCGAACAGGCCGCAGATGCCGAAGGCGAAAATCACGGCATTCGTGTGCAGCGGACGCAAGCGTCCATACGTCAGCCATGGTATGTCGAGGTTCAGGGCAGGCCATGCCAGCTGCGCGGCGATGATAACGCCAACCAGCATGCCGATGATGCCCCATACCACAGTAGCGACCGCGAATTGCTTCACGATCTTGTAGTTATAGTTCAGCGATTGATCCACAAAGACTCTCCCTGGAATTACTATTTATGATGGTGGCCAGAGAGTAAGTGTTTGACCGCTAAAAAACTTTGATGTGGATCAAAATTCCCCAGATGAAATAGGCGTAGTTAACTGACATCAAAATAAAACGCGATTCAGCTAAAAAAAGCCATGCAAGATCCCTGCAACACGGGCTGGATGGGGGGCTGAAAGCAGCGCCGCCAGGCAGGCGCAATCAGGCGTGCGGCGCTTCGTCGGATGCCGTCGTCTCGGTCGCGTCGTCGTCCTGCAGCACGCGCAAGCCCGGTCCCACCAGGTCGTCGAACTGGCCGCCGTCCGAGGCCGTGAAGAAGACCCACAGAGCGATGAAAACGACGACGATGCTGAGGGGGATGAGGAGGTAGAGCGCTTCCATGGTTCAGGCTTTCCGCAGGCGCAAGGCGTTGGCGATGACGACGGCCGAGCTGGCGGCCATGCCGACGCCGGACAGCCACGGGTTCAAGAAGCCCAGCGCGGCGGCGGGGATGGCCGTCACGTTGTACAGGGTGGCCCAGCCCAGGTTTTCGCGGATGATGCGCATGCTGCGCGCGGCCGTTTTGGCCGTGTCGAGCACGGAGCGCAGCTGGCTCGACAGCAGCACCGTGTCGGCATGCGCCTGCGCCAGCGCGGCGCCCGAGCCCATGGCGAAGGAGACGTCGGCCGCGCTCAGCACGGCGGCGTCGTTGATGCCGTCGCCGACCATCGCCACCACGGCGCCCGTCGCCTGCAGCTGCTGCACGAAATCGAGCTTTTCATCGGGCAGGCACTCGCCGCAGGCCGTGCCGATGCCCAGTTCCGCCGCCACGCTTTGCGTCAGCGCTTCCTGGTCGCCGCTGAGCAGCACGACCTGCTTGCCGCGCCGGTGGAAATACGCGACGACTTCGCGCGCTTCCGGGCGCAGCGCGTCGCTGAGCAAAAAGCGCGTCAGCCAGCGGCCCTGCATGCCCAGGTACAGCGGCGTCATGCCCTGCACGCCGACGGCCGTGTCGCCCAGCGGCGGCCCGGCGATGGCGGCGACAAAGGCTGCATTGCCCAGCCGGTAGCGCACGCCGTCGATCACGCCTTCGAGTCCCTGCCCCTGCACTTCCTGCAGGTTTTCCGCATGCGCGCGCGGCTGTTCCTTGGCCGCATCCATGATCGCTTGCGCCAGCGGATGGGCGCTGCCCGCTTCCAGCGCGGCCGCCACCTGCAGGCAGGCGTCATCCGTCATGCCGCCCAGGCCCTCGACCTGCTGCAGCACGGGCCGGCCCAGGGTCAGGGTGCCCGTCTTGTCGAAGACGATGTGGGTGGCGCGGTGCAGGGTTTCCAGCACATGCGGCTGGACGATCAGCACGCCGCGCCGCAGCAGGCTGTCGGTGGCGGCGGCCAGCGCCGTCGGCGTGGCCAGCGACAGCGCGCACGGGCACGACACGACCAGCACGGCGATGGCCACGGGCCAGGCCTGCGACGCATCGTGCCAGCTCCAGAAGGCGAACACGGCGCCGGCGAACAGCAGCAGGCCCAGCACGAACCAGGCGGCCACCTTGTCGGCCCACTGCGCGATCTGCGGCTTGCCGCTGCCGGCCCGTTCGATCAGCTTTAACAGGTCGGACAGGGTGCTTTCGCGCGCCGGTTTGAGCACGCGCAAGATGATCGCCGCGCTGGCGTTGATGGCGCCGCCCGGCACCCGTTCGCCTGTTTTCCTGCGCTGGGCCGCGCTCTCGCCCGTCAGCAGCGATAAATCGAGCGCGCTCGTGCCCTCGACGATGACGCTGTCGGCGGCGATCGCCTCGCCCGGTTTGACCAGAATCACGTCACCGACGGCCAGGCTGCCGGCCGGCACCAGGGTGGTGGCGCGGTTGTCCGGGAAGCCCGCCATCAGCGAGGCCGAGGCGGGCAAGGCGTGCTGCAGGCGCTCGAGGGCCGAGGCGGCCTTGCGGCGCGCCTGCAGTTCGAAATAGCGGCTGCACAGCAGCAGGAAGATGAACATCGTGGCCGAGTCGTAATACACCTCGCCGCGGCCCGTAAACGTCGCCACCACGCTGCCGCAGAAGGCCGCCAGGATGCCCAGCGCCACGGGTACGTCCATGCCCAGGGTGCGCGCGCGCAGGCTGGCCCAGGCGCCCTGGAAAAACGGCATGGCCGAATAGCAGATGGCCGGCAAGGTCAGCAGCAGGCTGGCCCAGCGCATCAGGCTGGCCATATTGTCGTCCAGCGTGCCATCCTCGGCCAGGTAGGCGGGCGCCACGTACATCATCACCTGCATCATCGACAGGCCGGCGACGAACAGCTGGCGCCCCAATGTCTTGCTGGCTTTCTGCAGGCGCTCGCCATGGCGCACGGCATCGTAGGGATAGGCCGTATAGCCGACTTGCCGCACGGCTTGCAGGATATCGCCCGGTTCGCACTGCGCGCGGCTCCAGCGCACGTACAGGCGTTCCGTGGCGACGTTCAGGCTGGCCGCCTGCACGCCGGGCAGGCGCGTCAGCTGTCGCTCGATCAGCCAGACGCAGGCGGCGCAGCGTATGCCTTCGACGGACAGGGTCGCTTCGCAGCTGCTGGCGTCGCGCGCGAATTGCGCGTCGTCATTGCTGTACAAATGCAGTTCGGGCGGCATCAGGGTGGCATCAAATGCGTTGACGGCGTATTCGTCGCGGTCGCGGTAATACGCGCTCTGGCCGATGTCGACGATGGTCTGCGCCACCGCTTCGCAGCCGGGGCAGCACATGGCGCGCGGCTCGTCGCCTATGGTGACGTACCAGTGGGAACCGGCGGGCACGGGCAAGCCGCAATGGAAGCAGGCGGCGGGTTTCAGGACAGCATTCATACGTTTCTCTTCATGGATGGCCCGTGACGCACAGGGCGTCGAGCCAGCCCAGCGATACGCCGTGGGCCGCGCGCAGCAAGCCCAGCACGCCAAAGCCCAGCACCAGCACGCCGCTGGCGATGCGCACGGGACGGCGCTGCAGCTGCGCGCGCAGCCGCGTGCCCAGCAAGCCCATGCCGAACAGCATGGGCAGGGTGCCGAGGCCGAAGGCGCCCATGGCGGCCGCGCCGCTCAGGGCCGAGCCTTGCAGCATGGCCGTCAGCAAGGCGCTGTAGACCATGCCGCACGGCACCCAGCCCCACAGCCCGCCCACGGCCAGCGCCTTGCACGGCGTATCCATCGGCATCAGGGGTTTCAATAAGGGGCGCACGCGGCGCCAGATCAGGTTGCCGGCGGCCTCCAGGTGCGCCAGGCCGCGCCAGGCATCCATCAGGTACAGGCCCAGGGCGATGAGCATCAGGTTGGCCAGCCAGTAGCCGGCCACTTGCAGCGCGGCGAGGTGCAGCATGCCGGCGCCGGCCAGGCTGCCGGCCACGGCGCCGGCCAGCATGTAGCTGCCGATGCGCCCGCCGTTATACGCGAGCACGCGCAGCACGTTCGAGTGCGAGGTTGTCTGCCATGCGGGGCGCGCCACGGCGATGGCGATCACGGGGCGGGCGGCCTGTGCCGGTGCAGCGCCGCTGAGCGACAGCGCGCCGACGATGCCGCCGCACATGCCGATGCAGTGCACGCTGCCGGCCAGGCCGACCAGGAACATGGGCACGAGGCTGAGGGCGTTCATCGGCGCTGCGTTACACGGTTTTCGAGTAGCGCAACGGCTGCACGGCGTCCGGCGCGGTGTTGGCGCGGGCCAGGGTCAGGTAGCGGTCGAAGACCATGCAGATATTGCGGATCAGCAAGCGCCCTTTCGGCGTCACCGTCAGCCAGTCTTCCTCGATGACGAGCAGGCCGTCGCGCGCCAGCTCGCGCAGTTTTTCCAGCTCGGCGGCGAAATAGCTGCGGAAGGTCACGGGATGGGCCTGTTCGATGGTGGCGATCGACAGTTCGAAATTGCACATCAGCATCTGGATGATGATACGGCGCAATAAATCGTCCGTGTCGAGCTTGATGCCGCGCGCGATCGGCAGCACGCCTTCGTCGAGTCTTTCGTAGTACGCGTCCAGCGTCTTTTCATTCTGGCTGTAGACGGCGCCCACGGAGCTGATGGCCGACACGCCGCAGGCGATCAGGTCCGCTTCCGCGCGCGTCGAGTAACCCTGGAAGTTGCGGTGCAAACGGCCCTGGCGCTGCGCCACGGCCAGGTCGTCCGTCGGCTTGGCGAAATGGTCCATGCCGATGTAGACATAGCCGGCCGCCGTCAGGCGCGCGATGCACAGGCCCAGCATGGCCAGCTTGGTGGCGCTGTCGGGCATGTCGGCGTCGAGGATGCGGCGCTGCGGCTTGAACAGGTGCGGCATGTGCGCGTAGTGGTACAGGGCGATGCGGTCGGGACTGGCGGAAATCACTTTGCGCAGGGTTTCCGTCATCGTTTCCAGGTTTTGCTTCGGCAAGCCGTAGATCAGGTCGATGCTGATCGAGCGGAAACCGGCGTCGCGCGCGGCCTGCATGATGGCCACCGTTTCCGCTTCCGGCTGGATGCGGTTGACGGCTTTTTGCACGTCGGCGTCGAAATCTTGCACGCCCAGGCTGATGCGGTTGAAACCCTGTGCGCGCAGCGAAAACACGCGTTCGCGCGACACGCTGCGCGGGTCGATCTCGATCGAATACTCGCCATCCTCGTCGGAAGCGAAGTCGAAATGCTGGCGCAAATGGGCCATCAGTTCGTCCATCTGCTTTTCGCTCAGGTACGTCGGCGTGCCGCCGCCGAAGTGCAGCTGCTCGATCTGGTTCATGCCGGCAAACAGCTTGCCCTGCATGGCGATTTCCTGCTTCAGATAGCTGAGGTAGGTGGCGGCTTTGCTGCGGTCTTTCGTGATGATCTTGTTGCAGGCGCAGTAGTAGCACAGGGTGTCGCAGAACGGCACGTGCACGTACAGCGACAGCGGACGGCGGCCGCCGCGCATGCGCAGCGCGGCCAGGGCTTCAAGGAAATTACCGTAGCCAAATTCTCCGTTGAAACGGTCGGCGGTCGGGTAGGACGTGTAGCGGGGGCCGGACTGGCTCATCTTGCCGATGATGACCGGGTCGAATTCGACGACCGCATCCAGTTCGGCGGAAGCACTGCTGAGTAGTGTAGGCATGATATGTTTTAAGTCTTGAAAGGTTTAGGCGGCCAGGCGTTTCAGGCCGCTGGGCTTGCCGGCTTGCGTAGCGTTTGCGGCGCCCGATTTGCCGCCTGGCATGGCGACACGGCGCGGCGGCGGCATCTTGCCGAAATTGAACAGGCTCACGGCTTGCGACAGGCTGGCCGCCTCTTCCGCCAGGCGCGTGGCGGCCGCGGCCGCTTCTTCCACGAGGGCCGCGTTTTGCTGCGTCACCTGGTCCATGTGGGCGATGGCCTGGTTGACCTGGTCGACGCCGATGCTCTGCTCGCGCGAGGCGATGGAGATTTCCTGCATGATGGCCGTCACCTGCTGCACCGAGCTGACCACTTGCTCCATGGTGGCGCCGGCGCGGTTGACCTGCAGCATGCCGGCGCCCACCTTGCCGACGGAAATTTCAATCAGCTGCTTGATGTCCTTGGCTGCCAGCGAGGAGCGCTGCGCCAGGTTGCGTACCTCGCCCGCGACGACGGCAAAGCCCTTGCCCTGTTCGCCGGCGCGGGCCGCTTCCACGGCCGCGTTCAAGGCCAGGATGTTGGTCTGGAAGGCGATGCCTTCGATCAAGCCGATGATGTCGACGATCTTCTTCGACGAGGTGTTGATGTCGTCCATGGTGGTGATCACCTCGGCGACGATTTCGCCGCCCTGCACGGCCACTTTCGAGGCGGCCACGGCCAGCTCGTTGGCCTGCACGGAATTGTCCGCATTCTGTTTCACGGTCGACGAGAATTCTTCGATGCTCGAGGCCGTTTCTTCCAGGCTGGCCGCCTGCGATTCCGTGCGGCCCGACAAGTCCATATTGCCGACGGCGATTTGCTTGGTGGCCACGGCCATGGTTTCCACGTTGATGCGCACGTCGCGGATGGTGGCGATCAGGTTGCTGTTCATCTGCTGCAGCGCGCGCAGCAATTGCCCCACTTCATCCGTGCTGTCCGTTTCAAAACTGCCCGACAGGTCGCCGGCGGCGATCGCGCGCGCGCCGTTCAGGGCCTTGCCCAGCGGTTTGAGCACGGACATGCGCAAGGTGTACCAGAGGAAGACGTTGATCAGGAAGCCGAACAGGGTGGCGCCGAAGATGGCGTAGTTGGTGATCTCGCCGCCGCTGGCGAACAGGCTGATGATGCACACCAGCAGTTGCAGGCAGTTGACGATGGAGGTGGCGGCCCAGATGCGCAGGTTCAGCGACATGTGCGTCAGGCTGTGCAGCAGGTGCGCCAGGCCGGGGCGTACGATCTGCCCGTGCTTGATGACGATCTTGCCGTCTTCCTGGTTGCGGATGGCCGCGTACGCTTCCTCGGCCACCTTCACCTGGTCCTTGTCCGCCTTTACGCGCACGGACATGTAGCCGATGGTCTTGCCCGCTTCGCGGATGGGCGTGACGTTGGCGCGTACCCAGTAAAAGTCGCCGTTCTTGCAGCGGTTCTTGACCAGGCCCGTCCACGGCGTGCCGGCCTGGATCGAGGCCCACAGGTCGGCAAACGCCTCGGCCGGCATGTCCGGGTGGCGCACGATGTTTTGTGGCGAGCCGAGCAGCTCTGCCTCGCTGAAGCCGCTGACCTGGCTGAAGTAGGGGTTCACATACACGATATTGCCGTTCATATCCGTTTTCGACACGATGGCCTGATCGTCCAAGACGAGGACTTCACGGTTAGTCACTGGCAAATTTTGGCGCATGGTCGCGGCTTCCTGATCAGTTGAATAAGTAATTGGTGGGTAAGACTTGCACGATTGCAAGAACGGAGATCAGTGTAAGGAGTCGCCTACGCAAATTTATTGATGTAGATCAAAATCCCCCAGATTGGTTCGGCTAATTTGCCGTGGCTCCACTGCGTGTACTGGTTTCCCCATGGCAGGTTTTCGTTTACAGTATCAATTTGGCTATTTCTTTTGCCAGGTATCATCTTTTTCGTACGGTCATCACTGGAGCAGCATGGGTTTTTTCGATTTCTTCCGCGCCCGTCCCACGCCTGACGGCTTTGCGGACCTCGTCCTGCGCCAGATCGGCCAGCGCGGGCCGGCGCGGGCATGCCATTACGAGGCGGCGCAATTTCGCATCGTCTTCGACGGCGATGCCCAGCAGATTTTCAACCTGGACAACGCCTACCGCGATTACTGCGCCGCGCCGCGCAAGCAGCGGCCGCACGTGCTGCAAAACTACCTGGCCGGTATCGACGTGCCGGGCTTGCCGGCGACCTTTGCCGAGGCGCGGGACAGCCTGATGCCCGTGATCCGCAGCCGCAGCCAGGGCGACTATCTGCGCCTGCTGGCCTTGCGCCAATCGCCGCGCCCGGCCGTGGCCGATGCCTGGCAAGCCCTCGACGACGATGCCCTGATCCTGCTGGCCTACGACACGCAGGCGTCGATGTCGACCATCGGCCAGGCCACCCTGGCGCAATGGGGCGTGACCTTCGAGCAGGCGCTGGCGGTGGCCATGGACAACTTGCGCGAGCGCACGCCGCACAGCTTCGTGGCGCTTGGGGACGGGCTGATGATGGGCGAATGGCACGATGCCTACGATTCCTCGCGCCTGCTGCTGCCCGACCTGCTGTACCGCGCCTGTGCCGGCGGCGAGCCGCTGGTGATGATCCCCACGCGCGGGCGTTTCCTGCTGGCCTCGTCACACAATGTGGCGGGGCAATTGGCGATGGTCGCCCTGGCCGACCAGCTGATGCAGGACGAGGGCCGGCACGTGTCGCCTGCCATGTATGGCGTACGGTACGGAAGAATCGTCGCCTGCCAGCCCACGGACGGGGCCGTTGCTGCGGCCCTGGCGCGCCTGCAAACGATGATACGGGCCCATCACTATGGCGAGCAGAAGCAGGAATGGGATGAACTCAACGACAGCATCGGCGAGGATGTGTTCGTGGCTACCTGCATGCTGTTCCAGCCGAAGGAGAGCGAAGGCGTGGTGTCGCTGGCGACGTGGACGCGCGGCGTCGATACCTTGCTGCCACGCACCGATATCGTTGCCATGGTGGTGCCCGACGCGGCTGGCGGCGACAGCGTCACGAAGATGCTGGCGTGGCACGAGGCGCTGGCCATCGGCGGCGAGCTGATGCAGGAAGTCGATTGCTACCCGGTACGCTATCGCGTGCGCGACTTTCCCGACCCGCAGCGCCTGGCGGCGGCGCCGCCCTGGGACAGCTAAGGGCGCCAGCGCCTAGTCCGCGCCGGCCGTCAGCGGGCGCAGCTTGCCCACGGCGTAGCCTTGCGCATAGTCAATGCCCAGGTCGCGGATGATGGCCAGCGTCGCCGCGTCTTCCACGTATTCGGCCACCGTTTGCAGGCCCATCACGTGGCCCACTTCATTGATGGCCTTGACCATGGCGCGGTTGATGGCGTTGCTGGCGATGTCGCGCACGAAGACGCCGTCGATCTTCAGGTAATCGACGGGCAAGGCTTTCAGGTAGCCGAACGAGGAAAAGCCGCTGCCGAAGTCGTCGAGCGAGAAGCGGCAGCCGAGGGCCTTGAGCTTGTGCATGAAGGCCTGCGCCTTGGGCAGGTTGGCGATGATGGCCGTTTCCGTGATTTCAAAGCAGATCTGTTCGGGCGCGATCGCGTATTGCACGAACTGCTCGGTGATGTAGTCCTGCAAGCCCGTGTCGGCCAGCGACATGCCCGACAGGTTGATCGAGTACAGGGCCGGCGCGCGGCGGCGGCTTTCCACCAGTGCGGCGAGCGGCGGCAGGCTGTCGCGCACGCTCTGGATATGGTGGCAGACGGCGCGGATCACCCAGCGGTCGATGGACAGCATCATGTCGTAGCGTTCGGCGGCGGGAATGAAGGCGCCGGGCAAGATCAGGTCGCCCTTGCTGTTGCGGATGCGGATCAGCACTTCGTCGTGGTGTTCCGCGCTGTCGCGCAGGTGCACGATGGGCATGGCGTACAGGCGGAAATAATCGTGCGTGAACGCTTCGTTCAGGCGCGAAATCCACAGCATTTCGCCATGCCGCTGCGCCAGCATGACATCCGATTCCTGGTACACGTGGATGCGGTTGCGGCCCTGCTCCTTGGCCAGGTAGCACGCCTGGTCGGCCGCGCTCAGCAGCTCGCTCATGGATTTGCTGTCCTGGTTGATTTCGACGATGCCGATGCTCACGCCCAGCTCGAAGCTGCGTTCGTCCCAGGCGAAACGGAATTCGCGGATGGACTGGCGCAGCTGCTCGCCGATCAGGCGCGCATGCTCGAGCGGACAGTGCGGCAGCAGCACGCCCAGTTCGTCGCCACCGAGGCGCGCCAGGATGTCGCTGTCGCGCATCTGTCCCTGCAGCATTTTCGCGAGCAGCTGCAGCAACACGTCGCCGGCGCCGTGGCCGCAGGTATCGTTGATGACCTTGAACTGGTCGAGGTCCAGGTACAGCAGCGCATGCACGTGGCCATCCTGCTTGGCCGTGCGCAGGGCGCCGGCCACCAGGTGTTCGAACTCGCGCCGGTTGATCAGGCCCGTCAGGGTGTCGTGCGTGGCTTGCCACGACAGCTGCTGGCTCAGCTTGCGTTCGTGGCTGACGTCGCGAAACACGACGACGGCGCCGAGGATGTCGCCGTCGCGCGACCAGATCGGCGCGGCCGATTCCTCGACGGCGATGCGCCGCCCTTCGCGCGTGATCAGCTGCGTGTGCGTGGACATGCCGATGGCCTGGCGCAGGCGCAAACACTTGATGGCCACGTGCTCGGGCGCCTGGCCCGTGTGTTCATCGACCAGGTTCAGCGTTTGCGCAATGTCGAGGCCCTCGGCCATCGGGTGGCTCCAGCCCGTCAACTGCTCGGCCACGCGGTTCAGGTAGCGCGTCTTGCCCTGCGGGTCGGTGGTCATCACGCCATCGCCGATGGAACTGAGCGTCACTTCGGCCAGTTCCTTGCGCTCGGCAATCATGAGTTCGCGCGCCCGGTGTTCGGTGACATCCCAGATGATGCCCAGCGTACGCTCGGGCCGGCCTGCCGCATCCATGAACACTTGCGCCTTCGCCGCCAGCCAGTGTTCGCTGCCGTCGGGCCAGACGACGCGGTATTGCAGCGCATAGCCGTCGCGCCGGCGCACGCCTTCCTGCAGCACGGCCACCACCTTGTCGCGGTCGGCGGCATGCACGCAGTCGAGGAAGGCGTGGAAGGAATGCGTGAGCGCGCGCTCCTCCAGGCCCAGCAGGGCTGCCCCCCTGGCCGACCAGCTCACCGAGCCGTCGATGACCCGGCCCGCGACGATGCGCGAATCCCAGATCGCCATGTGCGCCGCTTCCAGTGCCATTTGCAATCGTTTTTGCTGGTCGCTCATCGCCCTTTCCCGACATGGATATGCTCATAGCATAGACTCGCCGGCGCGCATTAGGTTCCCGTCGCCTCGGCCGGCGTGGCCGCCGTGGCGCGCGCCACGGCGCGCACGTTCTTTTGCACGGCCACGGCGGCAAACAGGCTCAACAGGAAGGCCATCGCATAGAAGCCCTTTTCGCTGTTGTGCAGGGTGGCATTCCACAAGCCGGCCGTCAGCAGCAGCAAGGCCAGCAGCACGGAAATCCAGCACAGGCCGAAGTAGATGCCGGTGACGGCGATGCCCTCGGCGCGGTCGCGCACGGATTTTTGCAGCGAGATGGCGGCGAACAGGCCGTACAGGAGGAGGGTGAAATAATAGCCCTTCTCGTTGAGCGCCATGGTGGCGTTCCACAGGCCCGACAGGTAGGTGATGGCGCCGATCAGCGGGGCGGCCCAGGAAGCGCCGATAAAGGCGTTGCTCGGGCGTTGGACGGGGGATGGCAGCATAGGATCTCCATGGACGGGCAGGCGCCGCCGGCATGGCCGCAGCGGCAGGCACGGATGCGCCTGCCGCTCCATGAGAACAGAAAGCTTACTTGCCCGATTTGACCAGGCGCAACAAAGCCGAGACGGCCGTGACGCCGGCCAGCACCAGGCCGCCGGCGATGACGCCGGCCACCGCGTTGATCAGGCTCGGCGTGACGGCCGCCAGCACGGGACCGATGCCGGCCACGCCGCCCACGGCCGCCTCCGCGTGGTGCAGCATGGCGCTGGCCCACGGCCAGCCGTGCGTCAAAATCCCGCCGCCGACCATGAACATGGCCAGGGTGCCCACCACGGAGAGAAACTTCATCAGTTTCGGCGCCGCCGACACCAGCATGCGGCCAAAGCCGCGCACGCCATCCATCAGCGCGCCCGCGCCCTTGCGCGCGGCCAGGTAAAAGCCCGCGTCGTCGAGCTTGACGATGCCGGCCACCAGGCCATACACGCCCACCGTCATGATGATGGCGATGCCGACGACGACGGCCACCTGCTCGGCGAAGGTGGCCGCGGCCACCGTGCCCAGGGCGATAACGATGATTTCCGCCGATAAAATGAAATCGGTGCGGATGGCGCCCTTGATCTTGTCCTTTTCCAGCGCCACGAGGTCCACCTGCGGGTCGCGCAGCGCCTGCGCCAGCTCGGCCTTGTGGCTGTCGTCCGGGTGCAGGTATTGATGCGCGATCTTTTCGAAGCCTTCGAAGCACAGGTAGGCGCCGCCCACCATCAGCAGCGGCGTGATGGCCCACGGCGCAAACGCGCTGATGGCCAGCGCGGCCGGCACGAGGATGGCCTTGTTCTTCATGGAACCGACGGCGACGGCCCATACCACGGGCAACTCGCGCTCGGCGCGCACGCCGGCCACCTGCTGCGCGTTCAGGGCCAGGTCGTCGCCCAGCACGCCGGCCGTCTTCTTGGCGGCTACCTTGGTCATCAGGGAAACGTCATCGAGGATGCTGGCGATGTCGTCGAGCAGGGCCAGCAGACTGGAGCCGGCCATCTCAGCGCGCTCCCATGGTGGCGGCGGGGAATGGTTGGGCTAGGAAAGTGTTGTTTTTCATGATGTTATTCTTGGTTGTACGGCAAGGGATGACGTCGGTAAGGCATGACTGCGATCTTACCCCAGGCATGGCCGGCAGCGCCGCACGGGGCGGGGTAAAATTGCTTTTATTCACCATTTTCTGGACGCCGCATGCATTTTGCCACCTGGATCGCCTTTGTCTTCGCCGCCACCATCATCGCCGTCTCGCCCGGCTCGGGCGCCGTGCTGTCGATGTCGCACGGCCTGTCGTACGGGGTGAAAAAGGCCAGCGCCACCATCCTCGGCTTGCAGCTGGGGCTGCTGGTGGTGCTGTTCATCGCGGGCGCCGGCGTCGGTTCCCTGCTGCTGGCCTCGGAAGTGGCCTTCAATATCGTCAAGACGGTGGGCGCGCTGTACCTGATCTACCTGGGCCTGTCGCAGTGGCGCGCCAAGGTGGCCGTGGCCGGCGACCTGCATGCGGCCAGCGCGCTGCCGTCGCTGCATCGGCGCGTGCTGACGGGGTTTTTGACGAACGTGACGAATCCGAAGGGCATCATCTTCATGGTGGCGGTGTTGCCGCAATTCATTAGCGCCACGGCACCCGTGCTGCCGCAGCTGCTGATCTTGGCCGTCACCATGTGCACGATCGACTTGCTCGTCATGCATGGCTACGCCTTGCTGGCGTCGTCCATGCAGCGCTTCTTCCGCGATGCCCGCGCCGTGAAAAAGCAGAACCGCTTCTTTGGCGGCCTGCTGATGGCCGTCGGCACGGCCTTGTTCTTCGTCAAGCGGGGCGCGCACGCGGCTTCCTGAGCCAGGTCAACATGCAAACATTTGTAAGCCTGCTTGCGATGCCGGCCGAAGAGGGCTGTAATCCAGTCATGTCATCATTGTAAGTCTTGCCTGGAGCGCTGCCATGCGTCCGACCCTGTCCTTCCCCCTCCTGAAAATCGTGTGCGCCGTGCTGCTGTCGTCGGCGTGCGCGCTGGCCCTGGCCGACGACCCGCCCGCCCGCGTGGGGCGTCTGTCCACCGTCGAAGGGCAGGTGCTGGTGCGCGCCGGCGATGGCGAAGCGCAGGACGCCCTGCTGAACTGGCCCGTCACGACGGATAACCGTTTAAGTACCATGCGCGGCGCCCTGGCCGAGTTTCGCGTCGGCGCGGCCGCCGTGCGCCTCGATGGCGATTCCGAGCTGGAAGTGAGCGAACTCGATGACGACAGTTTCAAGCTGCACCTCAGTTATGGCAGCGTCAGCGTGCGCGTGCGCAACCCGGACGCGCTGCGCGGCCTCGAACTGACGACGCAGCAGGCGCGCGTGACCCTGGCCCAGCCGGGCTGGGTGCGCATCGATGCCGGGCGCCAGCCGGGCACCAGCGTCGTCAGCGTGCTCGAAGGCGTGGCCGACGTGGATGGCGCGACGGGCAGCGTGACCTTGCGCGCCGGCAAGCGCGCCGAACTGACGGACGAGGAACTGCGCACGGGCGCCCTGCAGCGCGTGGCCTTCGACCACTGGCCCGAAGCCTTGCCCGCCGCCGCGCCGGCCCTGCGCTATGTCACCGAGGATACGACCGGCTATGAAGAGCTGGACCGTTACGGTGCCTGGCAGGACGATGCCGAGTATGGCCCGCTGTGGCTGCCCACCACGGTAGCTGCCGGCTGGGCGCCGTACAGCGACGGGCGCTGGACGTGGATCGCGCCGTGGGGCTGGACCTGGGTCGACAAGGCGCCGTGGGGCTATGCGCCCTCGCATTACGGCCGCTGGGTACTGCTGGGCCACCGCTGGGGCTGGGCGCCGGGGCGCGACCGCGCGCGCGTGCCCTGGGCGCCGGCGCTGGTGGGCTGGGTCGGCGGCGCGCATGGGCCACAGCATGGATCGCGCCCCGGCGTTGGCTGGTTCCCCCTGTCGCCGCACGACCGTTACGTGCCCGGCTACCGCGCCAGCGCCGACTATGAACGCCGCATCAACCGCGTCGCCGAAGGCCGCCGCCCCGTGGCGGGCGAACGCGAACGCCGTCCAGGCATGACGATGCTGCCCGGCGAGCGTTTCGGCACGCAGCGCACGGTCGACGTGCCGCGCCGCAACCGCACCACCATGCCGCCGCCCGTCATGCAAAGTTTGCCCTTGAGCACGGCGCCTCCGCCGGCCGGCAACTGGCAGCGCCCGACCGAACGGCCGCGCATGGACAACCGCACGGACAACATTCCCCGGCGCGACTGGGTCAACCGCCCGGGCCGCCTGCAGACGGACGACGGCCAGACGCGCGTGGCGCCCCGTCCGCTGATGCCGCAGCGCCCGCCCGTGCCGGCCGCGCCGCCCATTCCGCCGCAGCCATCCGCGCCGCCCGTGCCGGCACAGCCGATGCTGCCGGCCATGCCGGCCTTGCCGCCTGTGCAAGACCACGTGGGCCGCCAGTCCGGCTGGCGTGGCGAGGCGTATCCGCGCCATGAGCGGGCGCCGCGTCCTGTGATGGAACGCCCGGCCGATGCGCCGCGCCAGGACGGTGGCCGCTGGGAGCGCGGCAACCGCCGCGAGGTGTTGCAAACGGCGCCGCCGCCTTCACCGCCGCCGGTAGCCGCGGCACGCCCGGCACCGCCAGCGATGCCGGCGCCGGCACCGCGTCCCGCGCCGGAAGCGCGCGGCGGCGAGCGCGGTGCCGAGCGCGCCAGTGCCGCGCGTGAACGGGCGCATGAGCGGGGCAGCGAGCGCGGCGGTCCCGGCCGCAGCGGCCGCGTGCAGGAACAGGAGCGCTGAACGAGGCATTGGCGCCGGGCCGATTCCCGTCTGGTCGCGCCGTATGGACGTTCAGGCCGTCAAACCGGCAGTTCGTCACATGCCGGAGGCAATGCCGCGGTGTTTTCTCTACAGTAGGGGCATTGCAGAACAGCGCAATGCCGCACGTAGTGACAGCACCGATTTTTTCCCGCTATTTTGTCCAAACGAAATAGTTTTAAGCCAGCTTGCATAGCTGGCTTTTTTTTCCGCCATGCGGGCGCCATCGCCGGCGCCATGGCAACGGGCGCATGCGTCCCCAAAGTTGGCTACAATACGCTTTTATGCAGCCGCCGCGCGATGTATGCTGCGCCGCCTGTCCTTACCGGCACTGATTGGATTTCCCATGCAAACCACCCCTCCTACCGAAGTCACGATTCCTCCCAGCGAATCGCTGATCGAATACCCGAGCGATTTTCCCATCAAGATCATGGGCCCGACGCATGTCGACTTCGCGCCGACCATGCTGGAACTGGTGATCAGCCACGATCCGACCTTCCACGCGGGCCGCATGGAAGAGCGCCCATCGGGCAAGGGCAATTACACGGGCCTGACCGTGACCGTGCGCGCCATCAGCCGCGAACAGCTCGACGCCCTGTACACGGCGCTGTCGGGTCACCCGATGGTGAAGATCGTCATGTAAGCGTTGCCGCCGTCACGCTGGCCCGGCTCTTCGTGAGCAGCCAGACGGCGGCAAAGGCGCAGCTGGCGGCCGTCGTCACCCACAGCAGGGGCTTTTCGCTGCCGTCGGTGATGGCGGCCAGCAGCGCGCCGCAGGCGGCCGTGATCGCCATCTGCACGAAGAAGAACAGGCCCGAGGCGCTACCCGCCTGGGCGCCATACGGCTGCAGCACGGCCAGCTGGCAGGCCGGGATGGCCATGCCCACCGACACCATCACCAGCAGCATCGGCGCCACCAGCGACGCCACGTGCTGCGGCGCCAGGCTGCCTGCCAGCAACAAGCTGGCCGCCCCCGCCACATTGATCAGCACGGCCACGCCCAGCATGTGCTCGGCGCCCAGGCGCGGTCCCAGCGCGCGGAACAGGCTCGACCCCGCGATATAGCCGCTCACCGTCAGCGCGAACACCAGCGCATACGCGCCGGGCGACAGCTGCATGCCCCTTTGCAAGAGCACGGACGATTCCGCGATGAACGGGAAGTACGTGCAATACACGCAGCCGATGGCCAGCGCATAGCGCAGGAAATAGGCATCGCCCAGCAGGCGCCGGTACAGCGCCAGGGTATTTGCCTGCGGTGCAGTGTCGACGGGCCTGGTTTCCGGCAAGTAGGCGGCGATCAGTCCCAGCGACAGCGCCCCGAGCAGGCACAGCACGCCAAACACGGCGCGCCAGCCGAATGCCGCGTCGAGCACGCTGCCGGCCAGCGGCGCCAGGATCGGCGACAGTCCCATCACCATCGAGATGCGTCCCAGCATGCGCGCCTGCGTGGCGGGATCGAAGCGGTCGCGCACCATGACCCTGCCGATGATGGTGCCGCTGCAGCCGCCGAACGCCTGCAGCACGCGCGCGGCGATCAGCACGTGCACATCGGAAGTCACCGTGCAAACGATGCTGGCGAGCACATAAATGCCCGTGCCGGCCAGCAGCACGGGGCGGCGTCCGTAGCGGTCGGCCAGCGGTCCGCAGGCGAGCATCGAGGCGGCCGAGCCGGCCATGAACAGGCTCAGGGTCAGTTGCAACTGCGCATCGCTGGCGTGCAGGGCATCGGCCATGGCCGGCAACGACGGCAGGTAAATGTCGATGCTGATGCGCGACAGGCAGACCAGCAGCAGCACGATGCTGCCCCAGGCCCACAGTGGCATGGATGTGTTTTTATTCATGTTTTCCAGACGCAAGATGGCATGGCGCGCCACGCTGGCGCACCGGAACGGTGAGAGTAGAATGGTTGTGGTGTAATGCGAAGTGCCAGTCATCACTTATTTCATTGGACCACTTGGACGACCATCATCATGCCGCGAGGAAAATCACCGCACGCCCTGGACTTGCCCCGCCCTACCAGCTGGCTCGACAAGGCTGGCGTCAACAAGCAGGATGGCGCGTATGAAGCGCTGCGCGCGGCCATCCTGACGAAGATGCTGCCGGCGGGCAGTCGCCTGCCGTCCAGCCGCACCCTGGCGGAACGGTGGGAGTTGTCGCGCGGCACCATCGAAACCGTGTTCGACCGCCTGCACGCGGAAGCGTACGTGACGCGCGTACCCGGTTCCGGCACGCGCGTGTGTGCCGTCGTGCCGGAACGCTTCCTGATGGCCGGCCTGGACGATGCCCTCCCCGCCACGCTGGCCGCGGCGCCGGCGCCCGCCTCGGACACGGGCGTGCGCGACGGCTTGCCCTTCGTGGCCCGGCGCGCCGACGCCAGCCTGTTTGCCATGGCCGCCTGGTCGAAGTGCGCGGCGCGGGCGCTGGCCGCCGCCACGCCGGAGCAGCTGTGCAGCGCCGATCCGGCCGGCCTGCCCCGGCTGCGCCAGCAGATCGCCGATTTCCTCGGCAAGTACCGCGGCATCCGCTGCGACCCGCAAGACATCGTCGTCACCACCGGCATCCGCCACGCGATCGACTTGCTGGCGCGCAGCATCGTGCGCGATGGCGACAAGGTGTGCCTGGAAGAACCGGGCTACCCGGCCGCGCGCGCCCTGTTCGCCCTCAGTGGCGCCGTGCCGGTGGACATTGCCGTCGACGCCGAGGGCATCGATTGCGCCGCCCTGCGCGCCCACGCCGACGCCTGCCTTGCGTACGTGACGCCGGCGCACCAGTCGCCGCTGGGCGTGACCATGTCCGTCACGCGCCGCCTGGCCCTGCTGGAATGGGCGAACGACAGCGGTGCCTGGGTGGTGGAAGATGATTACGACAGCGAATTCAATTACCACAGCGCGCCGCTGGCGGCCCTGAAGGCGCTGGACCAGTACCAGCGCGTGATTTATTGCGGCAGTTTCAACAAGACCCTGTTTGCCGGCCTGCGCGTGGGCTTCATGGTGCTGCCGCCCGGCTTGCGCGCGCAGCTGCTGCGCACCCTGCAGTTGACGGGCCGGTCCGTCGGCGTGACGGAACAGCTGGCGCTGGCCGCCTGGATGGAGGAAGGCGCCTTCGTGCGCCATTTGCGCCAGGCCAGGCTGGCCTACAAGGAGCGACGCGACCTGCTGCTGGCCGTCCTCGAGCAGACCGCGCCCGGACGCTACGCCATTTCCGGTCAGCAAGCGGGCTTCCATTGCGTACTGTGGTTGCCAGCCGGCAGCGACGAGCGCGCATTTTGCGCGCGCGCCGCGCAGGAGGGGCTGGCGCTGCAGCCGCTCGGCGACTTTTGCCACAGCGCCAGGCTGGCGCCGGCCGTGCTGCTCGGCTATACGGCCCTCAGCGCCGCGCAGATACGCCATGCTGCCCAAAAGTTAGGCAGGCTGCTGCTGCCGGCCGCCGCGCCGGAATGAAACGGCGGCCTGGCTTATAATCACGGCTTCGCCGCAGCGTCCGCAGGGCGCCGGCAGCTGACCACAGAATCTGTCATGACCACCACCCGAACCGAAGCGGCGCTGATCCGCGAGCTGGGCCGCGTCGATTACGAGCCGACCTTTGCCGCCATGCGCGCCTTTACCGACGCGCGCACGACGGACACGCGCGACGAACTGTGGATCGTCGAGCATCCGCCCGTGTTCACGCTGGGCCTGGCGGCCGACCGCGGCCATTTGCTGGCCGGCGCAGCGATTGAAGAAAATTCGATCCCCGTGGTGCAGACGGACCGCGGCGGCGAAGTCACATTCCACGGCCCCGGCCAGGTGGTGATTTACCTGCTGATGGACTTGCGCCGCAACAAGCCGGGCGGCAAGCTGTATGCGCGCCAGTTCGTGCATAAAATCGAGCAAGCCATCATCAACGTGCTGGCGGCGTATAATCTCGCTGGCGAGCGCATCGATGGCGCGCCTGGCATTTATATTGCCGGCGGGCCAGACAAGGGTGCGAAGATCGCCGCGCTGGGATTGAAAGTGCGCGGCAATGGCTGCACCTACCATGGCGTGTCGCTCAACGTGGCGATGGACCTGGCGCCGTTTTCCTGGATTAACCCCTGCGGCTATTCCGGCCTGAAGACGGTGGACATGCGCAGCATGGGTGTGGTGGCGCCGCTGGCCGACGTGCAGCGGGCCCTGGCCCGGGAATTGACCGTATTACTCGATGTAACCGAGGTAAACAGCGCCGCAGGCGCGCCTCAGGCAGCGGATGCCTGAGCAAACAAACCAACATCGCCCGCAAGGGCTTGCAGCCATGACTTCTGAGACCATTTCCAGCACCGCCCCCGCCGCGACCGCCGCTCCCGCGTACAACCCGAGCGAAAAGCAAAAAGGCGCCAGCAAGACTTCGCGCATCCCGATCAAGATCATTCCGATCGAGCAAGTCGAGCGCCTGAAAAAGCCGGACTGGATCCGCGTCAAGGCCGCCTCGGCATCGACACGCTTCTATGAAATCAAGGACATCCTGCGCGAAAACAAGCTGGTGACCGTGTGCGAGGAAGCCAGCTGCCCGAACATCGGCGAATGCTTCGGCAAGGGCACGGCTACCTTCATGATCATGGGCGACAAGTGCACGCGCCGCTGCCCGTTCTGCGACGTCGGCCACGGCCGCCCGGACCCGCTGGACAAGGAAGAGCCGGCCAACCTGTCGAAAACCATCGCCAAGCTGCGGTTGAACTACGTCGTCATCACCTCCGTCGACCGCGATGACTTGCGCGACGGCGGCGCCGGCCATTTCGTCGAGTGCATCCAGCAAACGCGCGCCCTGTCGCCGAACACCCGCATCGAAGTGCTGGTGCCCGACTTCCGCGGCCGCCTGGAAAAAGCCCTGAACCTGTTCAAGGATGGCTTGCCGGACGTCATGAACCACAACCTGGAAACGGCGCCGCGCCTGTACAAGGAAGCGCGTCCCGGCTCCGACTACATGCATTCGCTGAAGCTGCTGAAGGATTTCAAGGCCATGTATCCGGACGTCAAGACCAAGTCCGGCATCATGGTGGGCCTGGGCGAGACGGACGAGGAAATCCTGCAAGTGATGCGCGACATGCGCGAGCACGACATCGACATGCTGACCATCGGCCAGTACCTGGCGCCATCGAACAGCCACTTGCCCGTGCGCCGCTACGTGCACCCGGACGTCTTCAAGATGTTCGAGGAAGAAGCGTACAAGATGGGCTTCACCCACGCCGCCGTCGGCGCCATGGTGCGCAGCTCGTACCACGCGGATGAACAGGCGCACAGCGCCGGCGTGGAATCGGCGCTGAATTTCTAAGCACCTTGCGCTGCATCAAAGCCGCCGGCTGGAGCTGGCGGCTTTTTTTTGCCTGTTCGAATCGTATGCGCCTCATCCGGCCGGGCGTTCTATACTGTCATGTTGAAAAAGCATGGTTGACGGATAAGCTATGAGGTGAGGCATGGACGTACGCATCGATGCATCGTGGAAGGCGCGGCTGGCAGCTGATTTCGCCGAACCTTACTGGGAACGCCTGGCCGCCTTCGTGAAGGCGGACTATGCGGCGGGGCAGTGTTTTCCCCCGGGTAAATACATCTTCCGCGCGTTCGACCTGACACCATTTGAGCAAGTGAAAGTCGTGATCCTCGGCCAAGACCCGTACCACACGCCGGGTGCGGCCATGGGCCTGTGCTTTTCCATACCCGAAGGCACGCCGCCACAGCCCAGCCTGCAGAATATCTTCAAGGAGTTGCATGGCGACGTGGGCGTGGCGCGCACGCGCACGGATTTGTCCGACTGGGCGCAGCAAGGCGTGTTCCTGCTCAATAGCGTGCTGACGGTGCGCGCCGGCGTGGCCGGCTCGCATGCGGGCAAGGGCTGGGAAAAGCTGACCGACAGCGCCATTCGCCACCTGTCCGCCGAGCGCAGTCATCTCGTCTTCATCCTGTGGGGCGGCTATGCGCAAGCCAAGCGCAGCCTGATCGATCCCGGCAAGCACCTGGTGCTGGCCGCGCCCCACCCGTCTCCCTTGTCGGCCAGTAAAGGTTTCTTCGGCAGCAAGCCGTTCAGCCAGGCCAATGCGTATCTGCAGGCGCATGGCCAGGCGGCCATCGCCTGGGGATAATTTTTGGAACCGGACGGCAACCGACAGCGGCAGGCGTTGCTCCCTGCCGCTGTCTTCGCGCGTAACTTTTAGAAGCTTGTCGACAAGCCGGCGTAGAGGCTGCGGCGGGCGCCATACTGGGGCGCCCCCACGCCCACGCCGGAACCGTCGCGCAGCAGATACGATTTATCGAACAGGTTGATCAGGGCCAGCCGTCCTTCCACCTTGCCGAGCGGCGTGTTTTTCCACGTATGCGTGAGCGCCGCATTGACGGTAAAGTAGCTGGGCAAATGGCCGGAATTCGGCGCGCCGCCCTCCGGAGTCATGCGCAGGCCGCTGCCGTAGAGGAAGTCAGCGCTCACTTGCGAATCGCCGAAGTGATAATGTCCGCCGCCCGACAGCGTGTATTTCTGGTCATGATCGAGGTAGACATAGTTCTTGCTGATGTAGTTCAATTCATCGGCGCCAAACAGGGCCTGGCCCGAATTGATGTTGCGTCCCTGCGCTTTTTGCGTGCTGGCGTTGAGGAACAGGCCCCAGTTTTTCTCGCTGTAGATGGCCGACAATTCCAGGCCCTTGGCGTAGCCGTCCGCATAGTTGAATGGCGTGAGGATCAGCGCCTGGCCGAACTGGCCTTCGTCGAGCAGGTTGTTGATCTTTTTATAGTACACATCGGCCGTCACGGTCAGTTGCGCATTCACCTGATGGCTGATGCCGACGTCGTAGTAATGCGTGCGCTCGGACTTGACGTTGTCGGACTGGCCGATTTCCGGCGCGTTCGTCGTGTTCGCGTACAGGTCGATGCTGCCCTGCGCGGCCAGTTCCTGCGGCGGCGGCGTGAAGTAGCGCGAATAGCCGGCGTGCAGGGCCGTGCCCGGCGCGAGCTGGTAGGCCAGGTTCACGCGCGGGCTCCATTGCTGCTCGCTCGTGTAGGCCGAGACCTTGTCGAAGCGCGCGCCGTAGTTCAGGGTCAGGGGCTTGCTGATATGCCATTCATCCTGCAGGTAAAAGCTGGCCAGCGTGCCCGTCTTGCCGCTGTTGTCCCGCACCGTGATGGGTGTGGTGGACGTTTGCGCGCCGTCCATGGCGGGGAAGACGGCCACCGTGTTGTCGCTCGTCGTCTTCTGGCGCGTGTAGGCCAGGCCCGCGCGCACGGTGTGGTCCGGGAGCAATTTGTAGCTGGCGTCGAACTGGGCGCCCGAGGCGCTGTTCGAGCGGCGCGAATCCGACGCCACGCCGTTGTAGATCAGGTCGCCAATGGCATCGGGCGTGAAGTGCAGTTCCGAATACTGGTGGAAGGCCGAGACCTGGTAATTGAGGTCGCCCAGGCTTTTTTGCAGCGACAGCACGAGGACGCGGTTCACCTCGCGCTGGTTTTCATTCAGCTGCGACGACGGCAGGCTGGACGTGCCCGCCTGTGCATCGCTGTGGCCATCGAGCGAGAAGGCGGGCGCCTGGTTCGGATTGTTCGGGATCTGGAAGCGGCCGTTGTAGGTGCCGAACATGGCGCCCAGGCGCGTGTTGTCATCGAGGAAATACGACAGGCTGCCGAACGACTTATTCTGGCGCGTCTTGTCGTGCAGGGCGCTGCGCGTGTCTTGCGGGTTTTCCACGCCCAGGGAGTTACCCAGATAGCTGCCGGACAGGTAGTAATTGAACTTGCCGACGCTGCCGAAAAATTCGGCACTCGGTTCCACATGATCGTGGCTGCCGACGAGGATGCCGATGCGCCCGCCCGGCGTCATGCCGCCCTCCTTCGTTTCGATATCGACGATGCCGGCCGTGCGCAGGCCGAACTGGGCCGGCAAGGCGCCCGTCATGAAATCCGTATGGTCGATCAAGCGCGTGTCGATCGACTGGCCGAAGCCGCTGATGCTTTCCGGCAATTGCACGCCATTGATGCGGTATTGCACGTTGGCATGGTCGTCGCGCACGTGCAGGGCGCCGGAACCCTTCGAATCCTGCGACACGCCTGGCAGGCGCAGCAGCACTTCATTGAACGGCGTGTTGTCGCCCTGGCCCAGCATGCCGACCATGTGGCTGTCGATGCTGTAGATGGTGGTGCCGACTTTCGGCGACAGCTCGATACGCGCGCTTTTCAGGTGGGCGGACGTGACTTCGACCTTTTGCATCTCTGGCGGCGCGGCATCGGCGGCCGTATCGGCAGGAGTGGCATCGGCCGCATGGGCGGACACGGTAAACAGGCTGGCAAGGGCGAGCGACAGCGCGCTCAGACGGGGAGTGTGTTGCATGGTAAACCTCAAAGATAGTCAACGCCAGGCGGCCCGGCGCGCATCAAAGCGCGGCAAGGGACCGCCTGAAAAAAGGAAAGACAGCGTGGGAACTACAACGAGGCGGCAGGCGGGCCGCGCACGGGCGGCAGCAGGATGGCGGCGACGGGCGCCAGGGCGGCCGGCACGGCGGCCAGTAAGCGGTACGGCAGTAATTGGGCGGGCGGCTCGGCGATGGCCGGCGGCACGGCGAAATCGGCCACCTTGTCGATGGCCGTGGCGCACAGCGCGCACTCTTCCGCGTCGAGGCTGGTCTTGTGCAGGTGCGAGGCGGCCGTCGACAGCAGGAACACGAGGGCCAGCGCACTGAACAGTGCCACGCACAGCCGCCACGGCGTGCGCGCGAGGACGGCGGCGCCGTGATGAGCAAGCTTGCGGGTGGGCTGGCGGGAAGACATGGGCGCATAGTAGCAAGAAAATCGCCCCGCTGTCAGCGCCTGTTGCAATTCATTTGCGCTACGGGGGCAGGACAGGATGCCAGCTGATAATGATTTTCACTCCGGGCCTTTCATGCTATCGTTCCGCAGCCCAAAATTCCCAGAGTCCCCCCTTCATGTCCAAGCGCCCGATCAAATGGCTGTTAGCCAAGCTGCACCTGTATGCGGGCCTGTGGTTCGGCGCCCTGTTCGTCCTGCTGGGCTTGACGGGCTCGGCTATCGCCTGGATGCCGGAACTCGATGCCTGGCTGAATCCGACGTTGTTGCAGGCGAGCACACCCGCGCCTGGCCAGGCCTTCCAGGTGACGCCGCGCAGCGTGCAAACGGTGGTGGATCAGCTCACGGCCGACCCCGCCTACGGCAAGCCTACGCAACTCAATCCGCCGGCCGACGCGCGCGACGTGTATGTGGCGTCGTACCGCCAGCCAGCCAAGCCGTCCATGTTCAGCCAGGCCATCGTGCGCCAGGTGATGGTCGACCCCTACACCCTGCAAGTGAAGGGCGAGCGCGACTGGGGCCGCTTCGGCCTCACGCGTCCGCTGTTGATGTCAGGCATGTTTCATTTGCACCGCTATCTGCTGTCGGGCGACGCGGGCAAGACGGTCACGGGGATTTCCGGCGTGCTGCTGCTGATGATGGCCCTCAGCGGCATCTATCTGTGGTGGCCGCGCCTGCAGTGGAAGGCGATCAAGCGCGCCCTGACGGTGTCGCATGGCGGGTCCTGGCCCCGTTTCAATTATACGTTTCACAAGGCGGCCGGTTTCTTTGCCGCCCCCGTGCTGGCCGTGCTGGCCTTTTCCGGCATCTATTTCAATTTGCCGCAGCTGGTGGTGCCGCTGGTGGCGCTCGTGTCGACGGCGCCGGACACGGCCAAACTGAAAAATCTGCAGAACGATGGCGCCGTGCTCGATGCGGGCCAGGCCATGGCCGCCGCGCAGACGCTGTATCCGCAGGCGCGCGTGTCGCGCATCGTGTTGCCGGCCAAGCCGGACCAGCCGTATGACGTGCGCGTGCGCCAGCCTGGCGAAATCGCCGACGGCGACGGCGCCACGCGCATCACCCTGGACGCGCGCAGCGGCTTGCCCCTGCGCATCCGCGATCCCTTGCGGGCGCCGGCCGGCGACGTCTTCCTGGGCTGGCAATTCCCGCTGCATTCGGGCCAGGCGTTTGGCGCGGCCGGGCGCGCCTTCATCACCCTCTTCGGCCTGATGCCGCTGCTGTTCATGCTGACGGGAACCCTGGTGTGGTGGAAACGGCGGCGCGGCCGGAAATAGGCGGCCGCCAAACCGATGCGGGGAAAGTTGCTATCATCATAGTATTCTCCGGCAGATCCGCTGCCCGGATTCACCCGCACAAGGACCAGCATGAGCCATCCCGAGATCACCGTAGCACTGTTGAATGAACGCGGCACCGGCCGCCTGCCCGGCCACCTGGGCATCGTCATCACGGACGTGGGCGACGGCCAGCTGACGGCGGAACTGCCCGTGCTGCCGCATCTGCTGGCGCCGAACGGCTATCTGCACGCGGGCAGCGTGGTGACCCTGGCCGACACGGCTTCCGGCTATGGCTGCATCGCCAACCTGCCCGAAGGCGCGAGCAACTTCACCACCATCGAATTGAAGTCGAACCACCTGGGCACGGCCCGCGACGGCACCATCACGTGCACGGCCAAGGTAGAGCACAAGGGCCGCAACACGCAGGTGTGGGATGCCGTGGTGAAAAGCAAGGAAACAGGCAAGACCATCGCCCTGTTCCGCTGCACGCAGATGATTCTGTACCCTAAATAACCGCAAGAGCGACCTCCGGAGTCGTACCCTGCAGGATACGGCCCCAGCCCTCGCTTTTGCGCTGCTTAAATTTTCACCCAGTTACCCTTGTACAAGATTGGTCCCGTCGGTCCGTTCGGATCGGGCGAACCGCCTTTCGGCTCGAGGGTGACGGCCAGGAGGGCCACGTCGTCGCCGATGGCGCGCTGGGACAGGGCCAGTTTTATATTGCCCTTGTCGGCGAGTAAGCCGAGCGAACGGGGGTTGCCGCTCTTCGGCACGGCCCACAGTTCCAGGTCGCGGTCGGCAGGCACGGGCGCGTTGCCCACCATGCGCACGTCGAGCGCACCGTGGCGGCTGTCGGCCGTCAGCAGCAGGGCCGTCTGCGCCTTCTCGTCCGTCAGGCTGGCCACATAGCTGATCTGCGGCGCGTCCAGCAGGCGCGTGGCCACGACGATCACCAGCAGCGCGGCGATGGCGCTCGAGGCCATGCCGAGGCTGCGCCAGAACGACAGCGAATCGCGCCACAGGGCCCAGCCGCCTTGCGGCGCCAGGTGCAGCCGCTGCTCGATCTGCTTCCAGACTCTGTTCGGCGGCGCCACGGGCGTGGCGAATTCCGCCATCGGTTCCAGGCGCTGGCGCCATTCGGCCGTGATATTGCGCAAGCCGGCATCGTTGTGCAGCCAGCCTTCGAAACGCCGCCGGGCGCCCCCTTTCAGCGTGCCCAGCACGTATTCGGATGCCAGTTTCTGGCGCAGCGCGTCATTGCCGCGGATATTCATGATGCCTCCCGTTTCGCCAGGCACGTGCGCAGCCGTTCCAGGCTGCGGCGTATCCACGTCTTCACGGTGCCGATCGGCAGCGACATCTGCTGCGCCACTTCGCTGTGCGACAGGTCGTGATAGAACGCCAGGGCAACCACCTGCCGGTGCAGCCCTTCCAGGGCCGACATGCAGAATGCCAGCGCCTTGGCGTCACCGCTCAGCTGCAGCGATTCGATGGGCGTGGCCTGGGGGTCTCGGAGTGCATTCATGACTTCGCTATCAAACTGTTCGGCATCGATTTCCACGGTATCGTCGCTGCGCCGCAGCACATCGAACGCCTTGTTGCGCACGATGGTGGCCATCCAGGTCATCGGCGCCGCCAGATGACTCTGGTAAGTGGCGGCGTTGTTCCAGATGGCGACGAACCCCTCTTGCAAGGCTTCTTCAGCGAGCTCTTGCTTATGCAATATACGCAGCGCGAAGCCAAACAGTTTCGATGAGGTGGAGTTATATAGCTGACGGAACGCCGTGGCGTCCTTGTTGCCGGCGGCAAGCAGCCAGGCTTTCAGTTGCTGCGGGTCGGGCGGTTGAGCGGCTAGGGACACGGCTGGCCTTCACAAGGTGAATGGGATCACGCAAGGGAAGGTTATAACAGATGGGCAACACCTGGCAACAGGGTTTTGTAAGGTGTCTGAGGGGGATCAGCCGGCGATGGCCGTTTCCAGCAGCTTGTGCAGTTCGGCAAACTCGGGCTTGCCCACATAGCGCTTGAGGATCTTGCCTTGTTTGTCGAGCACGAAGGTCGTGGGCGTCAGCGCCACGTCGCCGTAGGCCTTGGCCGCCTCGCCCGTCACGTCGAGCGCCACCTTGAACGGCAGCTGGCGCGTTTTGGCAAAGTTCAGCACGTAGTTGGCCGGGTCGTATTTCATGGCCACGGCCACGAATTCCAGTCCCTGCGCCTTGTACTTGTTGTAGGTGTCGACCATTTCCGGCATTTCCGCCACGCAGGTGGTGCACGAGGTGGCCCAGAAATTGACCATCACCACCTTGCCGCGCAGGCTGGCCGACGTGATTTTCTCGCCATGGATGCCGTGGAAGGTCACGTCCGGCGCGCTCTGCTTGTCGTTCAGCGACAGGTAGCCGGCCGCCGCCACGCCCGCCACGAAGACGGCGATGAGGGCTGGCTTCAGCCAGGATTTGCTTGCAGATGGCGAAGTTGACATGGTTTTCATTTCAAAAGCGCGGCGATGCGGCCACGATGCGACCATTATAGCCGTATCGCCGCGCTGGATCCGTAGGCCGGATGGGGGAGAACGCTTATTGCTGGACGGTATCGCTGACCGTGCTGGTGGTGCGCTGCTGCGGCGCTTCCGGCTGCAATTGCTTCAGTTCCGCTTCCGAGATGTAGTCGAACAGCTTGATCACCTTCTGCACGCCGCTCACGCCGCGCGCCACGTCGGAGGCGACCGTGCCTTCGCGCTGGGTGACGCGGCCCATCAGGAAGACGGTGCCGTTTTCCGTGACGACCTTGAACGAGGCGGCCGAGATGGTTTTCATGTCCACCAGGCTGGCCTTGACCTTGGCCGTGATCAGCGCATCGTTCGAGCGCGAGGTGTAGCTGGCCGGGCCGGCGATGATCAGCTCATTGGCCACCGATTCCACGCCTGCGATATTGCGCACTTCGCGCTCGACGGCATTTTTCATCGCTTCATCGCGCACTTCGCCCGTCAGCAGGACGCGGCGGTTGAAGCTGGTGACGTTCACGTGGCCCACGTCGCCGACGATGGAGGGGATGCGCGACTCGCCTTTCAGGGCGATCGACTTGTCTTCGGTCTGGGCGCCCAGGGTGCGGCGGTCGGCCGCGGCGACGCCGCCCATCACGGCGCCGCCGACCATCAGTTCGATGCAGCCGGTGAGCGAGGTGAGCATGGCGCCGCACAGCAAGGCGGTCGCCAACGGGCGTTGTACGCGTTTCCAGCCTGGGCCAGTACCGAATTTAGTCATTCACGTCTCCTCCGAACAAGGCGACATCGATGCCGTCGCAAATGCAGTGTATGGTTGTCAAATGTACTTCCTGGATGCGCGCCGTGCGTTCGGCCGGCACGCAGATATGCACGTCGGCGTCCGTCAGCATCTTGCCGATGGCGCCGCCGTCCTTGCCCGTCAGCGCCACGACGCGCATTTCGCGCTCCAGCGCCGCTTCCACGGCCGCCATCACGTTGGCCGAATTGCCCGAGGTGGAGATGGCCAGCAGGATGTCGCCGGCCTGGCCGAAGGCTTGCACCTGCTTCGAGAAGATGTCGCGGTAGCTGTAGTCGTTGGCCACGGCCGTCAGGATCGACGTATCGGTCGTCAGCGCCAGCGCCGGCAGCGGAAAGCGTTCGCGCTCGAAGCGTCCCACCAGCTCGGCCGCGAAATGCTGGCAGTCGGCGGCGGAACCGCCGTTGCCGCAGGCGAGGATCTTGTTGCCGTTGGACAATGCATAAAACATCAGGTCGATCGCCTGCGCAATGGGTTGCGCCAGTACGGTGGCGGCCTGGATCTTGAGTTCGGCACTTTCGTGGAAGTGCGAGAGGATGCGTTGATTATTCATAGTCTGCCGATTATAGTGCAGGCGCGCGGCATGGCGGACAAGCACTGTTAAAAATGCTTACATATCGAGGATGTTCTTCAGCCAAGTGATGCGCCCGCCATCGATGGCCAGCGCATCGAAGCGGCATGGCGGCAGCGTTTCTTGCCCCTGCAGCCAGGTTTGCGCCGCGTACACCATGCGCCGCTGCTTGGCTGGCGTGATGCTGGCCAGGGCGCCGCCGAAGGCCCGGCTGGAGCGCAGCCGCACTTCGACGAAAACAATGGAGGGGCCATCGCGCATGATCAGGTCGAGTTCGCCGCCCCGGCACAGGTAGTTGCGTTCCAGCAGCACCAGGCCTTGCAACAACAGATATGCGAGCGCATCGTCTTCCGCCTGCCGCCCGTCCCGTCCCTGCGCGCGCTTGCGCTTGCCGGGGAAGGGCCAGGACGGCATGGCGCCTTGTTCCTATTGCGTCAACGGCAAGGCGGCCGGCACGGGCACTTCCTTCGGCGGCCAGGTGCCCAGCACGCCCTGCTGGTAGCTGGCTGCCTGTTCCGTGCGTTCGAACACGCTTTGGCCATGCTCGAAGCGCACGGCCAGGCGGCCCGTCACGCCATCGAGCGTAAACGGCGCGTTCGGCCGCAGCGCCACTTCGCGCGCCACGCGGAAGGCATCGATGCCCAGCGCATACAGGCGTTCCATGTCGGCTGTCAGGCGGCGTTCGGCCGGCTGCGGCGGCTGCGGATACACCATCACCTGCGGATGGTCGCGCTGCACCTGCCACGGCAAGTCCAGCAGGCGCGTACCGTCGAGCTCGGGGCCGCTGGCGCCGCGCCCCGTGCCCGGATTCAGCGAGGACGTGCCATACAGGGGCAGGTCGCTGCCGATGGCCACGCGCAGCTGGCGCGCCTGGTCGGCGTCGAGCGCGGCAAACAGCAGGCCCGGCGGCGTGGCGGCCAGGCGCGCGCGCAGCTGCACCATCTCGGCATCGCTGAGGTAGCCATTCACGGCCGACAGTTCCACCAATTCGACTTTACCGCCCTGGCGCAGCCATTCCTGCTTGAAGGCGGCGCTGGTGCGGCGCTGCGACGGCGAGCCGGCCGACAGGATCAGCGCGCTGGCGCCCGGCTGTTCGCTGGCGGCCCAGGCGGCGACCTGGCGCGCTTCGGCTTCGATCGACAGGCCCATGATGAGCATTTTTTCGGGCAGGCGCGCCTCGCCGCGGTTGTCGGGATGGTTCAGGGCGATGGTGGGCTTGCGCACCAGGTCGCTATTCGCCACGGCCGTGACGGCGGACCGCGACAAGGGCCCCACGACGATGTCCTGTTCCTCTTGCGCTTGCGCAAACTTGTCCAGGACGTCGCCGCTGCCGTCGCCCGTATCGATCACCGTCACTTCGAAGCCGCTGCGGTCGCGCTCGTACGCCGCCATGAAGCCGGCGCGCAGCAGTTCGGCGGCCGGACCCAGGGAAGGCGAGCGCAGCGGCAGCAGCAGGCCGATGTGGCGCACATTGCCATCGGCTGGCGCCGGCGCCGTGGCGGCCGGCATGTCGAGCGGCGTGCCGGTGGCCGGCTTGCCCTTGACGGGCGCCAGCGGCGCGCCACTCTCGTCGTACGAGGTAATATTCGGCACGGCCACGGCAAATGTCACCGGTTCCGGCGCTGGCGGTTTCGGCGGCACGGGCGGCGGCAGCGGCTTCGGTGGCGGTAGTGGCCTTGTGTTAGATTCAATAGGCGCGCACAATTGCCCGGGCGCGTCGCAAGGCGTGCTGCAAGCGCTCAGCATGCCGGTCGCGGCACAAACAAGCAGTAACTTCACACTATTAGCAAGCATTTAACCTCCAAAATGACCGTACAAGAAATCAGTTCCATCGCCAGCCTGCCCATCATGACAGAGGCGGCGCACCAGGTCTATCCTAGCGCAACATTGTATATAGTGGCCACGCCGATCGGCAATGTGACCGATATCAGCTTGCGCGCGCTGCATTTGCTGAGCATTGCCGATGCCGTCGCCTGTGAAGATACGCGCAACACGGCGCACCTGCTGACGCGTTTTGGCCTGAACAAGCCCTTGATTGCGGCACATCAACATAACGAACGGGAAGTGGCGGAAACGCTGATTGCCCGCCTGCACGCCGGCGAACGCATCGCCCTCGTCTCGGACGCCGGCACGCCGGCCGTCTCCGACCCCGGCGCGCGCATCGTCGACGCCGTGCGCGCGGCCGGCCTGCGCGTGCTGCCCCTGCCCGGGCCGTCCGCGGCGATCACCGCCATTTCCGCCAGCGGCCTGTTGAATGACCAGTTTTACTTTGTCGGCTTCCTGCCGGCGAAAGCCAAGCAGCGTGAAAACATGCTGCACAGCCTGCGCGGCGTGACGGCGACGATGGTGTTTTATGAGGCGCCGCACCGCATCCTCGATTGCGCCACGGCCCTGGCGGCAGCGTTCGAGCCGACGCGCCAGGTGGTGTTCGCGCGCGAACTGACGAAAATGTTCGAGGAAATCCACCGCTGCCCGCTGTCCGAGGCGGAAAGCTGGATCCGTGCCGACGCGCACCGCGAAAAGGGCGAATTCGTCGTCCTGCTGGAAGGCGCCACCGAGGCGCAGGACGCGGAAGACGTGGAAGCGGAACGCATCCTGAACATCCTGCTGGCCGAATGCAGCGTCAAGCAGGCGGCGAATCTGACGGCGCAAATCACGGGCCGCAAGAAAAACGCCCTGTATGAGCGGGCGCTGCAGTTGAAGGGGCAGGAATAAGGGGATGGCAAGATACCCGGATGGGGTATGTTGTCAGGCTCACCACTTGCAGCCGCTATCCTTCTTGTCGAGCAACATCAGCACGGGCGCCAGCAAGCCCGCGCCCGCATAGTCTGTCCTGCAATCGCCGCGCTTGCCTTGCGCGATATCGCGCGCCAGCTGGGTTTCCGTGCGCAGCGGCTTGTCGGGGATCTGCCCCACGGCCGTGCCCACCTTGGACGGATCGCGTTCGCCGGCCATCTTGCGCGCCGTTTTCCTGGCCGCTTCCATGTCGAATTTCGGCGTCTCTTGCGTCAATGCATCGGGACTGGCCGCCGGCGATGCCGGCGATGCCGGTACGACCGTGATGGCTTGCGGGCTGGCCGCTGGCGCCGTGGCCGCCACTGGCGTTTCCGTGGCAGTGGCGCGTTTCGGCTTGCTGACGGGCTGGGCTTCGCGTTTCGGCTTGACCTCGGCGACGGGTGGCGGGGGTGGCTTCGCCGCCAGCGGGCGTATCCACACGGCAATTGACTCGACCTTGGTTCCCGTTTCGGGCAAGACTGGCGGCTGGACGTGGCGCCACAGGTAAATCAGGGCGCCATGCAGCAGCAAGGACACGGCGATGCCCAGCGCGATACCGCGGCGATTCGAGACGGACCGGCCATCGCCGCCATCTGCGCGTATTCCTGTACTGAACTCCATTGCCGTCGTCGCCTTCATGTCTGATCGGGAAAACCTGCGTGTCGAGTGTCGCATACTTCAATCGTTTTGAAAAATACACGGCTTCCTGTGCCGCCCGTAAATAATTTACACAGAGTTTCACCTGACCCTTGACCGAAGTCGATACGGGCTGTATTATCTTGGTCTTCGGAGTGTGGCGCAGCCCGGTAGCGCACCTGGTTTGGGACCAGGGGGTCCAAGGTTCGAATCCTTGTACTCCGACCAAATTTGTAGAAAAAAACCCAAGAGTTTAGGCTCTTGGGTTTTTTTTCGTCTGTATGGTTCAGGCAGGACGGAATAAGCCGGCGTAGGTCGGGTTAGCGCCAGGCGCGTAACCCGATAACAGTGTTGGCCATGACCTCGGTGACGTCGGATTACGCGTGGCGTTGCCACGCTAATCCGACCTACGCAGCGATGCGTTTTGCCGCGATGGCGTTGCCGGCGCGGCTGGAACCCTTGCGCCCCAGCTGCTGCGAGATGAACTGGCCCGCGTCCACCACCAGGTCGAGGTCGATGCCGGTGGCAATTCCCAGTCCCTGCATCATGTACAGCACGTCTTCGGTCGCCACGTTGCCGGTGGCGCCCTTGGCGTACGGGCAGCCGCCCAGGCCCGAGACGGACGAATGATAGATCGCGATGCCCGTTTCCAGGCTGGCGTAGATATTTGCCAGCGCCTGGCCGTAGGTGTCGTGGAAGTGGCCGGACAGGCCGCCGACATGGAAGGCCGCGATGGCGCGCGCCATCACCGCCTGCGTTTTGCGCGGCGTGGCCACGCCGATGGTGTCGGCGATGTCGATCTCGTCGCAACCGAGGTCGCGCATGCGAGCCACCACGTCGGCCACGGCGTCGAGCGGCACATCACCCTGGTAGGGGCAGCCGAAGGCGCAGCTGATGCTGCCGCGCAGGCGCAGGCCGTGTTCCTTGGCCGCCTTCGCCACGCCTTCGAAGCGGGCGATCGATTCGGCGATCGAGCAGTTGATGTTCTTTTGCGAGAACGCCTCGGACGCCGAACCGAAGATCACCACTTCATCGGCCTTCGCCGCCAGGGCTGCATCGAAACCCTGCATGTTCGGCGTCAGCGCCGAATAAATGGTGCCTGGGCGGCGCGCGATCTTTTCCATCACTTCCGCGCTGGTGGCCATCTGCGGCACCCATTTCGGCGAGACGAAGGACGCCGCCTCGATATTGGCGAAGCCCGCCTGCGTCAGGCGGTCGACCAGCTCGATCTTGACGGCGGCGCTGATGGTTTCCTTCTCGTTCTGCAGGCCGTCGCGCGGGCCCACTTCGACGATCTTGACCTGTTTCGGCAAACTAGCTTGAGCGTTCATTTCAATATCCTTGCAAACGGTTGACGATGCCGGCGACCATGTCTCCGGCTTGCAGGCGGCGCATCTTGGCGGCGATCTGCGCCACGCTTTCGCGGCGCAGGGTGGCGGCCGAAATATGCGGCGTGATGGTGATGCGCGGTTCTTGCCAGAACGGGTGCTGCTGCGGCAGCGGCTCGTTGCGGAAGACGTCGAGGGTGGCGCCGGCGATGTGGCCGGAGCGGATCAGGGTCAGCAGATCCGGCTCGGCCACATGCGCGCCGCGCGCCACGTTGATGACATAGGCGCCCGGCAGCAGCATGGACAGGCGCGCGCGATCGAGCAGGTTGTGCGTCTCCGGCGTGAGCGGCAGCATGCAGACCAGCATGCGCGTGCCGCGCAGGAAGGCTTCGAGTCCTTCCTCGCCGGCGAAGCACGCGACGCCGTCGAGGTCCTTCCGGCTGCGGCTCCAGCCGCGCAGCGGGAATTCGAACTGCGCCAGCGTCTCGAGCACGCGCGTGCCCAGCACGCCCATGCCCAGCACGCCGATGGGGAAGTCCGCCTTGTCGAATGCGGGCAGCGGTTGCCAGATGCCGGCGCGCGCCTGCGCCTCGTAATCGTCGAAACGGCGGAAGTGGCGCAGCACGGCGTGGCTCACATATTCGGCCATCTGCACGCCCATGCCCGCGTCGTTGAGGCGCACCAGCGGCACGTGGCCGGGCAGCGCCTCGCCAAATTTCAGGAGGGCGTCGACGCCCGCGCCCGTGTTGAAGATGGCCTTGACCCCGCTCAATGCCTGCAGCATGGCGGCGGGCGGCTGCCACACGACGGCATAGTCGCATGGCGCGATCGTGTCGCCCTCGCGCCAGAAGACGATCTCGGCCTCGGGCAGCACGTCACGGAAGTCGGCGATCCACGCCGCTTCCTTGCCGTCCGAACGTTGTAGAAGAATGCGCATGGACGTTTCCAAGAGCGCTCCTTATGCGGCTGCCTTGAAGGCCAGCAGCGGCGCGCCATCGGCCACCTGGTCGCCGACCGCGTACAGCACGTCTTCCACCAGGCCGTCGTGCGGCGCGGCGATCGTGTGCTCCATCTTCATCGCTTCCATGATGACCAAGGGCTCGCCCTTCCTGACGTCCTGGCCCTTGTTTACCAGCACGGCGACGACCTTGCCCGGCATCGGCGCCGTCAGGCGGCCGCCTTCCGCTTCCGTTTCGCCGGCATGCGCCATCGGATCGCTGTAGTGCAAGGTGTAGTGCAAGCCGTGGGTAAACACGTGGAATTGCTCGCCGTCGCGGCGCACGGTGCCGTGCACGGCGCGCTCGCCGAGTTTGATGTGCAGTTCCCCGCCTGTGCGCGCCGTCAGGGTCAGGGGCTGGCCGTTGAACAGCCAGCCATCCGTCCGGTAGGCGATGCGCGCGGCGTAGGCCTGGCTGTCGCCGGCCTGGGTAAATTCGTCGGCAAACGCCAGGCTGCGTCCCAAGGTGCCGTTCAGGCGCCAGCCGAGGGCATTGCCCCACGGGTCGGCGCGGTGCTCCGACTGCGCTTCGGCGGTCGCTTTTTCTTCCAGCAGCAGGGCGACGGACGCCAGCGCCAGGGCCGTGTCGGGTGCCGCCTGCAGGGCGGGGAACAGGGCGTCGTGATTGCGCTCGATCAAACCCGTATCGAGGTCCGCGCTGGAGAATGCCTGGCCTTCGACCAGGCGCTTCAAAAAGGCGATATTGCTGGCCAGTCCCACGATCTGGTATTCGGACAGGGCTTGCGCCATGCGCGCCAGCGCCTCGCGGCGGTCCGCGCCCCAGACGATCAGCTTGGCGATCATCGGGTCGTAGAACGGCGAAATGGCGTCGCCTTCGCGCACGCCCGAATCGATGCGCACGGAGGCCGGCACCACCGCTCCGCCCAGCTCGAACGTGACGGCGGAGGGCGACTGCATGTGGCGCAGGGTGCCGATCGACGGCAAGAAGCCCTTTTCCGGGTTTTCCGCATAGATGCGCGCCTCGATGGCGTGGCCGTGGATGGTCAGTTCGTCCTGTTTTTTCGGCAGCGGTTCGCCAAAGGCGACGCGCAGCTGCCATTCCACCAGGTCGGTGCCGGTGATCATTTCCGTCACCGGATGCTCGACCTGCAGGCGCGTGTTCATCTCCATGAAGTAGAACGAGCCGTCCTGGTTGGCGATGAATTCCACCGTGCCCGCGCCCACATAGCCGACGGCCTTGGCGGCGGCGACGGCCGCCTCGCCCATGGCGGCGCGGCGTTCGGCAGGCATGCCCGGCGCCGGCGCCTCTTCCAGCACCTTTTGATGGCGGCGCTGTACCGAGCAATCGCGCTCGAACAGGTAGATGCAGTTGCCGAGCGTGTCGGCAAACACCTGGATTTCTATGTGCCGCGGGCGCGACAGGTATTTCTCGGCCAGCACCTTGTCGTCGCCGAAGGAGCTGATCGCTTCGCGCTTGCACGAGGCCAGCGCGGCCTTGAAGTCGGCGCTGTTGTCGATGACGCGCATGCCCTTGCCGCCGCCGCCGGCCGAGGCCTTCAGCAGGACGGGGTAGCCGATCTTGTCGGCTTGCGTGTGCAGGAAGTCCGCATCCTGTTCCTCGCCGTGGTAGCCGGGCACCAGTGGGACCTGGGCTTTTTCCATCAGCGACTTGGCGGCGGACTTGGAACCCATGGCGCGCATGGCGGACGCCGGCGGGCCGATGAAGACCAGGCCTGCAGCGTGGCAGGCGTCGGCGAAGTCCGCGTTCTCGGAGAGGAAACCATAGCCGGGGTGGATCGCCTGCGCACCGGTGGCCAGCGCCACGGCGATGATCTTGTCGCCGCACAGATAGCTTTCCTTGGCCGGCGCGGGGCCGATCAGCACCGCTTCGTCGCAGACGGCGACGTGCTTGGCGTTGGCGTCCGCCTCCGAATACACGGCGACGGTCTGGATGCCCATGCGGCGCGCGGTAGCGGCGACACGGCAGGCGATTTCGCCGCGGTTGGCGATCAGGATTTTAGTGAACATGGTCTCTCTCTATTCTCTCAAAGGTGCAGCGGTCTCTTGATGGACCTGGTCTGTTGGCTTGTCGGCTTACGCGCTGCGCGCTAAGCCGACCTACGGATGGTGAGGCGGTATTCGTAGGTCGGGTTAGCCGGCACGGCGTAACCCGACAGGGCTGGATCAGCAGCCGCACTTCTCTTTCTGCACCGAGTCGAGCATGGCGCCGCGCGTCTGCAAGCCCAGCTTGTTCAACAGGGTGCGGTCGTCTTCCGCTTCCGGATTGTCGGTGGTGAGCAGCTTGTCGCCGTAGAAGATGGAGTTGGCGCCGGCCAGGAAGCACATGGCCTGCACGGCTTCGCCCATCTGGCGCCGGCCGGCCGACAAACGCACGCGCGCCTTCGGCATGGTGATGCGGGCCACGGCGATGGTGCGCACGAATTCGAACGGATCGAGCGCCTCCAGGCCATACATCGGCGTGCCTTCCACCTGTACCAGGTGGTTGACGGGCACCGATTCAGGATACGGATTCAGATTGGCCAGCTGGGCGATCAGGCCGGCGCGCTGCAGGCGCGTCTCGCCCATGCCGACGATGCCGCCGCAGCATACTTTCAGGCCCGCTTCGCGCACGCGGCCCAGGGTGTCCAGGCGGTCCTGGTATTCGCGCGTGGAGATGACGTTGTCGTAGAACTCGGGCGCCGTGTCGAGGTTATGGTTGTAGAAGTCGAGGCCCGCGTTCTTCAGGCGGTCGGCTTGCCCCTCTTCCAGCATGCCCAAAGTAGCGCATGTTTCCAGGCCCAGCGCCTTGACCTTGGTCACCATCTCTTCGACTTTTTCCATGTCGCGCTCTTTCGGGCTGCGCCAGGCGGCGCCCATGCAGAAGCGCGTGGCGCCGTTGGCCTTTGCCTGGCGCGCCGCGTCGAGCACCGTGTCGATGTCGAGGATTTTCTTCGCTTCCACGCCCGTGTCGTAGCGGGCTGCCTGCGGGCAGTAGCCGCAGTCTTCCTCGCAGCCGCCGGTCTTGATCGACAACAGGGTCGCCAATTCCACGTCGCCGTCCGGGAAGTTGGCGCGGTGGGTTTGCTGGGCCTTGAACATCAGGTCATTGAAAGGCAGGTCGAACAGGGCCAGCACATCGGCGACGGGCCAGGTGGCCGCTTCCGGCACGGTGATGCGCGCCGCAGGGCGGTGCAGTTCGACGGTTTTTGCTGCTTCTTGGACGTGAGACATGTGATTCCTTCGCTTCTATTTTTGAGTACGTTCAGTTGTTTGGTTTAATTCTGCGACCGCTGCGCCGGCCAGTTGGGCAGGCTGGTGAAATCGAGATACGCCGCCGCGGCTTCCGCGCTCGGCTGCGCCAGGCGCGGTACCTTGCCCAGCAGCGGCGCCGGGATGCGCTCGATCAGCGCATCGATGTTTTCGTCGAGGAAGCGCATTTCCACTTCCAATGTGTTGGCGACCCAGCCGACGACGCTCAAGCCGCGCGCTTCGATGGCTTCCACCGTCAGCAAGGCCTGGCTGATGCAGCCCAGGCGCATGCCGACGACCAGGATCACGGGCAGGTCGAGCTGCTGCGCCAGGTCGGCCGAGTCGAAACCGGGCGACAGCGGCACGCGGAAGCCGCCCACGCCTTCGACCACGACGGCGTCCGAGGCGGCGGCGATTTCCAGGTAGGCGGCCAGGATAGGCACCGATTCGATGCTCACGCCTTCGAGGGCGGCGGCGATGTGCGGCGCCGCCGGTTCCTTCAGCATGTAGGGCGTGGTCAGGCTGCGCAGCATGGTGACGTTGCCGGCGGCGATCAGGCTGTCGGCGTCTTCATTATGCAGCTCGCCGTCGCGCATCTCTGCGCCGGCGGCCACCGGTTTCATGCCGCAGGCGCGCACGCCGCGCGCGACCAGCGCGTGCAGCAGGGCCGACGAGGTCAGGGTCTTGCCGATTTCCGTGTCGGTGCCGGTGACGAAACAGGCAAAGTGCGATGGCAGGCCGCTGGCGGCGGGCGCCGGCTGCACGGCCGGCGCCAGGTCCGCCAGCACCTCGGCCACGATAGGATCATCAAGGCTCATGGCGAGTCCTTTCCAGGGTGTTGACTGCGTTGATCAATTGCGCCACTTCCTGCGCCGTGTGGCCGGCCGACAGGGTCACGCGCAGGCGCGCCGTGCCCAATGGCACGGTGGGCGGGCGGATCGCGCCGACCCACAGGCCCTGTTCGTACAGGTTGGCGGCGATGGCCATCATTTCCGCGTTCTCGCCGACGATGACGGGCTGGATGGCGGACAGCGACGGCAAGGCTTGCCAGCGTTGCAGCTGCAAACCATCGTTCCATTGCGCCACCAGCGCCGCCAGGTGGGCGCGGCGCTGCCGGCCTTCGTCGCCGGCGATGATGTCCAGGCTGGCCAGCAGCGCATGCGCGAGCGCGGGCGCGGCCGCCGTGGTGAAGATGTAGGGGCGCGCCTTCTGGATCAGGGTTTCGATGACGGCGTCGTGCGCGCAAACGAAGGCGCCGCCCACGCCGGCCGACTTGCCCAAGGTGCCTACATATACGAGGTGCGGCGAATGCAGGCCGAAGTGTTCCAGCGCGCCGCGGCCATGTTCGCCCAGCGCGCCGAAACCGTGCGCGTCGTCGACCACCAGCCAGGCGCCATGCCGCTCGCACAGGGCCAGCAGCGCGGGCAGCGGCGCCAGGTCGCCATCCATGCTGAAGACGCTGTCGGTGACGACGATCTTGTTTTTGGCTGTGCTTTCCGCCAGCAGCGCCGCCAGGGCATCGAGGTCGGCGTGCGGATACACGCGCGTCTTGACGCGCGCCAGGCGCGTGCCGTCGATCAGCGAGGCGTGGTTCAGCGCTTCCGAGAAAATCTCGGCATCCGGGTCGCCCGCCGACAGGGCGGTCAGCACGGCCAAATTGGCCATGTAGCCGGTGCAGAAATACAGCGCGCGCGCCTGTTCCAGGTTGACGCCGACAAAATCGGCCAGGCGCTCTTCCAGTTGCGCGTGGGCGCGGCCATGGCCGCTGATCAGGTGCGAGGCGCCGCTGCCGGCGCCATACAGGCCGGCGCCCTCTTGCAGCGCCGCCACGATGCGCGGATGCGATGCCAGGCCCAGGTAGTCATTGCTGCAAAAAGCCAGCATGGCGCGGCCATCGACCGTCAGGCGCGGCGCGCACGGCGTGTCGACGGTGCGGCGGCGGCGGATCAGGCTACGCTCTTCCAGCCCTTGCAGCTGCCGTTGTAATCGGGCGATCAGTTCCATCTCAGGCCCCGATCACTTTGTTGAAGACGGCCAGGGTCTGCCGGCCCAGGCCCGCGATTTCTTCGTCGTCGAGAATATACGGCGGCATCAGGTAGACGGTGGCGCCGATGGGACGCATCAGCAGCTCGTGTTCCAGCGCCGTGCTGAAGAAGCGGCGCGAGAAATCGGACGCCGCGTCCACCGCATCGAAGGCCCAGATCATGCCCTGCTGCCTGAAGTTGTGTACTCTTTCGTGCTGCGCCAGCGGCGCCAGCGCTTGCGTGATTTTGGCGGCGCGTTCGCGGTTGGCCGCCAGCACATCGTCTTCCTCGAAGATGGCCAGCGTCGCCAGCGCCGCACGGCAGGCCAGCGGATTGCCCGTGTACGAGTGCGAATGCAAAAAGCCGCGGCGCACGTCGGCGCTGTAGAAGGCCTGGTAGATGTCTTCGCGCGTCATCACCAGCGACAAAGGCAGGTAGCCGCCGCTGATGCCTTTTGAGAGACATACGAAATCGGGCCAGATGCCGGCCTGTTCGCAGGCAAAGAAGGTGCCCGTGCGGCCGCAGCCGACGGCGATTTCGTCGAGGATCAGATGGACCTGATAACGGTCGCACAGGGCGCGCACCAGCGCCAGGTACAGCGGGTCGTGCATGGCCATGCCGGTGGCGCACTGTACCAGCGGCTCGATGATGATGGCGGCGATCTTGTCGGCCTTCTGCTGGAACAAACGCTCGACGTCGGCGGCCGCGCGGCGCGCCACGTCCTGCGCCGATTCGCCCTCGGCCGCCTGGCGGAAGTCGGGCGACATCACCGTCTGCGACGCGCGCAGCAGGGGGCCGTAGGCATCCTTGAACAGGGCGACGTCGGTGACGGCCAGGGCGCCGATGGTTTCGCCGTGGTAGCTGCCCTTCAGGCAGACGAATTCCTGTTTTTCGCCCTTGCCGCTGTTGCGCCACGCGTGAAAGCTCATTTTCAGGGCGATTTCCACGGCCGAGGCGCCGTCGGACGCATAAAAGCTGTGGCCCAGCACGCCGCCCGTCAGGGCAGACAGCTTTTCAGACAGCTCGATCACCGGTTCATGCGTGAAGCCGGCCAGCATCGCGTGTTCCAGGCGGTCGAGCTGGTCCTTCAGTTCCGCATTGATGCGCGGATTGGCATGGCCGAACAGATTCACCCACCAGGAGCTGATGGCGTCCAGGTAGCGTCTGCCTTCGTGATCGTACAGCCAGGCGCCGCGGCCATGGCTGACGGGGATCAAGGGGACCGTCTCGTGATGCTGCATTTGCGTGCACGGATGCCACACGCTGCGCAGACTGCGTTCGACCCAGCCCGATTGTTTTTCTGCTTTCAAAACTGCTCCAATGATATTCTTAGTCCATGCGCTAGCCCATGAGCCAACTCGGCTTGCGCTTGTCGAGGAACGATTGCACGCCTTCGCGCCCCTGTTCCGAGGCGCGGATCTGCGCGATGCGCTCGGCCGTGTCCGCCAGCAGCGCGTCGTCGACCGGCAGGCCGGCGATCTCGCGCACCAGCGTTTTCGCTTGCGCCACGGCGTGCGGGCTGTTGCCCGTCAGCGCTTTCAGCACCTCGGCGGTTTTCGCGTCCAGTGCGTCGCCAGCGACTACCTCGTGGGCAAAGCCGATGCGCAGCGCTTCCTGTGCGGAGAATCGCTCCGCGGAGATAAAGTAGCGGCGAGCCGCGTTTTCGCCCATGGCCTTGATGACATACGGTGAAATAGTGGCCGGGATCAGTCCCAGCCGCACTTCGCTCAGGCAGAAATGCACGTCTTCCGCAGCCAGAATGATATCGCATGCGGCGACGAGGCCCATGCCGCCCGCATAACAGTCGCCCTGGATCTTCGCCACCACGGGCTTCGGACACAGGTAAATCGTGCGCAGCATCTGTGCCAGCTGCAGCGCGTCGGCCTGGTTTTCGGCATGCGTGTAGCCTGCCATCTTCTTCATCCAGTTCAGGTCCGCGCCGGCGCAAAAGGCCGCGCCATTGGCCGCCAGCACGATGGCGCGCACCATGTCGCTGCGGCCCAGGCCCTCGAAGGCGCGCGCCAGTTCGGCGATCGTCGTCTCGTTGAAGGCGTTGCGCACGTCGGGGCGGTTCAGGGTCACGGTGGCGACATTGCCCTCGATGACCAGCTTTAAGGTTTCAAATTCCATGATTTTTCTCCCTTATTGCCGGTTACATGCGGAAGACGCCGAACTTCGTGTCCGGAATCTCGGCGTTCAGCGCGGCCGACAAGCCCAGGCCCAGCACCATGCGGGTATCGGCCGGGTCGATCACGCCGTCGTCCCACAGGCGCGCGGTGGCGTAATACGGGTGGCCCTGGTGCTCGTACTGCTCCTTGATCGGCTGCTTGAAGGCTGCTTCCTCGTCCGCGCTCCATGCGCCGCCCTTGCCTTCGATGCCGTCGCGCTTGACGGTCGCCAGTACGGAAGCGGCCTGGTCGCCGCCCATGACGGAGATGCGCGCATTGGGCCACATCCACATGAAGCGGGGCGAGAACGCGCGGCCGCACATGCCGTAGTTGCCGGCGCCGAAGCTGCCGCCGATGATCACCGTGAATTTCGGCACGGCGGCCGTGGCCACGGCCGTCACCATCTTGGCGCCATTGCGGGCGATGCCCTCGTTTTCGTATTTGCGGCCCACCATGAAGCCGGTGATATTTTGCAGGAACACGAGCGGGATCTTGCGCTGGCAGCACAGTTCAATAAAGTGCGTGCCTTTCAGCGCCGATTCGGAGAACAAGATGCCGTTGTTGGCGATGATGCCGACCTTCACGCCATAGATGTGCGCGAAGCCGCAGATCAGGGTGGTGCCGTAGCGCGCCTTGAATTCGTCGAAATCGCTGCCGTCGACGATGCGCGCGATCACCTCGCGCACGTCGAAGGGCTTGCGCGTGTCGACGGGGATCACGCCATACAGTTCCTGCGTCGGGTATTTCGGTTCCACGGATTCGCGCAGCGCCATCTGCTGCGGCTTGGTGCGGTTCAGGTTCGAGACGATGGTGCGCGCCAGCGACAGCGCGTGCAGGTCGTTCTGCGCCAGATGGTCGACCACGCCGGACAAGCGCGTATGCACGTCGCCGCCGCCCAGGTCTTCGGCCGTCACCACTTCGCCGGTGGCCGCTTTCACCAGCGGCGGGCCGCCGAGGAAAATCGTGCCCTGTTCCTTGACGATGATCGACTCGTCGCTCATGGCCGGCACGTAGGCGCCGCCCGCCGTGCAAGAGCCCATCACCACGGCGATCTGCGGGATGCCCTTGGCCGACAGGTTCGCCTGGTTGTAGAAGATGCGGCCGAAATGGTCGCGGTCGGGGAAGACGTCGTCCTGGTTCGGCAGGTTGGCGCCGCCCGAGTCGACCAGGTAGATGCAGGGCAGGTTGTTCTGGTCGGCGATTTCCTGGGCGCGCAAATGCTTTTTCACCGTCATCGGGTAATACGTGCCGCCCTTGACGGTGGCGTCGTTGCAGACGATGACGCATTCCTGGCCCGAGACGCGGCCGATGCCGGTGATGATGCCGGCGGAAGGCGCCGCATCGACGCCCTTGGCGTCCTGGTACATGGCGTAGGCCGCCATCTGGGAAAACTCGAGGAAGGGCGTGCCGGGATCGAGCAGCATCTGCACGCGGTCGCGCGGCAGCAGTTTGCCGCGCGCCAGGTGCTTGGCGGCCGCCGCCTCGCCGCCGCCGGCCGCGATCTTTTCCACCTTGTCGCGCAAATCGTCGACGATGGCTTGCATGGCCGCGGCATTGGCCTTGAAATCTTCACTGCGCGGATTGAGTTTGCTTTCGATGTGCGGCATTGCGGTTCCTTTTTCTTATCGCCCGGTCTCTCGGGTCGCGCTATTCGGGAAAACTGCCGTCGAGATAAAACCAGCGCAGGGCGCCACCGCCCTCGCCCGCTTCGCGCACGAAACGGCTCACTTCATGCAGGCGGTGCGCGCGACCATTGACCTTGTAGCGGGCCACGAATTCCACGCTGTCGCGGTGCATCTCTTCGGCTTGATCTGCTGATATTGCTTTACGTTGACGTAAACGTAAAGCAGATTTTACCTCAAGTCCCAGCCAGTGGACTTTTTCTTCTTCGGTAAATAAAGCGTCGGCGGGACGGGTGCCGGGATGCCAGGTGGCCAGCAGATAGGGCTCGTCGCGCAAGGTGAAGGCCGTGTAGCGCGAGCGCATCAGCGCTTCGGCCGTGGGCGGCAAGGCATCGCCCGCGAGATACGGGCCGCAGCAGCTGGCGTAGGTGGCGCCGCCACAGGGGCAGGCGGCAGAGGTCGAGGGTGTGGGCATGCGGTGGCAGACAGGGAACGGGAAAGTTCCGCAATTATCCGCCATAAAGGCAGCGGCCAGGCGCGTGCTACTTTTTCAGGCAGAGGAAGTCCAGCGCGAATGGCGGCGCCTTGCCGGCTATCACATCGGCGAGGATGCGCGCCGTGCCGGCGGCAAAGGTAAAGCCCAGCGGACCATGGCCCACGTTCAGCCACAGGTTGGCGTACTTGCTGGCGCCCACCAGCGGCGCGCTGTTCGGCGTGGCGGGCCGCAAGCCGGCCCATGCCGTGGCCTGGTCGTAATCGGCGCCGCGCGGCATGGCCTCGCGCGCCAGCCGCGTCAGGCCGGCGATGCGGTTCCAGTCGATGCTGTTGTCGGCGCCCACCATGTCGACCATGGCGGCCACGCGCAGGTCGTTGCCGATGCGCGCATACAGCACCTTGCGCTCGAAATCCGTGATGCTGATCTCGGGCGCCTTGTCCTGCGCGCGGATGGGCGCCGTCAGGCTGTAGCCTTTCAATGGATACAGCGGCAGGTAAATGCCCGCCGTGGCGGCCAGGTCGCGACTCTGGATGCCGGCCGCCAGCACATAGTGATCTGCCTGCAACAGGCCCAGGCTGGTGTCGACGCCCGTGATCTTGCCGCGCTGCGTGACGAGGCGGCGCGCCTCGCCCTTGGGCAGCAGTGAAAAATTCGGGTGCTGCAGCAGGCGCGCCTCCAGGGCCAGGCAAAACGCGTGGCAATCGGCCACAGCTTCGCCCTCGGTAAAGATGCCGCCGGCCAGGGAGCCCTGCAGGGCGGCCAGCGCCGGTTCGCGCTGCACGGCTTCCAGCGGGGACAGCACGACGCGCGCCTCTTCCGATTCAGGCCGCGCCACGGCCCGCTGAAAGATGGCGGGCGAGCGGTAGACGATGAGCTTGCCCGCGTCGCGCCACGCATACGCTTCGGGCGGCACCGTCCATTCCAGCTGCGCCATGCCGGAGCGGCTTAATTCGCCGAGCTGCAGCAGCTTGGCCGTCGTGCGCGCATTGCTGGCCGCATTGCAATTGCGCAAGAAACTGGCCATCCAGCGCCATTGGCGCCAGTCGGCCTCGGGGCGGAAGCGCAGCGGGCCATCCTTCTGCAGCAGCCACTGCAAGGCTTTCAGGGGCACGCCGGCGTCCGCCAGCGGCGCCACATAGCGATAGCTGAGCTGACCGCCATTGCGGTAGCTGGCGGCGATGGCCACCTGTTCGTTACGTTCCAGTAGCGTGACCTTGTAGCCGGCCTCGGCCAGCCACCAGGCCGATGTCAGACCGACGACGCCGCCGCCGATGATGATGACTTGTTGCTGCATGTTGCCTCGCTGCGTTGCGCTCCCATGGTGCGGGAACATTCGGTGAGAGCTTAGAGGCTGGCCATCAAGGGAGCCAATGAAACATCATGGTGCAGCCATAACTTTCAGGAATGCACTATTTCAGTGCAAATTATTTATGATTGGCAATTGCACCACGGTATAAGGTGGTGAGGATTAATTCTTCGCTGCGTCCCATGGCGGAATACGTGCCCGGATACCGTGCGGGATCGCTGCCCGTGCCGCCGACGAGGCTGACCATGCCATTCTTGTTGGCAAAATCGAGCACGAAGGCCGAGACCAGGCCATACGCGTCGCCCAAATGGCCGACGGCCGTGAAGCTGGCGCCCTCGACCAGGCGGTTGCCCTGCCCCGTATCGGCATCGAATTGCTGGTTGCCCAGGCCCCAGGCGCGGTACAGGCCCCGTTCGCTGTCGCCATTGCCGCCATCGGGCGCCAGCTGCCATTGCCGGCCAAACATCAAGGCGATGCTGGCGGGTTGCAAGAGCTGTTTCCCCTGGTAGCGGCCGCCATCGAGCAGCATCTGCATGACCTTGCCCAGGCCGGCGGCGGAAATGCGCAAGCCGCCCGTGGGACTGAAGACGGTGGCATTGCTGCCGATCACATAGCGTTCGAGGCCGGCCGGCGCGGTTGGCGCCCGATGAAAATCGTCGACCTGTGCGATCCATGGCCCGTGCGGCTGCCAGACTTCCGTGTCGGGCGCGCGCTTGCGGTACAGCGTGGCCGTGTCCGCCACCTCCCCGGCAGAGAATGTCGCCGGGTTATAGCCGCCGCGCAGTGCCAGCGGATCGAGCAGCAGGCGCCGCATCAGCAGGTCGAAGCGCTCGCCCGTGACTTGCTCCATGACGGTGCCGATCACGCCCCAGTTCAGGTTGGCATACGTAAAATAGCGGCCTGGCGCCGCGGCCGCATCCCACATGAGGTCGCCACCGGCCGTAAACACGTCGCGCAGGCTGCGCTCGGGTCCCCAGGCATAGCCGCCCGTGTCGCGCAGCGAGGAGGTGTGGCTGAGCAAGCTGCGCAAGGTCACTGGCTGTTGCGGAAAGTGCGGGTTGCGCAGCGAAAAGCCCAGGTATATGCCCACATCCTGGTCCAGGCTCAGCTTGCCTTGCTCGACCAGCCGCATCAGTCCCAGCGTGGTCATCATCTTCGACAGCGAGGCGATGCGGAACAGGGTGGCGGGCGTCACGGGCAAGTTCTGCGCCGGCGCGGCGCCGAGATGCCGGTAGCCAAATTGTTGCTGATACGACAGCTTGCCATGGCGGATCGCCAGCACGGACAGGCTGGCCAGCGGATGCGCCCGGTCCTCGACGATGGCGGACAGGGCCGCATCGAGCGCGTGCTGCCGTGCGGGCAGGACGTTGCCGGCGCCGCTGTCCGATGGTGCGGCCAGCGCCGGCCAGGCGCTGCCCAGCAGTAGCAGGCCGAGCAGGCCCGTCATGTTCTTTTTCATGGTGTCACCGCCCCTGTTGGTTGCCCCGCCAGCATAGGGCGCGATGGTGTCGGACGCCAATGAATATTGCTTATTTATCTATAATGCAAAGCTATATGTATGGTAAAACATTGTTTTTTTAAGTGTATAACCGTTATTTATGGTCATTTTCCATTTATTCATGGGCGGACGGGATACGCGCAAGCGCCATCGCTATTACACTAGGAGGACAAGGAGAACTGTATGAGCCAGACCAGCGTAGAACTCAAGGTCGATTTAAATGACAATTCGCCTTTATATATGCAGATCGCCCGCAAGCTGAGCGATGACGTACGCAACGGCCGCTACCAGGTAGACCAGGCCCTGCCATCCGAACGTACCCTGTCCGAACTGCTTGACGTGTCGCGCGTGACGGCGCGCAAGGCCATCGACCAGCTCGTCGAGCAAGGCCTCGTCGTGCGCCGTCGCGGTTCGGGCAACTATATTGCCCCGCGCATCGAACAGCCGCTGTCGAATCTGTCGAGCTTTTCCGAGCAGCTGCAGCAGCGCGGCTACCGTCCCGGTTCGCGCTGGCTCAAGCGCGAAGTCGTCATCGCCAGCAGCGATGAACAGCTGAGCCTGGGCCTGGCGCAGAACACGAAAGTGGCGCGCCTGGAGCGCTTGCGCCTGGCCGACGACGTGGTGATGGCGTATGAAGTGAGCGTGCTGCCGTTCAGCGTGGTGCCGGACCCGGCCGCCATGGGCGATTCGCTGTATGAATACTTGAGCAGTATCAGGAAGGCGCCCGTGCGCGCCCTGCAGCATATCCGCGCCATGAATGCGACGGCCGTGCTGGCCAAGCAGCTGGGCATCCCCGATGGCCAGGCCGTGCTGTTCATCACGCGCATCGCCTACCTGGACTCGGGCGAAGCGGTGGAACTCACGCATTCGTATTGCCGCAGCGATCACTACGACTTCGTGGCCGAAATGCGCCGCGCCCCCAGTCCCCTGTAAACACCGCGCGCGTCTCCCTGACGGGCCCGCGTTGCTCACCGCACGCCGGTGCGGCGCCGCGGCCCGCCCCGCCAGGAAAGCGCCCGCTACTGTTCGATCAGGCGGATCATGGATTCCGCCACGCCAACGGACGATTCCCAGCTCATGCCCGTCACCAGCCGGCCATCGACCTCGACGTGACTCTTGCCGTTGGCGCCGTGCCTGAATATGCCGCCATGGCGCTTGATGCTGGCTTCTGCCGAAAAGGGATAGGCCTTGTATACCGGCGATTCCTTGTTGAGAAACGCATCGGGGAACGAGGTGAGCACCTTGCCCTGGATGAGGAAAGTACCGTCACGTAGCTTCAGGTTCTTGATGCCCTCGGTGCCATGGCAGATGGCCGCGATCACCCCACCCTGTTGTTCGTAGATACGCAAGGCGATGTCCTGGAGCGCCTGGTTTTCCGGGATGCCGACGATGGCCGCGCCGCCGCCGACGAAAGCCATGCCTGCATACTCGTCTGCCCTGACTTCGGAGACGGGCTTGGTATGGGCCAGTGCCCACATGAAATCACTGTCGTACAGATGCTTCTTGAGCAGCTCGTCCGATGTGACGATCATTTCCAGGGGAATGGCGCCCCCCTCGGGACTGACGAAGTCGACGGCATACCCTGCTTTGCGAAATGCATCATAGGTATAGGCCAGCTCGGGAAAATTATTGCCTGCATTAACCTTTGTACCGGGATATTGATGCACATTCGACACCACCAGCAGCACCTTGCGTGCCTGGCGCGGGGCAGCTGGCTCGCGATGGGCCGACTTGCTGATGATCTTCCAGTTGCCGGCGATCTTTTTCAAAAGAAACACATCGACATAGCGGACCCCTTGCTGGGGAATGTGGATCTCGGCCTTGGCGCTGGCCACCTTGCCGCTCACATCGACCTTGATCAGTCGCCCGTGGCGCCCATTGAATTGCCCTATTTTCTCTTGGGAAAAGAGTTTGGCGTATTCCGGACCGCTCAACTCCCATTCCACATCGTTTTTACCGTCCAGGTAAAGGCGGGAGGTTGCGAGGAAGGCCTGGTTGATCTCGCTCTGCACGTTGTAGCTGGTGCCATGCAGATACAGGCGCACGGTCTCCCGGATGGCATTTTCGTCCTGGTCTGCGGTTGCGGCGGTGCCGGCGGCGGTGATGCTTAACAAGCAACAGGCGAATACCGTCCGCAATAAAAACTGAATCATGGCTTTACCCTGAATAAAGAACTACGTTTATCGGAGCAACGACCGATGCTGATCGCTGGTGCTCGATAAGTTATCGAAATACAGGGGAATTGATGTCGCCAAACATGATTTCAGACTCCGGAATGGCGATTCCGGAGAGGTTTTACGCGGACATGGCCCTGGCCGCCTGGCTGGATTGGGCCCGGAAGCTGGCAGGAGTCTGCCCAGCCACTTTCTTGAAGGTCGAGTAGAAGGTGGAGCTGGAATTGAACCCGCAGCGCTCGGCAACGATATCCATGTTCAATTGCGGCTCGTCGCTCAATACCTGTTTCGCTTCGGCGATACGGTATTCGTTGACGTAGGTAGTGAAGCTCTTGCCCAGCTTGTCATTCAGTACCTGCGACACCTGCGCCTGCGTGCATCCCGCCCGCTTGGCGAGTTGGGCCAGGGTCAGATTCGGATTCAGATAGGATTTCTGTTCGGTCATCAGTTGTTCCAGCGCAGCGAGCACGGCAAGCGTATCTTCGTGCGCCAGGCGGTTATTCCGGTACTTCTGCCTGGGCTCGGATGGCGTCAGGCTTTCCTTTCTCAGCAGAAAGACCATGACCGCCACATGCAGCGAGAAGGTGAACGACAAGGCGCCGACAATATAGGACGTGAACGGCGTGCTCGCGTACGCCACCAGCATGACGCAACTGCCTGCATAGACGCTGAGCGGGAGCACGGTGCTGGCCGCCATCCGGTGTCCGTCGTTCGACCATACCTGGCGGGTTTGCCAGAGCAACCTGGCGGTCGCCAGCAGGTAGCCTAGCCAGAACACATGGATGGCATGACTCGACAGGTTCCACGCAGCACGATACGCGGTATACGGAAAGGCGACGCCTATGCCGATCAGCAGGAAGGACAAGCCCAGATGCCAACGCCATTGTTGTCCAGCAGGCAGTTGCGCGAGCCCGGCGATGAAAGCGCGTACATAGAGATAGGTCAAGGGACCGATCAGCAGGCAGGCCGACAGGCCCAGCTGGCGGAATTCGAGGGCGATCGCCGGGTTGAAGAAGAGGAAGGCGGACTTGGCGGTGCGCACCCCGACGGCCAGCAGCAAGGCACCCAGCATGCAGTCGGCGAGGCAGCGGGGCCGGCGGCTGAAAAAATAGACGGCCAGGAAAATTCCGTTGATGGCGCCCAGGGCGCTAAACAAGAACAGCAATTGGCGAGCGATCATGGGGCGTGTCGTTGATTATGGCGTCGAACCGAAGTATAGACACAAACGGGGCCAAAACTTGGCCCTGGGCCCCTGAATTAATAATTATGATTATTTATTTCGCAACAGTGACTTGCGCTGCGGGCGGCGGCAGTGGTTCGTCGTATTTCGAGCGACACAGCCCGATGAGCTTGCCGTGAGCCGACTGGTTTGCCGGCACTGCGGTCAACATCGTTGCCAGCACCTTGCGCACCGGGGAATGGGCGGCGAACGGCCGCAGCGGCACTAGCCATAAACTCCCGTTATGCCCGCCCGCCATCCTTTCATGGCTGGCCGTGCTGGTTGGTATTAAACTGGTTTCACCTTCAACCATGTTCTGAAATCATGTTGAAAACTGAAACCCCGAGCCGGCGGCATCCGGACCTGGACCTGTATCCGGTGGAACAGCTGGTGGCGGCGCTGGTCGATGACCAGTTCTGGGCCGTCGAAGCCGTGCGGCTGGCGTCGCCGCAGATCACGGCAGCCATCACGGCCGCCCTGCCCCGCATCGCCGGCGGCGGACGCCTGCTGTATGTGGGCGCGGGCACCTCGGGCCGCTTGGGCGTGCTCGATAGCGTGGAACTGAATCCCACCTTTTCCTGGCCGCCGGAACGGGCCGTCGCCATCCTGGCTGGCGGCGCGGGCGCCATGTTTACGGCCGTCGAAGGGGCGGAAGATGATTTATCGCAAGGCGAGGCGGACTTGCTGGCCTTGCTGCCGCAAGAAAACGATGTCGTGCTGTTGCTGGCCGCTTCCGGCGCCACGCCCTATGTGCTGGGCGCCTTGCTGGCCGCGCGCAAGGCGGGTGCCTTGACCATCGGCATTGTCAACAACGTGGATGCGCCCGTGGCGCGCGAGGCCGCCTACGGCATCGTGCTCGACACGGGCACGGAAGTCATTTCCGGCAGCACGCGCCTGAAAGCGGGCACGGCGCAAAAAATCACCCTGAACACGATTTCCAGCGCCCTGATGGTGGGTTTGCATAAAACTTATGGAAACTTGATGGTAGACTTGAAGCCGACCAACGCCAAGCTGATCTGGCGGGCCGTGCGCCTGACCATGCATGCCACGGGCGCCAGCGAGGTGCAGGCCAGGATGGTGCTGGAGCAGTGCCAATTTCACGTCAAGGTGGCGATTGTTGCCTTGATCAAAAAAATTAATACAAACCAGGCACAGGCATTGTTGGCCGGCGCGAACGGCAGTGTGCGGGCGGCACTGGCGGCTTGATCCGATGGCGCGGCATTCTTCTGTCTGGCAGACGATGAAGGATGTATGGAGCTTGTGAAACAAACCGCCCCGGCGCGCGCGAAAAACCCGTGGCTGTGGATCCCCTCCCTGTATTTCGGCCAGGGCATTCCCTACGTGGTGGTCATGACACTGTCCGTGATCATGTACAAGAACTACGGTTTCTCGAATACCGATATCGCGCTGTATACCAGTTGGTTGTACTTGCCGTGGGTCATCAAGCCGCTGTGGTCGCCCTTCATCGACATGTACCGCACCAAGCGCTTCTGGATCGTCGGCCTGCAACTGGTGATCGGCGCCGCGCTGGCGCTGGTGGCCCTGACGACGTCCTTGCCGCACTTCTTCCAGATCAGCCTAGCCATTTTCTGGCTGATGGCCTTTAGTTCCGCCACGCATGATATCGCCGCCGACGGCTTTTATATGCTGGGCCTGGAACAGCACCAGCAGGCGGCCTTCGTCGGCGTGCGCAGCACGTTTTACCGTCTGGCCATGATCGCCGGCCAGGGCGGCCTCGTGTACCTGGCCGGCTACCTGACGCATGCGACGGGCAATGTGCAGCTGGCCTGGTCCGTCGTGTTTGCCATCCTGGCGGGCCTGTTCATCGCCCTCTTCCTGTACCACTATTTCATCTTGCCCAAGCCCAAGGATGACCGGCCCAGCATCCAGGCAGCGGGTGTTTCTCCGTTGCAAGAATTCGTCGCCACCTTTGCCGCCTTCTTCAAGAAGAAGGATATCCTCGTCATCCTCGGCTTTTTGCTGCTGTTCCGCCTCGGCGAAGCGCAATTGCTCAAACTGGCCGCGCCCTTCCTGCTCGACCCCGTCGCCAAGGGCGGCCTGGGTCTCAGCACGGAACAGGTTGGTCTCGTCTACGGCACCATCGGCGTGATTGCCCTGACCCTCGGCGGCTTGCTGGGCGGCTACATCATTTCCCGCTTCGGCTTGAAACGCTGCCTGTGGATCATGGTGCTGTCCGTCCACTTGCCCGACCTGGTCTTCGTTTACCTGGCTACGGCCATGCCCAGCAATATATACCTGATCGCCGGAGGCATTGCGCTGGAGCAATTTGGTTATGGCTTCGGCTTCGCGTCGTACATGCTGTACATGATCATGGTTTCCGATGGCGCGCATAAAACGGCCCATTACGCCATCTGCACGGGCTTCATGGCCCTGGGCATGATGTTGCCGGGCATGGCCAGCGGCTGGATACAGCAAATGTTGGGCTACCAGCACTTCTTCATCTGGGTCTGCATCGCCACCATTCCCGCCTTCATCATGGCCGCGCTGGTCAAGATCGATCCCGAATTCGGCAAGAAGGCGCCCGCCTGATTCTTTTATCGTGCGCGCCCGCAGGGAATGCGGGCGCACAGTAAAATGCCCGCACCGATAGACCTGCGCTCCACCACTGCAAGGAATTGTTTTGTTGTCTACTTTGAAAAAACGCCTGGGCGTCACGGCCGGCGTGCTGGCCGCGCTGGCCGCCGCCACTTTGCTCAGCAGTTGTACCAGCACCAGGATGCCATCCGCAGTGACGCCGGGCGAAGCGGGCTTGCCCGCCGTGCCGCCCGTGCAGCACATCACGGGCGAAGTGCCGCCGCCGGCGCCGCGCGAATTTCGCGCCGCCTGGGTCTCGACGGTCGCCAATATCGACTGGCCCAGCCGCAACAATTTGCCGGTGGCCAAGCAGCAAGCCGAGGCCATCGCTATCCTCGATCGTGCCAAGTCCTTGAATTTGAACGCGATTGTGCTGCAGGTACGCCCCAGCGCCGACACGATTTACCCGTCGCAGCTGGAGCCATGGTCGGAATACCTGACTGGCAAGCAAGGCCAGCCACCATTGCCCCTGTATGACCCGCTGGCCTTCTGGGTGGCGCAGGCGCATGCGCGCGGACTGGAATTGCATGCTTGGTTCAATCCCTACCGGGCCCGTCACGCGACGGCCAAATCGCCGCTGGCGCGCGACAGTTTTGCCTCGACCAATCCGGCGTCCGTCAAGCAATACGGCCGCTACCTGTGGATGGACCCGGGTGACGCCGCCGCTTCGAAGCACACGACGGACGTGGTGCTGGACGTGGTGCGCCGCTACGATATCGATGGCGTGCACATCGACGATTACTTTTATCCGTATCCGATCGACGCGCCAGGCGCCGGCGCCGGCGCCGAAACGGCCGCGCTGGACGCGGGCAATGGCGGCGCCAAGCGCGAACTGCCGTTTCCCGATGAGCCTTCCTGGCAGCAATATCTGCTGGCCGGCGGCCAGCTGGACCGCCCTTCCTGGCGCCGCCAGAACGTCAACCAGCTGATCGAGGCGTTATACACAGGCATCCACCGCGAAAAGAGCTGGGTGCGCTTCGGCATCAGCCCGTTCGGCATCGGCCGTCCGGACCGCCGCCCTGCCGGCATCGTCGGCTTCAGCCAGTACGACAAATTGTATGCGGATGCGGAACTGTGGCTGGCCAAGGGCTGGCTCGACTACCTGTCGCCGCAGCTGTACTGGCCCGTGGCGCAGGCGCCGCAGGCGTTTGGCGTGCTGCTCGACTACTGGCTGGCGCAAAATCCGTATGGCCGCCATGTGTGGCCGGGCTTGTATACGAGTCGCATCGACAATTCCGCCAAGTCCTTCACGCCGCAAGAGATCATCAAGCAGGTCGAAGTGACGCGCACGCGCCCCGGCGCGAACGGGCAAGTGCATTTCAGCATGGTGCCATTGATGCAGAACCGCAAGGGTGTCAGCGAGCAACTCAAGGCCACCGTGTATCAAAGTCCGGCTCTGGTTCCCGCCACGCCATGGCTGGGCAAGGAAGCGCCCGGCACGCCGCTGCTGGCCTTGCGCCGCGATTCCACCAGCCTGAACATCAAATTGACGGCAGGCGGCGGCAAGCCCGTGGCCCAGTATGCGGTCTGGGCCCGTTACGGCGAAGACTGGCGCTTTACCGTGGTCACGGGCGTGCAAGGCGAGCTGACCCTGGTTGACGATGCCATCGGTAAAGTCAATGCGGTGGTGGTCAGCGCCGTGGACCGCCTCGGCAATGAAAGCGCGCGCGTCACCGTGCGCGCCCCGTTTACGACCCCTGCCAAGTAGCTTTTTCCGCGTCACCGGCAGTCCATAACCTGCAGGCATGAAACATGCGCAAGCTTTCATGCCTGCCGGATGCGCTTGGCTTTACACTCATGCCATGATTTCCTTCCCTACAGTCAATAATGGCGCTGCCGTGCTCGGCCTGGGCATCGACGCGGGCGGCACGCAGACGCGCTGGGCCCTGGCCGGCGCGGACGGCGCCATCGTGGCCGACGGCGCCGTGGACGGCTTGTCTGCCTTGCAAATGAGCAGCGATGCGGGCCGCGCGGCCGTGCACGCCACATTTGCGCAATTGTGCCAGGCCGTGCTGGCTGTCGGCCAGCCGCGCGCCGTGGTGGCCGGATTGACGGGCTTTGGCGGCGACGATGTTGTGCTGGCGCAAGCGCTGGCCGGTTTGCTGGCGCTCGACGTTACGGACATCCGCTTGTGCAATGATATTGAAATCGCATATCGCGACAGTTTTGCGCCGGGCCAGGGTTACCTGGTCTACGCGGGCACGGGGTCGATTGCTGCCTGGATCGATACGGATGGCGTGTTTCACCGCGCGGGCGGGCGCGGCGTGCTGCTCGACGATGGCGGCGGCGGTTACTGGATCGCCCGCGAAGCCTTGCGCCAGATCTGGCGCCGCGAAGACGAGGCGCCCGGCAGCTGGCAGGCATCGCCCATGGCCGAGGCCGTGTTTGCGCATGTGGGCGGCAGCGACTGGTCGCTGTCGCGCGCCTTCATGTATGGCCAGGATCGGGGTACCATCGGCCGGCTGGCGCTGGCCGTCGCCGCCAGTGCCGAAAACGACCCGCTGGCGCTGGACATCTTGCAGCGCGCGGGGCAGGAATTGGCGCGCCTGGCCCTGGCCCTGGTGGCGCGCCATGGTCCGCGTCCCGTGGTGCTGGCGGGCCGCGCGGCGCAGTTGCACCCGGCGATGGCGGCAGCCATGCGCGCCGCATTGCCGGTATCGTTGCAGATGGAACAAAGAATTGCCCGTCCGCATGACGCAGCGGCCAGGCAGGCGGCCAGCCTGGCGGCCGGCAAAGACTGAACATTTTATTAACCCGATCACGGATCTTTCATGAAAAAAATCGCCCTCGCCATGCTGGTGGCCCTGCTCTCCGCGTGTACCACGCCCGCGCCGCACCTCGACCATAGCTTGAACGCGCGCAGCCAGAGCCCGCGCGTGAAATTCATCGTCATCCATTACACGGTCAGCGACCTGCCCCGTTCGATCAAGATCCTCACGGAACAAGTGGTCAGCAGCCATTATTTGCTGACCGATACGGACAAGCCGAAGTTTTACGTGCTGGTCGACGAATCGCGCCAGGCCAATCACGCCGGTGTGAGTAACTGGAAGACGTATACACAGTTGAATGTCAGCTCGATCGGCATCGAGATCGTCAACCCTGGCTACAAGGACACGCCGGAAGGCCGCCTCTGGTATCCATTCCCGCAGGCGCAGATCGACGAGCTGATCCCGTTGCTGAAGGATATACAGGCGCGCTACAACATTGCACCGGAAAACATCCTGGGCCACAACGAGATCGCGCCGCAGCGCAAGCAGGACCCGGGTCCGCTGTTCCCATGGCGCCAACTGGCCGATGCGGGCCTGATCGTCTGGCCCGACGCCAACCGCGTGGCCGCGCAGCGCATCATTTTTGATCAGCAAGTGCCGGATGCCGTCTGGTTCCAGAAAAAGCTGGCCCAGCATGGCTATGCGACGCCAAACACGGGCGTGTTCGACGAAGCGACGCGCAATGTGCTGATCGCCTTCCAGATGAAATACCGCAATAAGTTGTTCGATGGCACGCCGGATGGCGAAACGGCGGCCCTGCTGGAAGTGCTGACGACGCCGGCACCCGCTGTTGTAGCAAAGTAGCACGGCCGTTCCAGCCCATGACTTTTTCTTATATGCTGAACTCTTACGGCCTCGACGGTCAAAGCACGGTAAAGGAATAGCTCATGCGGCTGCGTCATATCGAAGTGTTTCACGCCATCATGCAAGTTGGCACCATCAGCGGCGCCGCCCAGGTGCTGCATATCTCGCAACCGGCCGTGACCAAGGTCTTGCAGCATTGCGAGTTGCAACTGGGCATGCCGCTGTTCGAGCGCGTGCGGGGCAAGCTGTACCCGAAGCCCGAGGCGCACCGCTTGTTTGTCGAGACGGAAAAGCTCAACCGTGATTTATTGGGCATCCGCCGCCTGGCGGCCAGCCTGAAGGGCCATGCGGTGGAAACCATCCGCCTGGTGTCCACGCCGACGATCGCCATCAGTGTCTTGCCGTTCGCCATGACCGAGTGGCGGCGGGACTTTCCCCACACGCGTTGCCAGCTGGCCACCCACCACACGGGCGAGATCGTCAATACCCTGCGCCTGGGTGAGGCGGACCTGGCCGTATCGTTGCAAGACCCGCGCCATCCGGGCATCGTGGCCGAACCGCTCGCGCACGGCGTCATGACGGTCATCGCTTCCGCCGGCACCTGGCATGCGGCCGATTGCGGCACGCCGCTGACGGCGCATGGCCTCAGCGGCGAGCTGATCGGCCATGCCGACAACGATCCGCTGGGCGAACTGGTGGTCGCCGCGTGCGAGGCGCAGGATATCCACCCCGTCTTTTCCACGGTGGTGCAGACCTATCAAATCGCCCGTTCCCTGGTGGAAGCGGGTGCCGGCATGGCGGTGGTTGACCCGTTTACGGCAGCGTCCGGTTCGCCCGAACGGCTGCAGCGCCGGCCCTGGGCGCCAGCCATCCCCATACAACTGTATTTATTGACGGCGAGCCACTCGCCGCTGTCGCATGGCGCGCGGCGCCTGGCCGACAGCATCGGCGTGGCCGCGCGTAACTGCCTGGAAAGAGGAGTCTGATGTCTGTTGCAAGTTTGCAATTGGAAGAGGTGGGCAGCGATCCGCAATTTCGCCACCTGAGCAGCATCGCCGGCATTGCCGTCGATTTGCGTTATGCCACGCCCGACAATTTCGTCGGCCGCGATTTATACAGCCCCATCGATTGTGCCTGGTTGCACCGCGACGCCGCCGCCGCCCTGGAAAAAGCCGTGGCCTGGCTGGCCGAGCGGCGGCCTGACCATCATCTGCTGGTGCTTGATGCCCTGCGCCCGCAACGGGTACAGCAACAATTGTGGGATGCGTTGCAGGGAACGGAGCTGCTCGGCTATATCGCCGAACCGTCGCGCGGCTCGATCCACTCGTTCGGTATGGCGCTCGACCTCACCATCGTCGGACCGGACGGCCAGGAACTCGATATGGGGACGGGGTTTGACGATCTGAGTGAGCGCTCGCACCCGGCACTGGAGCTGGCCTTGCTGGAACAGGGGGAAATTACGGAGGAGCACGTGGAACATCGCCGCCTGTTGCGCAACGCCATGTTCCAGGCGGGCTTTTTCGGCATCAACAGCGAATGGTGGCATTTCGATTGCGGTGACCGGGTGCTGGTGCGCCAGACCTACACCCGGGTGCTCTGATTAAAAGACCTTTAATCCCTTCAGCATCACGATCAGGATCAGCACGGGCGAGACAAAGCGCAGCAGGAACAGCAGCACATGCGCCAGGGTTTTATTTTGCAACTGGCCGTGATTGCCGATCGCCTCAATGAAGTTCTGCTTGCCCCAGGCCCAGCCTGTAAACAAGGCGATGGCGATGCCGCCCACGGGCAGGAAGATATTTGACGAGACAAAGTCGAACAGATCAAACATATTCAAGTGAAACAGCTTGAAATCCGCCAGCGTGCTGTTACTCAAGGCGCACACGGAGCCGAGCACGGCCAGCAGCAGCATGGTCACGATGGTGGCCTTGGTACGCGTCCAGCCGAAACGCTCATGGAAAATCACCACTGGCACTTCCATCAGCGACAGCATCGCCCCCGTGGCGGCCACGGCGGCCAGGATGAAAAACACCACCATCAGGACTTGCCCCATGGGGATTTGCGAAAACACGGCCGGGATCGTGATGAACACCAGCGACGGTCCTGCGCTGGGGGCAAAACCAAACGTGAACACGGCGGGGAAGATGGCGATGCCAGCCAGCATCGATACACCGAGGTCGGCCGCCATCACGCGCAAGGTGGTGACGGGGATATTCTGGTCATCGCGGAAATAACTGCCGTAGGTCATCATCGTACCCATGCCGACGGACAACTTAAAGAAGGCCAGGCCCATGGCCGTCAGTACGACGGAGGCCGTCAGCTTGGAAAAATCAGGACGGAACAGAAAGGCCAGGCCTTCGCCGGCTTTATCGAGCGACAGGCTGACTGCGCAGAGCAGCAACAGCAGCAGGAACAGCAGCGGCATCAGCTTCTTGGCGATCGCTTCGATGCCTTTGGTTACGCCCAGCATCAGGATGCCACCGATAAACAACAGCACGCCCCATTGCCACAGCAGCGATTGCAATGGATTGCTGATCAGCGAAGCGAAGGCCGCTTCCGTCACCAGCTTGTCGCTGCTGAGGATGGAGCCATCGATGGCCTTGACGATATAGGCAAACACCCAGCCCACGACTTCCGAATAGAACGCGACGATCAGGAAGGCGGCCACCATGCCGATGAGGCCGACCAGCCACCAGGGCTTGCCCTTGGGCGCCAGCTGTTCCATGGTGGAAATCGGATTGACCTTGGCCCGGCGTCCCAGGGTGATTTCCGCGATCATCACGGGCAATCCCACTAACAAGGTGGCGAGTAAATAAATGAGCAGGAAGCCGGCGCCGCCATTGGCGCCCGTCAAATAGGGGAATTTCCAGATATTGCCGAGACCGACTGCGGAACCGAGGGTGGCGGCGAGTACGCCGAAGCCAGTGGTAAAGCCAGCTCGTTTCAGGGTCAGGCCTGATCCTTGAGCTTGTTGTTTCATGGTGAATCTTCTATGGATGGACGCGGATTTGCGCTGAGGGGGCGAAATTGTAGCAGCTGGCCGCAAATACCCCGGAAAAGCCTTGCTTCTACAGGGGCGCTTTGCTATAGTTCGCCTCCCCAATGAGACGCACTAGTTTGCGGCACAAAAGGGACGGCCTTCCGGGGCTGGGTAGTAAAAAGAAGGAGTTGACGGATAGCGAAATGCTTCATACTCTTCCTTCTTCGCAGCTGACAAACACAACGCTTTGTCGATAGCGCGAAAGCAGTAACCGAATACAGTTCTTTAACAATTAACAGTCGATAAGTGTGGGCATTTGATGTAGTGCAGCGTCGATCTTCGGATTGGCGTAATACTTAAAATATCAAATGTTCACAAGAAATAATGAAATAGGATACTTCTTCGGAAGTAGCCTGTCAGTTTTTTGAGTGAGCGACCCGTCGCAAGACGGTGCCAATAAAATGGCAAAGTAACAGAGATTAAACTGAAGAGTTTGATCCTGGCTCAGATTGAACGCTGGCGGCATGCCTTACACATGCAAGTCGAACGGCAGCACGGAGCTTGCTCTGGTGGCGAGTGGCGAACGGGTGAGTAATATATCGGAACGTACCCTAGAGTGGGGGATAACGTAGCGAAAGTTACGCTAATACCGCATACGATCTAAGGATGAAAGTGGGGGATCGCAAGACCTCATGCTCGTGGAGCGGCCGATATCTGATTAGCTAGTTGGTAGGGTAAAAGCCTACCAAGGCATCGATCAGTAGCTGGTCTGAGAGGACGACCAGCCACACTGGAACTGAGACACGGTCCAGACTCCTACGGGAGGCAGCAGTGGGGAATTTTGGACAATGGGCGAAAGCCTGATCCAGCAATGCCGCGTGAGTGAAGAAGGCCTTCGGGTTGTAAAGCTCTTTTGTCAGGGAAGAAACGGTGAGAGCTAATATCTCTTGCTAATGACGGTACCTGAAGAATAAGCACCGGCTAACTACGTGCCAGCAGCCGCGGTAATACGTAGGGTGCAAGCGTTAATCGGAATTACTGGGCGTAAA